>DATKJT010000073.1:0-7937 GCA_035543495.1 Rhizomicrobium sp. | reverse complement strand
ACAGTTTCAAAGGCAATTCCGGAGTTGAGCTCCGGGCTTTCACCCCTGACTTGAGAAACCGCCTGCGCACGCTTTACGCCCAGTAATTCCGAACAACGCTAGCCCCCTTCGTATTACCGCGGCTGCTGGCACGAAGTTAGCCGGGGCTTATTCTCCAGGTACGGTCATTATCATCCCTGGCAAAAGAGCTTTACAACCCGAAGGCCTTCATCACTCACGCGGCATGGCTGGATCAGGCTTTCGCCCATTGTCCAAGATTCCCAACTGCTGCCTCCCGTAGGAGTCTGGGCCGTGTCTCAGTCCCAGTGTGGCTGATCGTTCTCTCAAACCAGCTATGGATCGTCGCCTTGGTGAGCCGTTACCTCACCAACAAGCTAATCCAACGCGGGCTGATCTTTCGGCGATAAATCTTTCCCCGTTAGGGCGCATACGGTATTAGCTCAAGTTTCCCTGAGTTGTTCCGTACCGAAAGGTACATTCCCACGTGTTATTCACCCGTCCGCCGCTCCCATTGCTGGGCGCTCGACTTGCATGTTTTAGGCCTGCCGCCAGCGTTCGTTCTGAGCCAGGATCAAACTCTCATGTTTTGATCCTGAACCATCTCAAACACTTCACGTTCGTTGTTCGCAAATACCTACATGACGAGGTTTTGGCATTTCGGTCCCGTCACAGGTCCGAAACACCGAAACATACATGTTTGTGTTTGCAGAAGAACGCGAGCTTAGAAATGGCTCGATTCATTTACGCATGATGCCGATCTGACGATCGAAATCATACGCGATGCGACCGAGCCGTCGCCCACGTTCCCCTTCCTCGAATCACAATGTCAAAGAGCTGTTTTTCGGCGCGAATTTTCATTCTGGCAGAGAAACAACACCGCCCGCAAGGCAAGCCCGGCGGGCGGCGTGGGCGCGGTGTATAGGGGGGCTAACCGGCTGTGTCAAACGCTAAAAACAAAAAAATTTCAGCGCCTGTGGATGACCGAAAACCGCCATTTTGGCCGCATTTCGCAGCGGCGGATTGTTGCCCGAAAACCCTAACTGATGTGGTGCGAGGGCGCGTGGGCACAAGGGAATCCGTGGTCTGGATGCCGCTTTGAAACTTTATTACGTAAGCGGGCGGCTTTAAGGTTGTTTTCACCGCAGGATCAAAGGCTTACAGACCCTTTTGCCGCATGAGGCCGGCCATGGCGGCGGCGGCAAGGCCGAGGATGGCGGGCGGCTTCAGGCCCAGGTCGGCAAGTTCCCCTTCCGCCGCGGCATCCAACAGGCGTTCGGCGGCGAGAAGTGCGGCCGCAAGATCGGCGTGCGAGCGGCGCGAACCCGCCTTCTTCCATCTTTCGATCTGTTCTGTGCGCGCCAGCGTGCGGGCTTTGCGAACTTTCGCATCGACGATTGCGAGATGGCGCAGCGAACGGCGGAAGACGCGCCAGCGCGTGTGAAATTCGAGCGCGATTTTTGCGGCGTCTTTCGCGTTGCGCGCTTTGGATTGGGCGAGTGCGGAAGATTCCGCGCGCCACCAGCGATCGTAGACCGCAAGGAAGATCGCCGTTTTGTCCGGGAAATGGCGATAGAAGGTTTGCGGCGCGTAACCGGCTTTCTTCGCGATGCGATTGGTATCGGTGCCGTCGAAGCCGCGGCTGTTGAATTCCTTTTCCGCCGCGGCGACGAGCCGGGTGCGGGTTTCTTCCGGGATGCGTTTGCGAGGCGTCGTCATTAAGTGATATGCATATCACTTAATGCGGAGGAAGGCCATGGCGGATTGGGGATCGGCGCGCGCGGCATTGGGGGCGCAGGCGCCGTTTGAGATGATCGATGCGGGCGGAACGCAACTGGCCGTCATGCGGCGCGGGCGCGGGCGGCCGCTCGTCTGCCTGCACGCAATCGCGCATGGCGCGCGGGATTTCGACGGGCTGGCCGCGAAGGTAGGCGATGCGTTCGAGATCGTCGCGGTGGATTGGCCGGGGCACGGGCTCTCGCCAGACGACGGCATCGCGCCGAGCGCCAGACATTATGGCGATGTGACGATGCGATTGCTCGATGCGTTGAAGCTGGAGAAGCCGATCCTGCTGGGCAATTCCATCGGCGGGGCCACGGCTTTGACGGTTGCGGCGGCGCGCGGCGAGGAGATCGGCGGACTTGTTCTTTGCAATGCCGGCGGATTGCGCCCCCTCAACGGCGCGACGCGGTTTGCGATCGGGCGGATGGCGGCGTTCTTCCGCGCGGGCGAATTGCGGAAGAAATGGTTTGGGCCGGCCTATCGCTTTTATTATTCGCAGATGGTTTTGCCGCGCGCGCCGAAGGAGCATTGCGAGCGCATCATCGCCGCGGGCTATGAACTGGCGCCGAAACTGCGGCAGGCGTGGGAAGGTTTTGCCGAGCCGCAAGCCGACATTCGCGGGCTGGTGGCGAAGGTGACCTGTCCCATCCTCTTCGCCTGGGCCAAAAGCGACCGGCTTATTCCATGGTCGGGTTCACGCGCGGCGGCGATGACGGCGAAGATGCCGACGGTCGCGCTGTTGAAGGGCGGACATTCGGCGTTTGTGGAAGATACCGATCAATTTGCGCGCGTGTTGCGGAAGTTTGCATACACTTAGCCCTCTCCCCCCTCTGGGGGAGAGGGAACACACTTACACATGCCTCAGGCGTTGTAGCCCGGCATGTCGACCAGATCGGCGTGGTCGAGATGGGTGTAGAGCACGCCATCCGACGCATCGTAACGCAGCAGCGACGGGCGCAGCCACACATAACGGTGATCGCGATAGAGATAGACCTTCACGCGGCGCGCATAGCCATCGTCGGTTTCGACGTCGTGCACGCGGCCGACCCAATGGCCGTCGCCATCGACAAGCGGAGCGCGTGCGAGTTCGCGCGCGGGATCGGAGATCACATAAAGGCGGGTGAGATTGACTTCATCCGGCCAGGGCGGCGGAGCGACGGTGGGATCCAGCCACGGATCGCCGGAGACTTCCGCGTAATACGCTTCGCGCTGCGCCGCATAATGGGCGCGTTGATGTTCGTAATGTTCGCGCTGCGCTTCATAATCGGCGCGCTTGGCCTGATAGTCGGCCTGCTGGCGCTGGTATTCCTGCTGTTGCGCATCGTATTGGGCTTGCGCCGCGGGCGCGACAGTGCCGGGCTGCGCGGCATCGTTGAGAGATTGCGTCTGCGCCTGTTCCTGCGGCGTGGGGTTCTGGTGATAGTAATTTTCTTCGGCGACGGCCGGCGAAACGATGAGGGCGGCCGCGGCGCCGCCAAGCAGCAATTTGCAGAATGACATGGGGTTCCTCTCCATGGACCATTCCAGACAACGCGGTTCCATGGAGCGGGTTCCGTTAAGGGGTCTCACGCGGAGACGCGGACGACGCGGAGAAAAGCCAAATTTCCATGGCGTAAGCCAAAAAGAGAAATTGCGCGCAAAGCGCGCGGCAACGTTTCACACAGAGGCGCAAGTGCTCCGCGATCCTCCGCGGCTCCGCGTGCGATCTTTTTTCAGCCCGTGGCGATGTATTCGCGCAAGGAGATGGCTTCGCGCACGGTTTCTTCGATGCGCGTTTTCACCACATCGCCGATGGAGATGATGCCGACGAGGCGGCCTTCGGTGATGACCGGCACATGGCGGAAACGGCCGTTGGTCATCAGTTCCATCAGGCCATCGACCGTATCTTCCTCGCTGCAGGTGGTGAGATCGCGCGTCATGAAGCTGCTGACGGGCCTTGCGAGCGCCGCCACGCTTTCATCCGACACCGCACGCACCACATCGCGTTCCGACAGGATGCCCGCAAGCGAACCGTCTTCGCCCAGCACGAGCACCGCGCCGATGCGCCGGCGCGCCAGAAGACGGGCGGCTTCCGACAAGGTGGCATCGGATGTGATGGAGATGATTTCGCGGCCCTTCTCGCGAAGAATGTGTTTGACCTGCATCGCTCCTCCTTCGGCGTTAAGAGCCGTTTGGACGCACGAATCCTGCGCGCGGAGTGCGATTCTGACAAGCATTTAATAAGTGAGGTTGATGCGTGACGCATGCGTCAGCCATTGCGTTCGTGCAATTTCTTGAAGGGCTTACGGGGCACGAGCGAGCTTTCCCGCCTGTTTCAAATCTGCCACGAAACGCCTGTATTCGGCAGTTCAAGCGGCGGCGGGGCGGCGCAGCATCGGCCAGAAGACATTGAGCGTGAGGCCGCTCATGACCAGAACGGCGGCCACGATCTTCCACGCGGGCAGGCTTTCGCCCAGAAACCAGGTGCTGGCGCCCATGCCGAACACCGGAACGAGAAGCGCGGTGGGCGAAACGGTTGCCGCCGGATAGCGCGAGAGCAGATAGCCCCAGCTTCCGTAACCGAACATCGTGTTGCCGACGGATTGATAGATGACGGCGGCCCAGGTGAGCGCATCGGCGTCTTCGAAACCGTGCACGATGGCGGGCCAGCCTTCGAACGCAAGCGACAATATAAAGAGCGGCGGCACGGCGAAGAGCGCGGACCACACGACATAGGCCAGCATGTTGGCCGGACGATCGGCGCGTTGCACCGTGTTGCCGCCCGCCCAGGAGAGCGCGGCCAGCACGACGAGCAACAAGCCAAGCGGCGTGGCATCGCCGCCTGTGTGTTCGAGGATGACGCCCAGACCCAGCACGGCGAGCGCAAGTGCCGCCCACTGAAACGGGCGCACCTTTTCGCCCGTGAACCACATCGACAGGCCGATGGTGAAGAACGCCTGCACCTGCACCACCAGCGAGGCGAGGCCCGGCGAGATCTGCGATTTCATCGCGACGAAAAGAAAGCCGAACTGACCGCCGCCGATGAGCACGCCGTAGGCCGCCAGCCGCGCCCACGGCAGGTTGGGCCGCTTGAGCACGAAGACAAGCGGGAACGCGACGAAGAAGAAACGCAGCGTGGCGAAGAACAGCGGCGGCAGATGACCGAGCGCGATCTTGATGACCACGAAATTCGTGCCCCAGACGAGCATGACGGCCAGCGTGAGCAGCGCATGGGCGGGCGTGAGCGCGGAGCGGTGGTGGGAGGCGGCCAAGGAAACGCCCAAAGGGGATTGCCCCACCTATGTAGAGCGATCCCCTTTGGCACGCACCCATCAATTCTGCATCGCGGCCCGGCGGCGGATGATTGGCGGCTCAGAGCCCGACGCTGATCGAGGCGTAGGGACCGCTGAAGCCGACATCCTTGGTGTGGCGTTCGTCGATGCCGGTATCCATGGCGCCGAAGAAGAAGTCCGCGCGATAGCCGAAGCTGACCTTGGCATTGGGGTACCTAACCGACAATCCGGCAAATCCACCGAGATTGGGAACAGCGACGGATCGTGAGCGGGCAGTGTGTTCTACGTGATTATAAAGCGACGCATAAGGTGTGGGAGCAAAGTTGCCCTGCATTTCCTTATACGAATGCGTCGAATGGTCGATCTTTGCTTTTTGCCGGCCAAACAGCGCCGCCGCGTTGACGCCCCAATCGAATGTCAGCTTGGCAGAATCTTCATGCCCCAAGAGCGTTGTCGAGGCATCCCAAGATACTGTCGGACCTATGCCGCGAAAGCTTCTCGTTGCTGAGGCCACCATCGTATATTGATGAAAGCTTGCCAGAAGGAACGGCCGGTTGCCATTGAACGATGTGTGGATGATTTGCGTGAAGGGCAACACCTCTGGCCGTGCGGTGATGAGCGCTTTCGATTGAGAGGTGAAGGATGCGAAGCGAACGCCGGCGCTGATGGTGGAAAGATCATGACGCCCCAACAGGCCAAGCCCGACGTCTTTGCCCGCAACGAAATCGAGCACGACATGTTGTTCGCTGTTGTGCGTCTCCGTATCGGCAATCCGTGCGGTCTCGAATTGCTTGGTGTATATGTATGTCTGATGATACTGCTGGCCGGCGTAGGTATAGGAAAACGAACCGTCGAACCGTATGGGCGCCGCCAGCGATTGGCTGTGCTTGTGCCGCGTGGCATTGGAGCGCCCGTAACGGATGGCCGCGGAAAATTTCCAATCCGAATCTTCTGGCTGGATCGTGATCTTGCCTTCACCTCCGATAGTGAAGCGCGCCGACTTCTGGCTGTCTGTGAATGAAACGCCCTGATAGACCTCCGGTGTCGGTGTGATAGACATAAAGGGCGCGGTGAAGGGACTTGTCATTCCTTGCGACATTTCCATCTGGCCACCAAGTTCGATCCAGACGGTGGGACGATCGGTATCTTCCGCTTTGGCGGTATCTGTTGCTGCGATGCAAGCTGCTAGCGCCAGCGCAGACGCCGTAGCGAGGAATTGACCACGGAAAGCCGTGCGGCCACACCCGTTAATAAGTTCGCTCATTGTCCCAGTCCCCCCTTGATAATCTTTTGCGAACGGCCTTCCCGCATGAGAGGAAAGGGAATTTCAGATTTGAAAGATTTTTCCATCGCGCTCACCAGCTCTTTGTGACGCGCACGCCAAACAGGCGGGGGTCGGTGAGGAAGATATTGGTGGTCAGGCCGCTGTCGTCGCTATTGAGGAACGTGCCCGTGATGTCGGTCACATCGAAGATGTTCTTCACATATCCCATAACCTGCCAACCGTTCTGGCTTGTCAGGATCAGAGCAAGATTGATGTTGGTGTACCCCCGCAAACGATCATAGGGGTTGTCGTTGAAGACCCGCGCCCAGGAATAATCCTGCCAGTAATAGTCGGTATGAAAAGTGGCCGCCCAATCCGACGTGACCGGAATCGTGTAGTCGGCGGAGAAAGACACCGTGAAAGGCGGCGCATTTGGAAGCTCGTTGCCGCCGAGATCCTTGGAGAAGCCCGCGCCGTTATTGGGCGCAAGGCCCAATCCCTCGTTGACATTTGCGGGCGCGTTCGGATCGACGCTCAATGGGTCGAAACCGGGATAATCAGCCGGTATAGGGGCAAGGGCTCTCCCCGAATTGGTCGGATGTCCAGAATAATCGTAGGGCAGACTAGGTACGGGATCGAGGTGGCTTGAGTAAGCATATCCGCATGCAGATGTGGCCTCATCATCCCCTTCGCCGCTGCCTGCATAAACTTGCGCCAGCGCAGCAGCAACATAGACGGGCATGATGCAGTTCGAAGATTGCTGAACCCATGGCCGCATCACAATCCATCCTGCATGGCCTGCCGTGCGGTCCATCAAGTCGATAGCCGACTGTCCGTCATTGATGCGTGTATGCTCGTATCCTCCGGCAAACCTGAAGCGAAGACCCGGCAACGGTTCATAGGTGGCCTCGACTTCCGCGCCTTTCACATGCGCGTCGAAATTCAAGTTGATAGACGTGCGATCGACGATCTCCGAAATCTGATAGCCCTTGTAGTCGTAGTAGAATGCGCTCGCGTTGAATGTGATCGCACCATCAAGAAGTGTGTTTTTCGTACCCACTTCAAAGGCGTGTATATATTCCGGATCGAACGTCAGGGGATGGGTCGGAATGCCGTTAACGCCGGCGGCCCCATTGTAAAGGCCCAAGATGGCGCCTGGCGGATTGGCTCCGCCAGCTTTGTAACCGCGAGAATAAGAGCCATAGAGTAGGGTTTGATCGGTGAAGTCGAGCTTGGGCGACCAATTTGCCGAGAAACGGCCAGTAATCTTTTGCCAATTCTGGTCGACGATGCCGGAATCGGCGTAGCCATATCCGGCGACGAGAAGCTCACTCGGAATATCGACGAAGTGTTTCTGATCGTCCGTCCAGCGCAAGCCTCCCGTCAGCTTTAGGTCGGGCAACACATCGTAATAGGCTTCTCCGAAGCCAGCGTAGGAATTGAGGGTATAAGGATTCTGACTGAGAAAATAATTGTGGCCCTGACCTGACGGATATTTTGAACCAGCGGGATAGAGAGTTTATTGCATCGGTGCAGCCTGTTCCAGAGGTGTGACGAACGGGTTCGACGCCTGCGGTGCCGGTGGCCGATAGCCTAGCGACGAGTGTGGCCTGATCGTGTTG
>DATKJT010000072.1:0-9261 GCA_035543495.1 Rhizomicrobium sp. | reverse complement strand
TACGTCTACCAATATGCGACGTCGATGGCCGGTGCGGCGCAGTTCGCCAACGCCATCGAGCATGAGGGCAAACCCGCGCGCGACCGCTTCATCACCATGCTGAAGGCGGGTGGCTCGGATTATCCTTATGAGCTCTACAAGAAGGCGGGCCTCGATATGGCGACGCCTGCGCCATACGAAGCGCTGCTGGCGCGCATGACGCATATCATGGACCAGATCGACGAGCTGCAGAAGAAGTAGGCATCATAACCCGATTGTCATCCCGGACGGGCGTCAGCGCGATCCGGGACCTATCGAGAAGCGGCACGATAGGTCCCGGCTCTGCGCGATGCTTTCGCATCGCTTGGCCGGGATGACAAAGTTGTGCGATGACAAGTGTGTTTACTGGATTTCCCAGGTGATATTGACGTTTGCCGTCACGCTCTGCTCGCCGGCGGCAACAGGCGGCGGTGCGGCCATTGGGGCCGCCATCGCGACCTTGGCTGCGAACATCGGCATCGGCGACACGTATCCGCCTTCGCTGATCGACATGATCGGCCCCAGCGTGACGCCGGCTGCTTTGGCAAGCGTCTGCGCCTTGTCGACGGCTTCCTTCACGGCGTCTTCGCGCGCCTGTTTCATCAGCGGTTTGGGATCGCGGATGTTGAAGCTAACTCCACCCGCCTGATTGGCGCCGGAGGATACGAGCGCATCGAGGATGGTGCCCACCTTCGATGTGTCGTCCACGATCGCGGTGACCTGGTTGGAGACCTCATAGCCGACGATGCGCGAACGGTCTTCGTTGGGCGCATCCTGGCGATAGGGTGGATATTGCGGGTTGATGGAGAAATTCGAAGTGGCGATCGACTTGTCCGGGATGCCGCGTTTCTTGAGCGTCGCAAACACTTCGTTCATCGCGGTGGAATTGGCGGCAAGCGCCGCGGCGGCGGTTTTGCCTTGCGTTACCACGCCGGCCGTCAGTTGCGCCTGGTCGGGTATCGCGCGCACTTCGCCCTGGCCTGAGACGGATA
This sequence comes from Rhizomicrobium sp., assembly GCA_035543495.1. Classification (GTDB taxonomy): domain Bacteria; phylum Pseudomonadota; class Alphaproteobacteria; order Micropepsales; family Micropepsaceae; genus Rhizomicrobium. The sequence continues at coordinate 8,251 of DATKJT010000072.1, read as the reverse complement.
AGACATGCGGATGAGGCATCATCGCAGGCTGGGCTGCGGCAAGCGCGGGGATGCTTGCGAACATCAACGCGGCCAATGCGGTTTGAGACATTCGATTCTTCGTCATTCGAAATCTCCTCTCTGAATGAGAACCTTGAGACGATGCGCGGGCCTCGCGGCCAAATTGCGGCAGCTCAGGCAAGCCCGCCCGCGATCACCAGTTCGGTTCCCGTAACATAGCGCGCTTCGTCGCTGGCGAGATAGACGACGCCCGCCGCAATATCCTCCGGCTGGCCGGGCACGCCCATGGGCACGACCTTTGCCGAAAGCGCTTCGGGATCGCGCGAAATGTGTTTGGTATTGGCGCCCCCTTCGCCATGCTGCGGCGCGCCTTCGAACTTGCCGTAGACCGGCGTGTCGATGATACCGGGGTAGATCGCGTTCACGCGCACGCCATCCTTCGCGCTCGCGCATTGCAACGCGACCGATTTGGTGAACGCGCGCACACCACCCTTGGTCGCGGAATAGGACGGCATGTTGCCCGAACCGGTGAGCGCCACGGTGGAGGCGATGTTGATGATCGATCCGCCGCCGCCCGCGCGCATCAGCGGCAACCCATGTTTCGTGCCGAGAAACACGCCATCGAGATTGATGCTCATCTGGCGTTTCCAATCCGCCAGGCTCAATTCGGCGATCGGCCCCGCAATCGCGATGCCCGCATTGTTGACGAGAATATCGAGACGGCCGAAACGGGATTTGGTTTCGGCGATCACGGATATCCAGTTCTCTTCGCTCGCCACGTCGTGCTTGAGAAAGATCGCAGCTCCACCCTTGCGCGTAATCTCCTTTACGCAGTCTTCGCCCATTGCCGCATCAATATCGGTTGCGACAACTGCGGCCCCTTCTTCCGCCAGCCGGATCGCGCAGCCCTTGCCGATGCCGCTTGCAGCCCCCGTGACCAATGCCACCTTGCCAGAGAGTTTTGCCAAAGCCTTAGACTCCTAATTATTCGCCCGCGCGACCTTCCCCCACCGCGACAACCGGATGCAAGCCCCGGAACGGGCAAAGGAATTTGGCTTTGGAAAAATTGCTGCTATGGAACCGCCAAGGTGGGCCTGTAGCTCAGCCTGGTTAGAGCCGGCCGCTCATAACGGCTTGGTCGCAGGTTCGAATCCTGCCGGGCCCACCATCGCCAATCAGCTTATCGGCTCAATTACTTAGTGGAAGTGCCCGCGGACAAAACTGGGCACCAAGCGACCGGTGAACCAATTTCGGCTATATAATCGATCATAGATTTCCTCTGGTGGTCTTGAGAGCGAATGCGGGTTCGTAGCTACCGCACCATTCCATCACAAGCGGCACTCGGTCTGGTCGCAGGCGCTGCGGCGGGAGGAAGTTTGAACACATCGATTTGTAGAATCGCTAAGTGAAAGAGAGAGGCAGCTTTCGACCGCCTCTCTCTTCACCTCGCAAGGAAGTCTACCACAGGCGACTATACATAAGGCATGTCCTCAAGACTTGATGAACGCGAGCAGGTCGGGGTTGAGGACATCCGCATGTGTGGTGAGCATGCCATGAGGATACCCCGGATAAGTTTTCAACGACCCTTTCTTAAGCAGATCGACCGCCCGCGGCACTGAACTTGCGAACGGGACGACTTGATCCGCCTCGCCGTGCATCACGAGCACCGGCACGGTGATCTTCTTGAGATCATCGGTGTAATCCAAGAGCCAAGATGCGACAGTTTCGTAATGAGCGAGGGCACCGCCCATCATGCCTTGGCGCCACCAATTCGCGATGACTGCCTCCGAAGGCTTGGCCCCCGGTAGATTGTAGCCGTAGAACGGATTTTCAGGGACGAAACGGAAGAACTCTGCCCGGTTTGCCAGCATGCCTGCCCGGATCTGTTCGAACCACTCCGGCTTTTGGCCGGACGGGTTGTCCTTGTTTTGGTACATGTTCGGCGTCGGTGAGGCGACCAGCACCGCCTTCGCGACGCGATCTTGGTGGCGAGCGACATAGCGAGCCACCTCAGCGCCACCTGTCGAGTGCCCAATATGAATCGCGTCGCGCAGATTGAGGTGTTCAGTCAGAGCGGCGAGATCGGCAACCCAGTGGTCAATGTCATTGCCGGTGCTGGGCTGGTCGGAACGGCCATGGCCGCGCCGGTCGTGGGCGATCACCCGATACCCGTGCTGAACGAAGAACATCATCTGGGCATCCCAGTCGTCCGCTGTCAGTGGCCAACCGTGACTGAAAACGATCGGCTGACCCGATCCCCAATCCTTGTAGTAGATGCTTACGCCGTCCTTAGTGGTGATTGTGGGCATTGTACTTCTCCATTTGGTTAGCCGCAGGTTGAGGGGTATCGCTCGCTGGAGCGGCAATTCCAGCGTGTGATTTCTGAAAATCGGTAGGTCTATTTCGGCGTTAAGAGAGGCCGTCACTCGAAAAATAGATGACCAGTCGTCTATTTACGTCGCAAACTTTTAGGCAAGTAGGCATGACAACACATACCTTTCAAAACTCTCGAAGGGCTTTCCGCTGCGTTCTACTTTCGCACGCATGACGGTGCCTTCGAAAGTGTCTATAAGAGCAACAGCAAGCAGCTTTGTATCTTTGCCTGAGGACAGTTCCTTGCTTGCCTGCGCTTCCCGCAAACAATCGGCAAGTTCTTCCGCCCATTCGCGGTAAACGGTGACAAGTTTTGCACGCACGTCTGCACTGGAAGGCGTGACCTCAAGAGCCATGTTTCCGATCAGGCAACCGGACGCATAACGGTTGCGCTTGTGAAACTCAGCCAGCCCCCGGAAGTAGTTGGTAATGCGGTGGAGAGGCGACGCCTTTTTATCACGCAAGAGCGGCCCATACTCCGCTTCGACCGATCCCCAGTATTCGCCCAGCACTTCCACGGCGAACGCTTCCTTGCTCTCAAAGTAATTGTAGAACGATCCCTTCGGCACACCCGCAGCAGCGGTTATTTCCTGTACGCCGGTGGCATTGAAGCCGATCCGGCTCAGGAGATCGCCCCCTTTTTCGAGGAGCTTGTTGCGGGTATCTGGGTTCGCGGGTCTAGGCATGTATGTAAGATGACCGGTCGTCTCGTTATTGTCAAGCGTGTTTTTACCGAGAACCCGATAATTGTTGAAAATCGCGTTTTAGGCCCAAAGAGCTAGAAATCTGGCCCGGCGGGGGGGCTCACATATTGGAGCCCCGGCGCGGCCAAGACGGGGCGGATGTTATCGAGCGTCGCCAGGGAGAATTGATATTCGACCGACGCGGGTGCGAGGTCGGAAAGAACGCCACGCATTAGCGACATTTGCCATTACCGGAGCTGCTTTTATGGCCTAGAAATGCAGAGAATCCAGTGCCCAGTTTGACCCCAGTTGGTCCACCAATGATTTCAATGGGTTGATCGTTCTCAAAACGTGAACTTTGTTTTTCGCGGCACGCAAACGGCACGCTAAGCTCCGATTCCGTGTTGCGAATAGTGACGGTTCGCTCGAAAGTTCAAATAGGCCGAAAATTCGACGATAGCCGGGAGCGCCAACGCGCCCCAAACCCGAGCTTTCACAGCAATGGCCGGATATTGGCCCGACATCAATTCGGAAGCTCGTTCTTCGAGCCAGAAAATCCAGCGCACCAACTCACTGACATTGCGGAGCCGCTCCAGAATCCTTCACGCCGCCAGTCTTCCAAGTTGCCGCTTGTTCTTGTGGAAGTTTTGTCATGCCCGATCGACACTCGAGACCGCCTGCTACAGCATTGGCAAATGAAGGCGCGTTCTGAGGTCATTTGGCATTGGATGCCCCCATCGGCCTTTTGCATTTAGAATTAGTCGGTTGCAGTACCCGAACAGGCATTGGGGATAGCCGAACGACAATTTTATTTCTCGGATTTTTTCGGTCCGTGCACGCGAATCTTCATCGGCGCCATTCGTTTAAGCCCTCGCAAACGTAAACTTGACCCTCGAAAGGCTGAGGCTGGCGGGGGAATGGCCGACCAGACGGAAACCAGTCGCGAAGACGGCGCGCATCGCCCGGAGGCTCCTGGCGTGAACGATGTCAATGCGTGGTTTGTCCGCGAGGTTCTGCCGCTGGAACCGCTTTTGATGCACTACCTGCGAAAGCAATGGCCGAACCAGAGCGAGATCGAGGATCTCCGGCAGGATGTATATGTCCGCGTTCACGAAGCGGCGAAGAAACAAATTCCGCAACCTGCCAAACCTTTCGTGTTTCGGATCGCACATAATCTTCTGGTCGATCGCATCCGCCGCGAGCATGTGGTGCCCATCGAAGCAGTTGCGGATTTCGACGAGTTGGGCATCGCCATCGACGCGCCGCAGCCAGACCGCAGCGTGATTGCGCGAGATGAGTTGCGCCGACTGCAAGCGGCCCTAGATCAGCTTCCGCCGCGTGCGCGCGAGGCCGTCGTGCTTGGCCGTATTGAAGGATTGAACGGCCGCGAAATCGCCAAGCGCATGGGCATTGGTACGGCAACGGTTTCCGCGCACCTAGCCAACGGCATCCTGGCCCTCGCCGACATCCTGACTGGGGAAGTGCCGCCGCAGGAGCGCAAATCGTGACCGAATCCTGCGATCAAACGCTATCGCCCGCCCGCGCCACAGCACAGGCTGCGGCGGATTGGATTCAGCGCCGCCAGTTCTGGGACTGGAGCGAAAAAGATCAGGCCGAACTCGATGCCTGGCTGGCCGAAAATCCGTTGCACCTTGTCACCTATCTTCGGCTGGAGGCAGCGTGGTCGCGTACCGAGCGTCTGGCTGCTCTCAATCGGCCACTGTCCGAAGTCCCGCGAGTAGCGCCGGAAATCCGAAACCGCTGGCTCCACATGCGGGCGGCGGTGGCTCTGATTGCCTTCTGTGTGGGTGCCGGAGCGCTTTGGCTCGCGCAAAAGCCGAAAGAGAATTCATACGTGACGCCCATCGGCGTGCACGAAACGATATCGCTTGCGGACGGCTCCCAGATCGAACTTAACACCGACAGCGCTTTGCGCACGCGCGTAGATGGAAATCGGCGCGTTGCAGTGCTCGACCGGGGCGAGGCCTTATTCAAGATCAAGCACGATGCCGCGCATCCGTTTGTGGTGATTGCGGGCGATCATCGGGTCACCGATATCGGCACCCAGTTCATGGTTCGTGAACAAGGCGCGCGTGTCGAAGTAGCTGTTCTTGAGGGAAGTGCTCGCCTGGAGTCTGCGAACGCCCAATCGGCCACCTTGAAGGCGGGCGATATGGCAGTGGCATCTCCTCATTCGCTGGTGGTGACCAAGAAGCCTGAGCGGGAGATCGCCAATTCGCTTGCCTGGCAACGCGGCATGCTGGTGTTCAGCCAGACACCGCTCGCCGATGTGGCGGCTGAACTGAACCGCTACAACACCAAGAAACTTGTCGTTGCCGACGCCGATGCTGCCAAAGCGAAGATCGGCGGCACCTTCCCGACATCCGGCGTGGAAGAAGTAACGGCGGCGGCGCGCGTTCTTTTTGGGTTACGCGTGGAAGACCGGGGCAACGAAATCGTGATTTCGCGCTGAGGAAGAAGCGCCAAGCAATCGCGCGGCGAAGCAGGGGGAACAATGACACGGCTTACAAAACTGAAAATCGCACTTCTGGCAGCAACGGCCGCTGTCCCGGCCTACGCTGCGGGTTTCGATGTGCCCGGCGGCGACTTGAAGGCGGCTCTGGATGCCTATGCGCATCAGGCTGGTATTGCGCTTGTCTATAGCGAGGACGCGGTGAAGGGCGTTTATACTCGCGGCGCGCATGGTAACGTTTCCTCCGACGCGGCACTTGCCGACATCCTTTCCGGCACCGGCTTCCACACGCAGCATCAGGGCGGCGCGCTGATCGTGGTGCGGGGCGGACAGCGCAGCGAAGCCAACGAAATCTCACCCATCCAGATCGCGCAAGCCTCCGCTCCGCGGGCCGCGGTGGAAACGGTGACGGTGACGTCTTCGAAACTGGGCGGCGCAGACGTGCAGAGTATACCGATTGCGATCACCGCGCTTTCGCAGGAGCAATTGACCACCACGCAAACCGCTGGCGGCCCCGATCTCGTAAAGCAGGTACCAAACCTGACTTTCACGAAGACGAACTTTACCGGCTACAGCATCCAGATTCGCGGCATCGGCACGCAAGCCATCTCTGTGACGACCGATCCAGCGGTCGCCGTGGCGTTGAACGATATTCCCTTCATCCGGAACCACTTCTTCGAACAGGAATTCTACGACATCGGCCAGGCCGAAATTCTACGCGGCCCGCAGGGTACGCTCTACGGCCGTAACGCCACGGCAGGTGTGGTGAACCTCGTGACAGCCAAGCCAACCGACCAGTTCGAGGCAATGGCGTCCGGCGATATCGGCAACTATAAGAATCGCCGGTTCGAAGGCATGGTCAATCTGCCCATCCTGGACGATCGCGTAGATATTCGGCTTGCTGGCGAATGGACCAAGCGGCAGGGATACACGCTGAACGCCCTAACAGACGATCATGTCGATGGTCGTGACTTGTGGTCCAGCCGTTTCTCGATTGGCTGGAAGCCGTTTGCCAACCTGAAAGCGACGCTTGTCTGGGAACATTTCTCCGAAGACGACGATCGCATGCGCACATCGAAGCAGCTCTGCAAGACTGACCCGGGTTTATCAAGTATTCTGGGGACACACGTTCCAGTGCCCGGCGAACTTGGCGGAGGCCCGGTCATCCAGGCATTTTTGGTGACCACGGGCTATTTAAGTCAGGGATGCCTGCCTGCATCTTTGTATTCTCCAGAGTCTTTCGAAGTGCCATATGGATACTCGCTGCCTTACGTCGTGGCTGGCTGGGTGAGTGGCGGCGTTAGGATCAGCGATCCATATGCCAACACAATGCAATCCCCCAATCTCCGCGTCATCGAGACACAAATTAATCCCATTTATCGTGCGAAGAACGATACGATCGAACTTAACGCAGATTACAGCGTTACTCCCGCTTTAACGCTTACGTCTCAGACTGGATTTAATAAGGATTCACTTTGGTCTACGGAAGACTACAATCGGTTCAACACATCGCCTGGAATTTTTGTTCCCATACAAGGCGGAGGCTATCTGGATAGCCTCATAAGTCCTGACGGTGTTTTCTGCGACCCGCAGTTGGGGTGCAGCAACCGCCTCGTTGCTCAGGATATCTCCCGTGAACATGCCTGGCAGTTGAGCCAGGAATTTCGGTTTGCTTCCAATTTCAGCGGGCCACTTAATTTCAGTGCTGGGGGAAACTATATGCACTACGAAACGGTGGAAGACTATTATGTCTTCGCCAACACGTTGACGCTGTTTGCAGCAAGTTTTGGAGGTGCTGCCGCATCTCGTCCCAATCAATTAAATGTCTGGGTGCCGGGCGTATCCGACAACAGCAATTGCCTCCGATACGGCCACATAAATGGTGGAGAAGGAGGTTATCAATATAGCAACCCCGCAGACGGCGCCGGAGTTCCGACAGAATCTTGCTATTCGATCGATCCCTCACCATTGGCCACGATTGATGCCGAGGGACACAATTACTTTCTCAGTCGCAACCCGTACGCGTTAAATTCTTATGCCGGCTTCGGAGAAGTATATTACAACCTCCTAGACGATCTGAAGTTGACCGGCGGACTGCGATGGACCGACGACCAAAAACACTTCACATTTATTCCCAGTGAACTATTGGTTGCGGGCTACGGTTATCCAAGCACCGGCGTAGTTGATCAAGACTGGGAGAAGTTCACCGGCCGTTTCGCGGCGAATTGGACGCCGAAGCTCGATTTTACCGATCAAACGCTCGTTTATGGCTCTTATGCGCGCGGTTACAAAGCGGGCGGCGCTAACCCGCCCGGAGCAGTGTTGTTTGCTTACGGTGCCGGCGTGAGCGGTATACCGGTGCACCCTCTGACATTCGCCCCGGAGTACGTGAATGCTTTCGAACTCGGAACCAAGAATACGCTTCTCGATGGCGCACTGACCATAAACGGTAACGTCTTCTTCTACGACTATAAGGGATATCAAATCTCCGAAATCGTCGACCGCACTTCGATCAACTTGAACTTTGACGCGAAGGTAAAAGGAGCAGAGTTGGAAGCAACTTATGAACCAAGGCCGGGTCTCAAATTTCATTTTGCCGGTGGCTATGAAAATACGCGGCTTGCAGACGGTTCCAATTCTGTCGATCTGATGGATCGCACCGCAGGTCGACCGGGCTGGGTTCTCTACAAACCCTTCGTGACACAGTCTTCGAACTGTATAA
>DATKJT010000071.1:0-123574 GCA_035543495.1 Rhizomicrobium sp. | reverse complement strand
CTCCCCCAAGGGGGAGAGGGAGACGTTCAGGACTGCGAAACCGTCACCAGCACCGAGAAGCTGTTGTCTGGTGCCGCCGTCCCGTTCTTCACGTAGCTTGCCTTCAGCGTCACCGTTCCCGGCGTGCGTGTGGCGAAGGAGAAGATGGTGGTCTCCGGCGCATCCGGCACCAGCACCGATTCGGTGGTGCGGCCCGAGAGCGAAAGTTCCGGCGTCAGGTCACTGTCCAGCCGCCAATAGCCTTGGCCGCGAAAGCCCGGCAGCCGCACCGTCAGCGGTTGGCCGGATGCGACCGAAATCGTCTTGCCCGCATCCTTGTCGGTGATGGTCACCCCGTCGGCCAAAGCCGGCGTCGCCACGAGCAACGCCGAGATCACCGCCGAACGAAGAACCGTATGCGCCATAACGCTCATTTGCGTATCTCCCCTTCCCGTCGGAAACGCGAAACGTAAATACGCAACATAAGTACGCAACAAACTCTACTTGCCGCTGCCTTCCAGCACGTCTTCGAACGTCCGAAGACCCGGCTTCTGGGCATTGACCAGCACCGCCATGTTACCCGGCAGATGCTCGTTCTTCCACATCTTCGTGTGCGCGCGGGGAATGTCCATCCACGGCAGAACTTCCGACATGCACGGGTCGATGCGGCGTTCGACGACCAGTCGGTTGGCCTGGCTCGCCTGCATCAGGTTGGCGAAGTGCGAACCCTGAATGCGCTTCTGGCGCATCCACACGTAACGCGCATCGAAGGTGATGTTGTAACCGGTGGTGCCGGCGCAGAACACAACCATGCCGCCGCGCTTCACGACCAGGCACGAGACCGGAAAGGTCGATTCGCCCGGATGCTCGAACACCATGTCGACGTCGTTGCCCTTGCCCGTGACTTCCCAGATCGCCTTGCCGAACTTGCGTGCTTCCTTCAGCCATGTGTCGTATTCAGGCGTACCCACGGGCGGCATCTGCCCCCAGCATTTGAAATCCTTACGGTTGATGACGCCCTTCGCACCCAGCGACAAAACGAATTCCCGCTTGGTCTCGTCGGAAATCACGCCGATCGCGTTCGCACCCGACACCGCGCAAAGTTGTACGGCAAACGAGCCCAATCCGCCCGACGCACCCCAGATCAGCACGTTGTGGCCGGGGCGCAGGATATGCGGACGATGGCCGAAGAACATGCGATAGGTCGTGGCGAGCGTGAGCGTGTAGCAAGCCGCTTCTTCCCACGTCAGGTGACGCGGACGTTCCATGAGCTGGCGATCCTGCACGCGGCAGAACTGCGCGAACGATCCATCCGGCGTCTCGTAACCCCAGATGCGCTGGCTCGGCGAGAACATCGGATCGCCGCCATTGCATTCCTCGTCGTCGCCGTCGTCCTGATTGCAGTGCACGACGACTTCATCGCCCACTTTCCAGCGCGTGACCTTCGAACCCACGGCCCACACGATGCCGGACGCATCGGAGCCCGCGATGTGATAGGGATTTTTGTGTCCGTCGATCGGCGACACCGGCGTGCCGAGGCCCGCCCACACGCCGTTGTAATTCACGCCCGCCGCCATCACGAGCACGAGCACGTCGTGGCTGTCGAGCGACCAGGTCGGAACGACTTCAAGCTGGAACGATTGCTCCGGCGGCCCATGGCGTTCCTGCCGGATGGTCCATGCGTGCATGTTCTTCGGCACGTGACCGAGCGGCGGGATTTCGCCGATGTCGTAAAGATCCTTGTAGACTTCGAGCGAAGGCTTCGCCTCTGCCGATGACGCCATGTCGATACTCTCCCGCTTTGTCCCCCGGGCCGTGGTGATCCGGCCGATTTGGCGCGGGATTAAGGCTCGCTCTGTGCTGCATTGCAACAGGATTCAGCGTTATTGCTAACAACGCCGCAGGCTTTGCGGCAATTTAATTGCGTTGGAAGCTATTTTTGCTGCGTTGCCACGGCTTTTTCTTGCCCGTCGCCTTGCCGGCGATTTCCTTCAGCTTCACCGCCTGCCGGATGGAAAGCGAGGTTCCGGGCGCGCCCTTCTCGGGATCGCCAAAGGCGCGGCCATATTTTTCGACACGCCCCTCCACCGATCCCAGAAAATCCCCTTCCCACTCCGAAAGCTTCACGCCGCTTTTCTCTGCCGCCTTCCGCGCCCGCCTGAGCGCATTGAGTGCTGCGCGCTTGGCCTGCGCGCGCTGCTGCTCATTGCGCTCCTTCGCGGTCGGGAAGGCTTTCTTCTTCACGAATGTTTCTTGTGCGGATCGCGTTCGCCCGCGCGGATGGCAAGCGCGATGTCATCCGTCGCCACCGGACAGGTGAAGAACGGCGAACGCGCGCAATTGGGATTGTAGGCAAAGTTGAAATCTATCGTGATCGTCTTTGGCGGAAACGCGCCGAACGCTTCGGCATCGACATATCGCCCCGCGCCATAAGTTTCGATATTCGTCAGCCCGTCCATGAAGAACGCCGACATACTTTCGATTTTCTTCCGGTCATCGGTATAAAGCGGCAGTTTGATCGCCTTTCCCTTCAGCGTGAAAAGCGCATCTCCTGCGTGAAAAAACTGTTTGTCGGTTCCACGCGAGGTGCGGAACACACGCGCGGTGCGCTTGGGATCGGCCACGAATTTCGCAACAACCCGATACGCCGGATCGTAAGGATATTCATCGACACCGGTGAATTGCTTGGCGGCCTTCGCTTGTTGATTGAACACCATGATGCGCGCGCCCATCACGCCTGCACTCACTTGCGTTGGTGCGCCGATAACCTCCACGTCCTTGTCGATGGGAATGCCTTTGCCGATTGCCGCGAAGTCGAACGTCCTGCCGTCCTTCACGATAGTGGCGGTGCCGTGCGCATAACGCGCTACCAGCGCGCCCTTCTTCTCGCCGCTCATCCAATGCCAGCTATCGGGCTTGCCCTTTGTGCCGACAAGAGTCGCCGCCTGCCCCTCGCCCAGATAGGCCGCATCCTGGATTTTCAGGATTGCGTGCGGCGCCTTCGCCCAGGCGTAATTGCCCTCCGCGATCTCCTTCTTCCACGTTTCTTCCGGGGTAGCGGCAAAAGCCGCAGGGGCAAGGCCGGCCACAAAAAGGGCCGCGAAAATGAGACGCTGCATGGATCGCCAAGGTTGTTGCTGCCCCGCCGTTCTAGCACCGCGAGGCCAAACCGGTTAACCCTTCGATGTTGCGCTGCAACGAAAACGCGGCTTTTATGCGCGCCTCAACCGGGGGGTAGAACGACAGACATGACGACCGACGCCGCACATCGCGACAAGCCCTGGATCTTCCGCACCTATGCGGGCCATTCGAGCGCGCAAGCCTCGAACGCGCTCTACCGCACCAATCTGGCCAAGGGTCAGACGGGCCTCTCGGTTGCCTTCGATCTCCCCACCCAGACGGGCTACGACAGCGACCATCCGCTGTCGAAAGGCGAAGTCGGCAAGGTCGGCGTGCCGATCTCCCATCTGGGCGACATGCGCGCGCTGTTCGACGGCATCCCGCTCGCCCAGATGAACACCTCGATGACGATCAACGCGCCCGCCGCCTGGCTGCTCGCGCTCTATGTCGCCGTCGCCGACGAACAGGGCGCGCCGCGCGCAAGCCTGCAAGGCACCACCCAGAACGACATCATCAAGGAATACCTCGCCCGCGGCACCTATATCTTCCCGCCCGGCCCCGCGATGCGCCTGACCAGTGACACCATTGCCTTCACCACCGCCGAACTGCCGAAGTGGAATCCGATCAATCTCTGCTCCTATCATCTGCAGGAGGCAGGTGCCGACGCCGTGGAAGAAGCGGCGTTTGCATTGGCGACTGCCATCACCGTTCTGGATGCCGCCAAGAAACGCGGCGCTATCCCCGAAAAGGAATTCCCCAAAGCCGTCGGCCGCATGAGCTTCTTCGTCAATTCCGGCGTGAAGTTCATCACCGAAATCTGCAAGCTGCGCGCGATGGGCAATCTGTGGGACGAGATTACCCGCGAACGCTACGGCGTCACCGATCCCAAATACCGTCTGTTCCGTTACGGCGTGCAGGTGAATTCGCTGGGCCTCACCGAGCCGCAGCCGGAAAACAACGTCTACCGTATCCTGTTCGCGATGCTGGGCGTGACGCTGTCGAAAAACGCACGCGCCCGCGCGGTGCAATTGCCTGCCTGGAACGAAGCCTTGGGTCTTCCGCGTCCCTGGGATCAGCAATGGTCGCTGCGCCTGCAACAAATCGGCGCTTACGAAACCGACATGCTGGAATATGAAGACATTTTCGACGGCTCGAAGGTGATTGAAGAAAAGGTCGCGGCGCTAACCGACCAGATCAAACAGGAAATCGCCCGCATCGAAGCGATGGGCGGCGCGTCCTCGCAAGGTGCGCTCGAATACATGAAGGAACGCCTGGTGCGGTCCAACGCAGCGCGCGTCGAAGCCATCGAGACCGGCGAGGAAATCCGCGTCGGCGTCAACAAATACACCGAAACCGAACCCTCGCCGCTGACGTCCGGCAATTCCAATTTCGTGGTGGTGGATGAATCCGCCGAGCGCGACCAGATCAAACGATTGCAAGCCTGGCGTGCCCAACGCGACGACGCGAAAGTGGCCGAAACGCTGGCCGCACTCGAACGCGCCGCCAAAGATGGCTCCAACATCATGCCGCCCTCTATCGCCTGCGCCAAAGCCGGCGTCACAACGGGCGAATGGGCTGGAACGCTTCGCAAAGCTTTCGGCGAATACCGCGCACCCACGGGCGTCGCCGCCACCGCGCCATCGCGTAACGACGAACGCATCATGGCGTTGCGCGACGAAGTGGAAGCGGCATCCAAGAAACTGGGCCGCAAGCTGACGTTCCTGGTCGCCAAGCCCGGCCTCGACGGACATTCGAACGGCGCGGAACAAATCGCCATCCGCGCCCGCGATGCCGGCATGAGCGTGATCTACAACGGCATCCGCTTCTCGCCCGACGAGATCGTGAAAGCCGCCAAAGAACAGCATCCCCACGTCGTGGGTCTGTCGATCCTTTCCGGCAGCCACGTTCCACTCGCAGCAGAAGTCGTCTCGAAGTTGAAATCCGCCGGTTTGAACGACGTAAAAGTCGTCGCCGGCGGCATCATCCCGCCCGAAGACGAAGAGGTGTTGAAGAAATCCGGCGTCAGCGCCGTCTTCAGCCCCAAAGACTACGACCTCAACACGATCATGCGCGATATCGTGGGGCTGGCCACCTCTTAAAAGGCGTAGCGGATTGTGCTAGGCTTTGCCGATGTTACGGACCGAAGCCCTTGAGAAACTGCGCTCTCTAAAGCCGTTCCTGGATAGTTACCACGTCCGGGCTATCGCGGTTTTCGGCTCTGTCGCGCGCGATCAGGCCGGCCCGAAAAGCGATATCGACGTGATGGTTGAGTTTTCCGAATACCCCGATCTGCTGCAATTCGTGCGGATGGAAAGGCTGCTTTCGGAAAAGCTGGGCCTGAAGGTCGATCTGGTGACGAAGACAGGCCTTCATCCCAGGTTGAAAGATCGCATTCTCGGCGAAGCGGTTTATGCCTACTCGTGAATGGCGTCTACGGATCGCCGATATGCTGGAGTATATCGAGCGCGCGCAGTCCTACGTCGCCGGTATGACATTCGAACAGTTCGTCGCCGACCGAAAGACCGTGGATGCTGTGGTTCTGACTCTGCATGTGATCGGTGAAGCGGCAAGAAACGTTCCGTCCGACATTCAGGCCAAATATCCAGATATCGAATGGGTCGACGTGATTTCCATGCGCCACAAGATAGCGCACGGGTATTTCTTGGTGGACTTCAATATTATCTGGCGCGTCGTTGGCGATCCGCTTTCGCGATTGAAGGTGGGCCTTCAGCGCATCCCAATAGACCAGTCATAGCAATCTTTCATTGCGCCGGCTTATCCGCCCCGCCGATATCCAGATTGAACTTGTATTTCCCGTCCGCCTGCCGCTTCCATCCGGTCACGTAATACCCGGTTACCTTGATGTCCTTGCCCTTCTCATCCTTCGCGGCAAACACCCATGTCCCGCGCGTATATCCGAAATCGCCCGCATCGGAGGCCATCGCTTCCACCGGCGTCCAGTCGAGCGTCGAACCCTTCGGATCTGGGTTCTTCGCGTAGTAAGCCTCGGCCGCGCGTCTGCCGACGATCGGCGGATGATCGCTGTCGAACAACCGCACGTCGTCCGTCATGTAAGCCAGAAAGGCCGCATGCGCGCCCTTCTCCAGCGACATCTTCGCGAACGCGCGATCCGCCGCCATCATATCTTCCTTCGGCCCCGCAAGCGCGACCGTTGAAGCAAGCAACGCAATGCCGACAACGATTTTTCCAAGCATGACGATCTCCCGTTTGGCCCGCGCGAAGTCTGCCGCGCCGCGCCGAACGGTGCCAGTCACATTCCGGTCAGAGACCGATCATCGCGCGAATATCGCCCGGCGTCTGTCCCGCCTCGCGCAGGGCACGAAGCGTCACCGCCTTGTCCCGCTTGGAAAATTTGCGCCCTTCGGCATCGAGTATCAGTCGATGATGCGCATAGGCCGGTTCGGGCAATCCGAGCAGCGCCTGCAAAACCCGCTGCACATGGGTGGCCGGCAAAAGATCGCTTCCCCGCGTCACCAACGTCACGCCCTGAAACGCATCGTCCACCACAGCAGCCAGATGATAGGACGCGGGCGTCTCCTTGCGCGCCAGAACCACATCGCCAAACAGCAACGGCTCAACCGCAACCATCTTGTCATGCTCGGCAAACGTCAAAGCCCCTGCAACGCGCGCCGCCTTTTTCCCATCCAGCCGCAACGCATAAGACGCGCCCGATTCCATCCGCGCCGCGCGTTCGTCCGCCGAAAGATGGCGGCATGTTCCCGGATAAAGCGGCCCTTCCGGTCCGTGCGGCGCCTCGCTGGCGCGCGCAATCTCTTCCGCGATTTCCTTTCGCGTGCAGAAGCACGGATAGAGCAATTCCTGCTCATCGAGTTTCGCAAGCGCCGTGCGATAGGCATTGAACCGCGAAGATTGCCGCAGCACCGGCTCCTCCCATCGCAAGCCCAGCCACGAAAGGTCTTCGTAGATCGCGTCGACGAACTCCTCGCGCACCCGCGTCGTGTCGATGTCCTCGATCCGCAACAGAAACCGCTCGCCAGCATCTGCCGCCGTGCACGCGGCAAACGCATGGCCCAGATGCAGCAAACCGGTTGGACTTGGCGCAAAGCGCGTGACAATCATACGCCTGAGCTAGCATTTTTCGGGCCCATGCCGAAACCGCACCGCATCGCCACGCCAGCCGATCTCGATCGCGCGGTCGCAGCCCTCATCGCTGCCGACAAGCGCCTGCACGCCGTCATCGAACGCGCCGGAAAGCCGCCCCATCGCCACCGCCGCCAGCATGGTTTCGAGGCGCTGGTCGAAATCGTGGTGAGCCAGCAATTGTCCACGGCGGCGGCAGACACGATCTTCGGCCGCGTCAAACAGAAGGTCGTCCCCTTCGACCCCGCTACCCTGATCGCCACCGATGCGGAAATCTTGCGCGCCTGCGGTCTCTCCGCGCCCAAGCAGAAGCACATGAAATCCATCGCGGGCGCGATCCTCGACGGCACGCTCGATCTGAAACGCATCCGCCATATGGCCGATGAAGACGCACGCACGCATCTCACGGCCATCAAAGGCATCGGCCCGTGGACAGCCGACATCTATCTGATGTCGTCGCTGGGCCGCGCCGACATCTGGCCCGTCGGCGACGTAGCGTTGCAAGCCGCCGTCGCGCGTGCACTGAAATTGAAGAAACGCCCAAACGAAAAGGCGATGGAAAAACTTTCCAAATCCTGGCGCCCCTATCGCACCATCGCCGCCCGCGCCCTCTGGATCCACGAAGACGGCATCCGCCGCGAAAAACGCGAAGCCGAAGCCCGCGCAAGGGCGGAGAAAAAGAAAAAAGGAAAATCGTAATGGTGTTGCGTCCGCTTTCCGGACCCCGCCTTCCGCCCGCGCGCGGGCCAGCCACGCATCTTGTCGTGCTGTGTCATGGCTATGGCGCGGATGGAAACGATCTCATCGGTCTTGCGCCGCATTGGCAGCGGCTGTTGCCGACGGTTGCGTTCGTGGCGCCCAACGCGCCGCAACCCTGCGCCGGAGCGCCGATGGGGTTCCAGTGGTTTCCCATCACCCGCCTCGATCCGACCGAAATGCTCAAAGGTGTCGAAAGCGCTGCCGACACACTCAACGCTTTTCTCGATGGCGAACTCCAGCGCCTCGAACTTCCGCCGGAACGTCTCGCGCTTGTCGGTTTCAGCCAGGGCACCATGATGTCGCTGCATGTCGGTTTGCGCCGCGCCGTGAAGCCCGCGGCGATCGTCGGCTATTCGGGCCTTCTGGCCGGTGCCGAAACCCAAGAGCCCGTGGGCCCCGATGCGCCGCCGATCATGCTCATCCATGGCGATGCCGATCCCATGATCCCTGCACAGGCGCTTTTCATGTCGGCGGGCGCGTTGGGCCACGCGGGCGCCAGCGTGCAGTGGCATATCTCCGGCGGTGTCGGCCACGCCATCGCTCCTGATGGCCTTTCGCTTGGCGGCAACTTCCTCGCCATGGCCTTCCGCGGCCTTCTGGCCCGTCCGGCCGAAATCTCCTGCGCCTTAAGCTAACGTCTTCTAGGCGTCACGTTTTTTCGCCTATTCTCGACTTGGGCAGTGATTCTTGTGCGGGGAACGGCTTTCCCCGTAAAGTTCGCCGCCCGGACGCCTGAATAACCGGATGGAGGTCGAGCCTTCACAGGATATTCGTCATGTTAGCCGCGCGGTTGCCCGATAACTGCCCGGCCCTTGTGCTCAACGCGGATTACCGTCCGCTGAGCTATTATCCGCTTTCGCTGTGGTCCTGGCAGGACACGATCAAGGCCGTGTTCCTCGAACGGGTGAACATCCTGGCCGAATACGACCGCAAGGTTCATTCCCCCAGCTTCGAGATGAAGCTGCCCTCGGTCGTCTCGCTCAAAACCTATGTCAGGCCCGCGCGCAATCCCGCCTTCACCCGGTTCAACGTGTTCCTGCGCGATCGTTTCGAATGCCAGTATTGCGGCGATCCCGAAGATCTCACCTTCGATCACGTCATCCCGCGTTCGCGCGGCGGCCGCACGACATGGGAAAACGTCGTCACGGCGTGTGCCCCCTGCAATCTGTTGAAAGGCGGCCGCCTGCCGCAACACATCAACATGCACCCGCGCAACCGCCCGCATAAGCCGACGGTCACCGAACTGCGCAACCACGGCCGCAAATTCCCGCCCAACTATCTCCACGAAAGCTGGGCCGACTTTTTGTATTGGGATAGCGAGCTGGAACCTTAGTGCGTCTTCTTGGCCCGCGCATGCGGGCCGATTCCGCGCAACGAATATCCGCACGCGGAGGCGCGGAGAAAAAACACAGCTCCGCGTTCTCCGCGCCTCCGCGTGATTTATTTCCCGGCAAGCATCAACGCGGATCGCGCCACATCGCCATCAAAGGCGGCGCGCCATTGGGCGAGATGTTCTTCTGCGTCACGAAACCCGCACGTTCGTAAAGCCGCGTGTTCTTCGGGTTGGAATTTTCGAGATAAGCCGGCGTGTGCGTTCCGTCGATGCGCCTGAGCGTGGCTTCCAGGATCGCCGATCCCAAACCCATCCCCTGAAAGCGCGGCGCGACACCGACGAACGCGAGATAAAAGTGATCGTCATGCGGATGATGTTTTTCCATCGCATCGGCCATCGCCGATCCGCGTCCCAATCTCGGAAAGCCGCACAGCCGCACGAACAATGGCAGCAGTTTGATCTGTTCCATCAACCCGCCGGGGCTCGCCGGCGTACCGGGCGGCAACCATGCCGTGGCGGTCGAGCCGTCATCGGCCATCCACACTTCGCCGAACGGAATCGCGCGCACCTGCAACAGCCAATAGAAAAACCGTTCCAGCCCTGCCGCGCGTTTCGGCCCCGGCCGCGCGATCCAGTCGAATACCGGATCGTTCAGGAACGCCGCCGCAAACAGCCGCGACAGCGTGCCCGCATCGTCCTGCGTCGCCCGCCGCGGGTTGGAGGCTTTCTGCAGCCGTTCGAAGCGTTCCTCGCTCATATCCGCTCGGACAATTTGATCGCGAGCCGGCAACCGGTCTTGATCGCCTCGCTCAGCAGCCGGTATCCCGGCGCCATCTCCGCGCCATATTCGAACGCCGTGTCGCGATGGGCGATTTCATCGGCGCGGAATTCCGCCAGCGTCTTTTTCAATTCCGGATCGTCGTCGAGCTGTTCCACCTGCTTGGCATAATGCTCGTCGATCACCTGTTCGACAGCCGCGGTGCAAGCCATCGCCGTCTTCTCGCCCATCAGCGCGGTTGCCGCGCCCAGAGCAAATCCCGCCACGCGCCAAACCGGCTCCAGCGCCGTCGGCCGCACATGACGCTCGTTGACGAGCTTGTCGAACGCCTTGAGATGTTTTTCTTCCTGCGCTGCCATATGCGCAATGGCTTCCGCGGCACCGCGCGATTCGGGGCGCGTGCGCATCACCGCGAGCTGGCCTTCGTAAATCCGCACCGCGCCATATTCGCCCGCGTGATCGACACGGATCATCGCTTCGGTGTCGCGCGCGATCTGCGAACCCGGTGCTTCGGGTCGTGTGCGTCGTGTGGCGCTCATCCCTTATGCCTTATCAAACCGGCTGCGCCCAATGCGGCGGCCAGAAGCGAGATCATCGCATTATATCCCGCCATCGAGATTCCGAAGAGCCGCCACGCCGCGATGTCGCACATCACGACATGCGCGTTGAAATCGATGGTGCCGGTGAATTCGAAGCGCGGCCCCGTGCAATGTTGCGGCCCCTTCCACCAATGCCATTCGATGCCGGCATGATAGACCCCGATGGCGCCCGAGATGGCGATGCAAAGCACGACCAGCCATGCAATCCCCGCATCCCATTTGCGGTCGATCACGCGGGCCTGCATCAGCCCCCATCCGCCCAACCCGATAATGGCGGAGGCGATGTGCGGCCAGCGCTGCCAGTGGCAGATTTCGCAAGGCGGATAGCCGCCCAGATATTGGAACCCCAGCGCCCCCAAAATCAGCGCCAGCGACAGCGCCCCGCCCGCGAATGCGACCAAAAGCGGCAGGGGTGGGCGAAGGGCCAAAGCGGGCGGAAACTCATCGCTCAAAGATCTGCTCCTGCCGCGCGAACGCCTTGAATTCCAGCGCATTTCCGCTCGGATCGGCAACGAAGAAGGTGGCCTGCTCGCCGGGCTGTCCTTCGAACCGCACCCCCGGCTCGACCAGGAAGGGCACGCCCGCCGCCTTCAGTTTGGCCGCCAGATTCCGCCATTTCTCCGTGTCAAGAATGATCCCGAAATGCCGGACCGGAATCTTCTCGCCGTCGACGAAATTATGCTCTTCCGCAAGTCCAAAACCCGCGCTTAAATGGGCCACGATTTGATGTCCGAAAAAGTCGAAATCGACCCAATCGGCAGAGGATCGGCCCTCGTTGCATTCCAATAAAACGCCGTAAAACGTGCGCGCTTCGGAAAGATCGCGAACGGGAAAGGCGAGGTGGAATCGGGGCACATCGGTCATTGGATAGTCACTGTCGCGCGCGAAAGCGGGCTCGGCAAGGTGGGGGTCTTTGACGAATGCGTAGGGCTCGCCCGCGCAAAGCAAGTAAGCGTCGCGATATGGCGCGGCGCGCGCTTCTGCGCATCGATGGAAGACCGGTCGAAGTCACGCTTCAGCTCAACCGCCGCGCCCGAAGGCTCATCGTCAAGGTCCATCCCTCAACCGGCGAAGTCACCGTTGTTGCGCCCTCGCGCAGTTCGCTCAGCGAAGCGCTCGATTTCGCCCGCACCGAATCGGATTGGATTGCGCGCCGCCTGAAAAACGTGCCGCGCCCGGTCGATTTCGAATTGGGTGCGCGCATTCCCTTGCGCGGCGAGATGCATGTCATCCGCCGCGGCGAAACCAGAAACCGCCCGGTCTGGGTGGATCGTTCCGAAGAAGAACCCGTCATCCGCGTCTCCGGCTGGGGCGAACACACCGAACGCCGCGTCTTCGATTTCCTCAAACGCGAAGCCCGCAAATCGCTCGACCAGCACGCGATGTTTTATGCGGAGATGATCGGCGTGCGCCCCAAGCGCATCACTGTGCGCGACACTGCCACCCGCTGGGGCTCCTGCTCGTCGGGGCGCATTCTCTCCTTTTCCTGGCGCCTCATCATGGCGCCGCCCTTGGTGCTCGATTATGTGGTCGCGCACGAAGTCGCTCACTTGCGCGAAATGAATCACGCCCCGCGCTTCTGGCGCCTGGTGGACAGCATGGTGGAAAACCGCGAACGCGCCCAGCGCTGGCTCGCCCAGCACGGCACAAGCCTGCATCGCTACGCGCCGCACGGCGTGAAATAATTATTTTATCGCTATTACCATCATTGCCACCCAGGTTGGGTTGTCCAAACGGTTCACGCGGAGACGCGGAGACCGCGGAAGAGACGTTCAGCTCCGCGACCTCCGCGTCTCCGCGTGCAAATCTTCCCAAAGGGAGAGGCTATAGAACCACCGCCGCCAGCGTCAGCCACATCAGCGCGCCGAGCGCGATGCTCAACAATAGCCACGATCCATGCGGATAGCCGTGATCGCGTCCATATTCACTGAATTCGAGAAAATCTTCCGCTACGCAGTGCGTTTTCCACTCGCTGCCAAACCGTAGCGATTTGGATTGGTAATGCGGGCCCGCGACGCGGGCGTGCAGTCCGATGACTCTACCCATAGCAAAACAAAAACGTCGCGGAACCCAAACCGTTCCGTCAGGTTCCGCCGAACAGCTTGTCGAGAATGTTGTCGAAGCTCTCGGGCTTGTCGCTCTTGGTTTCCGCAACGGCCGGTGCCGGCTGTTGTTGCGGCGCCGGTGCAACCTCGGGCGCGGGTAGAGTTGTGACGGGCGCGGTCGCAATCGTCTCGGCCGGGGCCGCCGTTGCGACCACCGTCAACCCGGTGAGCGGGCGCGCCGGCAATCCCTGCTCTGCATCGTCCATGAATGTCTTGAACAGATGCGCGGGCAGCGTTCCGCCCGTCACATGTTTCATCGCGGATGAATCGTCATTGCCGAACCACACGCCGCAAACATAATCCGCGCTGAAGCCGATGAACCACGCATCGCGGAAATCCTGCGTCGTGCCGGTCTTGCCCGCATCGTCGCGTCCGTCGAGTTTGGCCGCTTTGCCGGTGCCGCTTGCCACCACTTCGGTCATCAGGCGCGTGACAGCCGCCGCATTCTCCGGTGACATCACGCGGCCCAATCCCGTGCCGCGCCGCTGAAACAGGACCTTGCCCGATTTGGTGCGGATGCGCGTCACGCCGAACGCGTTCACGCGCATTCCCCCATTGGCAAATGCCGCATAGGCTTGCGTCATCTCCAGTGGCGTGACGACGGATGTGCCAAGCGCAATCGAAGGCATCGCCACCAGATTGGATTCGATGCCCACGCGATGGGCCGTGTCCACCACCGCACGCGGCCCCACCGCATAAGCCAACTGTGCCGCCACCACGTTGGACGATTTGGCGAACGCGCGCGTCAACGTGATCTCGCCTTCGTAGCGGCCTTCGTAATTTCGTGGATGCCATTTCCTGCCGATGGTCACCGGCCCATCGCGCATCAGCGAGTCGGCGTTGTAGCCGTGCTCGAACGCCGCCAGATAAACGAACGGCTTGAACGAAGATCCCGGCTGCCGCCACGCATCCGTCGCGCGATTGAACGGCGTTTCGGAATAGGAGCGTCCGCCCACCATCGCGCGGATTTCGCCATCGGGCGTCATCGCCACCAGCGCCGCCTCACCCGCATTCATCTGCACGCCTTGCTGTGCGAGTGAGGCCCGCACCGCGCGCTCGGCTTTTTCCTGCTGGTCGAGATCGAGCGTGGTCTCCACGATCACCGGCTCGTCCGTGTCGCCGATCTCTTCGGACAGATGCGCCAGCACCCAGTCCACGAAATAGCCCGAACTCGGCGTACCCCAATTGCGCACCACGCGCGGCCGCGTAGCTTCGGCGTCCGCCAATTGCGCGCCATTGATGAAACCTGCATCCGCCATCGCGCCCAGCACCACCTTGGCGCGCTCGGCGGAGGCATCGGCGTTGGCCAGCGGATTGTATTTGGCGGGCGCTTTCAGACTGCCTGCCAGCATTGCCGCTTCGATCAGCGAAAGCCGGTTCGCATGTTTGTTGAAGAAGCGTTCGGAGGCCGCATCGATCCCGTAAACGCCCGCGCCGAAATAGACGCGGTTGAGATAGAGCGTGAGGATCTCGTCTTTCGAGTAATGCGCTTCCAGGTAAAGCGCGAGCACCGCTTCCTGTATCTTGCGCTCGAAGGTGCGATCCGGCTTGAGGAACAGGTTTTTCGCAAGCTGCTGGGTGATCGTCGATCCGCCCTGCACCACATGGCCTTCGAGCAGATTGGCGCGCGCCGCGCGCAGCAATCCCGTGGGGTCGATGCCCCAATGATGGCGGAAGCGCCTGTCCTCGATGGCGATGAACGCATTGGGTACGTAAGCGGGCAGCGAACGCGCATCCACCATTGCGCCTTGCGTCAGCCCGTTCCTTGCAATGAAGCGCCCCTTGTCGTCGAGAAGCGTGATGTCGTGCCCCGGCGCTTTCGCCATCAGCCGCGAAACGTCCGGCAGATCGCTCGCCCAACGCAGGTAAAGCACCGCGCCGATGATCCCGATCCACGCAAACAGGAAGGTCAGAACGTAAGGCCAGCTTCGCCTGCGCGGCGGCTCTTCCGGTTCCGCGTCATCATAATCATCCGGCGGTTCGGGCGGCGGCGGCGGCGCTGCCGCGCGGCCGCGCCGCTGCGGCTCGAACGACGGCTCTTTCTTCTCAGGCTTCTTCGCCATGCTCCGCGTTCTAGGCGGCAAGCGTTAACGGGTTGTTAACTGTCTGGGGACGGGTTCTGTTGGCCCGCGCAGGCGGGCCGCTCCGTTGGGTTCTGCGCGATGAAAACATTTGCACGCGGAGCCGCGGAGGAACGCGGAGTTTAGTTTCTTCTCCGTGTACTCCGCGCCTCCGCGTGAAACCTTTTTCCGCAATGTCGCCGGATGGCCCGCCTGCGCGGGCCGGTATTCAATCCCCGATCTTCACGTTCGCCATGCCTTCGCTGTTCAGTTTGCCGCGAATGGCGTGCAGCTTCACCTTGCCGGACCCCAGCGCGTCGATGCTCGGATTGACGGCCACGCCGCCGAAGAACACGTCGCCCGATCCCGCAATATCCACCTTGAACGGATCGGCCACGCCATCGGCGATCTTCACCGAGCCCGCGCCCGCAATGTCGATGTCCACCGGCCCCACAACCTTGGTCGCCGTCAGGCTGCCCGAGCCCGCGATGTCGAGTTTCAGCGGCCCATGGACGGACCCGATCGAGGCATCGCCCGAACCGTTCAATTCGGCATGCACGCTTTGTACGTCGCCCGCATTCACCCGGCCCGAACCGTCGATCTCAAGCCGCAACGGGCCTGCCACTTGCGACATGTCCACCTGGCCCGAACCGTCCAGTTCGATCTTGGCGCTTTTCAGCTTGCCCACTTTGGTCTTGGTCGCATTGGCGGTGAAATCGAGCGCGCCCATCGTGTCGCCGATAACGGCGTCGCCCACGAAATCGTCGACCGACACATCCGATCCGCGCGGCACGACAACATGCAGGTTCAGCTTGTAACGGTGCGAACGGCCGACATCGGAGAAGTCGAACCATTTCTTCCAGTCCCATACCGAGATGTTTTCGTCTTCGTCGCCGCCATCGATGTTCAGCGTGCCGCCGTCGACATGAACGTCCAATCCATCGACCGCGCGCTTGGTGCCGGAAACATCCACCGTCATCGGCCCGCCGTCGCGCACATCGACCTTGATCGACCCGACGATGGAATCGAAATGCACTTTCTTCGCCTGGAAGGTCATGCGCGGCTTGGTCACCCAATTGTTGTCTGCCGCCGCCATCTGAACGTCCCGGCGCGCCTGCTCGGTTTCCGCGCGGGCCTTTGCGGCTTCGTCGCGCGCCATGGCGGCCGCCGCTTTCGCCTGTTCCTTGGCTTGGTGTGCCGCAGCTTTGGCTTCGGCCTTCGCGGCCTCGACCTGCGCATGGATTTCCGAAGACGAGGGGGCCGGCGGCGGTGGTGGCGGAGGAGGTGCCGCCGGATCGCCATGTGCCAAGGTTGGCACAATCAGGAAGGCGGCCAGTGCCGCGCCACCCAAAAGGGATTTCAATTCGTTGCGATCCATCATTGGTCCCGCGCTCCCGGCGTCTATTCTGGACTTATAACTAGTGCGGACTTCCCTGTAGCGCTAGTACAGAAAATGATCAACCCAGCCATCGCGGTTAAAGAACGTGAACAAACTAGAAATAAAACAGGAACTTTACGGCATCAGCCTATAGCCGCCGCTCTCGGTGACCAGCAACTGGGCCTGTCCGGGGCTGATCTCGATCTTCTGGCGCAGCCGGTAGATATGGGTTTCCAGCGTGTGGGTGGTGACGGCGGGGTTATAGCCCCAGACCTCGTGCAGCAGCGTATCGCGCGGCACCGTATCGCCCGAGCGGTAGAGGAATTTCAGGATGTTGGTCTCTTTTTCCGTCAGCCGCACCCGCTTGCCCTTGGCGTCGATCAAAAGTTTGGCGCTGGGGCGGAAGGTATAGGGCCCGATCTTGTAGACCGCGTCCTCGCTCTGCCCGTGGCTGCGCAGGTGGGCATGCAGCCGCGCCATCAGCACCGCAAACCGGAAGGGTTTGGCGATGTAATCGTTGGCGCCCGATTGCAGGCCCTCGATAGTGTCGGTGTCGCTGTCCGCCGCGGTCAGCATCACGATGGGGCAGGTGATCCCGCTTTCGCGGAATTCGCGGGCGAGCTTGCGCCCGTCCCCGTCCGGCAGGCCCACGTCCAGGATCATGCACTCGTAAAGCCCGGCTTTGACCGCCTCGCGCGCCTCGGCACAACTTCCCGCTTCCACCGGCTCGAAATCGCCCTCCGCCGCCAGCTGCTCGGCCAGCGAGTTGCGCAGCATCTGGTCGTCGTCGACGAGGAGAACGCGTTTCGCGCTCGGCATTCGGCTACTCCAAACGGGCAGGGCAGCCCGACTCTACCCGGTTTCCGGGTGGGGGTGCTATGTGGAAGCCATGTCCGGTACCTCACCTTCCCGCGAGTCCGTCGAATCCGTCGCGCGCGCCGCGGCAGCCCTTCGCGCCGGCGCACCCGTCGCCATCACGGAAGGCGGCAAGACCGCGCTGGTGCTCGCCACCGAAACCGCCACGGGCGAATCGCTTGCGGGGTTGGGTGCAAATCCGTCGCTCCTCCTCACCCATGCCCGTGCCACTACCCTCAAGATCCGCCTCTACACGGCGGACGTTGTGGCACTGCCCATCGCGCCCGGAACGACACCTGACGCCTTGCGTACCATAGCGGACCCGACCGCCGATCTCTCCGA
This sequence comes from Rhizomicrobium sp., assembly GCA_035543495.1. GTDB lineage: Bacteria > Pseudomonadota > Alphaproteobacteria > Micropepsales > Micropepsaceae > Rhizomicrobium. The sequence goes on along the minus strand of DATKJT010000071.1, from coordinate 106,144 downwards.
ACCGCTGAAGGGCCCGTTCGACGCCCGGCGCGAGCCGCTACCGAAAACCTTTGCGCCCGCCATCAAACTCGCAAAGCTTGCGGGCCTCCTTCCCTCGGTCATCGCCGTCGAAACGAATGCCAATCCTGCAGGCACCATCTCGCTCACTGCCGATTCCATCCGTCACTATGACGACGCGCTGATCGACACGTTGCAGATCGTCACCCGTGCGCGCGTGCCGCTCGACGGCGCGGAGAAAACCGAACTCGTCGCCTTCCGTCCCGGCGACGGCGGCCCCGAACACTACGCCATCGTGATCGGCTCGCCGTCGACGCAATCCCCAGTTCTGGCGCGTCTGCATTCGGAATGTTTCACCGGCGATTTGTTGGGCTCGCTCAAATGCGATTGCGGCGAACAATTGCGCGGCGCGATCAAGGAGATTTCCGAGGCCGGAAGCGGCATCCTTCTCTACCTCGCGCAGGAAGGCCGCGGCATCGGTCTCATCAACAAGCTGCGCGCCTATCGATTGCAGGATCAGGGCTTCGACACCATCGAAGCCAACGAACGTCTGGGCTTCGAAGCCGACGAACGGCTCTATGGCATCGCCGCCAAAATGCTTTCGCTGCTCGGTCACAAATCCGTGCGGCTGATGACCAACAATCCCGAGAAAGTTGCGGCGCTGGAATCCGCCGGCATCAAGGTCGCAGAGCGCGTCCCCCACGCCTTCGAAAGCAACGAACACAACCGCGCCTATCTCGACACCAAGGCGAAAAAAGCGGGCCATTTGTTCTGACCCGGCAATTCCTGCCCATGCCCGTCATGGCAAAAGCCCGGTAAACGGCCATTACAAGCTGGCAAGACTCTTGCTCCCACATTTCCGGGGAGAAAGGTTTTATGCCCGCACCGGTTTTCCAGCAGCAGTTCGATCAGCGCGCCGCGATAGCGTCCGCACGCGGAACGGACACAGCTGTTAAGACCGCGTCAACGAATGCGGCATCGACGGATAACTCGAAGGACGACGACGGGTTCTCGTTCGACGATTTCCTCGACATCATCAACCCGCTGCAACACATCCCCGTCGTTTCCACGATCTATCGCCACTTGACCGGCGACACGATCAAACCGTTCGAACGTCTGGCAGGCGATACGTTGTTCGGCGGCTTGTGGGGCGGTGTGTCGTCCGCCGCCAACCTCATCTTCGAACACATCACGGGCAAGGATTTCGGCGACACCGCCTATGCCATGGTCTTCGGCGACGACGACAAGACCACGGCCGTCGCCTCCACCAGCCCGACACAACAGGTGGCAACCGCCGCCCCGCGCAAGCTCTCCCAGCTCGCGAGCAACGGCCTGACGCAGGGTCTGGACTCCGGCCCCGAAGCGACAGTTGCCTACACCGCGGCGCTTGACGCACGCGACCTGCCGTCGGATCTCGCCCAGCGCGCACTCGCCGCCTACAAACGCGCGACCGATGTGAGCCAATCCTACTACGGCGCATTGCCCGCAAACTTCTGATAGCCTGCTCTGCGAATTTTTTTGCGTGAGCAATTCCATCGTCTCCCAAACCCTCATCGTCGAAACCAGCGACACACCGATCCTTCGTTGGGATGGTGGCAGCGCCCGCTGCGCCGTCGGCCGCGGCGGTATCGCGATGAAACGCCGCGAAGGTGACGGCATCACGCCGATCGGCCACTTCCCGATCCGCAAAATCCTCTACCGCCCCGATCGCCTCGCGCGCCCCGAAAGCGGTTTGCCGGTCGAACAAATCGCCCCCGACGACGGCTGGTGCGATGCGCCGGGCGATCCCAACTACAACCGTCCCGTCAAACTTCCCTATCCGGCAAGCGCGGAATCGATGTGGCGCGACGATCGTCTCTACGATGTCGTCGCCCTTCTCGGGTTCAACGACGATCCGGTGATCGATGCCGCCGGCAGCGCCATCTTCCTCCATTGTGCGCGCGAAGATTACGGCCCGACGGAGGGCTGCGTGGCGTTGAAGCTGACGGACCTGCTGAACGCGCTCTCCGGTCTCAAGCCGGGTGCGAGTATCGAAATCCGCTGACAGGCCCCACCCGGTCGCGTGCCGATGCACGCGCCCGACCTCCCCGCGTTGGGGGAGGTAAGTGAAACGGTGATGATGAGCCAAATTTCTTACCTCCCCCAACGCGGGGAGGTCGACGCGCGTCAGCGCGGCGGGTGGGGTCTTTCCCCAAAGATCGCGCTGCCCACGCGCACATGCGTCGCGCCAAAGCGGATCGCCGTCTCGAAATCCGCACTCATCCCCATGCTGAGAAGCGCAAGCCCGTTTTCCTTGGCAATCTTCGCCAGCAGCGCGAAATGCGGCGCCGGCGGTTGATCGGCGGGCGGAATGCACATCAATCCCGAAACCTTGAGCCCCGCCGTCTCCCGGCAATAGCGAATGAGGGCTTCCGCCTCTTTCGGCGTCACACCAGCCTTCTGCGGTTCCTCGCCCGTGTTCACCTGCACGAACAGCAACGGCATCTTCCCCGCCCGCTCGCATTCCAGCTTCAGCGCATCGGCAAGCTTCGGCCGGTCGAGCGAATGAATAGCGTCGAACAGCTCCACCGCCTCGCGCGCCTTGTTGCTCTGCAAGGGGCCGATGAGATGAAGCTCGATTCCATCATACCGCGCCTTCAGGTCCGGCCATTTGGCCTTGGCTTCCTGCACGCGGTTCTCTCCAAAGATGCGATGGCCCGCCGCCAGCACTGGCAAAATATCGTCCGCACCATGCGTTTTGGTGACCGCGATCAGTTCCGTCCGGGGTGCGGGCGCAAGTGCTGCCTTTCGCGCGGCCTCGATCCGCGAAAGAATGCCGTTCAGCGCGGCCGCCGGGTCGTGCGGAGTGGGAGACATGGGTGCCTGATACGCTTCGCCGAACGATGCTGGCAAGGGCGGCCGCGCGGCTGAACGCGCGAAGCGTCCACGCCAACCTGCCGTCGCTCATCTTTCTCACCGACGACGAACGCACGCCCGATCCATTACCGGCCATCGCCAACCTCCCGCGCGGCAGCCTCGTCATTTTGCGTGCGCGGGATGCGACCCGCCGCCGCGATCTCGCCTGCAAAGCCGCGCACCTGGCGCAGCGGCGCGGCCTGATGCTCTCCATCGCGGGCGACGCGTCGCTCGCAGCGGAGGTTTCCGCCGACGGCCTCCACCTCGCCGAATCCGAAATCGAGAAAGCGGGCCGTTATCGCAGCACCGACAAATCCCTGCTCCTGACCGCCGCCGGGCATTCCGCTTATGCCGTATTGCGCGCGCATCTGGCTGGCGTGCACGCGGTTCTGCTCTCCCCGATCTTCGCCACGCAAAGCCATCCGGACCGCCCGCCCATCGGGTTGACGAGATTGCGCACCATCGCGCGCGCCTCACCGATTCCGATTTATGCGCTGGGCGGGATAGATGCAAAGAATGCGGAACAGTTGAAAAACATACCGCTGGCGGGCATCGCGGCAATTGGGGGGCTGCTGCCTTGATGCTTACCTCCCCACAAGGGGGAGGTAAGACGTATGATCAAACCTTGAATCTCAAATGCGCGAACCCCGCATTCATGTCGATGCGCTGTTCGCCATTGTAGAACGTGCCGAGGTCGCTCTTGTAATCGAACCGCTGCCAGCCCCCAGTAAGCTGCAGATTCTCGTTGATCATGTAGGAAATCGCCGCTTCGAATCCGCGCGCCCCCAATGTCGGTTCGCCCACCGCGCGCGCCGTACCGTCGGAATATTCGAAGCCCGCACTCCAGCCCTTCCACATCAACGCCGTGCTCGCGTGCAACGCGCCGGTGTTGCGCAGCGCCTGCACCTCGTTCACGTCGAACGCATAGGCATTGCTGCGCCGGTACGCACCGCCCGCCACGATCTTCCAATCGTCATCCAGCGGGTAGCTCACCTCCGCACCGAACGCCCAGTCGGTCAGCCCTTCATGGCCCGGCGTGCGCCATTCGTTATGGCCCATCGTCATGCCGCCAGAGAATTTCGCGGTGGCATCGCCCAGTTGCGTTTCATAACTCGCCGCCATTTCCCACATCCGGTTCTGCCGGTCGGCTACATCCGGCCCCGCATCGAGAAACGGCAGAACGGTTTTGCCTTCCGACGGCGTATAGGAAAAGCCGATCTGCACGCCGAACAGCTTGGGCGTGTAGTAACTGAGCTTGGCGTAGTTGGCGGACGATCCGGTTTCGCTGCGCAATGCGAAGATGGCCGCAAAGGCGCGTCCTGTCGTCGGATCGCGAAAGAAGGTCATCTGCGGATCGTCGATGGAAACCGCCGGATCGATCTTCGGTCCCGTCACGGCCAGCGTATAAGCCACGCCATCTGTCTGCCCCACTTCGAAACGGCCGAGCCCGAATTGCAGCTTGCCGTAGACCTTCTCGAACACGTCGTTGCCGTAACGGTCGAGCGCCAGATCGTCATGCGCCGCGAGGATCGATGCCTCCAGCGAAATCATCATGCCCGTGTCGGTGCTGCGCACGATGGCCGGGTTCAGCCGCAGCAAACCGGCGGCGTTGTTGCTGTCGCGGTCGGTGGTGAACGCAGCACCGTCCGCCGCACCGCCCAATGTCAGCGTGTCGTCCCCGAAATCGGTGGACAGCGGCTCCACCGGAAAAACCTCCGCATGGGCGCGCGATGAAAAAACGAAGCCCGCCGCAAGCAACGCGCAGCAAAAAACCATGCCGCCCATCGCGTGGCGCGATATTCGTGCGCAAGTTCCACTTGCCTTCCCCTCTTGGCATTGCGGCATTTCACTTTTCCTTGAGTTGCAGTTATGGGGTTGCCTGCCCGCAATCGTTGTTGTTTCGTAATCCAAATCTCTTGAGGCTTCCATGAACCCCATTTCCGCAAAGGCCGTTCTGGCCGGTGCCTTTCTTGTTGTCCTGGCCGGATGCGCCGGTACGCCCAAACATCCCCCCGTTGCCCTCAACGAAAGCGATCCTCACTCCACCAATCCCGAGCGCATTATCTGCCGTCAACTGCCGCCACCTACCGGCAGTCATATCTCGACGGACAAGGAAGTCTGCCACACCTGGGCGCAATGGCAGGAAATAGAAAAGAGATCGCAGGAAGCCATCCGCACCGGTCAGCGTTTGCCGGGGCAAGGTGGGGCATCGCCCAGCCACTAATTCGCCGCGTTGCACGGGCAGCGAGGGTTAAGTATAAGCCGCACCGGTCATTCGGGGGCAAAACGGCGCGCTGTTCCGCGTCTGAAGGATAATTCATGAAACGCCCGATTCGACTCCTGCCAATCCTGTTTTGTGCCGTGGCGCTCACCGCCTGCGGTTCCGACAACGCAACTGACGATACCGGCTCGACCTCGATTTCCTCGTCCAGCGGCAAGGTGACCCTCGGGGTCAATTCCTACCTCTGGCATGCCAGCCTCGACACGTTGCGTTTCATGCCGCTGGCCTCTGCCGATCCCTACGGCGGGGTCATCATCACCGACTGGTACACTGCTCCCCAGGACGTCAACGAACGCCTGAAGGTGACTGTCTATATCCTCGACCGGAAGCTTCGGGCCGACGGCATCAAGATCGCCGTCTTCCGCCAGTCCAAGACGGCCGCCGGCACCTGGGCCGATGCCGCCACCAATCCGGACACGGCCAACAAGCTGGAAGACGCGATCCTGACACGGGCCCGCGAGCTTCGGCTCGCCAGCCAAAATTCTGGAAGTTAGAAAGCCCGCGCGCTAAAGCCTTGCTCCACCTGGCGGACAGCGCCGGGAAAGTAGAGGGCTGAACGAAACATGGCGCGCTACAACGCCAAAGAGACCGAACAACACTGGCAGTCCGAATGGACCAAGCGCCAGGCCTTTGCCGCGCCCAACAGTTCGCCCAAGCCCAAAGCCTATGTGCTCGAGATGTTTCCCTATCCCTCGGGCAACATCCATATGGGCCATGTCCGCAATTACACGATGGGCGATGTCATCGCCCGCTTCCGCCGCGCCCAGGGCTTCAACGTGCTGCACCCGATGGGCTGGGATGCGTTCGGCCTGCCGGCGGAAAACGCCGCCCGCGACAAGGGCGTGGATCCGCGCGAATGGACCTACGCCAACATCGCCGCGATGCGCGAGCAATTGCAGATGATGGGATTGGCCATCGACTGGTCCCGCGAATTCGCGACCTGCGATCCCGAATATTATTCGCAGCAGCAGAAGCTGTTCATCGAATTCTACAAGGCCGGTCTCGTCTATCGCCACGAAGCCGATGTGAACTGGGATCCCGTCGATCAAACCGTGCTCGCCAACGAACAGGTGATCGAAGGCCGCGGCTGGCGTTCCGGCGCGCTTGTCGAACGCCGCAAGCTTTCGCAATGGTTCTTCAAGATCACCGCGTTCTCCGACGATCTGCTGAAAGGCCTGGATACGCTCGACCGCTGGCCCGAAAAAGTCCGGCTGATGCAAAAGAACTGGATCGGCCGTTCGGAAGGCTTGCGTTTCACCTTCACCTTGAACGACGCGCGCAAACTCGAAGTCTTCACCACGCGGCCCGACACGTTGTTCGGCGCAAGCTTCGTCGCGCTCTCGCCCGACCATCCGCTGACCGAAGAACTCGCGTCCCGCGATCCGAAGCTGCAAGCCTTCGTCGAAGAATGCCGCCGGGTCGGCACTGCCGAAGAAGCCATCGAGAAAGCCGAAAAGAAAGGCTACGACACAGGCCTCACCGCCACCCACCCGTTCGATCCGAACTGGAAACTGCCGGTCTATGTCGCGAACTTCGTGCTGATGGGCTATGGCACCGGCGCCATCTTCGGCTGCCCCGCGCACGACCAGCGCGATCTGGATTTCGCGCGCAAATACAATCTCACCGTCACACCCGTCGTTGTGCCCGAAGGCGTCGCATCTTTCACCGTCGGCAACGAGGCCTATACCGGTCCCGGCAAACTCGCCAATTCGCGTTTCCTCGATGGCATGGATGTCGAATCCGCCAAACGCGAAATCGCCACGCGTCTGGAAGCGCAAGGCATCGGCGAGCGCACGGTGAATTATCGCCTGCGCGATTGGCTGGTTTCGCGCCAGCGCCCATGGGGTTGTCCGATCCCGATGGTGCATTGTGAAAAATGCGGCGTTGTTCCCGCAACCGACCTGCCGGTAAAGCTGCCGGAGAAGCTCGTCTTCGATACGCGCGGCAATCCGCTCGACCATGATCCCGTCTGGAAACACACCACCTGCCCCACCTGCGGCGGCAAAGCCGTGCGCGACACTGACACGCTCGACACCTTCGTGGATTCGTCGTGGTACTTCGCCCGCTTCACCGATCCGCATGCGAGCGAACCGCTCGTCCGCGCCGCATGCGATTACTGGCTGCCCGTCGATCAATATATCGGCGGCATCGAACACGCGATATTGCATCTGCTCTATTCGCGCTTCTTCACGCGCGGTCTCAAGAAGCTCGGCTATGTCGGCATCGACGAACCCTTCGCCGGCCTCTTCACCCAGGGCATGGTCTGCCACGAAACCTACAAGAGCCAGAACGGCGAATGGCTGCTGCCGGAAGAAATCGAAAAGCGCGACGGCAAGGCCTTCCTGAAAGGCACCGATGTGGAAGTCATCATCGGCGCGTCGGAAAAAATGTCGAAGTCGAAGAAGAACGTGGTGGCCCCTGAAACCATCATCGATATCTACGGCGCCGATACCATCCGCTGGTTCATGCTGTCCGACACCCCGCCCGAACGCGACATCGAATGGACGGAAGAAGGTGCCGAAGGCTGCTGGCGTTTCGTACAGCGCGTCTGGCGTCTGGCGACCGAAAGCGAAGGCTTGGCCCCCGCCGGCACGCCGGTCGGAAATGCGGAAGGCGCCGCGCTCGATCTGCGTAGAGCCACGCACCGCGCCATCGCCGCGGTGACGGACGATCTGGACGCCCTGCGTTTCAATCGCGCCGTCGCGCGCGTTTACGAACTGGCCAATGCCATCGGCGCGTCCGAAAAAGCAGATGGCGCCGTCCGCCGCGAAGCCATCGAAGCGCTCGTGCTGCTCATCGGCCCCATGATGCCGCATCTGGCCGAAAGCGCCTGGGCCTCGCTCGGCCACACAACGCTTGTCATCGACACGCCGTGGCCGAAGGCCGAGTCGGCATTGGTCGAATCCGATACCGTCAATATGGCAGTCCAAGTGAATGGCAAGTTGCGCTGTGCTATCAAAATAGAAAAAAACCAAGATCGAGATGCTATTGAGGCACTCGTGATGTCGCTCGATGTTATAAAGCGGGCGCTCGATGGAAAGACGCCGAAACGCATCATCGTGGTGCCAGGCCGCATCGTGAACATCGTCGCATGAAGCGAAATCCGCCCTGTCCACTTACCTCCCCCTCGCGGGGAGGTCGGGCGCGTGCACCGGCACGCGACCGGGTGGGGTCTTCGCGCACCGAGCATGTCGCGGCAGCCTCCCGCCCGCCATCGCTTCACGATGTCGACCGCCCCGCGTGGGGGGCGATAAGAAGAAGCGGCGCATCCAAATTGGGAGCGATCCTTCTGTCATTGTCTCTCGCCGCCTGCGGTTTTCATCCGCTTTATGGTCGTGGCGGCGCGAGCCCCGCGCTCATGGCATCGATCTATGTCGATCCGATTCCGGATCGCACCGGTTATGAACTCCGAAACAGTCTGATGGATCTGTTCGATTCTGGTCACGGTGGCTCAAAGAAATACCGCCTCAAGGTTCAGCTCTCCGATCAGCGCAAAGGCATCGCGCTGCAGAACGATGCCACGATCACGCGCTACAACTATCTGCTCGATGCGGATTACCAGCTGTTCGATTCCACCGGCAAGCTCGTGACCAGCGGCCACCAGTCCACGCTCACCGCCTACAACGTGGTGTCCTCGCCCTACGCCACGCTCGCGGCCCAACAAGACGCGCAGAAACGCGCGGCCCAAGATTTGTCCCAACGCATCCAGCTAGATCTCGGCGTCTGGTTCGCAAGGCACAAGCAATGACCGCGCCCAAAGCCGCAGACATCGAACGTTTCGTCGATCGCCCGCCGTCCTCGATCATCGCCGTGCTGGTGTTCGGCCCCGATCGCGGCCTTGTCACCGAACGCGCCAATCGGTTGGCGAAATCCGTGGTGCCCGATCTCTCCGATCCCTTCCGCGTCGCCGATCTCGATGAAGGCACGTTGGATCAAGACCCGGCGCGTTTGGCCGACGAAGCCCAAGCCTTGTCCATGACTGGCGGCAGACGAGTTGTGCGCGTGCGCGGCGCAAGCAATAGCCATACGTCGATCTTCGAAGCCGTGCTCGATCAACCGATTGGCGATGCGCTGATCGTGGCCGAAGGTGGCGATCTCAACAAAACCTCGTCCTTGCGCAAACTCTTCACCGAAGCCGATAACGCCGCGGCCATCGCCTGCTATCCCGATTCCCCCCGCGACATCGCCGAAGTGGTGCGCAACGCACTCAAGGCCGAAAACCTCTCGATCGGCGCCGAAGCGCTGGACGACGCGGTGTCGCGTCTGGGTTCGGATCGCGGCGTCACACGGCGCGAACTCGATAAGCTCGTGCTCTATGCGCGCGGCCAAAAGAAAATCGAACTGGAAGATATCCGCGCCATCATGGGCGACGAAGCCGAAGCCCGCACCGAAGAACTCTGCGATGCCGCCGGCGAAGGCGATTTCAAACGCCTGGATACCGCGCTCGAACGCATCTGGATCGCCGAAACCTCGCCGATACAGGTGGTGCGCGCCAGCCTCGGCCATTTCCAGCGGCTGGCGCAGACGGTGGCCGAAAAGAACCGCGGCGAAAGCATCGACACGGCGATGCGCAAACTCCGCCCGCCGATCCATTTCTCCCGCGTCTCCTCGTTCAAGGCGCAGGCCAACCGCTGGAGCGAACCGAAACTGCTTGCGGCGTTGGACCTGTTGCTCGAAACCGAAGCCTTGTGCAAAACCACCGCCGTGCCCGCGGAAGCCGCCTGCGGGAGAGCGTTGCTGAACGTGGCGGCAATGGCGAGAGGATGAAGTGAGTAGTGAGTAGTGAGTAGTGAGTAGTGAGTAGATCGGATATATCCTACTCCCTACTCCCTACTCACCTTTCCCCCCGGTGCATCATGCTCAAAGTCCGCATCATTCCCTGTCTCGATGTGAAAGATGGCCGCGTCGTCAAGGGCGTGAACTTCGTCAATCTGCGCGATGCGGGCGATCCCGTCGAACAGGCGATGCTCTACGATGCGGCGGGCGCGGATGAACTCTGCTTTCTGGACATCACCGCAAGCCACGAAAAACGCGGCATCCTGCTCGATGTCGTGCGCCGCACAGCCGAAGTTTGCTTTATGCCGCTCACCGTCGGCGGCGGCGTGCGCACCATCGAAGACATCCGTTCGCTGCTGCTCGCAGGTGCCGACAAGGTGGGCGTCAACACCGAAGCCGTGCGCCGCCCCGAATTCATCCGTGAAGGCGCGGAGAAATTCGGCAGCCAGTGCATCGTCGCTGCGATCGACGCCAAGCAAACCTCGCCCGGCAAATTCGAAGTCTTCACCCATGGCGGCCGCAACGCCACCGGCATTGATGCCATCGAACACGCGAAGAAACTCGTCGCATTCGGCGCCGGCGAAATCCTTCTCACCTCGATGGATCGCGACGGCACCAGGATCGGCTACGATCTGGCACTTACCCGCGCCGTCTCCGATGCCGTCACCGTTCCGGTGATCGCATCCGGCGGCGTCGGCAACCTCACCCATCTTGTGGAAGGCGTGCGCGACGGCCACGCCAGCGCCGTGCTCGCCGCCTCGATCTTCCATTTCGGCGAAGCCACGATTGCCGATGCGAAAAAGGCGCTGGCTAATGCCGGCTTGCCGGTGCGGCCCTAGTCCCCACCCGCCGCGCTGCCGCGCGTCGACCTCCCCGCGTAGGGGGAGGTAAGAGTGACAACGCAAGATATTGGTTTTCGTCGAACAAATAATAGCTCGCATTTGCAACCTCCACTTACCTCCCCCAACGCGGGGAGGTCGGGCGCGTGCATCGGCACGCGACCGGGTGGGGCCTTCGCGATAGATGCGCCACCCATTTTCCGCTAAGCGTCCTGCCCATGGCCGAAGGCAATGTCGAAATCATCCGTCCCGTGCACGAACGCGGCAGCTCCGCGCGACATGTTCCGCGCCCGGTCAAGGCGCGCCCCGTCCGGCTGAACGAAGACATGAATGCGGAAGATGGGTTTCGTGTCGCCACCCTCGAATGCCTGGCGCAAATCTCCGCCAACATCCCCGCCGTGCGCGCGCGCGAAGTCGAAGGCGTGCACCAGTTGCGCGTGGGCCTGCGCCGTCTGCACACAGGTCTGTTCGCGTTCGGCGATCCATTCCGCATCGCCACCGTCAAACGCCTGCGCCGCCGCACCAAAGGCCTCGCCGGCATCTTCGGCCCGGCGCGCGATCTCGACGTTTTTCTCGAAGATGTCTTTGCCCCCGTGGCCCAATCGGCCAACGGCAACGAGGCGCTCGCCTTCCTCAAGAACCGCATCGAAGACGCGCGTGCGAAAGAATGGAACGAGGCGCTGGGCAAACTCGACGAAGGCGGCTTGCAGGAATTCCTCGATGAAGTCGCCGCCACCGCCGAAGGCCGGTCGTGGGGCAAAGGCAGCGCAGAACCGATCCTCGAAACCTCGGCCCGCACGCTCGAAGAAAGTTTCCTGCGCGCCCGCAAACGCGCGCGGCGCATCGACCGCGGCGAAGACCGCGATTTCCATCGCCTGCGCATCGCGCTGAAAAAGCTGCGCTATACGGCCGAATTCTTCGAAGGTCTCTACAAGAAAAAGCGCCTGAAAAACTATCTCGATTGTGTGCGCGATCTTCAGGATGTGCTGGGCGGGATGCACGATGTCGCAGCCGCCCGCCAGACATTGATGCGCCTCACCGCCGAAGAACCGGCAAGCGCCAGAAGCGCGTCCCAGCTCGCTTACGCGTCGGGCCTCATCACCGGCTGGCACGAATCCCGTGCTGCGGGATTGGCGGACAAAGCGCGGAAAAAGTGGAAAAACCTGAACCGCGCCGAACAGTTCTGGCGTTAAAAACTCCAACCAAAATCATCAAACTATTCCGTCATGGCCCGGCTTGAACGGGCCATGACGAAGGAGGGAGCGTTGCAGTTCACTTCGCGTCATGCACGATACGTTTCATGCGAACCACCATCGATCCCGCCAACGCCAAAGACTATCCCCCCAACATCCAGGCCATCCTCAAACGCCGTGCGCCGACGAGTGAATGGCTCGCGCAGCAATTGCTCGAGATCGACACCGAAACGGGTTGGGTGAAAATCGCCTACGATCTCACCGAAGCCCATCACAATCGCTTCGGCGCCATCCACGGCGGCACCATCGCAGCGGTGATGGACGATGTGCTCTCCACCGCCGCCGGTCTTCAGGCGCAATGGGGCGAGATCGCACCCACCCTCGAAATGAAGGTGAGCTATCTCAACCAGGCCCATTCCGGTCGCCATATCGCCGAAGCCCGTGTGATGAAACGCGGCCGCCAGATCGTCTTCCTCGAAGCCACGCTTTCCCGCGAAGACGGCAAGGTCATCGCCACCTCCAGCAGCACGATCATGATCGCGCCACTGAAGAAGTGAACGTACGGAAGGAAAACCCTATGTTTTTCGCTTCGCAGAGATTTCGCAGGGCGGCGGCCAAATATGGCGAGCGTCTTCCACGTGTCTTGACCGGGAGTTTTGGTCCTTCCGAACGCTACACACCGCAACAGGTTCAAAGGGCGGTTGGCATCGCTGGACTCAATCCGAGGTTCATCGCCATAGCCTATGCGGCTTACCTCTCTCAGCCCGATTTCGATGCCGTCTGCCCGGTCAAACCCGGGGTTCTGGATTACGCGATGCTGCGCGAGATTTATCTGAAGGCCGTGCCTGTTCACGCCGACTCGCATTCGGAATTCCCTGTCCGAATGAACCCCGAAGCATTTTGGGGCGCGGGCTCGCCGCCAAGTACTTGACATAAGTCCTATGAAGTACTAGATACTTATCCTGCCTGGTAGGAAATGGTACTTTTCTAGCGAATGGCGGGCCCCGAAGGAGGTGTAGAAAGCGGAGCGTGATTTTTCGGAAAAATGACCTCGACCCCGAGGTTCAATTGGGCAGGGAGGGGACCCCACCCCCCAAAATTTGAAAACGAATACCTCAAACCTCGATGGTCGCCACCACAGGCACGTGGTCCGAAGGCTGGGTCCAGCCCCGGGCGTTTTTGTGGATGGCGTGATGGGTGACGTGGCCTTTGAGCGCCTGGCTGGTCCAGATGTGGTCCAGCCTTCGCCCCCGATCGGAAGCCTTCCAGTCCGCGGCGCGATAGCTCCACCAGGAATAGATCTTCTCGCTCTCCGGCACGAATTCGCGGGTGACATCGATCCAGTCGAATGCGGCCTGCGCCTTTTTCAAAAGGTCCGTTTCGACCGGGGTGTGGCTGACCACGGTGAGCAGCTGTTTGTGGCTCCAGACGTCGTTTTCGAGCGGCGCCACGTTCAGATCGCCCACCAGAATGGCCGGTGTGCGGGCGCTGTCGTGGCGCTTCTCGAAATGTCCCGCCATCTCGCGCAGGAAGCCGAGCTTGTGGGCGAATTTCGGGTTGAGATCGGGATCGGGAATGTCGGCACCCGCGGGCACATAGAAATTGTGCAGCTCGACCCCGCTCTCGAACGTGGTCTGCACATGCCGGCAATCGGCGTTGTTGCAGAAACTCTCGGAGCGGATTTCCCGGAAAGGCAGGCGGGAGAGGGTGGCCACCCCGTGATAGCCCTTCTGCCCATGGATCGCCTGGTGGACATAGCCGAGTTTTTTGAAGGCCTCGGCCGGGAAAAGCTCGTTGATGACCTTGGTTTCCTGCAGACACAGCACGTCCGGTTGCTCCCGCCTGAGGAAGCCGGTGACCAGTCCCAGCCGCAGCCGGACGGAGTTTATGTTCCAGGTGGCGAGTTTTATTTGCTGCATGGCACCATTGCGTGATTCGCGGGTCGCCCTCGTCCAAACCTAACTATCTGAATTTCCTAGGAATCTCAAATCGCCTCTGCTGCACCGCACAATAATTACTAAATACTTCCGTTTTCATTCATTGAATATCGATCAGCCCTCATCTATATCCGCTGTGTAGCCGGAAGCACCGGCAACCAGTTTGGAGCGGCCCCAACGGCCGCAAGTGAAAGAGTAGAGAGGCAGCCATGACCAAGATCCAGAAGACCTATTCCGAAGAAGCCCCCCGTTTCTTCAACTTCAACACCATCGTCAACGTGCTCGGCGGAGCGACCGTGATCCTCGCCGGTTTCCTGACGATGCTCCAGTTCGCGGCGGTCTAAGGAGTGCAATCGGCAAAGTGTGAAGCGGTTTGCCGATAAATTGCACGACCAACCTTAGATTCCCGTACCCAGCTTCTCTGACATGGTGCCGGCCGGGCTCCCCCCTCCCACCATGCTCTGAAGCGGCCAGCGAGCCTTCGGCGCGACCCCTAACGCATCGAAGAGACCTAGCTGGCTTCGTTCAACCCCCGCCCAGGCAACCATCGCGGCATTGTCCGTGCAAAGCCTCGGCGGGGGTATTTTTTTCGAAAATCCTTCCGTCGCACAAAGTGCGGACAGCGCGTCGCGGATCGCACCATTGGCGGCCACGCCGCCCGCAACGACAAGCGTGTTGTCGGCTTCCGGAAAATCCCGGCGAAACATCTCCATCGCGGCGCGGATTCGATCGCTGAGAATGTCGATCACGGCAGTCTGAAAAGAGGCCGCCAAATCGGTCTTTTGTGCATTCGGCGCGGCTTGCCTTACCGCCGTCTTCAAACCGGAAAAGGAAAAATCAGCGCCTTCGCGTCCCAGCAAGGGCCGCGGCAACGAAACCTTTTTGGCATTCCCGCTGCGCGCAAGCTTCTCGATCTCCGGCCCGCCGGGATAAGGAAGGCCGAGCAACTTCGCCGTCTTGTCGAACGCTTCGCCCACCGCGTCGTCGATGGTCGTGCCGTAAAGCCGGAATTTGCCGACGCCTTTGACGCCTAAAAGCTGGCAATGCCCGCCGGAAATCAGCAGCAGCAGAAACGGAAACTCAACGCCATCCGTCATCCGCGCCGTCAGCGCATGCGCCTCCAGATGATTGATCCCGACAAACGGTTTGCCGCTCGCCAGCGCCAGCGCCTTGGCCGTCGTCAGCCCAACCATCACGCCGCCGATCAGTCCCGGCCCCGCCGTCGCCGCAATGGCATCGAGATCGCCAAGTCCGATCCCGGCTTGTGCCAAGGCCTCCTCGACCACGGTGTCCAGCATCTCGATATGTGCCCGCGCCGCGATTTCCGGCACCACGCCGCCGAACGCCTTGTGCGCATCGAACTGGCTGAACACGACATTGGACAAAATCTCTCCCGGACCGGGCGCATGCCCGCGCACCACAGAAGCGGCGGTTTCGTCGCAGCTCGTTTCCAGACCGAGGACTGTCAGGGGGCGCATCGCGCTCGAAGGCCGTGTTAGTTTCGCCTCCGCCTTTAGCCCGAACCCACAGGATGCCGCAAAGAAAACCCATCCGCATCGGCACCCGCGGCTCGCGCCTGGCGCTCACCCAGGCCGGAATAGTGCGCGATCTTTTGGCAGCGCAAGGCCATGACAGCGAGGTCGTGATCGTCAAAACCTCGGGCGACCGCATCCAGGACCGCCCGCTGGCCGATGCCGGGGGCAAGGGCCTTTTCACCAAGGAACTCGAAGAAGCCCTGTTCGCAGCCGAAGCCGATATCGCCGTCCATTCGATGAAGGATGTCCCCACGCATCTGCCCGATGGCCTGATGCTGGGCGCGTTCCTGCCGCGAGAAGATCCGCGCGATGTCCTCATCGCCACTCAACCGCTCACGCTGGCGTCGCTTCCGGCCGGCGCGGTCATCGGCACAAGCTCCGTTCGCCGCAGAGCTCAGTTGCTGCGCGCGCGCCACGATGTGGAAGCTGTCACCTTGCGCGGCAATGTCGATACGCGTTTGTCCAAAGTGGAAAGCGGAGCCTTCGTCGCCGCCATACTCGCGCTCGCCGGATTGAAGCGCTTGGGCTTGCAGGATCGCGCGACGACCATTCTCGATCCTTCCACATGGCTTCCTTCGCCCGCACAAGGCGCCATCGGTATCGAGCTGCGCAGCGACGATGCGACCACAAGAGAAGCCATCGCCAAACTGAATCACGAACCGACTGCCATCGCACTCGCCTGCGAACGCGCATTTCTTGGCGCATTGGACGGCTCCTGCCGCACACCAATCGCAGCATTGGCGACGATTGACGGTGACGTATTGAATTTCCGCGGCGAAGTGCTCGCGCCTGACGGAAGTGACAGCGTCCAAACATCCTTCGAACGAAAGCTTGGGCGCGATCCGCTCAACGATGCGGCGCGATGGGGCAGGGAAGCAGGCTCCTTGCTTCATCCCCGCGCCGCGCAATGGCTCGACATCTGATGCGTGTGCTCGTTACACGCCCCAGCGAAGACGCGAAAAACACCGCCGCGCGTCTCGCGCAAATGGGCCATTCCCCGCTTGTTTCGCCGCTGCTCGAAATCAAATTCCGCGAAGGTTCCGAACTTTCATTCGACGATGTCCAGGCCATCGTCGCAACCAGCGCCAACGGCGTGCGTGCACTTGTCCGTCGCACCGATAGACGCGATCTCCCCATCTTCGCCGTGGGGGCACAAACGGCGGCAACCGCACGCGATGCCGGGTTCACAGACGTGAAGAATGCAGATGGGGATTCCATCGTGCTCGCTGATGCCATCGCGAAATGGTCAAAACCCGAAAACGGAATCCTCTTTCATGCCGCCGGAAACGAAACGGCCGGAAAATTGTCCGAGCGATTGCGCGAACACGGCTTCCAATTCCGCCGCGATGTCTTATATGAGATCGATCCGGTGCAGTGCCTGTCACGCGACGCCATTGAAGCAATGCGTGATGGCAAACTCGATGCGGTGTTGTTGTATTCGCCGCGCAGCGCGGAGAATTTTGCGCGTTGCGTACAACAAGCCGATCTCACCGAGATGTGCCGTGCGTTTATCGCCGTTTGCATCAGCGAAGCGGCGGCAAAAAAAATCGAAGCGGTGCCCTTGCGTGAAATCCGCGTAGCGGCCCACCCCTCCGAAGACGCGATGTTCGACGCGCTACAGCGTTAACTGGGTCTTTACCTCGTTATTATACAACCTGTAATTGCATTCACGACGGGGTACACCACTACTTCGGAGTGACGCGCCGCCCCGCCGCGCGACCCGGTTCATCCCCCGGCAGCCGGTCGTGCAGAGGAAGCGGACGGGTGGCGTGTGCCTTTGCCGCACACGCCGCCCGTTTCTTTTTTCAGCCCGGCTTCTTGACGAAACCGCCATATCCCCGCTCTCATTTCGCACATGCAGCATGGGGTGGCCGTTCAGGAAGACGTGGCGGGGGCCGATCCGATCCCCACACAAGTGCGCGCCGCGCGTCCCGGCCAGGACGCTCCCTATTCCGGCTACCTCTTGGGCGCAGCCTATGACGAGATGTTCGCGCCCGACGGGATCGTCCGTGCGCCCTATGCGGCCCTGAACGGCCGGATTTCTACACTCGCCCCGGAAGAACTCTTCCGTCGCCAGCAGGCTTGCGAGCAATCCTTCCTGCATCAGGGCATCACCTTCACCGTCTATTCCGACAAGCAGGCGACTGAGCGGATTATTCCCACCGATCTGCTGCCCCGCATCGTGACCGCCGCCGAATGGGACCGGATCGAACGCGGCCTCAAGCAGCGCATCGCCGCGCTCAATCTCTTTCTGCACGACATCTATTTCGAAGGCCGCGTGTTGAAGGACGGCATCGTTCCGCGTTCGATGATCTATGGCTCGGCGCATTATCGCCGCGAGATGCGCGGGCTGGTCGTACCGCATGGCGCCTATGTGAACGTCTGCGGCAGCGATCTGGTGCGCCGTGAAGACGGCGCTTTCGTGGTGCTGGAAGACAATCTGCGCGTACCCTCCGGCGTCTCCTACATGCTCGCCAATCGCGATGTCGTTCGCAGAGCGTTCCCAGGCGTCTTCCGTGCGTCGGGCGTACGTTCCATCGAACATTATCCGCGCGAACTGCTCACGACACTGCGCTCGCTGGCGCCGTTTCAGGAAGATGTTTCCATCGCGGTGCTGACACCGGGCGTCTTCAACTCCGCCTATTTCGAACACGCTTTTCTCGCGCGCCAGATGGGTGTCGAACTCGTTGAAGGCCGCGACCTGGTGGTCAACGACAATGTCGTCTATGCCCGCACCACCTCGGGCCTCAAGAGAATCGATGTCGTCTATCGCCGCATCGACGACGATTTCATCGATCCGCTCATCTTCCGCGAAGATTCTTCGCTCGGTGTTCCCGGCATTTTCAATGCCTATCGCGCCGGCAACGTGATGATCGCCAATGCGCTCGGCACCGGCGTCGCCGACGACAAGGCGCTCTATGCTTATGTCCCTCGCCTCATCCGCTATTACCTTTCGGAAGAACCGATTCTCGACAATGTCGAGACCTATCTCTGTCGCGAACCGCATTCGCTGTCGCATGTGCTCGCCAATCTCGAAAAGCTGGTGGTGAAAGCGGTGGGCGAATCCGGCGGCTATGGGATGCTGGTCGGTCCGCATGCCAGCCGCGAAGAACGCGAAGCCTTTGCCGAGAAGATCAAGGCCAATCCGGAAAATTATATCGCCCAACCCACGATCCAGCTTTCCACCGCTCCCACATTCGTCGACGGCGCAGTCGAAGCGCGCCATGTCGATCTGCGCCCGTTCATCCTGCACGGTGAAACCACCACCATCGTGCCCGGCGCGTTGACGCGCGTGGCGCTCAAGCGGGGCAGCCTCGTCGTAAATTCGAGCCAGGGCGGCGGCTCAAAAGACACCTGGGTGTTGAACAACTGATGTTGAGCCGGGTCGCAGACAGTCTCTATTGGATGGCGCGTTATATGGAACGCGCCGAACACACGAGCCGCCTGATCGCCGTCAAACTCGAGTCCATGATCGAGCAAACCTCGGCCGATGCCGAAGCCTCATGGATACGCGTCATCTCCGCCATGTCGGCCACGGAATACCTGCCCGACGATCCCAGCGCGTTCGCCATCACCAAGGCACTTGCCTTCGAGCGCCGCAATCCGTCGTCGCTGATTTCCTCGCTCGGCGCCGCGCGAGAAAATGCGCGGCAGGTGCGAGAACAACTCTCCACCGAGGTCTGGGAACACCTCAACCGACTCTATCTTCGTCTGCAACCCATCACCACCGAGGGTATCTGGGTGCATCAGCCTGCGCGGCTCTTTCGCGAAACGCTGCAGGATCTGCAGACTCTGGAAGGCGTGACTTTCTCCACGCTCAGTCATGGCGAAGGCTGGTGGTTCCTCGAACTAGGCCGCTATATCGAACGCGCCCAACTCGTCAGCCGTCTACTCGACATTCATTTCGGCATCGCTGCCCCGGGTTACGCAGCTCCGCCGCCATTGCCGAAATATTTCGACTGGCTGGTACTGCTGAAATTCTGCACGGCCTTCGAGCCTTATTGTAAAGCCCACACTGCCGCGATCCTGCCGGAACGTATCGCCGAATTCCTCCTGTTCAACGCGGAATTCCCGCATTCTGTCCGGTTCGCGGTGGATCGCGTGCGCGACGCGCTGGCCAATGTTGCGCCCGGCGCCCCGCCCGCGCGCAGGGCCCTTTGCGAGAGGCTTGCGGGCCGGCTCAAGGCGTCAGTCGATTTTGGGCAGGTGGACGAATTGATCGGCGGCTCGATCGATAAGTTTCTCGTCGATATTTCAGATCAGTGCGAGAAGATTCACGATGCCATCTACGCCGCTTACATAACCTATGGCGCGGAAACGGTGCTCTGATGTTCTATTCGATTCGCCACATCACCCGTTTCCGCTATTCCGCACCGGTGCGCGAAAGCGTGATGGAATTGCGCATGCAGCCGCGCTCCGAAGGAAGCCAGGCACTACGCAGTTTCCAGATCGCGACCAACCCCCGCGCCCAGCTTTACGCCTATACCGATCATCTCGGTAACGCGGTCTATCACTTCAATGTGTTGCGCGATCACGAAGAGCTGCGCATCGATGCGCAGTCGGTCGTCGAAATCCTGGGCAAGCCGCTTCCCGATGCGACCGACATGCTCGAATGGGATCGCTACAACAACTATAATTTCGCGGACGAACATTTCGATCTGATGGAGCCGTCCAAATACGCCAGGCCGTCGAAACGCCTGGCGCAGTTTATGGCCGAAAAGAATCTCGAACGCCCGAAGGAAGATCCGCTCACGGCCTTGCGCGCGCTCAACCAAACAATCTTCGAATCCTTCGACTATCAGGTGGGCGTGACCGACGTGCATTCGCCCATCGACGATGCGCTGGGTGCCAGCCGCGGCGTCTGCCAGGACTTCGCGCATATCATGATCGCCATCGCGCGCAACTGGCGAATGCCGGCGCGTTATGTGTCCGGCTACCTCTTTCACCGCCGTTCGGAGCATGACCGATCGCGCGACGATGCCACCCATGCCTGGGTCGAAGTCTGGCTGCCAAGCCTCGGATGGATTGGCTTCGATCCGACCAACAATCTCCTCGTCACCGACCGGCATATTCGGGCGAGCGTTGGCCGGGATTATGCCGACGTGCCGCCCACCCGCGGGACATTCAAAGGTGGCGCGGAAACCGAACTGGGAATTGCTGTTTCCGTCGAACCGACGCAAGCGCCCATCCGCCACGAAGAATTCCTTCGCGTCTCGCGCCCGCTCAAGGCACGCGAGTCGGGCTCCGGCAGATCAGACGCCGTGCATCAGCAACAACAGCAGCAGCAATAATCAGGCAGTGTAGTCCGCAAGCGCCTTACCCACCTGGGGCATCAGTTGGGTCCAGTCGGCGAACTTTTCGGGGCTGAAGACGCGGCTCTTGCGATACCAGGGAAATTCATCGGTCCCGAGTTGCGGCCAGGTGCGCCCGGCCGTCAGGAACCAAACCTCTGTGCCGACAGCGCCTGCCGTTGCGGCTGCGGCGGTAGGTGCCGAAATAACGAGGTCGACGGCTGCCGAAAGTGCTGCCGCACCGTCGATATCGTCCTTGAGGTTGAGCCCGTCGATCACGTTGATCTTCACGCCATGCCGGTCTTCGGCGCGTGCAATCTCTTCATGGCAATCGCCATATTGAAGGTTGATAAAGGTGACGCCCGGCGTCTTGAGTATCGGGCCCCAGGCATCGAGCGCGCTGTAATACTTTCCGCGCTTTTGGCCGAGCACCATCGAACGCCAGCAGACGCCGATATAGGGGCCGGGACCAAACGCTTCTATCTGCTTACGAAACGCGGCCGTCCGGTCGGCGTCAGCAACCAGGAAGCCGCGATGCGGGAAATCTTCGATACGAGACCGGTAAAATTCCAGCGCCGTTCCCATCGGCGCATAGAAATCCGGATCGCCATTGGCCGTCGCCCAGGGGATGAAGCGCAATTCCTTCTTGCCGTCTGCGTCGACCAGTTGGCGGTCGTCATAGGCACCCACTTCCGCTTTGGGAAAGGAGCGGGCGAAAAGCGAAACCAGCCGCTTGTCGACCGCGATTTGCAACTTGCCTGTCTCGCCCACCGCTTCCTGCAGATCGGGAAGGATGTTCGCAAACATGAATTCGTCGCCCAATCCCTGTTCTCCGATCACAAGGATGCGTTTGCCGTCCAGCGGTTCATTCTTCCAGATGGGCGCCTTGGTCATGTGATGGACATAGGCCCGGAATCGCTGATCGTTTCGGATCTCATATTCCCGCCAGCCTTCTTTGAGCCGTCCCATGCCGATCAGGCAGATACTGCGGGAATGTTTGGCCTCGCGCTTGTCGGTCTCGTCGATCGCGCGCTCCAGCGCGTGATCGTAGGCCTCAAGGCCTTCTTCCAGACGGCCCAGATGCTGAAACGCATAGCCAAGATTGTGGTAAGGCCGCGAAAAGCCGGGATCGAGGCGGATTGCCTCCTGATAAAAGATGAGGCTTTCTTCCGCGCGCCCCACTTCCGCGAGAACCGTGGCAATGGAATTCCACAGGATCGTCTCCTCCGGCATCTGCATAATCGCGCTGCGCAGCGTTTCGATGGCCGTGGAGGTATGGCCCATGTCGCATTGGATGCTGCCGAGATTATTGTAGCCAAGCGGCGAATTCGGACGCGCGGCAATGAAAAGGCGGAACATCTTTTCCGCGCCTTCTTTCATCTTCAGATTCCACGCCGTCAGTCCGAGATTGATAAGCAATTCCGGGTCTTCGGGATCGAGCTTGTAGGCCTGTTCATAGGTCACCAGCGCCTTGTGCAGGTGCCCCATCTTTTCAAGCGCCATGCCCAGAATGTGAAACGCCTGCGCGTTGGTGGGATCGGCATCGGTCGCTTCAAGCGAAAGCTGGCCCGCGCGCACGACATCGCCGCGTTTCCATGCCTTGATGCTTCGCCTGAGAAACCCGTTCGATTTCTTGCGCGCCACCATGGCTTCGGCGGCTTCTTCAAGGGCCTCCATCTTCGCAAGCGCCTGGGCATGAGCGCCCACTCCGGCAAGCGATCCGAGATTCTGGGCGACGGCAAATTGCGCCATGGGCGTTCCTCGTGAAGACCCGAGAATGAAAGCCTTTCCATGATTAATCCCAGGTGAAGATCGCGCGACGAAAGGCAATTGTTAACCAATCCGTCCTATCGTCGGCGATGCCAGAACAGCAAAGGTTCGCTCCATGCCATTGAAGCTCTCTCTGAAGCCCGGCGAGAAGTTCGTGCTCAACGGCGCGGTGCTTGCCAACGGCGACAAGCGGACGAGTCTTGTGCTGCAGAACAAGGCCTGCGTGCTGCGCGAGAAAGACATCATGCAAAGCGAGGAGGCCAGCACTCCCGCCCGCCGAATCTATTTCCCGGTGATGATGATGTATCTCGATCCCGACGGCAGCGAGGCCTACTACAATGATTTCGCGATGCGCATGACCGAATTCATGGGCGCGATCCAGAATCGCCAGGCCCTTGCCACCTGCCTGGAGATCAGCCGCGAAGTGATGAGCGGCAGCTATTACAAGGCTTTGATGGCGTGCAAGAAGCTTTTCGAATTCGAACAGGAACGGTTGAACTATGACCCTGAGAACCTACCAAAACACGCAGCGTGCGGCTGAAAGCCCGCGCGAAGTCGAATATCGCCTGTTTGGCCAGGTAACCGGTGCGCTGATCGACGCGCACAAGAGCCATGCGTCGGGTGGCAATCTGGTCGATGCGATCGATTGGAATCGCAGGCTTTGGCGTGCGCTTGCTGCCGATTGCGGCAGCGACAGCAACCAGCTTTCTCGCGAAGTGCGCGCCAAGATCGTGTCGCTCTCGCTCTTCATCAACAAATATTCCAAGCAGGTGATGCGCGATGGCGCGTCCGTCGAACCGCTGATCGAGATCAACCGCTCGATCATGGAAGGCCTGCGCGGCGCCGCCTGAATAACCGTTCCACCGTTTCGAGAAAAAGCCGGCCCGTCTTGGCCGGCTTTTTTCATTTTGGCCGGATCGGAGTTGCCGGGGGGCATTTTCTGCCTGCCATCTCGGTAAATGGCCTGCTGGAAATACTCTGAAAAAACAACAACTTGAGAAGTTAAGGCGCTGGCACGCGGGTTGCGAAGGCTGGTGCGGGGCATCGTGCTCCGAGGGCGGGCAGAAGGCAGTCCTCATCGCCAGAACGGTTCGGAGAAAACGTCATGCTAAGTGTCAATACAAACATGGGCGCAATGGTCGCGCTCCAGTACCTCGATCAGACCAATGCACAGCTTCAGGCCACCCAGAACGCCATCAACTCGGGCCTGAAGGTCGCCACCGCCAAGGATGACGGTGCGACTTTTGCCATTGCACAGGACATGCGTGGTGACGTTGCCGGTTACTCCGCCGTTACGGACAGCCTGCATCGCGCCATTTCCTCGGTCGACGTCGCCCTTTCCGCCGGGCAGTCGATCTCGGATCTGCTCATTCAGATGAAGCAGAAGGCGCTGGCAGCGTCAGACCAGTCTCTGGACACCGCCAACCGCGAAGCCCTCAACGAGGATTTCACCGCTCTCAGAGATCAGATCACTTCGATCATCTCGAACGCGGTCTTCAATGGCTTCAACCTGATTGACGGCTCGACGCAACAGATCACGGCGCTCGCCTCTTCCGATGGTTCGCGCAAGATCACCGTCCAGGCCGAAAACATGAACCTGTCGGGTTCCATCATCACCATCACGTCTACCAGCTCGATCTCAACCCAGTCTTCGGCGTCCGCGATGATCTCGACCGTCGAAAGCTCGTTGACGAACATCAACAGTGCGCTGGCCAGACTGTCTTCGGGCGAGCGCAAATATTCCGTCCAGGTCGATTTCGTTTCCAAACTGTCCGATACCGTGACGGCAGGTATCGGTAACCTGGTCGACGCCGATATGGCGACGGAAAGCGCGCAGCTTCAGTCCCTGCAAGTCAAGCAGCAGCTTGGCGTACAGGCGCTGTCGATCGCCAATTCGTCTCCACAGATCATCATGTCGTTGTTCCGGTAAGCTATTTCCGGATATTCCAATCCAGGGCGGCAGGCTTCGGTCTGCCGCCCTTTTCTTTGATCGGCAAAGTTTTCCCGTCGCACCCGGCAAATATTTCCCGCACTCGGCAATTTCTGCCGCCTCACGTTTTGCAGGGTAAGAATTCGTTGAGCAACGATTTCCATCTTCGTGCGAAACAAAGAAAGTTAGCCAATCCTTACGCGCCAATCGGCATGACGCTTGCCTTCTAAAGGCCAGGGGCAAAATGCCCTTCGAGCAAAAAGCTCGCGACAAACGCCAGAACGGAGGCAAGAATGCTTAGCGTCAATACCAACACGGGCGCACTCGTCGCCCTGCAATACCTCAACAAGACCAATGCCCAGCTCGCCACGACCCAGACCGCCATCAACAGCGGTTTGAAAGTCGCGTCCGCCAAAGATGACGGTTCGACCTTCGCCATCGCGCAGGACATGCGCGGCGACGTGGCCGGATACTCTGCCGTCACCGACTCCCTTAACCGCGGTATTTCGTCTGTCGACGTCGCCATGTCGGCCGGCCAGTCGATCTCCGATCTGCTCATCCAGATGAAGCAGAAGGCGATTGCGGCTTCCGACGCGTCGATGGATACGGCCAGCCGCGCCGCCCTCAACGAAGACTTCACCGCTCTGCGCGATCAGATCTCGACGATCGTGTCGAACGCCGTGTTCAACGGTTTCGACCTGATCGACGGTTCGACCCAGCAGATCACGGCACTGGCTTCTGCCGACGGTACCAAGAAGATCACCGTAGGTGCCGAAGACATGAGCCTCTCCGGTTCGATCGTCACGATCAGCACCGGCGCATCGATCACCAGCCAGTCTGGTGCCTCGACGATGATCTCGACCATCGAAACCTCTCTGAGCAATGTGGACAGCGCGCTCGCGCGTCTGTCTTCGGGCGCGAAGAAGTTCTCGATCCAGGCCGACTTCGTCCAGAAGCTGTCCGACACGCTGACCGGCGGTATCGGCAACCTGGTCGACGCCGACATGGCGACCGAAAGCGCGATGTTGCAGTCCTTGCAGGTCAAGCAGCAGCTTGGCGTGCAGGCTCTGTCGATCGCGAATTCTGCGCCGTCGATCACACTCTCGCTCTTCCGTTAATGGAGACGCGGCGGGGCCATTTCTTCGGTCCCGCCGCTTTCTTTTTCGGAAAGCGCGGGGATTCATAACCGCGCTCCGAGGCGTAACGGGTTTCACAGGTGGGTTTTTCTCTTTTTTGAGAATGGAGATGCAGGCGGGGAGTTGATCGATGGTCGATATCGTCTCACACGCAAACGTCGCGGCTGAGCACGATCCAGTTCTCAACAAGCGGCCACAAAGCTCTTCGTCTGCTTCCTCTACGCCGGCGAATCCGGCGCATTTGTCTCAAAACTCTCAGGCCGAAACCGTCCCGCCGCCCATCGGCGGTTCCGACGTGAGGCTCGAAATCACCAAGCTCAAGAACATCACCGGCTACGTCTACAAGATCATCGACAAGAAAAGCGGCGATGTCGTTCGTCAGTGGCCGACCGAACAGATGATCGAAATGCGCCAATACCTGGCTGAACAGCAGATTCAGCTCATCGACGAAAAGGCGTGATCTTCAGAATCCAAGGTGCCGGGCCAGTGCGTCGGTCACGCGCGTAACATCGCCATCCGTCATCGAAGCGAACAACGGCAGGCTCAGTACCTGCTCATAGTAACGATCGGCGCCGGGTAACGCGGGCGTCGCATATCGCTTGGCATAGTAAGGCTGGCGGTGCACAGGGAAGTAGTGAACCTGCGTTCCAATTCCGTCTTCTGCCAACGCGCGCATCAATTGGGCGCGCGAAATGCCGGCAGATTCAAAGTCGATCCGCGCAACGTAGAGATGCCATGCCGGCAGGCAGGGCTTGGTGCGCGCCAAAGGCTTCACGATCGGCGCAAAAGCAGATAGCCGGAGATCGTATCGCGCGGCAATCGCGCGCCGGCGAGCAACGAACCGGCCAAGCTTGCCAAGCTGCGAAACACCAAGCGCGCACTGTATGTCGTTTGCGCGCCAGTTGAATTCGGGCTCGTTCAATTCATAGTACCAGGGATTTTGGCTGCCCTCGCGATCAAAAGCATCCGCCGCATTCTGAAAATCGGCCGCGTCGCGTGTCATTCCATGGCTGCGGGCGCGCTCCAGCCTACGGGCCATTTCGGGATCGTTCGTCGCCACAGCCCCGCCTTCGCCCATGGCGATGGTTTTGACCGGGTGAAACGAGAAAACGCTCAAATCGGAAAATGTATTGGATCCGATGGGGGTCACCTGACCATCATTTGCAACATAGGCGGTTCCCAAAGCATGGCATGCGTCATCGACAATCTTTGCGCCGTGCTTTCGCGCCAGCGCCGCAATTTCTTCCAGTGACCCGCATTGCCCATTCAGATGCACATTGAACACGGCGTCGACATGTTTTGCCCGCGTTATGGCCTCCGCCAGATCCTTGGGCCGCATGAGACCCGTTTCGGGGTCGACATCGGCGAAGATGATATCGGCGCCATTCAAATGCGGCGCACTTGCCGTCGCGAGAAACGTCATAGCCGGCACCACGATTTTCGTTCCCGGTCCCAGGCCTAGAGCCCTCGCTGCCATATGCAGTGCTGCCGTACCGTTGGCGCAAACGACGGCGTGTTTGGCCTGTACCGTCCTGGCCAGCGTTTCTTCAAAGCGGCGCACGGACGGACCTGTGGTCAGGAAATCGCCCTGGAGCGCTGCAGTCACCGCAGCAACGTCATCATCTTCGATGAGCTGCCGGCCGTAAGGCAGGAATGGCTGCTTCGGGAGCGCTGGCGCGCGTTCGGCCTTCAGCGCCCGTTTCATTTACGCAAAGGCCTGTGCAAGCAACGCCTGAAGCCCGCGTACATCGAGCTGTTCGGGATTGCTATCGCTCGAATAGGCGAACCCTTCGCTCACAGGGCTGGCGCCCCGATGCAGATATGCTTCACGTGCTGCAGCAGCAAAGCTTGCAAGGATCACGAAGCGGTCCTCGAGCTCGACCGTCCAGCGCGAATCGTCCGCCGGGATCATCGTTTCGTGCAGCTTCTCGCCGGGGCGAATGCCGACGACTTTTTGGGCGACGTTGGGTCCGAGCAGCGAAGCAAGATCGACAATCGTCGTGGAGGCAATCTTCGGCACGAAAATTTCGCCGCCGCGCGTCATCTCCATGCTTGAGAGTACGAAGTTCACCCCTTGAGCCAGCGTGATCCAGAAGCGTGTCATGCGTTCATCGGTGATGGGCAGCGTTTCCGCGCCGTCTTCCACCAGCTTCTGGAAGAACGGCACCACGCTCCCGCGCGAACCGACGACATTTCCATAGCGCACGACGGAGAATTTGGTGCCGTCGGCTCCTGAAAGGTTGTTGGCGGCCACAAAAATCTTGTCTGACGCCAGCTTCGAGGCGCCATATAGGTTGACCGGATTGGCGGCCTTGTCGGTGGAAAGTGCCACCACTTTGCGTACGTTCCGGCGCAGCGCTGCGTAAACAACATTCTCTGCCCCGAACACGTTGGTGCGGATGCATTCGAATGGATTGTATTCGGCCGTCGGCACCTGCTTCAGCGCGGCGGCATGAATGACATAATCCACGTCGCGCATGGCCAGTTCCAAGCGGTCGCGATCGCGCACGTCGCCGATGAAATACCGCATGAAGGGATATTGATCCATCGGGAACAGCTGCTGCATCTCGAACTGCTTGAGTTCGTCGCGGCTGAAGATGATGAGACGGCGCGGTTTGTATTTCGCGATCACCGTCTTGACGAAATGCTTGCCGAACGAGCCCGTTCCGCCGGTCACCAGCACCGACTTGTCGTTCAAGTCGAGCCAGGGCTGGGTGAAATCGCGAAACATAGGCTCGCGATGAAGAATGTTATCGTCGTGCGACACGAGTTTGGCAGCAGGCTGCGCCATGGGTGGAAAAGCCCCTTTTTTCTAAAGCAATCCTTGCAGAACGCGGTTAACAACCGCCTTACGGCAACCCGGCCTTAACGCTAAATCGGAAGCGACGCGGCCCGGCTTTATAGGGAGATGGCTTGCGGGTCTCGTCCAGTTCGAGGGCAGAGAGTGCAAGCTGGCAGAACAGGCTCCCACCCACTTGGCGATGCTGTAGCAGACCCATCAGAGGTGCCGTCTGACGGTCGATTTCGATGCGGATGCGTGTTTTCGCGTCGCCGATCTCGGCCCACCCTTCGGTCATCCCAAGGCCCTGCGACGAGGAGACCAGAAAAGAAACCGGCGCCCCGTGATCTACCGTTTCGCCGGCAAGCGCAAAAGTTTCCGATTCCTTACCGCCATTGTGCGTAACGAGCGTGAGCCCCGCCCAATCGAAGGCGTCCGGCAAAAATGTGATATGCCCCAGCCGCAGGCTTCCGCGCCCCCAATCTTCCCAGCGGAAGCAGAGATCGAAATCGACGCGCGGCTCACGGGCAGAAAAGCGCATCGTCTTCTCGATGGGTCCCTTGGAAGTCTCAATGATGGCGCGGACCAGTTGATCGCCGTTAGCGTCTTGCCAGCGCTCTGCCTCGCACCATTCCAGATCGGTGATCTTATGCTCGCCGGGACCTTCGAACACGCAATCGCCTGTGTACCAATCCGCTTGCAAAGCAATGTCGTCGAAGTGGCCATGCGGCAGACCGCCGATTGTCGCTTGGCCTTGCGAATGGAAGCGCAGCGAACGGATGGCAATCCCCCTTCTGCGATCCAGTTGCACCGTCAGCGATGGCGTCGCGATCTCGATAAGGCGTGCATCGCAGCACGTGGCGCGCGATTGCGTTTGTTCGTCCTTTCCGGCGGACACCCAGTGCGCTTCGGCATCCGCCAGCTCCGAGCGATACTTCTTCCAGCGTGCTTCAGTCAGATGCGTCCTGAAATCGCTGGACCATAAATAGCAAAGCCTTTTCCATCCAGCGTCGTCGGCACCGTTGGCTTCCATGGCTCGATAGATGCGCTCGCAGGCCGCATTGATGCCGATGTCGTCGCGGCCCGTGACCGCCCATCTGGAGAGATTGTATTTGCGCTGCTTCTTCACAGGCACCGGGCAAGTGGCGGTTTCGAGCCGCAACTCCTGCCCGGCATGAGGCTTTCCGGATAACTCCAACGCATCGGAAGGCGCAATCAGCGAGAGCTCAGCTTCTCTTAACGCACCAAAACCCTCGGTGAGCCTGCTCCATTCGCTTTGTCTGCTCAGCCGGTCCTCGGTCTTGTAGCGTCCAGGACGAAAATCGAAGATTTCCGCATCGCTGGCATACATGCAAAGCGCGCGGGCCCGCGGCCCTGCGCAGCGGCGCAGATAGGAAAGATATTCGTCGAGATCGATATCGCCATGGGCAAAACGCTGCAGCTTCTGGAAAGCGACGGTGTTGGTCCACAGGAGTTCGATGGACCGCCCATCGCTCCCCATCGCTCGCTGCGGCAGATACCGCGTTTCGCCATGCCAGGCCGGATGGTGGGAGCCGGGATTGTCCCAATCCATCAGAATCGCGCGATAGCCCGCATCGAGGTAGAGCCCGACAAGCCCGCCGGAATACGCCTGCTCGTTGATAAGGGCGAGCGAAGGGGCAACACCCAGAAGACGCCGATAAATTGTATGTCCCAAACGAAGATTTTCTTGCGTCACGCGCGCCGGGACCAGCGGCCCGATAATCTGGGCGTATCCCGAGCCGATCAATTCAATCCGGCCCGAAGCAATCAGTTCGCGCGCTTTGAGAATCCATTCGGGATCGCGTTTGGCGATTTCTTCCAGCGTGAACCCGCTGGCTTCAAGACCGATGGGGCCATATTGCTCTGCAAGTTTCAGCAGGGGCCAGTAACAGCGTTGGATGACTTCGCCACGTTGTTCTTCCTCAATGGAGGAAAACGCGAGATTGAGGTGAAACAGTGCAAACAGGCTAAGCGTCCCCGCCGTTGCCGAATGATCGCGCTGGAGGAGGGGCGCGTTCATGCCGTTTCGATCTTCAGGCAGGCAAGTGCATCGTTTGCCGCCTTCAGAGCCGTCTCTCGCGACGAGCCCGTCGCCAGAACCATCGCGGCTGAGGGCCGCTTGTCGCCGGCAGGAGGAATGATGTCGCCGGGTTTGGCCGTCACCACGACATCGGTAATGCCGGCGATCTTACGCGCTTCCTCGGCGCCCAGAACGCGCACGACCTTTCCCGGGTCGGGAAAGGCATAACGCTGGATGACGGGCGTGAATTGCTTGGGCTCAAGTTCGTCTGGGGAAACATTATCGCCGACCGCCAATTTCAGCGCTGCTCCGAGGAAATCCACGCCGGTATTGAGCGGTATTTCCCGCGTGCAGAAGAAACCACCCGAGAGCCGTGCGGCCAGTTCGATGACGTAAGGCTCACCTTTGTGCACGACAATATCGCCTTTGACAGTTCCGTAGGTCACTCCCAACGCCTTGGCAGCCTTGGCGACGATATCGCGGACCTTGAACTGGATTTCATCCGAAAGCTGGCTGGGAAGATCGCCACCGTTTTCGATGAAGAACGGAGCATAGCGTTCCAGGTATTCGTAGTTGCGATCCGAAAAGCCCGGCGTGAAGCACCTGCCGTTCACGACGATGGATTCGGTGGAGACCTGCGGCCCCTCCAGATAATCCTCCACCATAACGCGGTCGGTGGGCGAATGTTCGCGCGCAAGCAGGAACGCCTTGGTGAGATCGGCCACCTGTGCGATCCGCTGAACCCCGCGCGATCCCCGGCTATCCACCGGCTTGATGACAAGGTTGTTGCCGCGCTCAATAGCGATGCGTTGCAATGCCTGGGGCGTTTCGACTTGCGTGAACCACGGCACGGGCACACCGGCCGAAGCAAAGCAGCGCTTCATCGCAAGCTTGTCGCAAGCTGTCTCGGCGGTGTGAACGGGCAGTCCGCGGATACCCAGCCGTTGTGAAACCGTGGCCGCGGTCACCGGCGCATCGGCAGCGACGCAAATCACGCCATCGATGCGACGGATCTTGCGGTGATAACGGTCCGCAGCAGCAGCTGTTTCGTCGGGGCTATAAACGTCGGCAATCAAACAGGAATCGGCAAAGGCAAAACCCGGCGCTTCCGGATCGCGGTCGGAAACGACGACATAGTAGCCGAGTTCCTTGGCCCGCCGCGCCGCGTCGGCCGCTTCGATTCCGCCGGAAACGATCAGCACCGTTTTCATCAGAAATAGAGCCCGCCATTGACGTTAAGCGTCTGCGCCGTGATGTAAGACGATGCATCGCTCGCCAGAAACACCACCGCGTCGGCGACCTCCTGGGGATTGCCGAGACGCTTCAGAAGAATGTTCTCCGCTGCCTTTTGAACGGCTTGCGCGGACATTGCGGACGCCGCCATATCGGAAGCGATCAAACCGGCCGCGACCGTATTGGATCGAATGCCGTGGGGCGCGCCGAAACGGGCGATCACCTGCGCAAGCGAAATAAGCCCCGCCTTCGAAGCGGCATAATGCGCGGTGCGTGGGCCGCCATATTGGCCGCTGACCGAGCCGATATGCACGATGCTTCCGCCGCCCGCCTCCTTCAGCAGCGGCAGGAAAATCTGGGCGCAGACGAACGGCCCCTTGAGGTTGGTCGCGAGGATATCGTCCCAATCCCCGTCGGTGACCTGATCGAAATCGGTCGGCTTGTTGATGCCGGCGTTGTTGACGAGGATGGAAACGTGACCCAGCGCTTTTCCTGCTTCCCGCGCTGCCATTTCAACACTTGCGCGGTTCGTTACATCCATCTGCAACGCCATTGCACGCCGTCCAACGACCTCGATCTCGCGAGATACCTTTTCGGCTTCTGTGAACTCCGAGCGATAAGAAAAAGCAACATCGGCTCCCGCTTGCGCCAGCCCGATGGCGATGGCGCGGCCGATGCCGCGGCTGCCGCCGGTGACGAAGGCGTTTTTGCCTTCCAAAGAGAAACGGTTGCTCATGCGCGTTTGCGGGCAATGGCGCGCTTTGCGGCTTCTGCGATGAAGGGAGCCGAAATGCCGAAATGATGGGCCAATTCTTCTGGCTCGCCGGACGCACCGAATGTGTCTTTTACGCCCACGAACTCGATGGGGCAGGGACGGGATGCGGCCAAGGCTTCTGCGACTGCGCCACCAAGGCCGCCGTAAATATTGTGGTCTTCCGCCGTCACGATGGCGCCGGTTTCTTCGGCACAACGCGAAAGAAGCGCCGTATCAATGGGCTTGATCGTCGCCATGTTCACGACACGGGCACTGATACCCTCTTCTACCAGCAAACCTGCGGCTTCGACGGCGCGCGCCACTTCGACACCGCAAGCAACGATGGTGACGTCGCTGCCGTCGCGTACGATGTGTCCCTTGCCGATTTCAAACGTGTGGTCGTCGCCGTAAACGCGCTTCGACGGGCTGCGGCCCGTGCGCATATAGACGGGGCCTTCGAACTCCAGAATGGCACGCGTGGCAAGTGCTGCCTCGATGGGGTCGGCCGGAGAGATGACGGTCATGCCCGGAATCGCGCGAAATGCCGCGAGGTCTTCCAAAGCTTGTGCCGAACCACCATCCGGGCCGACATCGAGACCGGGATGGCTTGCCACGATCTTCGCGTTGCGACGCGCGTAAGCAAGCGAAAGGCGAGCCTGTTCGACCGCGCGCAGGCAAAAGACCGCGAACGTCGTCACGATGGGAACATAGCCAACAGCGGCCAACCCGCCGGCGGCCGCCATCATGTTCTGTTCGGCGATGCCGAACTGGATGAAACGGTCCGGATGGCTCTTGCGGAAATGATGCGCGCCGGTGCCACCTGCGATATCGGCATCCAGAACAACGACTTTGGGAAATTCTTGCGCCAATCCGGCCAGCGCCTTGCCGAACGCTTCGCGCAGCGAATCTCCGCTGGTGCCGATGAGGGCGGGGGCTTCAGCTGAAGCTGACATCGAGCAATCCTTTGATTTCATCGGGCGAGGCGTCGAGTGCTTTCAGCGCATCTTCGGCCTGTTCACGCGTGAGTTTCACGCTGCCATGCCATTGCGGTTTGCCTTCCATATACGGCACGCCCTTGCCCTTCGTGGTGTGGCAGATGAGGACGGAAGGACGTCCTTGCGTCACCGTGGCGCTGCGCAAGCCGGAAAGAATGCCGTGCAGGCTGTGGCCGTCGACCTCGGCGACCGCCCATTCGAAGGCGCGCCATTTGGCAGCCAACGGTTCAAGCCGCATGATGTTGTCGTTTTTATCGTCGCTCTGGAGCTTGTTGTAATCGATGAGGATGCAGAGATTGTCGAGCTTGTGGTGGGCGGCGCACATGGCGGCTTCCCACACTTCACCTTCCTGCATTTCGCCATCGCCGAGCAGCGCATAGACGCGCGCCTTGCTCGATTTCATCTTGAGACCAAGTGCCATGCCAAGTGCGACCGAAAAGCCCTGGCCCAGCGAACCCGTGCTTGTTTCGGCCCAGGGCAGATCCAGAACATGCGGATGGCCCTGGAACGGGCTGTTGAGCTTGCGCAGGGACAATGCGGCTTTCGCATCGCAGAAGCCGTAGTGCGCGGCGACGGCGTAAAGGGCCGGGGCCGCATGCCCCTTTGAAAGCACGAAGCGGTCGCGTGCGGGGTCATTGACGTCTGAAGGCCAGAGATTGAGTTCGGCCCCATAGAGGCACGCCAGGATGTCGGCGCAGGAAAGCGCCCCGCCGGGATGGCCAGAGCCCGCGTGATAGATCGAGGCTACCGAATGCTGCCTGACAAAGCGCGCCGCCTTTTCCAGATTGGCGATCAATTCGGGAGCGCGTGCGACGGACGTTTCTTTTGTTGTGTTCAAAAACATCGTTGTTGCCTCAAGCCGCCATGCGTGTCCGGGCCTGCGCCAGCAGATCGGAATAGAGGACGATCTCTGCCGAAGGTGCGAGGCGGCGTGCTTCGTCCACGATTTCCGGCGCAAAGCTGCGCGACATCACCACCACGACGCCGGCATCGGCCGTTTCGAGCGCTTCGGGCGCGTGAACCTCGCAGCCATGGCGCTCCGGCACGTGTTGTTTCAGGTGTTTGTCGATGAGCAACGTAAGCGAACGCGCATCGAAATTGCCATGCACGACAAGGCTGTCGAAAATGCGGCCAGCCCCCCACATGGCGACGCGGCGCGATTTCATCGAAGCGATATCCGCAGCAACAGCGGTGAGCGCCATCAGGTTGCGTGCGCGGGTGGCGATGTAGGTTGCGATCAATCCTTCTGCGCGTTCGGCTTCACGGTGATCGTGACCAAAAGTCGGCGGCGGCGCGGAGGATTTGCGCGCGACGATCAAAAGATTGTCGCGATCAGAACGGTCCGGCCCTTCGACGATCTCAAAGCCTGTCATTTCGATCATGCGCGAGAGTGTGCGCGGCGAGAAATGGAACAGATGCTTGTCGATGAACCACTCCTCCACGACATCGTCGGAGCCGAGGAAGGCAATGTTCGGCGCGTCAACAACCAGAAGCCCCTCGTTCTTCAGCGTGCGCCAGTGATCGGCCAGCACGCGGGCGGGATCGGCCAGATGCTCGATCGTGTGACAGGAGTGCACGATATCAAAGCGGTTGGTTTCAAGTGCCGCGGATTCAATGCGCGACTGCATCAGTTCGATGCGGCTGTTGCCCGCGCAAGAGTGCGCCACGCGCTCGTCCGGCTCCACAGCCACCAGCCGCGCTTCGGGCGCTGCATCGAGAAAGGCGTTCGCAAAGCTGCCGCGATTGGAACCGACATCGAGCACCGACAACGGCGCAGTGACATCGGCATGGCGTCGAATGGCGTCAAGCGCTGCCTTGGTACGAAACCCTTTGCCGTAACGGACATTGCCCCAATCCGCGCCGCTGGAAACTGCGGGCGCGCGGCGGGGCGCGCGGTCGATGCGCGGCAGGCTCTGAACCAGGCCGCAATGGCGGCAGAGATAGACTTTGATCCCGCGGGTGGAACGCTCCGGCGTATAGATCTCGTCAGGCGAGGTCTGGCCGCACAACCCACACGAATTGCTCATGGAAATCGCTTCCGGGAAGAAACCGGTAACCATCTTTGGCGAGGAACTCTTAAAAAAGTGGTCAATAATTCACTGCGTATTCGCGCGGCTCGTCATAGCCCAGCCGCGCCATCATGGTGCCGGCGATGCAGTCGAAGGCGTCGCGCTCGCGATCGGTGAGCTGGATGTCCTCCGGCCGGTTGACGTTGTGGGGCCGTTGGAAGAGCGCGAAATGTGCGTCGCGGTAACCAAGGTTAAGAAAGTGTAAAAGCTCTTTCAGTGTTTCCGGCGACGAACGCAAATCTTCGAGCCTTACGAACAGCTTGCGATGAGCTGGTAGCTTGCCGAGCGAGTCCAGAATGACCCGGTTGATTTCGGCCCAGTGCCAGGAGATGCGCTCGAACTGATCGAACAGGCGGAAAGATTGCGCATCCGGCGAGCCTTTGCGTGGCACCGGCCACCAATATTTCTTCTCCGGTGGCGGTGCGGGGTGTTGGACTGGATCGTCGACGAAAGCCTGGAAAACGGCGGTAGAACGGTCGTCGTAACATTCCGCGCCCAGCTTGCGGAGATAGGAGCCTGCAACTTTGCGTCCATCCCGCACGAGATGGACGAACCTGGCATCTGGAAACAGTGCAGCGAGATCGGGGATCAGCCACGACAGCTTGTTCGAGGAATCGCCCCAATAGGCCTTCTCCGAATAGCGGATTGAGGCGCCATGGGTTTCGCCGAGAATGCGTCGGGTTTCGGCCACGTCCACGAGGCCCAGATAGCGGCGGATCGCCAGCGGTTGGGTGATCTGCACTGCATATTCGTGGTGCATTTCCACATCGTCGATGCCGGAAATGAGCTTGTGCAGCATCGCGGTGCCGGAGCGCCCGCTGGAGACGATGAAAAACGGTTTGGCTGTCATCGGTCCGCCCGCTTAACGGCCCTTCCAGGTCGTTAACCAACTCTTAGCCAAACCGCCTTTAGAAATCGTTAAGCCCAAAATACCGGAGTTCGCCTCATGGCAAGCGTCTGGGAAAACGCAAAAGCGCCCCGCTTCATCGCCGAAGCATCGAGCAACCATGCGCGCGATCTTTCGCGGGCGCTGGCCTTTGTCGATGCGGCGGCCGACGCGCGCTGTGATGCGGTGAAGTTCCAGCTCTTCAAGATCGAACGCATGTTCGCGCCGGAGATACTGAAGCAAAGCGCCAAGCACCGGGACCGGATCGAATGGGAATTGCCGGTCGAGCATCTGGCGCCCATCGCCGAACATTGCGCCCGCCGCGGCATCGCCTTCTCGTGCACGCCTTTCTATGTGGAAGCGGTCGAAGAACTGAAGCCGTTCGTCGATTTTTACAAGGTGGCGTCCTACGAACTTCTGGTGACGCCGCTGTTGCAGGCTTGCGCGGCGACCGGCAAGCCGATCGTGCTGTCCACCGGCATGGCGACGATCGAGGAAATAAAAAAAGCGTCTGCGGTTTTGAAATCCGCCGGCGCGCGCGAGGTGACGTTGCTCCACTGCGTCTCCGCCTATCCGACGCCGCCAGAGGAAGCCAATCTTTCGGCGATTTCTGCCATTCGTGAGGCCACCGGGTTTCCCGTCGGCTGGTCCGATCACACGCGCAAACCTTCGGTGATCGAACGCGCGGTGCATCGTTGGGGCGCCTCGGTGGTGGAATTTCATCTCGATCTCGATGGGCTGGGTGCGGAATATGCGGCCGGTCATTGCTGGCTCCCGGAGGAAATTGCACCGGTCATCGCGCGCATTCGCGAGGCGATGCTGGCGGACGGAAACGGCTTCAAGGGCCCGCAACCTTCCGAACTGGATGATCGCGATTGGCGCGCGGATCCGGCGGACGGCATGCGCCCGTTGCGCCACATCCGCAGTAGCTGGAAACCTGCTGCATGACGGATACGCCGAACATCGTGGCCATTGTGCAGGCGCGCATGGGCTCGACGCGCCTTCCGGGCAAGGTGCTCAAGCCCATCGCGGGCGAGCCGTTGCTCTGGCACGTCGTCCGGCGTTTGAAGCGTTCCAGGCTTATTAGCCAGGTTGCGATTGCGACCAGTACCAATCCGCTGGACGACGCGATTGCCGAATTCGGCGAGCGCAACGGCGTGCCGGTGGTGCGTGGACCCGAAGACAATGTTTTGGCGCGGTTCGCGCTGGCCGCCGAAGCAACCGATGCCGACATCATCGTGCGCGTGTCCGCCGATGCGCCCTTTATCGATCCGGGTTTTGTGGATCACCTGACCGCTGCGCTGATCGAGCAGGACGGCGATTATGTTCTCCTCGAAGATGGGGCGGTGACCGCGCATGAAGGTGTCGACCCGTTTTCGAGGCGCGGACTCGACAAGCTGATGATGGATGCGGCGGCCGACCCCGTGGCCCGCGAACACGTCACCGGCTATTTCAAGCTTCATCCCGACTTTGTGCGCATTGCTCGCGCGCCCGCTTACCCGGCGCTTGCACGCGCGGGCGGCCGATTGACGGTCGATACGCCGGACGATCTGGCTTTTGTCGAAGCGGTACACGGACGGCTGGAGGCGCGCGCGGGCGAGGCCTCGCTGGAAGACCTTCTCATTCTCCTCGAACGCGAGCCGCATTTGCGCAAGCTCAACGCTCATGTCCGGCAAAAGGAAATCGCACGTGCCGGGGCGCTCGCGCTGATCCGTTGTGACGGCGGCGGCAAGTTCGGCTACGGGCACATCAAACGCATGATCACGCTGGCGCGCGCCTTGCGCGACCGCGAAGGTGTGGGTGCGACGTTTGCGGTGCATGGAACGGCCGATGCGCTTGTGCCCATACGGCGCGCGGGATTTGAAGCGGTGCTGATCGACAAGACGCCGGGCGAACTTCGCAATCTCGTCGAGACGCGCAAGCCCGACATTCTGATCTGCGACGTTCGCGAAGGAATTTCGCGCAACGAATTGGACGATGTTTCCCATCACGTTTCGCTGGCTTCCGTGTATGACGATTCCTCTGAACGCAGACTGGCGGCCAGCGTGGCCTACTATCCCGATGTGCCACAGGCTCACGAACTGGATTGGGCGGGCACTGACTGTGTGCCATGCATCGGCTGGCAATGGGCGCTTCTGGGACTTTCGCGGACCTCGGCGCAGACCAAGGCAAAATCCAGCTTGCCGACCCTGCTGGTCGCCATGGGCGGCAGCGATCCGCATGGGCTCACGCTTCAGGCGGCCAATGCACTTTCCAAACTTCAACATGTCTTCCGGTCTCGTTTTGTGATCGGCCAGGGCATGGCCGATAAGAATGCGGTTGCGCGCGCCATCGTCGCGCTGGCGCCGGGCTTCTTCGAAACCATCGAAGGGGCCGACGATCTGGCCACCGAATATGCGTCCGCCGATATGGCGCTGGCCGCCTTCGGTGTGACGGCCTATGAACTCGCAGCCTTCGGCGTGCCCGCGCTTTATCTGGCGCTCACGCTCGATCATGCGCGCTCTGCTTCCGCTTTCGAAAAAGCGGGCATGGGACAATGCCTCGGCGTTGCCGGCGATGTGAGCGATGCGGCCTTGCGCAGTGCCGTCATTTCCCTGCTCAGCGATACGTCGCGCCGGCGCGAGATGCATGCGGCCGGATTGATGACAATCGACGGACAGGGGGCCGCGCGGATCGCAGCCGATCTGTCGTCAAGGCTGGCGGAAAAACGCGCTACGGATTTGCAAAGCGCTCGCGGATAGCGGTCAGCGCGGTTTCGAACGCACCTTTCCAATCGCCCTGGAATCTTGGCCTTGTGCAGTGGGCCGAGGGTGCGAATGGTTCGTGGTCGAGGCCGAAACTTGTCCAGCTTCTGTCGTAGAGCACTTTATAGGTCGCAACGCCTGCGCCCGCGGCCAGCCATGAGACGGCTGTTGGCGCGCTGACGACAGCATCGAGTGAGGACAGCAACGCGCAGGTGCGATCCAGCTCGTTTTTCTGGTCGATGCCTTCGGGCATCAGGATGTCGCGGCCGCTCGTGGCTTTGAGCTTTTCGACTTCGTCCTTCGTGGCATCGTATTGCACGCTGACGATGGTTCCGGGCACTTGGCCCAGGAAATCTGCCCATTCTTCCATGGGCGCGTATTGCAGGGCGCGCGTGCCGGTGATCTTGCCGCTGCGCCAGCAGATGCCGATGAAGGGCCGGTATCCGGTGTTTGAGAAAACACTTTGCCAGGAGGCTTTTTCCGCTTCGTCCGGCTTGAAGTAAGCGTTCGGTGTCGGGAAAGCATCCAGCCCGTTTCGCAGATAGCGCGGCAGGGAACCCATTTCGATGGCGAGGTTCGCGCCGCCGCTGGATTTGAGCCAGTTGTAGTGGGCGGCGGTTATTGTGCCGACGGTTTGTAGGTGTTGGGGCTTCACCGTCGCATTCGGGAAAGAGCGCGCGAACAGCGGCACGAGCCTTGGGTCGCATTCCAGGATCACGCTGCCGCCTTCGCTACGTGCCCGTTCGATCAAGTCGGGAAAGAGGCTCGCGAACATCAAATGATCGCCCACACCCTGTTCTGCCGTGACGATCAGACGCTTGTTGCGCAAGCTTCCGCCATCCCAGCGAGGCAGGCCGTGATCGGTCTGTGGGGCCTTGCCTTTGATTTTCAGACGGGCCGCGTAGTCGCGCCAGCCGTCTTTCAGGTTCCCCATGAGGAGATGGAGGATCGCGCGGTTGAGCTTTAGCTGCGAATTTTGCGGATCGCGTTTGACGGCGCGTTCGTAGAGCGAGAGCGCTTCTTCCACTTCGCCGCGATCGGCAAGGATGTCGGCCAAATTGCCAAGAGCCGGCGCATAATCCGATCGCCGCGCGATGGCTTCGCGGAAATGGGATTCCGCTGTTGCGTGATCGCCGGTTTCGCGATGGGCGGAACCGATGGTGAGCCAGAGTTCTGGGGCATCGGCCGAGCGTGCGAGCGCCGGCTGAAGAAGCGCGATGGCGGCGCCCGTCTGGCCGCGGTTGCGCAGCAGGTTTGCGAGGTTGATGAGGGCTTCGAGACGCTGCGGTTCGAGCGCGAGGACGCGGCCGTAGAATTCTTCGGCAGCCGTTGCGAGACCGAGGGCGCGAGCAGTGTTGCCGAGCGCGAACAACACGCGGGTGTCGTTGGGGCGCACGGCCAATGCCTGTTCGTATTCGGCGATGGCTTCGGCATGACGGCCGCTGGCGGAAAGGGCCTGGCCCTTTTCGTATGGATCGCGGGAATTATGGGCGGTTGCAGGCATAAGTCTTTGTCGCGCGGGGCGTGTTAAGGCGGCGTTAAGCACGTTTCCTCGTTTTCTTAGCAGGTCGTTAATTACGCAGGGGCAACACTTCGGCTGCAATGCGAACATCTGTGCGATGAGCAGTTCCGGCGCATCGTTGGTCGGCTTCGATTCTTCGTTGCTGGTCAACTATTACAACGCGAAATTGACGTCGGGGCTGTCCACCTCGACGGCAACGAGCGCGGCTGCAAAGGCGGCTGGCAGTGCGGTGCCGAAATCGACGCTGACGCCGCCGTGGGATTCCTCGATTCCCACGCCCAGCGATCAGGCATTGGATGCCCAATCGCTGGCGGACACGCCCTATATCGATCTCTCCGACGTTTCCAAATATGCGAACACAGCCGGCGACAAGCTCGATCAGGACAATCAAAAGCTGTTCGCGCTCTATCAGGGGCTGAACAGGCTCGCCTATATCGCTTCCATGGCCACGCGCGACGGGATGACGAGCGGACAGCTTTCGGGCTTGAACACGCGGTTTCAGGACGGGCTTTCGCAAATCCAGGATTTTCTGGCGACGGCGACATTCAACGGTCTCACGCTCCTTCCGGGCGCGAAAAGTTCTTCGATCATTTCCCAGGCGGCGGTGCCGCTGACGCAGACGAGTTATGTCGGCGGCGTGGTGGTGAAGGGCGATGCGCTGTTCCAGCCGGTGCCGAAGATCAGCACGTCGGACAGCTTCACCATTCAGGTCACCAAGGGCGGCATCACCAGCAATCTCGACATCGACATGTCCGGCGTTACAGGACCGCTGACGCTCGACAATATCGCGGCCTACATCAACCAGCAGCTCTCCAATGGCGGATTCAACACGCGCATCCAGCGCACGGTGATCAGCGACGGGTCGACCGATACATCCAGCACCGATGCGAGTTCGAGCAGCAGCACGACGTCCAGTTCCACAAGCTCCACCACGACGGCCGACAGCGACCCGCTGTCGAAGAAAACCTTCGGCCTCGCGATCAAGACGAGCGGTGGCGAGAAGATCTCGTTCTCGGCGGCCTCGGCGCAACCTGCGATCTATCTTGCGGGCAATACCGGCAAGGACACGGACGGAAACGAAACCGGCCGCCTCATCAAGCTCGGTAACCTGTCGACCACGCAACAGGCGGTGTTCAACTCCACGATCACGCCGGATTCCGGCACCTCCACCGCGCAATCGACGGTGGTGGATGCCAACGGCAATGTCTATGTCGTGGGCAACACCACGGGCAGCTTCGGCGGTCAGCTCGAAAAGGGCGATCAGGACGTTTACCTCACCAAATACGATTCCGCAGGCAATGTGCAGTGGACGCGGCTTTTGGGCAGCCAGTCGTCGGCCAGCGGTTACTCGCTGGCGCTCGATCCGACTGGCGGCGTTGTCGTCGCCGGCAGCACCACATCGCCGTTGAGCCAGGATGCCATCGGCGGCGGCACGGACAGTTTCGTCGCCAAATATTCCAGCGACGGCACGCAGAAATGGCTGCACCAGCTCGATCCGGTTTCGAGCGACACCGCACTTGCCGTAACCGTCGATGCCTCCGGCAACGTCTATTACGGCGGGCAGGTGAACGGTGCGATCTCCAGCGGGCAAACGCGCGTGGGCGGGCTCGACGGTTACATCACCAAGCTCGATAACAAGGGCAATGCCGTTTATCACCAGCAGGTCGGCACCACCGGCACCGATCAGGTCTCGCAGATGGCGACCACCGCCGATGGCGGGCTGGTTGTTGCAAGCGTTCAGAACGGCCATGCCATCGTCACCAAATATGCCTCCGGCGATGCGACGAGCGCGCCCACCTGGCAGATGGATCTGGGCGATCTCAAGAACGGCACCATCGGCGGCATCGCGGTGGACGGGAACAATGTGTATCTGTCCGGCACCACGTCGAACACTTCGCTCACCGCTGGCGGACAGGCGAGTGTCGCCAATGCAGCATCGGGATCGAGCGATGCGTTTGTCTTCAGCCTCACCGATTCCGGCGCGAGTGCGTCGGCCAATTATGTTTCCTATGTCGGTACCTCCACGTCGGATCAGGGCGGTGCAATCGCGGTTGCGAACGGGCATGTCTATCTGACGGGCACCACGCGCGGCGCTTTTGCGGGTCAGACGCAGAGCTTCGCCAACACGCCCAACATGTTCGTCACCGATCTCAACACTGATGGTTCGGTCAACTGGACCAAGCAGTATGGCGGCCTTTCGGGCACCTCGACCGGCTCCGGCATCGCGGTGGATGCGAAAGGATCGAGCGTGCTCGACACGCTGGGATTGCCGCGCGGGCCGGTTTCGTTGTCGCAATCGGTGAACCTCGTCGATCAGACGACGGTGCATGCGGGCGACAGCTTCAAGCTCAAGGTTAGCGGGCGCACGGAACGCGAAGTCACCATCCGCATCGAAGCGGACGAGACGATGAGTTCGCTCGCCACCAAGATCAACACCGCGCTGATGTTCGACGGTACGTCGAAGGTCACCTACTCGACCAACGGTTCGGCGTTGCAGATTTCCGCCAATGCGGGTGTGCAGATTCAACTGGAATCCGGGCCCGATGGGTCGGACGCGCTGGCAGGCCTCGGCATCGAGCCAACGGTGATCGCGAAGGACGCGACCGGTTCCAAAACAACTTCCACTTCCTCCTCTACGCAAAAGCTGGTGGCCGGCCTGGGCCTCACCAGCACGATGGATCTTTCGACAGTTGCGGGCGCCAAAGCCGCGCGCGGCACGATGGTGGCCGTGCTGTCTTCGTTGCGCACCGCCTATCGCTCGCTCAACACGCCGGTCGCGACGTCATCGGCAACGACGAACACATCGAGCGGTCCGGCGCCCGCCTATCTCACCAGCCAGATCGCAAACTATCAGTTCGCACTGAACCTTTTGACGGGCGGCAGCGGCGGGACTTCCGCCTGACGCTCGATCGCAATTATCGGGATTTGGGCTATATGCATCGTGGAGCGTTGCGCTGCAAGTGCGTGTCCGAAACATCACAGCGTAACGCTGCCGGGGGTTAAACGGTTGAACACGTTCAATCGGGCGCGATGCACTTGTGTTCGGGAATTTTCTTTTCGCCAGATGTTGGGGCAATAAAGACGAAAATATTTAGTGCTCGGGATGGCGGCCCGCGAGAAATGCGATCAGCACGCCCAACACGCCCGTCACGCCCCACCCGGGCAGCGCGAGAAAGGTGGCGACAGGTGCCGCCATGCCGTTATGCGCTTTCAGCCAGGTGTCGAACTGCGCGTAGCTCGCCGCACTCGCCAACTGCCAGACCTGCTGCAGTGACCGCACGGTCAACTGTCCGCCCGCTTCGAGCGAGCTCAGCATGTCGATGGACAGAAGCCACATCGCGGCGAGGATCAGCGCCAGGCTGAAAAGACGCAGCGCAATCGACACGAATTTCGGATTGTGAATCTGGCGCAATCCGCCGGGCGATTCACCCGGCTCGCGACCGGGTTCGTCTTTCCGGGAAAGGAAGGGCAGGATTTTCGTTTCGTTCATGGCGATGATTTTAAACACAGAGTACGGAAGCGCCATAGGCCTTCAGCTGTTTGTCTCGCGTCAGAAGGCGCGTTCCGCTGGCGGCCGCTTGCGCCACCAGCATGTGATCGAACGGATCTCCG
This sequence comes from Rhizomicrobium sp., assembly GCA_035543495.1. Taxonomy (GTDB): domain Bacteria; phylum Pseudomonadota; class Alphaproteobacteria; order Micropepsales; family Micropepsaceae; genus Rhizomicrobium. The sequence goes on along the minus strand of DATKJT010000071.1, from coordinate 61,929 downwards.
TGCAGCGCGGGCAATGCGCCCGCCGCTTCGGCATGTTCGACGGTTACGGGCAGGACCAAGACGCCCCTTTCTTCGAGTGCCCGGCGCGTTTGCACCAGGTCCAAACGGAGGCGGCCAAGCGTCCGTTTGAGTGCCAACTCCCACCAGCTTGCCGCGCTCATGAAAAGATCGCTATCGGCATCCGTCACGAGCTGACCCGCGCGGGCGCCAAGTTTCTTGTCACCCGCCGCCCACCACAAAAGGATATGGGAGTCGAGCAAAAGCCTCACGGTTTCTCGCCGCGGAAGGCCGCGAGGATTTCTTCCGGCAGCGGATCGTCGAAATTCGGCCCGATCCAGATTTTCCCTTTCAGGAAACCTGGCTTGCGATCCGGGCGCTTTTTTGCTTTCGCCTTGATCGGCACCAGTTTGGCAACAGGCTTGCCGGCGCGCGCGATCACGATCTCTCCGCCTGCCTCGGCTTCCGCCACCAGGCTTGAGAGATGCGTCTTGGCATCGTGGATATTGACCGTCTTTTCCAAAGCAGAACCGCCTTAGCTAACTTAGCTAACTTAGCTCGTTCGATCCAAAAAGTCGAGATTGGGCATTATGGCTTCGGATAGGGCGTTCCGTTCTTTTTGGTGTACCAGCCGAGGTTGCCGTCGAAGAACAGGTCGATGTCGGGATAGGTCGTGGAATCGTCTGCGGTGCGGGTGCCCACTTCCAGGCAAGTCGCGGGTGCACCGGATTTGTTGATGAGGTGGTGGCCGCTGCTTGCGTTCTTGGGGAAGGCAGCGCAATCGCCGGGCTTTAGAATTTCTTCGCCCTCGTCGGTGACGAGCGTGAGTTCGCCCGTGAGCACATAGACGAATTCGTCTTCCTTGTCGTGCCAGTGGCGCTGGCTCGACCATGCGCCGGGCGGCAGGGTGAGGATGTTCACGCCGAAATCGTTGAGCCCGCCCGCATCGCCCAATGCCTGGCGCACGCGTTCGGCGGCGGGTTTGCCGAACGGTTCCGGATAAAGCGAACCTTTGCGCACCGGTGCTTTGGCGATATCGATCTTGGGCATGGGTTTCTCCCTTGGCGGGAGGATAAAACAAAACCGCCCGCGAGACATCTCTCGCGGGCGGTTGTTTGCTATTCCGGCGGTGCTTATTCCGCCGGCGCCTGACCTTCGGCGGCCTGCTTCTTGCTCAGGTCTTCGCCGGTTTCCTGATCGACCTGTTTCATCGACAGGCGGACCTTGCCGCGGTCGTCGAAGCCCAAGAGCTTCACCTTCACGGCCTGGCCTTCGCTGACCACATCGCTCGTCTTTGCGACGCGCTTTGCGGCAAGTTCGGAGATGTGAACGAGGCCGTCCTTCGGTCCGAAGAAGTTCACGAAGGCGCCGAAATCCATCACCTTCACGATCTTGCCGTCATAGATCTGGCCGACTTCCGGTTCCGCGGTGAGACCGCGAATCCATTTCAGCGCCGCCTTGATCGACTCGCCGTCGGCCGATGCGATCTTCACCGTGCCGTCGTCTTCGATGTTGATCTTGGCGCCGGTCTTTTCGACGATCTCGCGGATCACCTTGCCGCCCGAACCGATCACGTCGCGGATCTTGTCGGTCGGAATCTTGATCTGCTCGATGCGCGGGGCATGTTCGCCGAGTTCGGCGCGGGCATGATTGATCGCCTTGTTCATCTCGCCCAGGATGTGGATACGACCGTCTTTGGCCTGACCGAGCGCGACCTTCATGATCTCTTCGGTGATGCCGGCGATCTTGATGTCCATCTGGAGCGAGGTGATGCCGTCTTCGGTGCCGGCCACTTTGAAGTCCATGTCGCCCAGGTGATCTTCGTCACCCAGAATGTCCGACAGAACCGCATAACGCGTGCCTTCGAGGATGAGGCCCATCGCGATGCCAGCGGTCGGCTTCTTCAGCGGCACGCCCGCATCCATCAGCGCAAGGCTGGTGCCGCAGACGGTCGCCATCGAGGACGAACCGTTCGACTCGGTGATTTCCGACACCACGCGCAGCGTGTAGGGGAATTCGTCCTTCGTCGGCAGCATCGGATGAATGGCGCGCCACGCAAGTTTGCCGTGACCGAGATCGCGGCGGCTGGGCGCACCCATGCGGCCGGTTTCGCCGACCGAGTAGGGCGGGAAGTTGTAATGCAGCATAAAGGTCTGCTTGCCGGTGCCTTCCAGGCTGTCGACGAACTGTTCGTCTTCGGCGGTGCCGAGCGTGGTGACGACCAGGGCCTGGGTTTCGCCGCGGGTGAACAGCGCCGAGCCGTGGGTGCGCGGCAGGATGCCGACTTCGGCGACGATCGGACGAACCGTGACGAGGTCGCGGCCGTCGATGCGCTTTTTGGTGTCGAGAACGGAATTTCGCATCACATCGGCTTCGACGTCATGGAAGAAATTGCCGAAGTCTTTTGCGTTGAGCTTACCTTCGCCTTCGCCGACGAAATCGGCTTCGTACTTCTTGCGAAGGGCGGAGATCGCATCGCGGCGTTCGTGCTTGACCGGAATCTTGAACGCTGTGGCAAGTTCGCTGCCGGCAGCGGCCTTGATCCTGGCGACCATCGGGGCGGAGGTGTTTTCCGGAACCGGGCGCGGGTCCTTCGCGGATTTTTCGGCCAGTCGGATGATCGCATTGATGGCGTGCTGCATTTCGCGGTGACCGAACATCACCGCACCGAGCATCACGTCTTCGCTCAGTTCCTGTGCTTCGGATTCCACCATCATCACGGCGTCATGCGTGCCGGCGACCACGAGGTCGAGCTTGGAATTGGGCATGTCGTCGAGCGGCGGGTTCAGCCTGTATTCGCCGTCGATGTAACCGACGCGGGCGGCACCGATCGGGCCGAGGAACGGAAGTCCGGAAATCGTGAGCGCCGCGGACACCGCCACCATCGCCACGACATCGGGATCGTTTTCCAGATCGTGGCTCAGCACCTGCGCCACGACGAGCGTCTCGTTGCGGAAGCCTTCGGCAAAGAGCGGGCGGATCGGGCGGTCGATCAGGCGCGAGATCAATGTCTCGCGCTCGGTGAGGCCGCGTTCGCGTTTGAAATAACCGCCCGGGATTTTGCCGGCGGCGTAATAACGCTCCATGTAATTCACGGTGAGCGGGAAGAAGTCCACGCCTTCACGCGGGGCCTGTGCGCCAACGACGGTCGCCAGCACAACGGTCTCGCCATAGGTGGCCAGAACCGCGCCGTCAGCCTGACGGGCGATCTTGCCGGTTTCGAGGGTCAGCGTGCGGCCGCCCCACTCGAAAGATTCTTTTTGGATATTGAACATACGTACGGTCCTTCATTACCTGCCGCCGGATTGCGGCAGGGGTTGCCGTCTCAAGCCTTCTTGAGACAAGCAGGTTTTGCGTGGGCAAGCACCATGCTCACCCACGCGTGGTCTTTCGGGGTTACGGAAAGGCCAGCGCTCAGCGGCGCAGGCCCAACTTCGTGATCAGCGCGTTGTAGCGCTTCTCGTCGGTTGCCTTGATGTAGTCGAGGAGCCGGCGGCGCTGCGAGACCATCTTGATCAGGCCGCGGCGCGAATGGTTGTCCTTGACGTGGGATTTGAAGTGCTCGGTGAGGTTGGCGATGCGCTCGGAGAGCACGGCCACCTGCACGTCGGGCGAACCCGTATCGCCTTCTTTCTTGGCGAATTCGGACATGACTTCTTTTTTGCGTTCGACAGTAATCGACATGTGTCGGTCATCCAGTTCCAAAGTTGAAAACACGAAACGGTCTCAACTCGCCCTGTTCGAGTTCGGCCAACGCGACCGGCTCTCCCTCTGGTGTCGAGCAGAAGACCGTAAGCCCTTGTAGATCGTCCCCCGAAACGCAATCCGCGAGCCGGGCGAAGAAGTTCGCCCGGACAAGGACGGAGTTGCCGCTTTTCAGGCGAACCGCATCCGGACCCGTGACAGCCAGTGCCGGGATGCCGTCCAGCGCGGTTGCAATGGGCCTCAAGTGCTCAAAAGCGGCGGGACCATGCCCCAAAGCCCTCAGCTTTTCCAGAGGAATTGCGGTATCGGCCGAAAAACCGCCGATCCGGGTCCGCCTGAGGTCCGAGACATACCCTACGGTACCCAGCGATTTGGCGATATCGCGGACCCAGGCCCGGATGTAAGTCCCTTTGCCACAACGGATTTCGAACTCGGCGTGGTCCGGGTCCGGGGTGGCCAGAAGGCGGGATTCGTAGACCTCGACCACGCGGGGTTCGAGGCGGACTTCTTCCCCGTCCCGGGCCAGGTCATAGGCCCTCTCGCCCTGGACCTTGATGGCGGAATAGGCAGGCGGGACCTGGACGATCTCGCCGGTGAAGGCGGGCAGGGCCGTCTCGATCTGCTCGGCTGTGGGGCGGACGGGGGAGTTGGCGATGACCGCGCCTTCCGCGTCGTCACTGTCGCGGGCTTCGCCCCAGGTGGCGGTGAACCGATAGGTCTTCTCCGCATCCATCGCGTAAGGCACCGTTTTGGTGGCCTCGCCGAGTGCGATGGCAAGCACGCCTGTCGCCATGGGATCGAGCGTGCCGGCATGGCCCGCCTTCTGCGCATCGAAGATGCGGCGCACGATTCCCACCACCTGCGTGGAGGTGACGTCCTTCGGCTTGTCGATCACGACCCAGCCATGGACGGGCGTGCCCTTTTTTCTACGCCCCATCGTCTTCGCCTTCGCCGTGGATGTCGCGCGCCACGCGGGTGGATTTGAGAAGAGTTTCGATCTTCTCGGCTTCCGCGAAAGAGGTGTCTTCGACGAAGCGCAGGTCGGGTGTGAATTTGAGCGCGATGAGATGGCCCATCTCGCCGCGGATGAATCCCTTGTGACGGTTCAACGCGTCGACCACGGCTTTGGCGTTCTTGCCGCCGAGCGGTTCGACGAAGGCCGTTGCGTGACGCATGTCGGGCGACGGTTTGACTTGCGTCACCGTGATCGAAACGCCGGCGAGATCGGGATCGCGGATGTCGCCGCGGCGCAGGATGTCGGCAAGCGCATGGCGCAGCATTTCGCCGACGCGCAGCTGGCGTTGCGAAGGGCCTTGATCGCGGGAAGGTTGGGAATGGCGGCGCGGCATGATGTTCTCCTATTCCGCCGGATAACCGAAGCGCGCGACCCATCGCGAAAGAATCGGCATTACGGGGGCGAGTTGATCGCGATAGGGCCGCCACTGGCCGATGCCGTGGGCGAACAGGCCCTGCGCCACTTGCGCGGCGCTCGGCGTATCGATGTGGCGGGCTTTTGCTTTCGGCGCGAACTGTTCCATTTCAGGCGTGTAGGCGAGGCCCAGGAAATCGCAGATGCGTTTTGTCTCGCCGGCGAAATCCTCGACGAGGGTTTCGTAGCGCGCATCGTAGCGTTGAAGGCCGAGTTTTTCGCGATAGACGTCTGCGATCTGCATCACCGCGTCGTAATAGGCGGCGGTGCTTTGCAAGGTGAGCAGTTCGAACATCTGCTGCGTCATGCCGAAGCGGCGGCGGAAGGCGGAGAGCACCACATCGCGCGGATCGCGCACGGCAAAAAGGATTTTTGCATCGGGAAAGAGTTTCGCGACCACGCCCAGCATCGCGGTGTTGAGCGGCAGCTTGTCCACGAAGACGGGCCTGGTGGGCGCGCTCCACAATTCGCCGACGCGCTGCCAATAGGCCTGGCGCAGCGAATCCAGTTCTTCGCCGCTCATGGCGCCGAGACGGTCGAGCGCATCGTTGTCGGCAAGCGACGGATAAGCGTCGATCAGACAGCCTTTTTCTTCCATCGTCTCGACGTCGGGATGAGCGGCCAGAACCTGGCCCAGCAAGGTCGTGCCCGAGCGCGGGAAACTCACGAGGAAAACGTGCGACTTCACCGGGCTTTCGAACGCGCCTTTGGCGGTGTTGCGCCATGGCTCGGGGGGTGTTTGCCGGAAGTAAGAGGTGAGCCTTCGCGTGAAATCGGCAGCGTTGCGGTCCTTGAAGGCGGGCGCGTGCATCGCATGGAAAATGTCGCCGGCCTGCGTGTAGGCGCGGAAGGCTTCGTCGAAGCGGCCCAGACCGTCCAACGCATCGCCCATCATGCTAAAGGCGACGCTGCGCGTTTGCGGCGTGGCGTTGGCATCGCGCGACACGGGGGAAAGAGCCGCGAGCGCGATGTCGAAATGTTTGTCGTGAATGTCGGCGGCGGCAAGCGCAAAGAGCGCATAGACCTGACGCGGATCGAGCCGCAACGCACGTGCGCCATATTCGCGGGCTTCGGTCATGTCGCCGCGCTGCGAAGCCATGTGGGCCAGATGTGTCATGCTGTCGGCATGTTGCGGATTGAGGCCGAGCGCGCGCTCGAAATGTTCGCGGGCGCGCCGCAACTGGCTTCCTTCTTCCAGCGCCACCGCCTTGTGGAAATGGGTGATGAAGAGACCGGGCGCATAACGCAGCGATGCGTCGAAACAGGAAACGGCTTCGTCGATGCGGTTCAGCTTGGTCAATGTGACGCCCAGCGCATTGAGGATATCGGGATTGCGCGGAGAAATGTCGCGGGCGCGGTTGGCGCAGAGAAGCGCCTTGTCGGCTTCGTTGCGTTCGAGGAAATGATAGGCGGCGAACATCAACACCATCGGATGTTCGACGCCGTTCTTTGCCGCCTCGGCGGACAGTTCCGTGGCGCGGCGCACGTCGCCCGCGCGCATCGCGCTATCGATCGCGCGCAGATATTCCTGCTGCTGCAGCGGGGTCATCGGCATCACACCTCAAGGCGCAGCGCTTGTTACAGCGCGCGCTTGATGGTCTCGACTTCGTAGCACTCGATTACGTCGCCCTTGGCGAGGTTGTCGTAGTTGGCGAAGCTCATGCCGCATTCCTGCCCGGTCTGGACTTCGCGCACCTCGTCCTTGAAGCGCTTGAGCGTGGAAAGCTCGCCTTCGTGGATCACGACGTTGTCGCGGACCAGACGCACGCGCGCACCGCGGCGCACCACGCCTTCGGTGACGCGGCAACCGGCGACCTTGCCGACCTTGGAGATGTTGAACACTTCCAGGATTTCGGCATTGCCGAGGAATTTTTCGCGGACTTCCGGCGCGAGCATCCCCGACAGCACGGCTTTGATGTCGTCCACCACATTGTAGATGATGTTGTAGTAGCGGATTTCGACGCCGTCCCTGCGCGCGCGTTCGCGGGCTTGCGCGTTCGCACGCACGTTGAAGCCGATGATCGCGGCACCTGAGGCTTGCGCCAGGATCACGTCGGATTCGGTGATGCCGCCGACGCCCGATTGCAGCGTCTGTACCGCCACTTCGTCGGTGCCGAGCTTTTCGAGCGCACCCTGAATGGCTTCGACCGAGCCCTGCACGTCCGCCTTGATGACGAGCGGCAGCAGGCGCTTCTCGCCTTCGCTGCGGGTTTGCAGCAACTGGTCGAGCGTCTGGCGCGAGGTCGCCTTCTGGCGTTGTTCGCGGCGCTTGCGGGCGCGGTATTCGGTGACTTCGCGCGCGCGCGCATCGGATTCCACGACGACGAATTCGTCGCCAGCTTCCGGCGCCGCCGAAAGCCCCAGCACTTCGACCGGGACCGACGGGCCTGCGCTTTCCACCGTCTCGCCGCGATCGTTGACCAGCGCTCTCACGCGGCCCCATTCGGAACCGGCAACCAGGATGTCGCCCTGTTTCAGCGTGCCGCGCTGCACGAGCACGGTGGCAACCGGACCGCGGCCCTTGTCGAGCTTGGCTTCGATGACGGCGCCTTCGGCGGTGCGGGTCGGATTCGCCTTGAGGTCGAGGATTTCGGCCTGCAGCAGGATCGCCTCTTCGAGCTTGTCGAGATTGATGCCCTTGGTCGCCGAGACATCGATGGCAAGCGTTTCGCCACCCAGTTCTTCGACCTGAATCTCGTACTGGAGGAGTTCGGTCTTCACCCGCATCGGATCGGCATCGCCTTTGTCGATCTTGTTGACGGCGACGATGATCGGAACCTGTGCTGCCTTGGCATGCGCGATGGCTTCGATCGTTTGCGGCATGACGCCGTCATCGGCGGCAACCACAAGGATCACAAGATCGGTCACCTTGGCGCCGCGTGCGCGCATCGCCGTGAAGGCCGCGTGGCCCGGCGTATCGAGGAAGGTGATCTTCTGGCCGGATTTCAGTTCGACCTGATAGGCGCCGATGTGCTGGGTGATGCCGCCGGCTTCGCCGGCTGCGACGTCGGTCTTGCGCAGCGCATCGAGCAGCGAGGTCTTGCCGTGGTCGACATGGCCCATGACGGTAACGACCGGCGGACGCGAGACCATGGTTTCGGCTGCGTCTTCCGAACCCTTCAATCCCTCGAGAACGTCGGATTCGGCGACGCGCTTGACGGCGTGGCCGTATTCGGTGGCGACGAGTTCGGCGGTATCGGCATCGATCACGTCGTTGACGGTGGCCATGATGCCGTTCTGCATCAGCACCTTGATGACGTCGACGGAACGGCGCGCCATGCGGTTGGCAAGTTCGGCAACCGCGATCGTTTCCGGAATCGTCACTTCGCGGGGGCCCGCGGGACCGGCTTGTTGGGCCTGTTGGCCCTTGTTCACGCGCTGCAGGTGACGGCGATAGGCGGCGACCGAACGCACGCGTTCGTCATCATCGGAAAGCGCGCGCGTCACGGTCAGCTTGCCGCGGCGGCGTTCGTCCGGCGATTTGCGCGCGGGCGTCGCGTTCTTCGGCGCGGCCTTGCCGCCGGGGCCCTTCTTGGAAACGGTCTCTTCTTCTTCGTCCGCCATCGGCTTGCGGCGATGGCCGGTGTCGGCGGCAGCCGTCGTGGCCGGCGCGCCAGCTTCCTTTTTCTCCAGCCTGCGCGAGGCTTCTTCCTCGGCGTGGCGCTTGGCTTCTTCGTCGATGCGCTTGCGGGCTTCTTCTTCCGCTTTGCGCTTTTCGGCGGCGACGCGTTCGGTGGCCAGGCGCGCTTCTTCGACCGCGCGGTGTTTGGCTTCTTCCTCTGCGCGCTTGCGCGCTTCCTGTTCTTCGATGCGGGCGCCCGCAAGTGCGCGGCTGCGCGCGACCTTTTCTTCTTCGGTCAGCTGGCGCAGCACCACGCCGGGACGCGAGCCTGTGTTTTGCTCGCGCTTGGGTTCCGTCGTCTGCTTGATGACTTCGGCCTGCTTCTCGCGCTGCGGCTCGGGCGCGACCTTCGGCATTTCGCCGGGCGCCAGGCGCGTGCGCTTCTTCTCCACCACCACAGCCTTGCTGCGGCCATGGCTGAAACTCTGTTTGACGGTCGACGTCTCTGTTTTCTTCAGCGACAGCGGCTGGCGTCCCCCTGGACGGGCCGTACGTGTCGGGTCACTCGTGTCGTTCATCCGTATCCTTCGATTGCGAGGTATTGGAACCCTGCAAAAACGCTTTGATGCCGGGGCGGAAAATCCACACCCGAGCCCGGTTCAGCCAATAAGGGCCAGCTGTCCCCCTTCGGGGCCCGCGTGTATCTCATTTTCGCGGGCCTTGGCCAAGCGCAATTGCAGGGCCGGGGGACGGGCCCTTCATATAGGTATTTTTCGGCTCAGGTCAGGATGTCGAGGGTGCGCCGGGTCATCTGGTCGGCGGCCTTGAAGACCGTGATCCCCTCCCGGAACGCGAGTTCCGACTGCTTGAGATCGATCATGCCCTCCACCAGATCGGCGGTGGGCATGGCCACATGCACCCCATTGTAGGCGGTGGATTGGGTGCCGCCCGCGGGCGCCACCGGGGCGGCAGGGGGCGTGGTCGCGTGCAGGATCTGCTGAGCGGCGGCGGTCACCCGGTTTTCGGCGGCCCGCATGGCGGTGGCCGCGAGGGCCATGGCATCGGTCATGGCCAAATCCTGCGCCCGGCCGGATTTGCGGGGCCTCAAGAATTTCGGACGCCTTTAAGTCGAATTGGCCGCAAGGCGCGGCTATGGTTTGGCGGGGTTCGGGGTCGCGTGCATTGCCAAGCCATTGGAATGACTATCACCGCCGCTGGTCGCGGCTGACCGCACCCCTGCGCCCGGACGCCGATATCGTGCGCGGGTTCGAAGAGACCGTGCGGGGGCATGAGGACCGCGTGCTGCTTCTGGGGGTGACGCAGGAGCTGGTTCATATCGGAGGCACGCTTTCGGCCATCGACCGCAGCGAAGGGATGATCGCCAATGTGTGGCCGGGCGATACGGCCCGCGCCCGCGCGCAAGTCGCCAACTGGCTGTCGCCGCCGTTCGAGGATGCGAGCTTCACCGCCATCATCGGCGACGGATCGCTGAGCGCGATCGCCTGGGCCAACGATTACCGCACGCTGTTTGCGCAAAGCGCGCGACTTTTGAAGCCCGGCGGGGTGGCGGCGCTCAGGCTGTTTCTGTCTCCCGACGAAGTGGAGACGCGTGCGGAACTGCGCAAGCGCGTGCTCGATGCAGAGTGCCCCTCGTTTCACGCCTTCAAATGGCGGCTTGCCATGGCGGTGGTGGCGGAGACGGGCGATCCCAACATTGCAGTGACCGCGATCCGCGATGCGTTCAACGCGATGTTCGCCGACCGGGAGATGCTGGCCGGGCGGACGGGATGGCGCGCGGACGATATCGAGACCATCGACGTCTATGCCAATTCGCCCGACGTCTACAGCTTTCCCAACTTCGCGCAGTTGCGCGAGACGATTCCGGAAGCCTTCGGCAAGGTGCGACTGATCGCGTGCGGCAGCTATCCGCTGGCGGAGCGCTGTCCGTTTCTGGCGATGGAGCGGCTGTGAGCGATCCGTTGTGGAAAAAGCTCAAAGGCACCAATGGCGAGCTTGTCTGGCCCCCTTTGCTGCGCGGCGGCACGGCATCGCTCGAAGCGTTGGCCCGGTTTCTGGAAGACAGCCAATGGCTGCCGCGGGTCGAGATCGTTGCGCGTCAGCACGAACAGCTTGTGAAGCTGGCTGAATATTGTTCGCGGTTTTCGCGGGTGTTTCGCGAGCGGTTGAAGGCGGCTGGCGTGGAACCATCCGATCTCGGCGATCCCGCCAATCTGGCGCGCCTGCCGCTGCTGTCGCGGCGCGAGTTGCAGAAGGGCGATCTTTATTGCCTGCAAGCGCCCAAGGAGCATCTGCCGTCGACCGAGATGCGAACCTCGGGCTCGACGGGCGAGCCTGTGATGGTGCGGCGCACGGCGATCACGCAACAGTTCTGGCTGGCCATCACCTTGCGGGAATATTTCTGGCACGAACGGGCGTTCGATCTCAGGTTCTCCGCGATCAGGCCCACGATCACCGAATACAGGGAACTGCCGGATTGGGGCCCGCCGGCCAGCCTTCTGTTCGAGACGGGCCCGGCGCAGATGATCCCGATCACCGAAAGCGTGGAGCAGATCGCCGAACGGCTTTCGGTATTCGCGCCCCAAGTGCTGGCGATCTATCCCAATGTGCTGGCGGCATTGATCGCCCATTTGAAACAGACAGGTGCAACGCTGCCGTCGGTAAAGCTCATCCGTTCCATCAGTGAAACGCTGTCGCCCGCGCTGAGAGAGGATGCACGCACCTTCTTCGGCGCGCGTGTGGTGGACAATTATTCGTCGCAGGAAGTGGGCGTGATCGCGGTTCAGTGCCCGGAGTCCGAACTCTATCATGTGATGTCGGAGAGTTTGATCGTCGAAGTCGTCGGCGAAGATGGGCACGCCTGCGGCGAGGGCGAGACGGGGCGGGTGGCGATCACCGACCTGCACAATTTTGCAACGCCATTGCTGCGTTACGACATCGGCGACTATGCGCAAGTGGGCGGCGCGTGCCCGTGCGGGCGCGGCCTTCCCACACTTAGCCGTGTGTTGGGGCGCGAGCGCAATCTGATCCGCATGCCCGACGGATCGCGGCATTGGCCGCTGGTGGGCTTCGCGCGGTTTCGCGACGTGGCGCCCATCGCGCAATACCAGATGGTCCAAATTTCGCGCGACGAAATCGAGGTGCGGCTCGTCACCGAAACGCCGTTGGGCGCGGGCCAGGTGAGCGACCTGAGCAATGTGATCTGGGAGGCACTGGGCCATCCCTTCACCTTGCGCTTCGTCTATTTCGACGGACGCATTCCGGCGGGCCCGCGCGGCAAGTTCGAGGAATTCGTCTCGCAGGTTTAGGGCTGCGCGCCGGGCTCGCCGGGCCAGAAGCGCGGGATCGTGCCGTGCGCAAACCAGCGCACGCGGAATTGATAGCCTTCGTTGGTGTAGCCCACGAAGGTCAGTTTGGTTTCGGGCCAGACGGCGTGATTGTCGTGCTCGACCAGAGCGCGCGACTGGATCACTGTGCCGATTCCCATGAGCTCGGCTTCGGGATGTTCGAGGGACCAGCGTTCCAGCACGTCGAACGCGTAGAGCGAAAGCGCCGTCGAAATGCGTTTCTGGCGAGTGTCGCGATCTACGGAGACGCGAAACATGGCAAGATTGGCGCGCAGGAAATCGACTTCGCGGATGTTCGCGGTGGCGATGGCGATCATGGTGTCGCCATCATAGGCGCCTGCCACGACCTGCTTCAGACGATCGTCGACACTTGTCTTAGACGACAACATGCTGTTGCGCTGCCAGAACGCAATCGCATCGCGCGCGATTGCAGGATCTGCAATCTCCCACGCCGGCCGAAAATTGGCCGGCGGTTTTGAAGGGTCCAGCGGTGGAGCAGGCATGGTGTGGAAGGGGACGCTTGGTCCCCTCTTTTTAATTGACGCTGATGGAAACCTTCGCAAACGGGCCGTGCGTAATGCGGTCGGTATCGACCGGCGTGAAGAAGCCGCCGTCGTACACATTGAACAGCGCATCGACTTTGTAGCCCAAGGTGAATTTTGCCGGTGCATCGGGGCAGGTCCATGACAGGCCCATGAAGCCACCCACTTCCGGCACGGTCACGTTGCGGTGACGCCCAATCGTAGGCAGGGCATAGTTATCGTCGTAAACCACAGCGGCTGCCACCTTCTGTCTGCCGAACAGGAGTGCGAATTCCGCACCCCAATCGAGCGAGAAACCGTCGTCCGAAATCGGCGCGGATGCTTCCCACGAAATCATCGGGCCAACGCCGACGAAACTGCGCGTGACGCGGGCGGTGCCGCTGGTGGTAAAGAGATATTTGCTCGAGGTGTGGAAATCGATGTTGGTGCGCGCATTGAACTGCGCATAACGGATGCCGACGCTGAAGATCGACGTGCCGCTGTTGTTGCCGAACATGCCGAGGCCGAAATCCTTGCCGACCTGGAAATCGACTTTCACATGCTCTTCGCGATGACGTGACCGGCCAGTGATATAGTAAGAATCCCCACCGTCGGTCGAGGTGTAATAGGTGAAAGCGAAATTCTTGCTTTCACTCCTGGTGCGTCCGTACTGGACGCCCAGTCGGAGTATGAGGTCGCTATCGGCGGGCTGGAATTTAATCGCGCCATCGATGTTCCAGCTGGTCTTTGGGCGGCTCTTGAATTCGTCGGGACCGAGATTGAGATAGCCGCCCTCGCCGCCGGCCGGAGAAACGCCGAACCATTCGGTCGAACCGCCGCTCTCGAATCCGTACTGGCCGCCGAGTTCGATGGTGAAATGATTCTGGTCGTCGGCCACGGCCTGCGTGGTGACCACTGCAAGCATGGCAAGCGCAGAGGCGCCGCCCAGAAGAAGATGCCGGATATTCGCGTGTTGGCGCGCAGCGATTAATTCGCTCATGGAAGAACTGCCCCGTCACTGGTTGAGACGGTTAAATGACCATAAGTTTCGCAAGGTGTCACTGTCATCCTGCGGTGCAGCAATAAAGTTCCGGTGCACGAGGTATTCCGGCAACAGGCTCACGAAAGGGTGACGCGTCAGGAACCCGGCCAAGCCTTACTGTTCGCCGGGCGGCAGGGCGGAGAGGGTATGGGCACCAGATCCGGCAGGTTACTTCAATTATTTGTATTCATTGGAATATTTTCGATTCACCTATCCGGCGTCCAGGCGGCAGGCATCGCCACTCAGTTTCACGGCGGACCAGACCATGCCGGGGTGTTCGAGGGCGCCGGGCCGGATGGCTTTTTCACCCCTGTATGGAGGTTGCCGGCCGGGCACATGGTGGTTGCCTCGCCCATCGTGGCTGACGGGACGGTTTATGCAGGCGCCCGGAACGGGACGTTCTTCGCGCTCGATTCGAAAACCGGCGCGCAGAAATGGGCGTTCGCCGCCGATGCGCCGGTCACTTCGACTGCCGCGGTTGGCGGTGGCGTGGTCTTTTTCCAATCCGAAGCGAACACGATCACCGCGCTCGATACGAATAGCGGACGCGAGCTTTGGCATCGTGCGATGGGCAAGGACCTTCCCTTCGATGCAATGGCCGGATTCCACATGGTGGAGGATTGGGACTACTGGTCGTCTTCGCCGCTTCTCGATGACGGGCGGCTGTTTGTGGGAAGCGGTGACGGCGATGTCATCGCGCTCGATGCGAAGAACGGCGCGGTGATCTGGCGGTTTGCCACCAAAGGCCGCGTGCGTTCGACACCCGCGACGGACGGCAAGACAATCTATGTGGGAAGCTTCGACGGGCGCATGTATGCGCTCGACCGCGAGACGGGAAAGCTTCTGTGGTCGTTCAAGACGCTTGGCAACAAGGTATTTCCCGAAGGCAGCATCCAATCGTCGGCGAGCGTTGCCGATGGCGTCGTGCTGTTCGGTGCGCGGGATTTCAATCTTTATGCGCTCGACGCCAACACCGGGCGCGAGCTTTGGCACCAATCGGTCAAGAATTCCTGGGTTCCCTCCACGCCCGCCGTGCATGAGGGCCGCGTCTATACGGGAAGTGCGGATGGGCGGGCGGCTTTCGCCTTCGACCTGAAGACCGGCAAATCGCTGTGGACCACGCCGCTCGACAATCTGGTGTTCTCTTCGCCGGTGGTCGCGGACGGAAAGATCTATCTTGCCACCATGGGCGGCAGTGTGTTCGCCATGGACGAGAAGACCGGGAACATTCTGGGCTACACGCTGACCGAGGACCGCGTGCTTTCCACGCCCTGGATCGCGGATGGCGTGATCTATTTCGGGAACAATGACGGTTATCTTTACGCCATGCGCGCCGGGCCCAAGCATTATCCCGGCGACTGAACATTTCGTCGCGTTTACCGAAAGCGCAGTCCGGCTACGATTTCGACATGATTTGTCGTTAGCGTGGCCGCATGAACATCAAACTGCCGGAAGAAGCCGTCCGCATTTATACGCGCCTGGAACACGGCGCCGATGCGGCGGTGCATGTTCTGGGCGTTGTGTCCGCGGTGTCGGCCACGCTCTGGCTCCTGTGGAATGTGAGCGGGTTTGCGACGGTGGCCGCGGTGTCGGTCTATTGCGCAGGCCTGTTGGCGATGATCGTTTGCTCTGCCGCCTACAATCTCACGCCCACCGGCACGCTCAAGGAAATCCTGAGGCGGTTCGATCATTCGGCAATCTTCGTGATGATCGCGGCCACCTATACCCCGTTCGCCGCAACCCGGCTCGGCTATCCGGTGGGCGATGTGATCCTGGCCCTGATCTGGACGGCGGCGGTGTTCGGTGTGGGGCTCAAGATGTTCTTTCCGCGCCGCTTCGAGAAGGTGAGCATCGTTCTCTATCTCGCGATGGGCTGGCTTATCGTTACCGCGATCAAGCCATTGGCCGCATCGTTGGCGGCAGTCGATTTCTGGCTTCTGATCGCGGGCGGGCTGATCTATTCGGCGGGTGTCGCGTTCTATGTGATCGAGCGCATTCCCTATCACAAGGCGATCTGGCACGCTTTCGTGCTGACCGCGGCGGTGTTGCATTTCGCCGCCGTCGCCATCGAGTTCGCCAACTGACCTAATTGATTTCGGCGTGATCGAACCAGGCGATGCGGACCTGCTCGTCCTGTGCCGAATAGCCGACGAAGACCAGGCCGCTGGCCTTCCAGATCGGGCGTTTCTTCTTCTCGTCGAGATTGGCGGTCTGGATCGTCGTGCCCATGCCCATCACGCGTTCTTCCGGATGGGCGCGCGACCATTCTTCCAGCACGTCGCGGGAAACGCGGCCCATTTCTGTGGAGATGTGCTGTCCGCGACGGTCCGGCGCAATCGCACAGCGCCACATCGCAATGAGGCTGCGCACGAAACCCACTTCGGCGATCTTGGCGGTGGAGACCGCGATCAGGCGGTCGCCCTCATAAGCAACCGTGCAGAGTTCGCGCAGACGTTCGGTGGGAACCGCGTTGGGCGGGATGAGGTTGTTGGCCCGCCAAAAGGCAAGAACATCGCGTTCGATGTCGGGATCGTTTCTCTGCCAGGCGGATTTGTACGCAATCTCGGACATGGTTTTGCACGATAGGGCCGGGGCACGCCCGCTGCAACGAAAAGGCGCTCGACAGGGCTTTCAACTTTGTATAGCGAACCTCTCAGGAGGTGATGGGATGGACAAGCTGATCGCGGGTTACCGCAACTTCATGGCCAAACGCTGGCCGGAAGAACATGCCCGTTACGCGGAACTCTCCAAGGGTCAGAAGCCCGAATATCTCGTCATTGCCTGCAGCGACAGCCGCGCCGACCCCGCCACCATCTTCAGTGCCGGGCCGGGCGAGTTGTTCGTCGTGCGCAACGTGGCGGCCATCGTGCCGCCTTATGAAGAAGGCGGCGGCTATCACGGAACGAGTGCTGCCATCGCATTCGCCGTGCTGCAGCTCAATGTGCGCTACGTTGTGGTGATGGGGCATGCGCAATGCGGCGGCGTGGCGGCGGCGCGCGACATGGAAAGTGCGGCGAACACGCCGTTCCTGGGACCGTGGATCAAATTGCTCGAGCCTGCAGCCGAGAAATGCCGCGACCGCGACCAACCGGATTTCGAACGCGAAACGGTGAAGCTGTCGCTCGAACGGCTGATGACGTTTCCTTTCATTGCCGAACGCGTAAAAGCGGGAACGCTTTCGCTTGCGGGCGCCCGTTTCGGGATTGCAGACGGCAAGTTGGAAGTGCTCGACAATGAGAGTGGAAAATTCGAAGTCGTTTCGCCGCGTTGATTAAACCTACCTCCCCCTTGTGGGGAGGTCGAACAAATCTGAAGCGTAGCGAAGATTTTTCGGGTGGGGGGCCGGTTTCGAACACGGCCCCCCACCCGGATCGCTTCGCTCTCCGACCTCCCCACAAGGGGGAGGTAAGAGGCACATCAAAACGAATCCTTTCGCTTGCGCGTTTCGGCGAACACGTCCACGTCGCTGGCGTTTTCCATGCCGAGCGTCTTGCGCAGTTCTGGCGCATTGGGGCGCAGGAAGGGATTGGTCTTTTTCTCCTCGCCCATTGTCGAAGGCACGGTCGGCACATTCTTTGCGCGTGCGGCTTCCACCTCCGCCATGCGCGCTTTGAGAGCGGCGTTGTTCGGTTCGAGCGTGAGTGCGAAGCGGCCGTTGTTGAGCGTGTATTCGTGGCCGCAATAGATATTCGTGTCGTCGGAAAGCGTCATCAGCTTCGACAGGCTGTTCCACATCATGGGCGGGTCGCCTTCGAACAGGCGTCCGCACCCCATCGCGAACAATGTGTCGCCGGTGAAGGCGATGTCGCCGAAGACGAAGGTGATGGCGCCCTTGGTGTGTGCGGGCACTTCGAGGATGCGGGCGCGGTGGGCGCCGAAGGTCCAGCCCGTGTCTTCCGTCACGCCTTCGTCGATGCCCGGAATGCGGTCGCGGTCTTTGCCGGGCCCGATGACCTTCGCCTTGAATTCTTCCTTGAGCGCGAGGTTGCCGCCGGTGTGGTCCCAGTGATGGTGGGTGTTGAGGATGTGGGTGAGCTTCTGTCCCGATTTGGCAAGGGCGGCTTTGACCGGTTCGGGCTCGGACGGGTCCACCACGGCGCAGAGGCCGGCTTGGCGGTCGGTCAGCAGGTAGGCGTAATTGTCTTTCAGGCAGGGAACCAGGGTAACGCTTAGGCTCATCGTGTGCTCCTTGAGGCCGCCAGCTTAACAGCTTGAGAGCGGCGGTGTATTGGGCAGGAGAGGTTTGGGGCTCGCCCATGCATCTGAACGCGCGCAAGCTGGCGGACTTCTACGAAAGCCCGGTCGGTCAGATCGCCAGGCGAATGATTCATCGCCGCCTGCAGATGATGACCCCCGCGCGCCATCCGGCCAATGTGCTGGGCTTCGGATTCGCCGTCCCCTATCTGCGCTCGATGCTTGCCGATGCCCAGCGGGTGGTGGCGTTCATGCCGGCACAGCAGGGCGTGGTCGCCTGGCCGCCGGGCCGTTCGCTGACGGTGCTGGGCGAGGAGCTTTCGCTGCCCTTCGCGGACGAGACCTTCGACATGGTCATCATGGTCCATGGGCTGGAGAGCGCGGAATCGGTGCGCCCCATGATGCGGCAGGTCTGGCGGGTGATGGCGCCGGAAGGACGGTTGCTGCTGGTGGTGCCCAATCGCGCAAGCCTGTGGGCGCAGGCCGAGCGTTCGCCCTTCGCCTATGGACGGCCTTATCTGCGCGGACAGTTGGAGATGTTGCTGCGGGAATCCATGTTCGCGCCGCAACGCTGGGAGAGCGCGCTTTATTTTCCGCCGCTGAAGAAGCGGCGCTTCATCGGCACCGGCGCCGGATGGGAGCGCGTGGGCCAGGCGCTGTGGCCTCGCTTTGCCGGCGTGCATCTGGTGGATTCTTCGAAGTCGCTGTTTGCCGCGACGCCGGTTCTGGTCTCCGACCGCAAGAGACTGCTCGCGCGGGCCTGATGGTTACCGCCGCTTCATCTTGCGCGGATGACGGACGCGTCACGCATCGCCTCCTTCGTTAAGGATTCTTGACGCTGATATGTCGCTTCTCGCTTGTGTGAAGCGATGGGATTTGCGCATGCGGGCCTTGCGTTGAGCGCAGGGCTTTTTGCATCTCCGTTTCATCTCGCTTCTTGCCCGCGCCTCACGCCGAAGTGACCCGCTCACGCGGATGTGCCCTTTCTTCTTTCGTGGATCGCACTATTTGCAGTGAGCCGGCGAAATTGCCGGGACCGCGAGTAAAGACGGAGGGAGTCCATGTCCATTTCGAAAATCGCAACCGCGATGCTTATTGCCACCGGCATCGCCGCTTACGGCACGAGTGCCTTTGCCAACGAACCGGCGACGTCGCTCAACTGCATGAAGATGGCAAAGCAGGTGAAGGATGCGCTCTACAATCATCCTTCCGGTGCCGCGCACGATGCCGCCGAGCAGGAGCTGAGCAAGGGCCAGAGCCTTTGCGTGAAGGGCTTCTACAAGGCCGGTATGGATCGGTACGAAGCCGCTCTGAAGACGATCGGCTCCAGCGCAACGGCTTCGACGCACTGATTGTCAGGTTCGGGGCGCGTTCTTCGCACGCAGGAAGAAGATCGCGCCTTCGGCCATCAGGTTGGGACCCCAGGATTGCGCTTGCATCGCCTGGGTGTGCCCGTCTTTCCGGAGCGCGAGCGCGCTTTCGACCGCGCCGCCCACTTCTTCCGTCAGCGCCACGAAATCGGCGATGGTGCAGAGGTGGATGTTGGGCGTTTCGTGCCAGGAATAGCCGAGCGTCTTGGTCTGCGGCATCCGTCCGTCGAACATCAGCGACAGGCGGATGCGCCAGTGGCCGAAATTCGGGAACGAGACGGCGGTGAGTTTGCCGATGCGCAAGAGCTGCGATAGCACCGTTTTGGGCGAGCGCGTGGCCTGGATGGTCTGGCTCAGGATCGCCACGTCGAAAATTTGCGCGGGATAGTCGCCCAGATCGGTGTCGGCATCGCCCTGTACCACCGATAGTCCGCGCGCCACGCACGCATTCACATTCTGCTGCGAAAGTTCGAGGCCGCGGCCATCGACGTTCTTCGTTTCCGCCAGATATTCAAGCAGCGCGCCGTCGCCGCAGCCGATGTCGAGCACGCGCGAAGACCTCTGGATGACCTCGGCAATCGCGGCAAGATCGGGACGAAGCGCCGTTGTCATGGAACGCCGTGGCTCGCCGCGACCGAATGGATGAAGCCGCGAACGGTGGCAAACATTTCCGGTTCGTCGAGCAGAAACGCGTCGTGGCCGCGATCGGTCGCGATCTCGACGAAGCTCACATTGGCGGCGGCGGCGTTGAGCGCATGGGCGATGTATTTGTTCTCCGCCGTCGGGAACAGCCAGTCGCTGGTGAACGAGATGATGCAGAAGCGGGTCCTGGTGCCGCGAAACGCCTCGGCCAGCACGCCGCCGTAATCCGCCGCGAGATCGAAATAGTCCATCGCGCGCGTGATATAGAGATAGGAATTGGCGTCGAAGCGATCCACGAAGGTCATGCCCTGATGGCGCAGATAGGATTCGATCTGGAAGTCCGGACCGAAACCGAACGAAATCGCATTGCGCGCCTGCAGGTTTCTGCCGAACTTCCGTTGCAGCGCAGCTTCCGACAGATAAGTGATGTGGGCGGCCATGCGCGCCACCGCCAGGCCCTTTGACGGCTGCGTTCCACCCAGCGAATAGGCGCCGCCCTTCCAATCCGGATCGGCCATGATCGCCTGACGGCCCACTTCGTGGAACGCGATGTTCTGTGCGGAATGGTTGGCGGCGGTCGCAATCGGGATGGCGGAGAGTACGCGGTCTGGATAGCTCGCCGCCCATTGCAGCACCTGCATCCCGCCCATCGAACCGCCGAGCACGCAGAGCAGGCGTTCGATGCCGAGCGCATCGAGCAGCATGGCTTGCGCGCGCACCATGTCCTTGATCGTCACGACGGGAAAATCGAGGCCGTACGGTTTGCCCGTTGCCGGATCGATGGAGGCCGGGCCGGTGGAGCCCATGCAGCCGCCCAGAACATTGGCGCAAATGATGAAGAAGCGTTCGGTGTCGATGGCTTTGCCCGGACCGATCAATTCGTCCCACCAGCCGGGTTTGCCGGTGACGGGGTGGCGGCTCGAAACGAACTGGTCGAGCGTGAGCGCGTGGCAGACGAGAATGGCGTTCGACTTGTCGGCATTGAGCGTGCCGTAGGTCATATAGGCGACAGTGACGGGCGAGAGCTCGCGGCCCGCATCGAGCAGCAGCGGCCGGTCCGCGCCGAAGGTGATGGCATGGCCCGTGTCGACATCGGGCGCCACGATGGGGCGCAGGAATTTCGGATTGGCGGCTTCCGCCATCTCTCACTTGCCTTCCAACCAGTGGAGTGCGGCTTGCTAAGGCCAGCCCGCCCCCCTGTCAATTTAATCCCTTGTCCGCATGGCGGCGTTGCTTTGCTTTCGCAGCCCCGCGCGCTTATGAATGCGCCCCCGAAAAACGCCTGAAAACGGAAGCCTGTAGCCATGTGTCCGCCCCAAGAGCCCAGCCCAAAGCCCGGTGTCCTGGACATCGCGCCTTATGTCGGCGGCCGGGCGAGTGCGCCGGGCGTGGCGAAGGTCCACAAGCTCTCGGCCAACGAAAACCCGCTGGGGCCGAGCCCGGCGGCGGTTGCGGCTTTTGTCGAGGCGCAGAAGAACCTCGAACAATACCCAGAAGGCAGCGCCAAGCTCTTGCGCGAGGCCATTGGGGCGACGTTCGGGCTGGATCCCGCACGCATCGTTTGCGGCGGCGACGGCTCGGACGAATTGCTGAAGATGCTGGGCAACGCCTATCTCAGGCCCGGCGACGAGGTGATCTTCACCGAGCATGCCTTCGTGATTTACAAAATCATCACATTGGCCAACAGCGCGGTGCCGGTGATCGTGCCGGAGAAGAACCTGCACGCCGATGTCGATGCGATATTGGCGGCGGTGACGCCCAGGACGCGGATCATCTATCTCGCCAATCCGAACAATCCGACCGGTACCTATCTGCCGCACAGCGAAGTGCGCCGGCTGCATGCGGGATTGCGGCCCGACATCCTGCTGGTGATCGATGCGGCCTATGCGGAATATGTACGCCGCAACGATTATGAATCCGGCATCGAGATGGTGGCGAACTTCAACAATGTGGTGATGACGCGCACCTTCTCGAAACTTGGGCTTGGCGGCTTGCGTGTCGGCTGGGCCTATTGCCCGGCAGCGGTTGCCGATGTGCTGAACCGCATTCGCGGGCCGTTCAACCTTTCCCTGCCGCAGCAACTGGCGGCGGCGGCGGCGGTGAGGGACCGCGCCCATATCGACAAGTCTGTTGAACACAATACGCGCTGGCTTTCCTGGCTGACGGAAGAAATCCGCAAGCTGGGCTTGCGCGTGGACGACAGCGTGGGCAATTTCATGCTCGTCCATTTCAAGGATCAGAAGACGGCGGAGGCGGCGGATGCGTTTCTTTCCGCGCGCGGGTTGATCTTGCGCGCGGTGGGAAATTACGGCTTGCCGAATTGCCTGCGGCTGTCGGTGGGCACCGAAGAGGCCAACCGTCTGGTGGTGAAGGCTTTGGCCGAATTCATGGGGGCCAAATGAGCGACGACAAAACGCTTTTCGGCAAGGTGGCGCTGATCGGCATCGGCCTGATCGGCTCGTCCATGGCGCATGCGATGCGCAGGGCCAAGCTCGCCGGACATATTGCAGGCTATGCGCGCCGTCCCGAAACGCTGGAGGCGGCGAAGAAGGTTGGCTTTGCGGATTCGCTCTCCGGCGATGTGGCGGCTGTGGTGCGCGATGCCGACCTCGTGGTGCTGGCAACGCCTGTGGGATCGTTCGGCGCGATTGCGAAAGAGATTTCGTCCGTGCTCAAGCCGGGCGCCATCGTGACCGATGTGGGCTCGGTGAAGACGGCGGTGGTGCGCGATGTGGGGCCGCACATTCCCGAAGGCGTGCATTTCATTCCAGCCCATCCGATTGCGGGCACGGAACAATCGGGACCGGAAGCGGGCTTTCCCGAACTGTTCGACAATCGCTGGTGCATCCTCACGCCGCCGCCCGGCACCGATCCGGCGGCCGTCGAGAAGCTGAAACTGTTCTGGCAGCGCTGCGGCAGCAATGTCGATGTGATGGATCCCAAGCATCACGATCTGGTGCTGGCGATCACCAGCCACGTGCCGCATCTGATCGCCTACAACATTGTGGGTACCGCGGACGATCTTGAGCAGGTCACCGAGAGCGAAGTGATCAAATACTCCGCGGGCGGTTTCCGCGACTTCACACGTATTGCGGCCTCCGATCCCACGATGTGGCGCGACGTGTTTCTCAACAATCGCGACGCGGTGCTGGAAGTGCTGGGCCGGTTCAGCGAGGATTTGAGCGCGTTGCAGCGTGCGATCCGCTGGGGCGATGGCGACGCGCTGTTCAACCTGTTCACACGGACGCGCGCGATCAGGCGGTCCATCGTCGATGCGGGTCAGGACAGCGCCGCACCCAATTTCGGGCGCAACCCAAAGAAAAGTTAGTAGAGCGGCGCACTTTCAAGCGCGGTCAATCCGAACGCTTCGTGCGAGAGCGTGCCCTTGAGCGCGTGGCTGTTGTCGAGCATCAATCGGCCCGAAGCGTGATCGGCCTTGGACTGCACGTCGACCAGATCGACATGGGCGCCCGCCGCGCGCCAGGCTTCGAGTGCGGTGCGCCAATCGGCATCGCCCGACAGCATGCCTTTGAGGAATTGCGCCATGGTGAGGCGCATGTCGGCCTTGGCGTAGTCGATGGTTTTCTGCGACGGCAGCGACAACGAGTTTGCAAACACCACAAGATCGAGCGCATCGAGTTTGGGATCGTGGCGGGCATGCACTTCAAGACGTCCCGCAGTGATTTGCGGCGCATCGAGCGCGACGAGCACGAGATCGAAACGGACGATCCTGCCGCTATTGGTGATCGCATCGGCGCGCACGCTTCCGGGAAGGAAGGTGAATTCGGCCGGTTTGGAATCGCTGCCGATCCACGAGAACGTTTGTTTGCCGCCGGCTTCGAACACCGTCTTGCCGCCGCTGTAGCTTAAACGATGGAGCGCGAAATCTTCGGCGTGCCATTCGAAGGCGCGGGGGCCGGCAAAAGAGATGCGGAAATCCTTGAACGTCGTGTCCACGCGGAAGGGGAAGCCCGAGATCTGACGTTTGGTGAAATGCAGCGTGATGCCGGGCGCGATCTCGCGGCCGTTCAGCGCATCGATCTGTTTCGACCAGGCGCCTGCTTCCCGCCACCATTGCACCCCGACGAGGACCGCCAGAATGACAAGGATGGAGAAGGGTGCGTAAAGGAAGAAGCGGCTGGAATAGCGCATTGCGCCTCGTTTACCCGCAGCGGGAATAGCCGCAAGCCACGCAAGTGTCGCATCCTTCGATCTTCACGAAACTGGGCGACGAACAGCGTGGGCAATACCGTGCGGGCGCCCCTTCCGCGGCCAGCGCCACGGCCCGGCGTTCTTCGCGGGGGATGGGGGTTTCGCGCGGGGTCATGAAGCCGGTCGCCACCAGATGGCGCTCGATCACCTCGCCGATGGCGGCAAGAAGCGAAGGCACATAACGCCCGCCCATCCATTGGCCGCCGCGCGGATCGAACACGGCTTTCAATTCGTCCACCACGAACGAAACATCGCCGCCCCGGCGGAACACGGCGCTGACCATGCGGGTGAGCGCCAAGGTCCAGGCATAGGCCTCCATGTTCTTCGAGTTGATGAAGATCTCGAACGGGCGTTTGCGGCCGTCCTGCTCGATGTCGTTGATGGTGATGTAGAAGGCGTGATCGGAATCCTGCCATTTGATCTTGTAGGTCTGCCCGGTGAGCAATTCCGGGCGGTCGAGCGGGCGCGTCATGTAAACGACATCGCCGGTCGCGCGCGGCATGGGAAGCGGCAGGCTCGGCTGATCGGTTTCGATCTGCTGCGGTTCGGGTGCGGCTTCGAGCACCGCGCCGGTGATGACATTCGGGCGATAGGTTGTGCAGCCCTTGCAGCCGGTCTCATAGGCTTTCAGGTAAACGTCCTTGAACGCCTCGAACGAGATCGATTGCGGCACGTTGATGGTCTTGGAAATCGAACTGTCGATGTGTTTCTGCGCCACCGCCTGCACGGCGAGATGATCTTCGGGCATGAGCTCCTGCGCGCTGACGAAATAATCGGGCAGCGCCGCATCTTCGCCGAAACGTGCGCGGAAGGCGCGCCAGGCGTAATCGCTGACTTTTTCTTCGCGGCGCGTGCCATCGGCCTGTAGCACATGGCGGGTGAAGCTATAGGCGAAAACGGGTTCGATGCCGCTCGACACGTTGTCCGCGAACAGCGAGATCGTGCCGGTGGGCGCGATGGACGTAAGCAGGCCGTTGCGGATGCCGTTCGCTGCGATCTTGTCGCGGATCGCCTGCGGCAGGGCTTGAATGAACGGCCGCGACAGGAATTCCTCGCGGTCGAATAATGGAAATGCGCCTTTCTCCGCCGCAATGTCGGCGGAAGCGTCGTAGGCCGCATGGCTCAACACCGACAGCCAGCGGTCGATAAGCGCGAGACTTTCCTTCGAGCCGTAACGCACGCGGCAGAAGATGAGCGCATCCGCCAAACCCGTCACGCCCAACCCGATGCGCCGCTTGGCCATCGCTTCGGCGCGCTGTGCTTCCAGCGGAAACCGCGAAACGTCGATCACATTGTCGAGCATGCGCACGGCGGTGCGCGCAAGACGCGCAAGCTCGTCTTCGTCGAGCGACGCATTGTCCTCGAACGGGTTCTTCACGAGCTTGGCAAGATTGATCGACCCGAGCAGGCACGCACCATAAGGCGGCAAAGGTTGCTCACCGCAATTGTGCGCCCACAGACCGTTGGCATCGAATGCATTCAGCCCAGGGATGGCGGCGTCGAAGACCTCGGCGGGTTCGCAGCCTTCGATTGCTGCAACCGTCGCACAGAAATGTTCGCGGTTTGGAGCGCGGCGATAATTGGCGAGAAGGTTGTCCAACGCCGCCGATTTTGCCGTGTCGCAGAAACCGATGCGGTCGCGATAGACGAACAGATTGTCGCCTGAAACCACCAATTCGTGCTGATCGCGGACGGGATAGGATTTGTGGCCGCCTTTGCCGTCCGGCAGCAATTTGAAGCCCTCGGTCCGGCGTTGTTTGTAGAGCGTCGAAACGATCCCCAACCGCAGAAGCATGCGCTGGGCTGCTTCGAGTGCACCAAGATCGCTTTGCGCGAGGCGCACGCTCACGCCTTTCGTCTGATGGCCTTGCACACTGCCATCGGCATCGAATAGGCCGCGCAGGAAGGCGGCGCAAAAGGCGCTGGAACGCTTTTCCAAGGACGTGGTGACCGTCTTGTTGCCGGTCGACAGGTCCATGTCGTGGGCAAGCTGTTTTAACGCGCCGAGCGAAAGGCGATATTCGCCGCGGCCGGGCACTTCGATCCAACCGGTGAAATCGGAGCGGTGGGGCAGCGTGAATGCGGCAGCCTGTGCTGCTTCCATCACGCCGCGAATGCCGGGACGTTCGTCCGCACCGTTGACGGTTTTCTGACCCGGCCATGCGCAAAGCACGGCCTTGTCGCTTTTGAGCGTGCCATCGCCGACCAGCAATCCCAACAGATAGCCTTCGGCTTCATCCTTCGGTGCGTTCTCGCCCCAATGCGATTGGGTGCGATGGTTGTGCAGCAGGATTTCATCGCCTGCCGCAAGCGATCCGATTTCCGACCATTTCCATTCGCAGGACCATCTCGTGCGGCGGGTGATCTTGCGGATGCGATGATCCGGTGTTCCGCGCAACGCATACCCTTCGTGTGTACGCACACGAACGGTCTGCTTGACGCCTTGCGAGAAGAAACCGCGTTCGTCGCTTGGCCAAGGCTGACCACTGGCAATCGCGGTGAATGGCTTTCCGACAAGCTCGGCAATCTGACGCGGGCCTTCGCTGGTTTGAATCCAGCTGTCAGCGGTCAGGCACGGGTTCGTCGCGCTGATCGTTTCGCAATAGGAGAGATTGTTTTCGCGGTTGATGCGGTCGATGAAGATCACGCCGGGTTCGGCGGCTTCGTAGGTTGCGCGCATGATACGGTCCCACAACTCGCGGGCGCGGATCGTCTTGTAGATCTTGTTGTCGAATTTCAGATTCCAGTTCGCATCCTGTTTCACCGCGTCCATGAAGGCGTCGGTGGCGAGCACCGAAAGGTTGAACATCGACAGGCGGCCCGATTGTTGTTTGGCCTCGATGAAGAGTTCGATGTCGGGATGATCGCACGACAACGTCGCCATCATCGCGCCGCGGCGGCTGCCTGCGCTCATGATGGTGCGGCACATCGAATCCCACACATCCATGAACGAGACGGGGCCGGAGGCGTCCGCGCCCACGCCCGCAACGGGCGCACCTTTCGGGCGCAGGCTCGAGAAGTCGTAACCGATGCCGCCGCCTTGCTGGAGCGTCAGCGCCGCTTCGCGCAAATGCGAGAAGATGCCGTCCATCGAATCTTCGATGCGGCCCATCACGAAACAGTTGAACAAGGTCACGTTGCGGTCGGTGCCGGCGCCGGCGAGGATTCGTCCGGCGGGGAGGAAGCGGTGACCGGCCAAGGCTT
This sequence comes from Rhizomicrobium sp., assembly GCA_035543495.1. Taxonomy (GTDB): domain Bacteria; phylum Pseudomonadota; class Alphaproteobacteria; order Micropepsales; family Micropepsaceae; genus Rhizomicrobium. The sequence goes on along the minus strand of DATKJT010000071.1, from coordinate 34,686 downwards.
CTGCGAACTTCTGCGCCCATTCGCGTCGCTGTTCGGGGCGTTCGGCGTGGGAGGCGGCGAGCGCCACGCGCAACCAGCTTTCGGCGACGTCTTTTTCCAGCGGTGTGCCGTCCGGCGCTTTCAGCCGGTATTTCATGTCCCAGATCTGGCGGGAGATGTCGGTCATATCTGGTATCCCGCCAAAGCCTTTCAACTACTATTTGTTTGCGGGTTTTTGCGATTGGGGGAGGGGGTGGGGTTACCCCTCTCCGGGGCAACAACCCTGGTGCTAGAATATAGTGCCAAAAGGCATTTAACGCAATATTTGTTCTTCTATTGTTCTCAATCTTAAGCAGGCAACGAATGAAGCTCTGGCATCAAAGACTCGTCACGTTCTTAGTCGCTTCGGTCACCGCAATCGGTCTTGGTGCTTATGGGATTGGGATCGATCAGCCCATATGGGTCGTACTTGTGATGCTGGCCATACTGTGGGTCGCCGTAAGTCTCGCGGTCAGGATTGGAAGTAAAAAACTCACTGGAAATTCCAACTGAAGTACTGCTCAGCGCAGGTTGCGGCCGCGGAGCTGGTTTTCGCCTTCGTGGATGAGATTGGCGGTTGCGGTTTCGATTTCGCCCTGAAGGCGGCTCATGAATTCGGCGCGTTTTAGTCCTGGCGGGATGAGCGGCAGGAACTCGACGACGATGGTGCCGGGTTTTTTGAGGAAGCCGCTCGGGCCGGTCCAGAACAGGCCGGAGTTGAGCGCGATGGGTTGGCAGGGCACGCCGATCTGGCCGTAGAGGCCGGCGACGCCGGGTTTGTAGTCGGGCGGGGCGTGGGGTTTCTTGCGCGTGCCTTCGGGGAAAATCAGCACGCAGCGGCCTTGCGCGAACACGGCTTTCGCATCGGCGGCCATCTTGCGCAGGGCGCTCGCCTTGCCGTCGCGGTCGATGGCGATCATTTCGGATTTGCGCACGAACCAGCCGTAGAACGGAATCAAACCCAATTCACGCTTGAAGACCATGGCGGGTTTCTTGAGGAACACGTAGAGCGCGATCGTGTCCCACATGCTCATGTGTTTGGCGGCGGCGAGCACGGGTTCGCTGGGCGGTGCGCCACGTAGTTCGTAGCGCACGCCCGCGATCACGCGCAGGCCCAGGAAGGTTGCGTGACACCAGAGTAGGGCGGCACTGCGCATCGCGCGCGGCGGCAGCAGCAGCAGCGGCGTGTACAGAAGGCTCAGCACCGTCGACGACAGTGCGAACCAGAGAAAGAAGATGGTCGAGCGGATGAGGACGAGGATCATGTCTTTTCCTCGTTCAGTCTGGCGATCAGGGGATTGATCGCCTTGTTCATCGCCACACTCGCCAGATATTTCGCGTATTCGCTGTTGAGCAGTCTCAGCGTGTGTGGCCTGCGCCACCAATGGGTGAAGTCGATGTCGCGCGGTTCGACCGGATAGGGTTCGAGCGCCACCTTGGGCATCGCGGTGGAGAACTCGGTGAGCGTGCGCGGCATGTGGTAGTTCGCGGTGACCACGATGATGCTTTTGTAATCGTGGGTCAGCACCCAGTCGGCGGTTTCCTGCGCGTTGCCGCGCGTGTCGGCGGCGATGAAGCCCAAGTCCGCGCAGCAATCGAAACGGCGTTTGCCGTGCGCCAGGCGTTTGAGATCGGCTTTGGTGGCGGAAAGATCGACGCCGGTGATGAGAAGGCGCTTGCCCAATCCCTGTTCGAGCAACGATGCCGCGCGGTCCAGTCGCAACTCGCCGCCGGTGAGCGCCACGATGCCGTCTGCGCGGTGCGGTTTGGCGGGGGGGGCCGTGACGTCCTGCACGAAAAGAAGGAAGCCCGCCACATAGCCGATGACGGCCAGAACGACGAGCGAGAAGAGCGTGCGCATTCAGTAGATTTTCCGCAGCGCCGCCATCACCGACCAGCGCGTGGTGATCCACGCGATCAGGCCCGATCCCGCGGGCACGGCCAGAAGCCACAAGGCCTCCAGCGGTTTCAGCGACATCGGCGGCAGAAAGGGCACCGCTTCGTAGCCCGCCATTTCGAGTCCGCCCGCGGCGACGAAGATGATGGCCGCGATGGCCGCGCCCAATGCGGAGGCGATGAGCGCGGAGACGAAATAATGCCGCTCGAAGGCGCGGCTGATGAAGCCGGGATGCGCCCCCATCTGGTGCAGCAGTTCGACGATCTCGTGATGGGCCTGCAAGCCCGCGCGCGTGGCGAAGGTGACGGCGGCGGCGGTCGCGACCGCGATCAGCAGCAAGATGCCGTAGCCCGAGAGTATCACCGTGTTGGCGAGGCTCTTGAGCCGGTCGATCCACTGGCTGTGATCGTCCAGCGTCGCGTCGGGCACGGCGGCTTTGAGATTTTTGCGCAAGGCGGGCACGTCGACATCGGAGCCCGGCACGATCTTGGCGTCGATCAGGCGCGGTAGCGGAAGATCAGCGACGATGGCGTCCGCGCCCAACCACGGTTCGACGAGTTTCAACGCGTCTTCGCGGCTGACCGGCGCGACAACCGCGATACCAGGCGTTTTGCGCAAGATTTCGCTGGCGCGTTGTGCTTCGTGTTCGAGCGCGGGCTCGGCGGGGCCGGTGAGCGGCGGCAGAATCTGCACCGTCAATTGTCCGGCCAGTCCCGAACGCCATGTCTGTGCTGCGCGGTCGGCAACGAGCGAGGCGCCGAGCGCGAGGGCGGCAAGAAACGCCATCACCGCGATCATCAGATCGAGCGGGCCTGCGGCCGTATCGCGGGGAAGGATGCGGAGACGTTCGTTGCTCATGCGTGGGCCGTGCGCATTTCGACCAGGCGTCCGTCGACCAGCCGCATCTCGCGGGCTTTGACCCGTTCGATCAAGGCGCGGTCATGGGTGGCGATGAGGACGGTGGTGCCAAGACGGTTGAGTTCGGCAAAGAGACGGATCAGGCGCGCGCCCATTTCCGGGTCGACGTTGCCGGTCGGTTCGTCTGCGACCAGCAGATCGGGCCGCGCCACGACGGCGCGCGCGATGGCGACGCGCTGTTGCTCGCCGCCCGAAAGCGTGTGCGGGGGCGCCTCCATGCGGTCGCCGAGGCCGACCCAGGAGAGGAGTTCTTCGACATCCTGCGTGTATTGCTCCGGCTTGCGGCCCGCGAGCTTGAGGGGCAGCGCCACATTGTCGAAGGCCGACAGGTGGTCGAACAGGCGGAAGTCCTGAAACACCACCCCGATGCGGCGGCGGATGGCGGGGAAGTCCTGCCGCCTCGCGGTGGCGAGATCGTGACCGAAGAGGGAGATCAGACCCCGCGACGGGGGCTCGGCCAGGAATATCAGTTTGAGCAGGGTCGTCTTTCCGGCCCCGGAGAGGCCGGTCAGGAAGGTGAACGAGCCGGGGTCGAGCAGGAAGGTGATGTCCCGGAGAACTTCCGGTCCTGCCCCATACCGCATTCCGACATTTTCGAAGCGAACCATGATTCGGGGAAAATAGCTGGCGGGCCGCACGGTTACCATGATCGTAACCAACTCTGTGCTTTGCTTGCGATACAGGCTTTGCTCTGCCTATTTTCGGGGAACGTTCGTTAACGGTTACCATGATCTTAACCTGCCCAAATTGCGCCACCCGCTACGAGGCCGACGAGGCGAAATTCCTGCCCGCCGGGCGCAAGGTGCGCTGCGCGAAGTGCAGCCATATCTGGCACCAATCCGCGCCCGCCGAAGCCGGGGTGGAGGCCCCGCCCGATCTTTCGGTCGAGCCGGAGAAGCCCGCCTCCGTGGCAACCGCACCGATGAGACCAGCCGAGCCGGCGGCCAACGTCGCGATGGCCGGCCGCGCGCCGGCCTCCGCCGGATGGCGGCTGGGCGCGCTTGCCGGATGGGCGGCGCTCATCGCGCTGGTGGTGGTACTGGCCTGGGTGGCGATCGTGTTCCGCATGGGCATCGCCACCGTCTGGCCGCAGACCGCAACGCTCTATTCCTGGGTCGGGCTCGACGTGAACACGGTGGGGCTCGAGTTTCAGGACGTGAGCTATCGCGTGACCAGCGAGGACGACATGTCGGTGCTGCACATCAAGGGCAAGGTCGTGAACAAGACGGCGCGTTCGCTCGATGTGCCTGCGATCAGTGCTGCGCTGACCGACGAATACCGCCGCGATCTCTACGCATGGAAGATCCAGACGGGCGCGAAGAGCCTCGCCCCCGGCAAGTCGGCGGAATTCTCAGCGCGCATTCCGAGTCCGCCTTCGGGCACGCGTCATGTGGATTTGAAATTCGTCAAGAGTTGAAGGTGAACGTTCCGCATCAGATTCTCGTCAGCGAGACCGAAATCTTCCAGCGCATGGCGCAACTGGCCGACGAAATCGTGGCCGCGCCCGTCCGTCCCGATATGGCGGCGGTGGTGCTGGTGGGCGGCTTCGTGTTCGCGGCCGATCTCTTGCGTGCGCTGTCGCGGCGAGGGCTCGATCTGCCGGCGGAATTTTTCTGGCTGCGTTCCTATTCCGGTTCGCGCGAAGGGGCGCGCGACATTTCGGTGATGATCTCGCCTTCCGCGCGCGTGCGCGGGCATCACGTGCTGGTGCTGGACGGAATCCTCGACCGCGGGCGCACGATCAACAAGGCGGTCGAGTTGCTGCGCGATCAGGGTGCCTTGTCGGTGACAAGTGCCGTGATGGTGGACCGCGGCCGCCAGGATGCGGAAGCGCGCGCCGATTACGCGGCGTTCACGGGACTGGACGGTTTCCTGATCGGCTACGGCATGGACGATGCGGGCCGGCATCGCGGCCTGCCGTATATCGCGCGCGTCGACTAAGCGCGCTTTTTTTCAAACCACGCTGTTGAAAATCATCGCGCCCGGCTGGCGCGGCTTCGCTTCGGGGCCGGCGGCGTAGGTGCGTTTGGGAGCGTTCATGCGGTCGACTTCTTCGGCGATGGCGCGGACCATGCCTTCGCTCGCGTTCTTCACGCGGGTGACGATGCGCACGTGACGAGCGAGCGTTTCGGCGAAGCGTTTGGTCACCGTGGCGAGCGTGCCGCGCAAAGGTGCCGAGGCTTCTTTCGCGATGGACGGCGTGATGCCGGCGGCTTCGCGGCTGTAGATGGCGGAGAGCTTCTGGATCTCGGGATCGGCGGAGCGCATCTCGGCGGGTTTGCCGCGTTCGAGTGCGGCGATGTCGGCTTCCAGCGCTTCGATCAGGCGTTCGGCGAGCTTGATGATGCGTTCGATCTTGGGGTCGATGGGTTCGATCATTGCGGTTGCTCCTGATGCATGAGCAAGGATTTGGTGATGGCGTCGGACAATCCGAAGCCGCCCTGGTTGACGATCTGCTTGCCGTATTCGTCGAGCAGCATGGAACGGAACATCGCCTCGCCTTCGCCGCCGCCGAACAGGCCGTCCGTCTTGATGCCTTCGAACATGCCGCCCAGCATCTGCGAAACCAGCACGGATTCGAACTGCTTGGCGGCTTTCTTGGCGGCCGCCAGATTGTTGGTGGCGTGCGGCGTCATCACGATCGCCGATTGGGCGATGGTGGTGGCGCCAGCGATGGCCGCGTCCATGCTCATCCGATCACCTGGATTTCGGCTTGCAGCGCGCCCGCCGCCTTGATGGCCTGCAGGATGGAAATGATGTCGCGCGGACCGACGCCGAGCGCGTTCAATCCGTCGACCAGTTTCTGCAAGCTCACGCCGCCGCCGGAGAGAACCGCCATGCGGTTGCCCTTGCTGTCGTCGACCGAAATCGTGGTGCGCGGCACGACCTTGGTTTCGCCCTGTTTGGAGAAAGGTTCGGGCTGGCTGACCAGCGGAGCCTCGTTGACCTTGATGGTCAGATTGCCTTGCGCGATGGCGACAGTGGAGATGCGCACATCCGAACCCATCACGATGACGCCGGAGGTTTCGTCGATGATGACTTTGGCAGGCTGATCGGGATCGACCTTCACCTGTTCGACGTCGGTCAGAAGACCCATGACGCCGTTCTTGTAATTCGAGGGCACGTTGAGCGCGACGGTCGAAGGATCGGTCGCGAGCGCCACGCCATTGCCGATGTAGTTGTTCACCGCGTCGGCGATGCGCGTGGCGGTGGTGAGATCGGGATTGTGCAGCGACAGCCGCAAGGTCGTCTGGCTTGAGAGGCGGTAACCGGTTTCGCGTTCGATGATCGCACCATTGGCGATGCGCCCCGATGTCGGCACGCCGCGCGTCACGCTTGCACCCTGACCTTGCGCGGAGAAGCCGCCGACGGCGACGGGGCCCTGCGCGAGCGCATAGATCTGTCCGTCGGCGCCGAACAACGGCGTGACGAGAAGCGTGCCGCCCTGAAGATTCTTGGCGTCGCCCATCGCGCTCACCGTCACGTCGATGCGCGAACCCTGCGCGCCGAAGGCGGGAAGGTTGGCGGTCACCATGACGGCGGCGGTGTTCTTGGTCTGCATCTGCTCGCCGCGGGTGTTGACGCCCAGCCGTTCGAGCATGGTCTGAATGGAAAGCTGGGTGAACGGGGCGTTGCGAAGGCTGTCGCCCGAGCCGTTGAGGCCAACGACCAGGCCGTAGCCGACCAGCATGTTGTCGCGAATGCCCTCGACCTCGACCAGGTCCTTGATGCGCGAGAAGGCGAACGCCTCCACCGGGCAAAGAACCATCAGGGCCGCAACGAAGCTGGCCAGAAGCTTATGTATAAGTGTCGAGCGCGTGGGCATACGCATTCTGCCTATGGTGTCCGAGCCATCGATGCCAGAACCGTGCCGGTTTGGGCTGGAAATTTATCCTTTAAAATCAATTACTTGATATTGATCCAGAGAGACGAAAACCGGCACCCGGCAGGATTTTCCCGGGCGAAAATCGCCTTTGGTCACATAGACTTGGAAACCCCCGCTTCCTATTTTGCAGGTCCGATTTTCGAGGTTCTATGAGCAAGAATCCCCCAGAGCTGCGGCAGAGGCCGGGCGTGTTGTGCATCCTCGACGGCTGGGGCTGGCGTCCCGACCATGCGGCCGACAACGCCATCGCCGCCGCCTCCAAGGCGGGCAAGCTGCCCAACTTCGACCGGATGCTGGCCGATTGCCCGCATGGGCTGCTCTCGACCTCCGGCCGGGCGGTGGGGTTGCCGCAAGGCCAGATGGGCAATTCCGAAGTCGGGCACATGAATATCGGCGCGGGCCGCGTGGTGATGCAGGACCTGCCCCGCATCGACGACGCGATGGCCGACGGCAGTCTCGCCAAGCGCCCGGTACTTGTGGACCTGATCGCCAAGGCGAAGGAAGCGGGCGGGGCGGTGCATGTGATGGGGCTGTTGTCCCCCGGCGGCGTGCATTCGCATCAGGATCATATCGCGGCACTTGTGCGCGCAGTATCGGATGAAGGCGTCCCTGTGTTCGTGCACGCGTTCCTCGACGGACGCGACACACCGCCCAAGAGCGCGCTTGGCTTTCTCAAGGACTTCGAGAGCAAGATCGAAGGACTTCCCGGCGTGCGGATGGCGACAGTCTCCGGGCGCTATTACGCGATGGATCGCGACAAGCGGTGGGATCGTGTTTCAAAAGCATATGACGCGATTGTCTCGGCGACGGGGCATCGCTTTGAAACAGCGTTTGCTGCCGTCGAAGCGTCTTATGCGGAGAATGTGACGGACGAATTCGTCATCCCGTGCGTGATCGGGGAATATTCGGGCGCGGGCGATGGCGACGCATTGCTGTTCGGCAATTTCCGGGCCGATCGTGCGCGCGAGATTTCGATGTGCCTGCTCGATCCCAAATTCAAGGATTTCGACCGTTCGCGCGTGGTGTCGTTTTCGGCCGCCGCCGGGCTTACGGAATATTCCGAACCGTTGAAGGCTTTCATGGGCGCGCTGTTTGCCGCGGACGATATTCGCGACACGATTGGGGAATATGTGTCGTCGCTCGGCTTGAAGCAGCTTCGCATCGCCGAGACCGAGAAATACGCGCACGTCACCTTCTTCCTGAATGGCGGGCGCGAAGATCCGTTTCCGGGCGAAGACCGCATTCTGGTGCCGAGCCCCAAGATCGCGACCTATGACCAGCAGCCGGAAATGTCCGCCTTCGAAGTGACGAAGAAGTTGGAAGAGGCCATTCTGTCGGAGAAATACGATCTGGTTGTGGTGAACTACGCCAATCCCGACATGGTGGGCCATACGGGCATCATGGAAGCCGCGATCAAAGCGGTGGAGGTGATCGACCAGTGTCTCGGCCGTCTGCGCGCGGCGGTGGAGAAGGTGGGCGGCGTGATGCTGCTTACCGCCGATCACGGCAATGTCGAGATGATGAAGGATCCCGAAACGGGTGAACCGCACACCGCGCACACCACGCTCGACGTGCCGATCATCGTCATCAACGCCAAAAGCAATCAGGGACTGAAGGTGGAGAATGGCAGTCTTGCCGATGTGGCGCCGACGCTGCTCGATCTCATGGGCCTGAAGAAACCCGCAGCGATGAGCGGACATGCGCTCGACGAACGCGCAGCGGAGAGTGTCGCCTGATCGTGTCCGGCGCCCGCATCTTCCTTTCCGTTTGTCTCAGCCTGTTGTTGTGCGGGCCTGCCTTCGCGGCGTCCAAGGAAAACGCGCCGCCCATTGCCGAAGATTTGAACGGCGCGGTGCCGCTCAGCGACATGGCGAAACTGCCGACCACCCAGGACCAATACCGCGCGCTGCAGCAACAGATCGACGAGAACAAGCCGCGCGTCGATGCCGCCAAGGCCAAGAGCGACGCGCTGAACGGGCAGGCCAAAACGCTCAGGCAGAAACTGATCGCGACGGCGGCGAAGGTGCAGGCGCTCGAAGCGGAAAAGACCACGCTCGATGCGCAGGTGCTTTTGTTGCGGGCCGATGAAGACAAGCTGAACCGCGAGTTCATTCGCGACCGTGCGGGCGTCAGCCGTCTGCTCGCGGTGCTCGAACGCATGCAACACGACATGCCGCCCGCCATGGTGATGCGCGCCGACGATGCGGAAGGTGCTGTGCACAGCATGATGCTGATGGGCGCTTCGTTGCCGCGGCTTTATTCGGCGGCGGCGCAACTTGCGAAGAAGCTCGAAGCGTTGCGCAAGACACGCGAAGAACTGGTGGCGCGGCGGGCGGAAAGCGCGAAGAACGCGGCGGAACTTTCGCAAGCGCGCAACCAGCTCGATCAACTTGTCGCGATGAAAGAGGCCGAAGCGAATGCGGCAGAAAGCCAGTATGGCGATCTCAAGGGCAAGCTCGACACGGTGGCGGGACAGGCGGCCAACCTCGAATCCCTGCTCGACCGGGTGGCCGAACTGCGCCGCAAGCCGCCTGTCGCCGGTGTCATGGTGGTCACAGCCGACGACAGCAAACAGCCGGTTCTGGGCCGCAATTCGCTGTTAAGGCCGGTCCTGGGGTCCACCGTTCCGGGCGGCATGGAAGGGGTCGGCGGCTCGAGCGCGCCGGGAGTAACCTTTGCCGCGGAAGGGGGATCGCAGGTGATCGCGCCCACCGACGGAGAGGTTCTTTTCGCCGGTCCTTACCATAAAACCGGACGCGTCTTGATCTTGCAGATGAGCGCTGGATACGATCTTGTCATGGCGGGGTTGGACCGCGTTTCCGTGCGGCCAGGAGACCAGTTGCTCGCGGGAGAACCCGTCGGCACTATGCCGCAGATGGAGCCTGCAAAGCTCTATATGGAACTGCGGCGGAACGGCAAAGGCGTCGATCCGGCGCCGTGGTTGATGAGCGAGCCGAGGAAGGCACAAAAATCATGAAGCGCATCGCGTTGATCGTATTGGGCATGGTGCTGGGATTCGGCGCCGCCATCACGTTGTTGCCCGCGCAAGGCGCCAACGACATGGGCGCCTACCGGCAGCTCGATCTTTTCAGCGATGCGTTCGAACGGGTGCGCGCCAATTACGTGCGCCCCGTCGATGACAGCGAACTTGTGAACAACGCCATCGAAGGCATGGTCTCCGCACTCGATCCGCATTCGAGCTACATGGATGCGAAGAGCTTTGCCGACATGCAGATCCAGACCAAGGGCGAATTCGGCGGCCTCGGCATCGAAGTGACGATGGAAGACGGCCTGGTGAAAGTCGTCTCGCCGATCGACGATACGCCGGCGGCGAAGGCCGGCATCAAGCCGGGCGATTACATCGCGGCCATCGACAACACACCCGTGCAGGGCATGGCGCTCAACGACGCCATCGACAAGATGCGCGGTCCCACGGGCAGCAAGGTGACGCTCACCATCCTGCGTCAGGGTCAAAAGAAGCCTTTCGACGTGGTGCTGGCGCGCGCGATCATCCAGGTCGACAGCGTGAAGTGGCATCGCGAAGGCGACGTCGCCTACATCCGCATCACCGGCTTCAACGAACAGACCAATGTCGGGCTTGAGAAGGCGGTGAAGGATCTGAGAAAGCAGATCGGTCCGGGCCTCAAAGGTTATGTGCTCGACCTGCGCAACAATCCGGGCGGCTTGCTCGATCAGGCGATTGCCGTGTCCGACGATCTTTTGACCTCGGGCGAGATCGTTTCGACGCGCGGACGTCACGCCGAAGACACGCAGCGTTACGATGCGCGCTCCGGCGACATCACCGACAACAAGCCGATCATCGTTCTGGTCAATGGCGGAACGGCATCTGCGTCCGAGATCGTGGCGGGCGCGCTGCAGGATCATCGCCGTGCGACCATTCTGGGCATGACCTCATTCGGCAAGGGCTCGGTGCAGACCGTGATCCCGCTGGGCGAAGGCGGCGGCGCGCTGCGCCTGACGACGGCGCGGTACTTCACCCCGTCGGGCCATTCGATCCAGGCCCAGGGCATCACGCCGGATATCGCGGTGGCCCAGACCGCCGACGACGACAAGCTGCCCAAGGTGATCCGCCCCAGCGAAGCCGACCTGCCGGGTCACCTGGCCGCCGAAAGCGCGGTCAAGAAGGGCCGTGCGATCCCCGTGATCCGTCCGCAGCCGGGCAAGAAATACGACGACTTCCAGCTTTCCTATGCGCTGGACCTGCTGCGCGGGAAGCCGACCGTCACCGCGGAAGCGCCCAAGAACGTCACCGCCAAGGCCAACTAGGCCGGGCGGGGGGTTAACCGGGACGTAACCCTGCCGGGTGCTTGCTGAACGCCATGGCACTTGAAGGCTTGAGCGACGGGCAGGAGGCGATGGCGGATCAGGTTCCGCCCGGTCCAAGCCTGCTTGCATGGACCGCTTCGGGCCTTGCCACATCCTTTGTCGCGCTGTGTCTGGTGGTGGTGCTGTTCGGCGACCCCACCGCCAACCGTCCGTCGGTGCATCTGTCCATCGATCCCATCGTGCAGACCAATGCGCCCGGCAGTGATTGGTCGAAGGGCGTGCATTCGCTTGCGCCCGGCAGTGCGGCCGAGGTTCGCGCCGAGCACAATCGCATCGTCTCGATGGCCGAAGAGATCAACCCGGCGGGCAAGGCGCGCGAGATCGTGCGTCCGATCTATGCGGGTTCCTATCTCGTTGCCGATCCGGCGCTGGTGGAAAGCTCGAAGCTCGGGCCGCTGCCGCGTATCGCCAACAACGGCAAGACGCCGATGCAGGCCTATGGCGGCGATGCGCCGGCCGCGGGCAAGAAACCCAAGATCGCCATCGTCATGATGGGATTCGGCGCGAGCGGAACCGCAACCACGCAGGCGCTCGGCGCACTTCCGACGGCGGTGACGGTGGCGTTTGTGCCGCGCGAAGGCGACATCCAGAACTGGGTGAACGAGGCGCGTGCGCGCGGCCACGAAGTGCTGCTCGAACTGCCGATGGAGCCCTACGATTATCCCGACAGCGATCCGGGCCCGCACACGTTGCGCACCGGGGAAGGCGAAGAGGCCAACACCCAGCACCTTGTCTGGGCGCTGACCCGCTTCACCGGTTATGCCGGCGTGACCAACAATCAGGGCGGCCGTTTCCTCGCCGATTCCGAGGCGCTGGAACCGGTGATGACCTATCTCGCAAGGCGCGGGTTGATGTTTTATGACGACGGCTCGGCGGCCAAATCCGCCGCCCCCGACATCGCCAAGCAGACCAACACCGCCTTCGTTCACGGCAGCGCGGCCATCGACAAGGTGCAGGATTCCGCCGCCATCGACCGCGCGCTCTCCGATCTCGAAACCCAGGCGCGCACCAATGGCAGCGCGGTCGGCACCGCTTTCCTCTATCCAGTGACGGTGGAGCGGCTGGCCCAATGGTCGCGCGGCCTTTCCGCCAGGGGCTTTGTTCTGGTGCCCGCATCGGCCATAGTCGGCAAATCGAAGTAACCGCTTCATTTTGTTTGCCGATGGCCCGCCCGCATTCCTTTCTCAAACATGACGATCTTCCCTACCGGCCTTGCGTGGGCGTGATGCTCATCAATCGCGAGGGGCTGGTGTTCGTGGGCCGGCGCATCGACCAGACGATGGAAGGCTGGCAGATGCCGCAAGGTGGCATCGACGGCGACGAGACGCCCGAACAGGCCGCGCTGCGCGAGCTGAAGGAAGAAATCGGCACCAACAACGCGCGCTTCCTGCGCCAGATGGACGAGTGGCTGGCCTACGACCTGCCGCCGCATCTGTTGGGCGTGGCGCTGCACGGCAAATATCGCGGCCAGCGGCAGAAGTGGATTGCCATGCGCTTCGAAGGCGACGATACCGAAATCAACATCCAGACCGAAGAACCCGAATTTGCCGCCTGGAAATGGCTTGCCATCGAGGCGTTGCCGCGTCTTGTCGTGCCGTTCAAGCGCGACACCTATTCCAAGGTGCTCACCGCGTTCGAAGATCTGGCGGCGCCGGAATATTGATGCTGAAGAAGCTCAAGTTCCCGCCCGTCGTGATGGTTCATGGAGCGTTCTGCGGCGGCTGGGCGTTCGACAAGTTCCGCGGCGCGTTCGAAGACGAAGGCTATTCGGTGAAGGCGCCCACCTTGCGCCATCACGATTGCGGGCGGAATCCGCCGAATGTGCTCGGCACCACCAGCATCCTCGATTATGCGCACGATCTGGAAAAAGAGATTCACGGGCTGGGCGAAGCGCCCGTTCTGATCGGCCATTCGATGGGCGGATTGCTGGCGCAGATTCTGGCGACGCGGATGAAGGTGCGCGCGCTCGTTCTGCTCGCACCATCCGCGCCGTGGGGGATGCTGCCCTCGACGATGTTCGAATTTGCCTCGGCCGGCGCGATGTTCTTTGCGGGGGACTTCTGGAGCAAGCCGATCCATCCGTCCTATGACATCGCGGCGTCGAATGCGCTCGATCTGTTGCCGCCGCTCGAACGCAGCCAGGTGTTCGCGCGCTTCGTGCCGGAGTCGGGGTTTGCGACCTTCGAGATAATGCATTGGGCACTGGACGCGCGGCGCGCGACGCTTGTGCATGCAAGCGACGTGAAATGTCCGGTGCTATGTTTGTCAGGCGCGCACGACAAGGTGAACCCGCCGCCCACGGTGCGCCGCATCGCGCAGCGTTATCGCGAGCGTGCGGACTACGAAGACCTCGAAGGGCACAGCCACTGGATGCTGGGCGAACCCGGCTGGGAAAAGATCGCGAGCCGCGCGATGGAGTGGCTTGCCGAAGCGACGCAAACAGCGGTTTAGCGCCTCGCCTTACCTCCCCCCACGCGGGGAGGTCGACGCTGCGAAGCAGCGGCGGGTGGGGGGTGGTGAAGCGAGGCTCGCTAGAGCCCCACCCGTCGTCGTGCCGATGCACGACGCCGACCTCCCCGTGAAGGGGAGGTAAGTGAACTAATACGAATATTTGCTGCTGAAGTCTTTCATGAAGGCTTCGAGCGTTCCGACCGATGCAACCTTTGCGGCCGTTTCGCGGAAGGCGAGGCCTTGCTGGTCGATGTTCTGCGTCACCACCGCGAAGGCGTTGGCGTCGGGTGTGCCTTTCATCTTCGGGGCGAAGTGGGCGCGCAGGCGTTCGAGGCTCGTCTCGTCATTGGCAAGCGAATAGGCGATGGCCGCGCGCATCACGTCGGTGCGTTCTTCCGGGGCGAGCGGTTTGTCGTCGCTCCAGCGTTGGCCCAGAAGCGTTTCGGTGTTCTGGGCTGCCATGTTCCACTGGCCGCTGTCCCAGGCGATGTCGGCTTCGAGTTGTTTGGCATCCTGCGAACTGTCGACGGAGACGAGATCGAGCGCCTGGTCGTAGCGTTTCATCTGCGCCAGTGCGCGGGCTTCGAGCATCATGCGTTGGTGGTTGACGTCGTCGGGCAAGCCGCTGATCGTGGTGTCGCGCAAGGTTTCCAGCGCTTTTTCGGGTTTGTGATCCATCAGGTAGAGCATGGCGAGGCGTCCGGCCACTTGCGCGCGTGCCACACCATCGAGGCGCTTGTTCACCTGATAGGCGAGAAGCGTGGTGGCGGGCGCCAGCAGATCGACCTTCGCAAGGCGGTCGGTCATGCGGCGGATCATTTCATCGCCCTTGGGCCCGATGGGGGTGAGATCGATGAAATCGTAGAACAGCGACAGCGCTTCGATGGGCGCGATCTTGTCGGCCTTGCCCTTCAGGAACAGGTCTTCGAAGGCGTTGCGCATGTCGTCCTGCGCCTGGCGGGCGAGATCGTCGTTGGGGAAATAGAGCGAGGCGACGCGCAGTTTTTCGAGACCTTCGCGCCACTGGCCGCCCGCGAAATAAAGCTGGCCGAGTTTGCGCAGGGTCTTCATCTCCAGCGCATCGCCGCGCCAGCGGAAACGCAATTCTTCCAAAGTCTCGATGCCCTTCTTGTGGGACATCACGCCTGCGTCGATGGCGGCCTTGGTGTCTTCGTAGATCGCGTTGGCGGCGATGCGGTCGTCGCCGGAGAGCTTGAGCGCGGCGAAGATCGGCTTGGCCGTCTTGTAACGGTCTTCGGCGGCGAGCAGGCGCGCGTGCGCAAGCTGGCGTTCGAGCATCAGGGTTCGTGGCAGCGACTTCGGCACCCTGGCGAGCGCAAGGTCGGCGTTTTCCACACTTCCGGCGGCAAGTGCGGCGTTGGTCATCGCAAGCTGGGCACGCGCGCGCCATTCGGTCGGATAGCGTTTGAGCACGGGGCCTGCATCGAGCAGGGATTGCCGCGCATCGGTCCAATCGTCGGTGGCGGCATCGGCGAGACCGCGCCAAAAGGCGGCGTGACGATCCCCCACGAAGCTCGCGCCGATCAGGTCGTTATGGGTGTCGCGGTAGCGGCCCATCATGTAATCGGCAGCGGCGCGCATCACCTGGAGATGGCGGTTGCCGTCGAGCGCGGGATCGCTTTCGTGCATCTGCTTGAGGACGCCGAGGGTTTCGGCGGCGTAATTGTTGGCAAGATAGAATTGAGCGAGCGCCAGGCGTTCGGCGTTCACCTTGGCGGCGGGCGCCTTGGCGATGTTTTCGCGAAGTTTGCGTTCCATATCGAGGAATTTGGCGCCTTCGGCTTTCGGCCAATGTGCGAAGTCCAGGAACGATGCGTTGTCGTTCGCGTCCGTCAGCAGCGCGGGCGAATCCGAGGTTGCGGCGGGCGGCGTGAGCGAAAGACCGTCGGGTTTGGCGATGCGCACACGCGCGTCGTGCGCGGTGACGGTGACGCCATCGCTCAGCGGCTTGATGACGATGCCCGCCGCGGTCGGCAGCAGGGAGAAATCGGCGTAGTCGCGGCCGGAGAGTACCGCGCGTCCGGCGCGGCCGAGCACGGCGATAATGGTGTCGCCGACATTGGGGTCGCTCAAGGTCAGCACGCGGTTGGCGGAAGGCAGCAGCGTGACGAGTGCGGCGTTGCCATTGTCGCTCACGTCGCGGGCAAAACCGATGCCGAGCGGATTGGTGTTGTCGTCGGGGGCGAGCAGGAATTTCAGGTTCACGCCGTCTTCGGTGACCGCGATCTGTTCGGCCTGTTTCAGGCCGATGCGGATGATGGTGGCGTCGTTGCCGCTTGCCACGTCGACGGAATTGGGAAGGTCGCCGAGCTGGGTTTTCAGTTTCGCGGGATCGATGGGGATGGCGGTGTCGATCACCATCCATGCCGTCATGCCGCGCTGGAAGGCGGCAACCGCGTGACCTGACGCGTGCGGGATGACGAGCACGGCACCTTTCGCGGTGCGCTCCGCCATCGCCGCCTCGTTTTGCGGTTCGGCGGGTGCTGCGTCGGCTGGGGGTTGCGTAGTTGCATCCTGCGTCCTGGTCTTGTCGGACGCCGGTTGCGCGGTCGCGGTTTGCGCGGGCTTCGCGTCATCCGGTTTGGGATTGAGCTTGGCGGCGGCATCTGCGATCGCTTGCGCCTGTGCGGGGCTGATGCCGGCGACTTTTGCGGCGACGGCGGTGGAATCATTGTCTGGCGACATCACATCGATGACCACACGCCTGCCGTCTTCGAAAGCGTGGGGTTTGGAGCCCGGGTCGGTGGTGAATTCGACCACGGTGTTCTGGCCTTCAACATGCCAGCCAGCCTGTTTCACCCAGGGCGGCGACAGGCGGTCGAGCGCGGAGAAATCCGGCTGCGCCAATCCCTTGAAGCGCACCGTGAGATGGCCCTTGGAGGGAAAGACCGTGTAGGCGGTTTTCTGCGGCCAATCGAAAACGAGGCGCGAATATTTCTGATAGATGCCGGCGCGCACTCTGAGCGTCGGCAGCGTGGCAATATCGACAGGTTTGGCAGGGGCAGCCGTCTGTTTGGGGAGATCGGGCGGATTGCCCGCGAAACTGTCCGGCACAAGATCGATGGCGGTCTTGTTGCCCGACGTGCTGGTATGCAGACGGAAGGTTTGCGTGAGCGCGAAGCTCATCGTCTTGCCCGCATTGTCGATGCGCCCGCCATTGACGTAAGCGGAAAGCTGCGTGGCAACGAGGGAAGGATCGAGCGTCACTTTGCGGTCGAACGCGATGCGCAGCACCGCGCCGTCGAGCGAGGCCTGTACGCGACCGGGCTGATCGAGCGTGACTGTGACGCGGCCGTAGCCGTCTTCAGGCGTGGCCTGCATCGTGTCGGCGGCGAAGGCGTGCGTCGTCACCAGCATCAAAAGCATCAGCGCGCCCATGAAGTGGGCGCGCGACACGGTTGATTCGGTGAAACGCGAGAGCATGGCTTATCCGCCTGTTTTGCCTTGCGCTGGCGCGGCCGGCGGTGCGGAAGGCGTTGGCGTCGTTGTGATCGGCGCGTTGGCGGAAGGTGCCGCGATGGCCGCGTTGGGTGCGGGCTGCGGCGCGGGCGGTTCGTTGGAAGCGACTGTCACGGGCTTCGCATCGGGCAGGTTCAGGCGGTTGGCGAGTTTGATGGTGAGCTTCTGGGCCGCTTCCGCATTCATCTTCGCCATCACCGGCGCCAGCACGTCGGGCTTCATCTGCGAGGCGACGGGGACGAGGATTTCGTCGGCGAGACCATCGAAGATGCGCGCGGCATCGGCGGGCTTCATCGCGGAATAGGTTTTGACGAGCGAAGCGATCTGCTTTTCCTGCTCGGCATCGCGTTGGGCGACCAGTTTCTGGATCTGGTCCTGCAGCAGTTTCAGTGCGGCGATCTTCTCGTCGACGCGCTTTTCGGCGGCCGCGATCAGGTTCTCGCGCATGGTGAGTTCGCCCGCGCGCGCGTCCAGTTCGGTGCGGCGCTTGGAGAGATTGGTCAGAAGATCGACTTCGGAGGAGCTCGAGCTTTCCTGATCGTCGGCGATGTCGTGTTTCGGTTTGGGTGGATCGGCTTGCGCGGGTGCGCCGGCGGCGGTTGCCGCGGCATAGGCATATTCGGAAATGCCCACCGCTTTCATGGAAAGCAGAAGTCCGCACACGCCCATTAGCACGGGCAGGAGTCGGATGTGGCTGACGACGGAGCGAACGTTCACCGCACGGCTCCCAGGCTTGCAAGGCGGCCTGCATCGAGGCGGCCCATGACGGCGGCACTCGGCAGGTCGGATTTGGTGGCGCGGCTGTCGAGTTCGCGGTCGAAGCGCTGCACGATGCGCTCGCCCGAACCGCACAACACGCCCAGTTCATCTGCAAGTCCGCGCGCATGTCCCAGACGTTCGTCGAGGATCTGCGTGATTTCGCCCGCGGTCGATTTCAACGTGACCATGGAGGTGCTGGCGGCGGCGACCGCCGCGTTGAGCGAGGCAAGCGTTTTCTTCAGCCCGTCCTGTCCGCTGCGCAGGGCCGCGAGTTTGCGTTCCAGCACAATGCAATAGAAGAGCGTGGCGGCTAAGAGCGCCGTCAGGATCAGTTCGACGACGAGGGTGAGGGTCATCTCAATCTCCGTTAGAGGCCGCGGCTGGCGTCGGTGCGTTCGATGGCTTCTTCGACGCGCACGGCGACCGAAGATCCCACCCGGCCCATGCGGCCGCGCAGCAGCGGAACATTGCCGCAGCGCAATTCGATCTTGGAATCGGGGCTGGCGTTGAGCATCACCGTGTCGCCGATGTTGAGGTTCATGATCTTGTCGAGGCTCATGGTCTGCTCGTCGAGGATGGCGTTGATGTCGACCTTGGTGGACCAGAGTTCGGAAGCCAGATGGCCTTCCCAGATCGAGTCACGGCCGAATTTTTCGCCCATGAACTGTTGCAGCAGCAATTTGCGGATCGGTTCGAGCGTCGCGTAAGGCAGCAGCAATTCGGTGCGGCCGCCACGATCTTCCATGTCGATGCGCAGCTTGACGAGAATGGCGGCGTTGGCGGGCCGCGCGATGGCCGCGAAACGCGGGTTTGTTTCCAGACGGTCGAGCGCGAAATTAACGGGCGCCAGCGGTTCGAAGGCTTGCATCATGTCCTGCAGGATCACTTCGATCATGCGCTGGACGAGCGTGCGTTCGATGGTGGTGTAGGGCCGGCCTTCGATGCGCATGGCCGAGGTGCCGCGGCGTCCGCCGAGCAGCACGTCCACGATCGAGTAGATCAGGTTCGAATCGACGGTGAAGAGGCCATAATTGTCGAGTTGTTCGGCACGGAACACGGCCAGGATCGCAGGCAGCGGGATCGAATTGAGGTAATCGCCGAAGCGGATCGAGGTGATGTTGTCCAGGCTGACTTCGACGTTGTCGGAGGTGAAATTGCGCAAGCTCGTCGTCATCAACCGCACCAGCCGGTCGAAGACGATTTCGAGCATCGGCAGGCGTTCGTAGGAAACCAGCGCCGAATTGATGATGGCGCGGATGCCGCTCTTGTCCTGCAACTGGTCGTCGTTGACGTCGAAGCCGAGCAGGCTGTCGATTTCTTCCTGGTTGAGGATGCGCTCCGCACTGCCGCCAATGGCCGGTGCGGCCTCGTCGGCTTCGGTCTCGGCGGCTTCTGCTTCGGTCGCTTGGGCTTCGGTTTCGTCGGCCATGTTATTGGACAATCATTTCCTTGAGCAGCACGTCGCGCACTTTGTAGGGCGCGGCGGCCACGTTGATCCGGCGCAGCAATTCTTCCTTGAGGCGCATCACGCCCGCAGAACCTTTGAGGTCGTCCACGCGCAATTCGCGCAGGTAACCCTGAAACTGGTCGACCACGCGCGGCATCAAGGCCTGCATCCCGGCCTTCTCTTCCTGCGTGTCGAGTTCGAGCGACAGGCCGACTTTTAGATAAGCGGGCGAACCGTCGGCGGTCTGGATGTTCACGATGATGTCCGGCACGTCGTAATAGGCGACGGTCGGCGGCGTCAGCGGGATTTCGGGCTTGGCTTCGGCGGTCTTGGTGTCCTCGTCCGAGCCCATGAAGAAGAAGTAATAGGCGCCGCCGCCAGCGGCGAGCAGAAGCACGAGTGCGCCTGCGCCCGCGATCAGAAGAAATTTCTTACCAAATCGTTTCTTTGGTTCTTCGGCTGCGGCTTCGCCTTCCGCGGATTCGGATTTTTCCGCAGGCTTTTCAGCCTCTTCGCCTTCTTTCGGCGCGTCGTCGGCCTTTTTCTTCTTGAACAGCTTGCCCAGCATGCGCGTGTTCCTTGGTGGCCGTCCGGCCTTTGGTCACGCCGCACGTTAGGCAATCGTGGTTAAGGAGTGGTTGTTGCCCGGCAGAGTTTGCCGGGGTGGGGCAAATGTGCCCTCAAGAAATCCAGTCAAACGCTGGAAATCCGGTATGGCACGGCCCGTGCACATGGTTAGCGCAAGCGACGGACCAGAAAGGGCCTAGCCGTGGACAATACGTTACTCGTGAGCCTGTCCCATCAGCTCGCGGCCTACAGATCGATGGACGTGATCGCGAACAACATCGCGAACGTCTCCACGCCCGCTTTCAAGAAAGAGGGTGTGAAGTTCGAAGAATATGTCGCTGCGATGAAGCCGTCGGAGACGGAGACGGGCACACAATATGTGAGCTTCGTCGTGGACAAGGGCACGGTACGCGATCTCAACGAAGGACGGATCGAGCGCACGGGCGCGCCGTTCGACCTCGCCATCAACGGCAAGGGTTTCTTCACGGTGCAGACGCCGGCCGGCGAACGCTACACCCGCGATGGCCATTTCCAGCTCGATTCTGACGGCAATCTCGTCACCAGCGACGGCAACAAGGTGATGGGCGAAGGCGGTCAGATCACCTTCTCGCCCGATGACGGCGACATACATATAGGCGCGGACGGCACGATCACCGGCAAACAAGGCCAGCTCGGCAAGGTGCGCGTGGTCGCGTTCGACAACGAACAATCGATGCTGAAGGAAGGCGCAAGCCTCTACACCTCATCGGAAACGCCAAAGGCCGCGGACAAGGCATCCGTTCAACAGGGGATGCTGGAAGCCTCCAATGTCGAACCGGTGGTGGAGATCTCTCATATGATCGAGGTCACCCGCGCCTACCAGCTCACCGCCTCCATGACCCAGTCGCAACAAGATCTCATGCGTGAAGCCGTGTCGAAACTCGGCGACATGCCGAATATGTAAGGAGCCTGACCATGCGCGCCCTAAGCATCGCCGCCACCGGAATGCTGGCACAGCAGACCAACGTCGAAGTGATCGCCAACAACCTGGCGAACATGAACACGTCCGGATTCAAGCGCCAGCGCGCCGAATTCCAGGATCTGTTGTACCAGAACATCGAACAGGCCGGTTCGCAGTCGTCGGACTCCGGCACCGTTCTTCCTTCGGGCATCCAGCTTGGCGCCGGTGTGCGCACGGCGGCCGTCTATCGCGTGACGAGCCAGGGCGACATGCAGTCGACCTCCAATCCTTATGACCTCGCGGTGCAGGGGCCGGGCTTCTTCCGCATCCAGCAGCCCGATGGCACCGACGCCTATACGCGTTCGGGCAATTTCGCACTGTCGCCGGAAGGCCAGATCGTCACCGACAAGGGCTACGTTGTGGCGCCGGGCATCGCTGTGCCGCAGAACGCGCTCGGAATTTCGGTGAACGCGCAGGGCCAGGTTTCGGCAACGCTTCCCAGCCAGACGCAGCCGCAGGTGCTGGGCCAGCTTGAGCTTGTGCGCTTCCCCAACGAAGCAGGCCTGAACGCCATGGGCGACAACCTGTTCCAGGAAACGCCCTCGTCGGGTTCGCCGCAATCGGGATTACCGGGCGCTTCGGGTTACGGCACCATCGTCGAAGGCTTCCTCGAAACCTCCAACGTCAATCCGGTGGAAGAGGTGACGTCGCTGATCACCGCCCAGCGCGCCTATGAAATGAATTCCAAGGTCATCACCGCAGCCGACGAAATGCTGCAGCAGACCGCACGGATGGGAGGCTCGTAATCGCCATGACGCTTCGTTTCATGATCGCTTTGTGCGTGGCGTTGCTGGTCCTGCCGGCGATCCCGGCACTGGCCGCCGATACCAATGCACGCGTGATCGTTCCGGTGCGCGATATCGCGCGCGGCGAAATCATCACCGATTCCGATCTCACAACCGGCACTGCCGAAGCGAGCCAGTTGCGCGCCGGCACCGTCACCACCGTGGCGGAACTTTCGGGCATGCAGGCGCGGCGTTATCTGCGCGCGGGCGAAACCGTGATGGCAACCGATGTGCGCAAGCCCATCGTCGTCACCAAGGGCGAGACCGTGACCATGACGTTCGACGTGCCGGGCATTTCGCTCACCGCGGTGGGCCGCGCGCTCAGCGAAGGCGGCGTCGGAGAGACCGTGACCGTCGTCAATCCCGTTTCCTATCGCCAGGTGATGGCGACCGTCACCGGCCCCGGCACCGTGCGTGCCGACAGTGCCGTGCCCATGAATGCGACCAAACCCGTTCGTACCGCAGAGATGCAGAATTAAAAGAAAGACGTTCCCATGCACCCCGCCCTGAAACAGATCCTGCTTATCGGTTCCTGCGCTCTGGCGCTGTCGGCCTGCAGCGCCGTCGACCGTATCGAGAACATCGGCAAGCCGCCGGAAATGGCGCCGATCGCCAATCCCGTTGCGCAGCCGGGCTATCAGCCCGTGTCGATGCCGACCGAAACGGGGCCTTCGGGCCTGCACGCCTCCAATTCGTTGTGGGCGCCGGGTTCGCGCAGCTTCTTCCACGATCCGCGCGCAAGCCACGTGGGCGACATCATCACCATCGACGTGTCGATTGCCGATGCCGCGAAGATTTCCAACACCACGTCGCGGTCACGCGCCAATTCCGACGATGCGAACCTGACCAATTTCTTCGGCCTGGAAGGCACGTTGACGAAAGTGCTGCCGCAAGGGGCAGATCCCGCGAGCCTGGTGAAGATGGGTTCGGATACGTCCAATGTCGGCGCGGGTTCGGTGGACCGTTCGGAAACCGTCAACCTGACGCTTGCCGGCATCGTTACGCAGGTGCTACCCAACGGCAATCTCGTCGTGCGCGGCCATCAGCAGGTGCGGGTGAACAACGAAATGCGCGACCTGCAGATCGCCGGCATCGTGCGCACCGAAGACATCACCAACGACAACACGATCCAGCTCGCGCAGATCGCCGAAGCGCGTGTTTCGTATGGCGGTCAGGGCCAGATCACCGACGTGCAGCAGCCGCGCTACGGTTCGCAACTCTACGATATCGTGATGCCATTCTGACCTCGCGCCCGCGAGGTCATCCCGGACGCGATCCGGGATCGAAATCCGCCGATGGGGCGGAGGGGCAGGGCCAACGGCCGGGACGAGAATCGTTCCCGGCCGTTGTTTTTTAGATCTCACGCGGAGCCGCGGAGGGACGCGGAGTGTTTTTGTTCTCCGCGAGCATAATCCACTGGCGCTTCGCGCCATCTCACTTACCTCCCCCTTGCGGGGAGGTCGGAAAACGCGGAACGCGTTTTACGGGTGGGGGGCCGCTCTGCATGCCGTGCACCGTCCCCCGCCCGAAATTCTTTTCGCTGCGCTCAAATAATTTCGACCTCCCCACAAGGGGGAGGTGAGGAGAGAGTTCAATCGTCTCTGTAAACGCGCTCGCGGCGCTCGTGGCGTTCTTGCGCTTCGATGGAGAGCGTCGCGATGGGACGCGCGTCGAGGCGCTTCAGCGAAATCGGTTCGCCGGTTTCTTCGCAGAAACCGTAAGAGCCGTCTTCGAGGCGGCGCAGCGCGGAGTCGATCTTTGCGATCAGTTTGCGCTGGCGGTCGCGCGTGCGCAGTTCGAGCTGGCGTTCGGCTTCGGTCGACGCGCGGTCGGCCAGATCGGCGAACGGTGTGGTCTCGCTTTGCAGGTTCTGAATCGTTTCGCGGCTTTCGCGAAGGATCTCTTCTTTCCAGTTCATGAGCTTGCGCCGGAAATACTCCCGCTGCCGCTCATTCATGAAGGGTTCGCTTTCCGCCGGTGCGTATCCGGCCGGAAGTTCAATTCCCATGGGGGGTCCTCAACAGATACCAAAAGCAGGCGGGGGTTATAACGGGGTCGCCTGCCCGTATCAATCCGGAGCAGGCGGCCTGGTTACTGTCATAATTCTTTTAGAATCAATGGCTTGATTGGAAGACGGGAACTTGGGAGAGCCCTGCCCGGTCCCTTGCACGGTCCACCTGCCAGGCCAGGAGGGCCAGAATCGTGTACCCGCCGAGCGCCATGCCTGCCGCGATCTGGGGTGTGGCGGGCTGCGGACCGAAGGTGCCGATGAGTTGGGCGAACACCAGCCAGCCCATCAGGATCCACAGCCGGATGTTGGACGAACGGTCGGCGGTTGGCGCGTAACGCAGGAAGACAAAGAGCCCCGCGAACAGCGAAATGAATTCCGCCGCGAGACTGGGATCGCGCCAGCGCCACAGACCGAAGCCCACTTTCATGTGATCGCCGATCAACGGCAGATCGGGCACATGCACGATAAGATCGAGAATCCAGTGCGAGAATACGCAGGCCGCGACGATGAGGAATGTGCGGCCCTTTTGCGGAATGAAGTATTCGCTCGCCCCGCCCAGCAACGCCGACAGCACGAGCGATCCCAGAAGCCCGTGCGTATAGGGCATGAAATAAAGATCGAGCGGGTTCATGGCGGTGAAGCCGGGCACGATGCGCAGTTTCTCCACGCCCAGGAACACGAACACCGACCACACGACGTCCATGAACTGAACCGCGACGAACAGCAGCCAGAGTGGAATGGGTTTGGAAGCGGGTTTGGCCGCAAGGGCCGGGCCGTAATGACCGACGAACATGGAATGTCTCCTTCGTTTTCGCGGCCTCACACTGGCCCGGCGGCCTGATAAAGAAAATTGTATATCTCTCTATAATAGATATACATATATTTATGCCCCCTCGCGATGCCGACTGGAGTTTCTACCGCTCTTTGCTGGCGGTTCTGCGCACCGGCAGCCTGTCGGGTGCTGCCCGCAGCTTGCGTCTCACCCAGCCGACCGTCGGGCGCCATATTGCCGAACTGGAAGCGGCGTTGGGAACGACTTTGTTCGTGCGTTCGCCGCAGGGCCTCGCGCCGACCGAAGCGGCGATTGCGATGCGCAGCGATCTGGAAGCCGCCGAAACCGCATTCGAAGCCGCGATCCGCGAAAGCTCCGGCGGCGCGCAAGACGAAAGCGGCGTGGTGCGGCTGACCGCGAGCGACATCATCGGCTGCGAAGTGCTGCCGCCGCTCATTGCGGAGTTCGGCCGCGCACATCCGAAAATCCAGATCGAACTGGTGCTCTCCAACCGCAATCAGGATTTGCTCAGGCGCGACGCCGATATCGCCGTGCGCATGGTGCGCCCGCAACAAAACGCGCTCGTCACACGCAGGATTGGGCAGGTGAAGATCGCGCTTTATGCCCATCGCGCTTATCTGAAAGCGCGCGGCACGCCAAAGACGATCGAAGATCTGGCCGGCCACACGGTGATCGGATGGGACCGCGATGCCTCGCCTTATCGCAATGTCGGCGGGGCGATGAGCACGTTGCAGCGGTCGTTCTTCGGCTTTCGTTGCGACAGCGATCTGGCGCAGATCGCGGCGCTGCGTGCGGGGGTGGGCATCGGCGGTCTTCAAAAATCCATCGCCCGGCGCGATCCGGCGCTGGTTCCGGTGCTGCCGGGCAAGGTGTTCTTCACGCTGGAAATGTGGCTCGCCATGCACGAAGACCTGCGCGGCAGCCGCCGGGTGAAACTCCTGTTCGACCATCTGGCCAGGGGGCTGGCCACTTATATAGCGGCCCAGGAAGGCCCCGATTGAGGGTGAGGATTGGGAGTGGGGATTTCGGGGTGGACAGCCCCGTCCCGGTATCCTATATCCGCGCGCCCTTGGCCTTTTTCGGAAGGCCCAAGGCCATGACGCGGGGTGGAGCAGCCCGGTAGCTCGTCAGGCTCATAACCTGAAGGTCCTAGGTTCAAATCCTAGCCCCGCAACCAAAACAAAGTAACAAAATCAATGAGATGGCTCCCGCGTCGGGGGCCATTTTCATTTGGTGGCGATGCTCAAGCGGCCTTTTATCGAACGCTCTCTTTTTCTTTGGGCACGGAAGCCCGGCGGGTCTTCTTTTCAGCCTTGGGCTTGGGCAGGAGGCGGAAGCGTGTCTGGCACCACGCGAAATCGATCCCGACATCCAGCAGAGCATCGGAACGCCCGCACGGGCAGGCAAATTCCATGACGGCGAGAACGCGATAAGTCTCACCGGCCACCAGGGGGACCGGCCTGCCTGTGACATGGTTCGGGGCGGCGTTGACGCACAGAACGAGATCGCCGGGTCCGACTGCGTCGCTCATGACTTTCATCCATTGCTCGGGAAAAGTTTAGTCCCCCGACTCGCAAGCGTGAAACGCCAATATTTTCTTGCGGTGAGCTTGTGCTTTCGCGCAATCGGCAAATACGCCGGACGATACGCCGTCCGCACACTTCAAGCACGCGGTTGCGACATAATCTTGCGCTGCCTCGTCAAGAATTTCGGTGAGCGCGTCCCTTTGTTTTTTGGTTTGCCCCCGCGCGCCAAGTTTTCGGGGCATGCTTCGTTCAATCCAGTGAGAACCCCTGCTCCAACCGAGAGGCGCCGGGCGAGGGATGGTTGAGACGACAGGCTTCGAGGAAACCGGCACAAAGGTGGGTGCGCAAATGAGCGCGTCCGGCCTGCGGGAATGGTTTGTCCGCGAAGTCTTCCCGCTGGAAGCCGCGTTGATGCAATTCTTGCAGCACTATTGGCGCAACGAAAGCGATCTGCCGGATCTCCGGCAAGAGATCTATCTGCGCGCCTATGAAGCGGCAGGCCGCGAACGCCCCGATCCCGTGCGGCCGTTTCTTTTCACCATCGCGCGCAATCTCATGATCGATCGCGCGCGCAAGGCGCAGGTCGTTTCCATCGAAACGATGGCCGATCTCGAAGACCTCGAAGTCGCAAGCGACACGCCCGGCCCCGACCGCACCATTCTTGCCCGCGATGAATTGCGCCGCTTGCAATTGGCACTCGACCATCTTCCGCAACGCTGCCGCGAGGCCATCGTGCTCGCGCGCATCGAAGGCCTGAACGGACGCGAAATCGCGGCCCGCATGGGCATCACCGAATCCACCGTGTCCCACTATCTCAAACGCGGCGTCAAAGGTCTTGTCGATGCATTGAACCGCGACCAACGCGGAGCCGAAAAGCCATGAGCGACAACATGGTCGAAGATCAGGCCGCCGACTGGTTCGACAAGAAGCACTTCTGGCCGTGGACTGAAGCCGAAGAAGCCGCCTTTAACATCTGGCTTGCCCAATCGCCTGCGCATGAAATCGCTTACTGGCGCCTCGAAGCCGGATGGACGCGCGCCGAGCGGATGGCCGCGCTCAAACATCCGCTCCGCCGAACCGCAAAATTGCCGAGCAAAAGGTTTTTCTTGGGCGTTGCGCGCGCAGCCGCGGCACTTGCGGTGCTCGGCGTGCTCGGATTGAGTTTCGGGCTTCCTTCGAAGACGCAGGAAGCGACCTATTCGACGCCCATCGGCGCACATCGTGTTGTGCGGCTGGCGGACGGCTCGACAATCGAACTGAACACCAACACGCGCCTCAAGGTTTTGAGCGGCGGCAAGGCCCGCCAAGCCAGGCTGGAGAAGGGCGAGGCCTTCTTCAACATCAAGCATGACACAGCTCACCCATTCGTCGTGCTTGCCGCCGGCCGCAAGGTCACCGATCTGGGCACAAAGTTCATCCTCCGCCTGGACGGCGACAAGCGCCTGGTGATGACGTTGACCGAAGGCCGCGCACGCCTCGACGCCACGACGGCGGATCAGGTTCATCGCCAAGCCACGCTTGAGCCAGGCGATGTCGCCATCGCAACCGATTTTGCGTTACGCCTGAAGAAAAGCGCGCCACGCGATGTCGTGCGCGAGCTCGGCTGGCGTGAAGGCAAGCTCATTTTCGATCACACCACGCTTGCGGATGCTGTCGCGCAATTCAATCGCTACAACACGCAGCAATTGCGGATAGACGACCCGGCGATTGCCGCGCGCACCGTCAGCGGTACTTTCCGCACCACCAACACATCGGATTTCGCAAGCCTGGCCCGCGATGTTCTGGGCCTCAAACTGGAACGCAAACAAGGCGTGATCGTCATCGCACGCTGACATCACGAGCGGCGCCTGGCCCATTGGTTCGGCGCATCGAAGGGGGAACAATGAAGTCTTGTCAAAAATATCTCATCGGTACCGCGCTCGGCACCGTGTTTCTTGCAAGCACCGCGATGGGCGCGGATTTCAATATCCCGGCCGGCGATTTGCGCAGCGCCCTGCGCAGCTATATGGCGCAATCCGGCCGGCAACTGATGTACTCCGACGATGCCATAGGCGATGCGCAATCCCGCGGCGTGCACGGCTCTTATTCGGATGACGATGCGCTTTCCCGCATCCTGCAGAACACCGGCTTCACCACCAAACGCGCCGGATCGGGCGCCATCGGCATCATGCCGAAGCAATCCTCTTCGTCTTCCGCCAATGATGTTCTGCCGTTGCAACTTGCCCAGGCCTCGGCGCCACAGCGCGCGGCCGTGGAAACCGTGACGGTCACTTCGTCCAAACTGGGTGGCGCCGATGTTCAATCCATTCCAATTGCGATCACCGCGCTGTCGCAGGAACAACTCACCGCCACACAAACCGCAGGCGGGCCGGATCTGGTGAAACAGGTACCGAATCTAACCTTCACAAAAACCAACTTCAGCGGCTACAGCATCCAGATACGCGGCATCGGCACACAAGCCATTTCGGTCACCACCGATCCTGCCGTCGCCGTTGCGTTGAACGACATTCCCTTCATCCGCAATCATTTCTTCGAACAGGAATTCTTCGATCTCAGCCAGGCCGAGGTGCTCCGCGGCCCCCAAGGCACGCTCTACGGGCGCAACGCGACAGCGGGCGTGGTGAATCTGATCACCGCAAAGCCCACCGATCAATTCGAAGCGATGGCGAGCGGAGACATCGGCAATTACAAAAACCGCCGCTTCGAAGGCATGATCAACCTGCCCCTGGTGGATGATCGGCTCGACCTGCGCGTCGCCGGCGAATGGACCAAGCGCGACGGGTATTCCACCAATCTGTTGACCGGTAATCCTATTGACGGTCGCGATCTGTGGTCGGGCCGCGCGACTCTGGCGTGGAAACCATCTCAGAATCTACAAGCCACGCTCGTCTGGGAACATTTCCAGGAAGACGACGACCGAATGCGCACATCCAAGCAGCTTTGCAAGCGCGACCCCGGTCCCTCCGTGATAGATGGCGTTCCTGTTCCCGACGCGAATCCGCCTCTGGCTTATGCGGGCCCTCCCTATCTCAGTCAGGGTTGCCTACCCACCTCGCTCTACTCGCCGCAAGCGTTCCAGGTGCCCAATGGCATCATGTTGCCGTACTACGAACCGCTGGGCTTTGAGGGCGTGCCGGTTCAAGCCGTGAACGGAGGTTTTGATCCTTACGCAAGCACCACACAATCCACCGATCTGCGCACCATCGAATCGGCGATCGATCCCGTCTACAAGGCGAAGAACGACACGCTGGAACTGAACGCCGACTACAATGTCAGCCCGCAACTGACGTTCACGTCGCAAACTGGCTACAGCCAGGACTTCCTGTGGTCCACAGAAGACTATAACCGGTTCAATACGAGACCTGGCGCCTTCATTGTCGACAACAGCGTCCGTCAAGCGACGACTGCTGATCCGAGCGGGGCGGGCATTTGCCGCTTCTCGGGCGGAGACTGTGCAGGGATTCCGGTTGGTACGCCGTGTGTGGTCAACAACGACCCAGCTTCCGCATGCGTGGCCGATGGCATTTTCTGCGACCCACAGCTGGGCTGCAGCAGCCGGCTTGTCGCACAGGATTTGAACGACGAGCATTCCTGGCAACTAAGCCAGGAATTCCGCCTGGCTTCAAATTTCGGCGGCCCGTTCAATTTCAGCGTAGGAGGCAACTATCTTCACTACGAGACGGAAGAAAACTATTACGTCTTCATCAACTCGCTGACGTTGGCTGCCTATGACTGGGGCCACGGCACCACACGCTCTCCCGTGCAAACGCTTCCCTGGGTTCCGGGCGTGTCGGACAATTCGAATTGTCTTGTCGGCGGTTTCAATTTCTCCGATACGACGCGGCCCAACGTTCTGTCGACAGAGGGGCAAGCGGAATGCATGTATATCGATCCCAATCCGCTCACCAGTCTCAACAATCAGGGGCACAACTACTTCCTGAGCCAGAATCCTTACACGCTGAATTCCTATTCGGCATTCGGCGAAGCCTATTACAACGTCACGCCCGACCTGAAGTTGACGGGAGGTTTGCGTTTCACCGACGATCAGAAGCACTTCGTGGATATTCCCAGCGAACTTCTGATCGGCGGCTATGGCTACCCCATCACCGGCGTTGTCAATCAGAGTTGGGGCGAATTTACCGGCCGCTTCGCAGCGAACTGGACGCCAAAGCTGGATTTTACCGATCAAACGCTGCTCTACGCGTCCTATGCGCATGGCTATAAAGCAGGCGGCGCAAACCCGCCGGGCGCACAACTCATCCAGTTTGGCGATGTGGGTATTTCCGATCCCATTCACCCGCTCACCTTCAAGCCGGAATTCGTCAATGCGTTCGAGCTTGGGACGAAGAACACGTTGCTGGATGGTGCAATCACCTTCAACGGCAACGTCTTCTTCTACGATTACAAAGGCTATCAGATTTCCCGTATCGTCGATCGCACGGCGATCAACGACAATTTCGATGCGACGGTGAAGGGTGCCGAAGTCGAAGCGACTTATGAGCCGTTACCCGGTCTTCGGTTCAAATTTGCCGGCGGCTATGAAGACACGCGCATCGACAATGGACAAAGCTCCATTGACCTCATGGATCGTGCCGATGTGGCCGAACATCCGGGCTGGATGGTCGTGAAACCTTGGGTTTCTCAGGCGTCCAACTGCATTCTTCCGACCTATGTCGTGGCTGCGATTCTGGCAGCGCGGCCGCCGGGAACAGGCAACGGAACGGCCAGCGTTCCCGGGGCCTGTGCAAATGCCTATCAGTTTGGATTGGATCCCGTTACGGGCGAGCCCTACAAGACCGATGGACCGCCGGTTTTCCCTACAGATTATGCATCGTCGCTCGATATGCATGATCCCGGCGCTTATCCCGGCTTCAATCCGGCGTCTGCGCCGAACAACGGCGAAGGTTGGGCCAAGAATCTGGGCGGCAACGAGCTTCCCAACGCGCCACCCTTCACTGTTTCGTTGTCCGGCGACTACACCATTCCGTTGACGTCGGATTGGGCGGGCACCCTCCACGCCGATTACTACTGGCAGGACTATAGCTGGGCGCGCGTCTTCAACGACAATCCATACGATCGGCTGCGTGGCTACACCAACGTCAATCTCGCGCTGATCCTGACAAGTCAGGCCGGCTGGCAGGTAATGGGCTACGTGAAGAATGTCTTCAACGTCACCGATATCACCGGCACGTTCCTGAACAGCGACGATACCGGCCTGACAACAAACGTGTTCCTGACCGATCCACGCCTGTTCGGCGTCCGTGTCACGAAGAACTGGTGAGGGGGAAGCAATGAGCGAATTGATACAGCAAAACAAAACGGGCGGCGATCTTCGCCGGAAATTCCTGACGGGTGTCTCCGCTCTGGCGCTTGCGGCCTCGGTTGCAACGCCCGAGGCGGCTACAGCGCAAGACCAGGACCGGTCGACCGTGTGGATCGAGCTGGGCGCGCAGATGAGCAAGCTCGGCGAAAGCTCCGAACCCTATGCACCCGACTTCACATCGATGCGGCCGTCCAATTTTTCACCCTCGCAGGATTTCGAAAAGTCGGCACGCTATAGCACCGAGGAGTTTGGAAAGATTTCCTTGAGGCCCACGGGCTCGGATTGGGTGCTGTCCGCGGCGGTTCGCTATGGCCGCTCGTCGGTGCACAAGAACGTGCACGAACAGAGCCCGTTCGCGGCGGCGCAGACCTATGCGCCGGAAACGTTCTCGGCCTATCGCCCCGTTCGCGCCCCCCGCGCCGCGCGGTTTGCCGAAACGATGGTCGGCAACAGCGAGCAGCATCTCATCGCCGATTTTCAGGCCGGCAAGGACGTGGGGCTGGGACTGTTCGGCAAGCATGGCTCATCCCAGGTCAGTCTCGGTGTGCGGTTTGCCCAATTCACCGAAAAATCGAACGTCGCGCTGAAATCCGATCCGGATTGGCGCTTCACGCACAAATCGGTCTTCTTCTATAGCTCGTACTACATACATGCGCTTCCGCAGGTTTATCACAGCAATTCTGCCACGTTTCGTGCCGACCGCAGTTTCCGGGGCCTGGGCCCGTCGCTTTCCTGGAATGCATCGGAACCGATTTCCGGCAATGCGGAAGAAGGAGAGCTGAATATCGATTGGGGCCTGAACGGAGCTGTTCTCTTCGGCCGGCAGAAATCGCGCATACAGCGCACAGAGACGGTCCGCTACAATGACGGCGGCGATGGCTATTTGCTGAATGCTTTCTATGGGCGTCTGCCGCAAGGCACGATGGTCACCGTCTATCATCACGCACCGCCGGCCCAGATACGCTCTCACAGCGCCGTGGTCCCCAATGTCGGTGGCTTTGCGGGTCTGTCGTTCAAATACGATACCGCCAAGCTCACGCTCGGCTATCGCGCCGATTTCTTCTTCGGCGCGATGGACGGCGGCGTCGATGCGCGAAAGTCATATGATCGCAATTTCTTCGGCCCCTACGCCAGCATCAGCATAGGTCTCGGCGGATAACGAATAGGCCGGGCAATCGCGCTATCAGATTTTCGACGCGCGCTGCTGTGGCGGCGGGTCGTCCCATGGGGTCATGGGGTCGAATAGCTGGCCGGCGAGGGATGCGGCGACCGGGGTGTCGGTGCCGTATTCGCCGGGCCATTTGGCGGGCAGATAGAAGGTGCCGAACAGCCAATCCATGATCGGCAGCATCGATGCGTAATTGTGATCCTTGTGATCGTTGCGCGTGTGGTGCCAGTGATGGAAGGCGGGCGTGGCGAGCAGCCATTCGAACGGCCCCAGCCGCACGCGAAAATTCGAATGGATGAAAAAGCCCCATAACGTCGCGACCAGCACGATGAGCAGCGGCACCCAGGTGCCATCCGGGCTCAAGGGGCTTGCAACACCCAGAATGCACGCCGGAATCAATCCGCACAGCTTCACGAACACGTTGTCGAGCGGATGGGCGCGTGCGCTCACCAGAAAATAGATTTCTTCCGCGCTGTGGTGGATGGAATGAAACCGCCAGAGAAACGCGCTCTTGTGCGACCAGCGGTGGCCCCAATAGAAGCCCACTTCGCCCACGACAAAGCCGATCGCCACGCGCTCCCAAAGCGGCATCGCCGCGATCGCGGTCTGTATCGGCCACGGCACAACGTAATGAGCACCCCACGCCACAAGCGCCAGCGGCGTGGCGATCAAAATGCCGGGCACCAGCCCGTTGATGAAGTAATAGCTGAGGTCTTGATAGAGCGATTTGCGAAAGAACTTTCGCGGACGTACCGCGAAGAGCCGCTCAAGCGGCAGGAAGACCAATGAAATGAGGATAAGCCATGCGCCAACTCTCGCCGCTTCCTTCAGGAAACCCAGGAGATGCGCTGACTCCAGAAACGCTAGCAAGGACACATTCCCAACTGGCCGTTACGCAAGGCCGGTTCCGGTCTGGAACCCGGCTTGCACCGGGTTCCATAACCGAAATTGGTGTCAGGCGGTAGCCTTGCGCTTGGCGCGGCGGCGCAGCCACAAACCACCAAGGCCAGCACCCACCAACGACAGGGTTGCGGGTTCGGGGGCCGGGGTGTTGACGCCAGCCAGGAAGACCGTCGGCGGCAGGTTGACCGTGCTGCCACCATCGCCCCACGCAAGGAACGTCAGGGTTTCCGTGGTCGCCGTCGCCGTCATGTCGAAGCTGACGAGATTCCAGTCCGATACGCCTTGAGAAGGCGTGTTCATCACCGTTGAATCGAATTCCTGGTTCAACAGGAAGTTGGCGCCAGTGTTCTCGCCAAAGAACACGCGCCATTGTTCGGTGGTGGCTCCCGTGAAGCCCTGCTGCTGCCCGGCGGCCTGCCAGAACGTCAGCGTATAGGTCTGACCGATGGTCAGGCCCGAAATGTCCTGGTTGAAGGTGCTGAAGAAGTCCGGATTGCCGTCCGCCTGCACGAAGTTGCCGCCCGACGGGGGATTGGGGAACGGCCCGTAGACGGGATAAGAGTTCGGACCGCCGCCATACACGGTGGCCGTGCCCGGAGCGTCGATAAAGACCAGATCCTGCTGGCCTGCCGGCGCGCCGCGATACCAGCCTGCCGGATTGACGGTGGAGAAGTAGTTCTTCGGCGCAGCGCCGCTATAGACGTCGAACGTCAGGTTCTGGACCGGAAGCAGCGGGAAAGCCTGGGCGGCCGTCGTCACGCCGACAATAGCAAGACCCCACAAGGTCGATTTCAAAAAGCGGTGTTTCATGTTCAGCCCTCCCTAGCGGCCCAAATCGAAAGAAACGTCATTACCCGGACGGTTCTATGCATCGGCTGTGCCGGAGGGTGATTCGCTGGAATTTCAAGAGTCTAGGAAGGGGCGCTTCGTAATGTGTAAAAGGAGCCGACAGCACAACACGCCAGTCCCGCCGCACAAAATTTGGGAATAAAATTGCGATAAACCTTTTAAGCCGCTGTGACTCAACTCAAAAAGCGGTGCAGGTTGTGGGCGGACTCCGCAAGTCGCGCTTCAGGCACTAAAGTGTCAGCCATGGCTACGAAATCGATGCGCGTACCGGATGCCAACCATCCCATTGCAATCACAGCGTGTTTGCGTCCGATTGTGGTTAAAGCCGGTGGACGCGTGATTGCGAACTCGACCTCGGCGCTAAAGCTGTGCGAAGCGTCCTATCCTGCCGTCTTCTATATACCGCGCGAAGATGCCGACATGAGCCTATTTGCGCGCAGCGATCACGCGACCTACTGCCCTTACAAAGGCGATGCGTCTTATTTCAGCTTGCCGCTTCTGGGCGAGCGCGGAACGAACGCCGTGTGGACATACGAAACGCCTTACGATGCGGTGGCC
>DATKJT010000070.1:0-47714 GCA_035543495.1 Rhizomicrobium sp. | reverse complement strand
GCTGGGCCGCACCTTGCGCTTGCCGGCGGTGCTTGCCCGTTCGGGGTTGCTGGAGCGAATCCGTCTCACACCGGAAGGCACAACGCTGATCGAAGCCAAACGATTGACCCGGCGCATGCACGCAGCCGGTCACAAGGTCTTTGCAATCAGCTATCACACTCCGTCGCTGGTTCCCGGTAACACAAGATATGTGCGCAATCAGAGCGAACTCGAGACGTTCCTCGCATGGATTGAAGGATATTTCGAGTTTTTCTTCACCGAAATCGGCGGCGAGGCCACCACTCCGTTTGCGATCCGCGACTGGTCCCTGTCTCTTTTGACCCGTCAGCGAACCGAACCAAGCAGCCGCATCGCGGTTGCACGCGCCGCCTCGGACGTCAGTGTCGTGATACCGGCGTACAATTCGTCGGCGACGCTGGCGCGCGCGCTCGATTCGGTGCTGGCGCAAACGGTGCAACCGCGCGAGATCGTCGTGGTCGACGATTGCAGCAAGGACGATACCATCAAGCTCGCGCAGTCCTATGCGGATAACGGTGTCAGAGTCGTGGCGTTGAACAAGCAGAGCGGCGCCGCCGGCGCGCGCAATGCCGGCATCTACGCTGCCAAAGGCGAGTTCATCGCCTTCCTGGATTCCGATGACGAGTGGTTGCCCACAAAGCTCGAAAAGCAGATGGCTGCGATGGAGACAGACAAGAACCTGTCGCTCGTCTCCTGCGCATCCAACCTCATCCTGCCCAACGGCACGGATTGCGGCGATGTCTATGGCGGACGTAGGCCGACGGTTGGTCCGCTGGCATGGAAGGCGCTGCTCGTCTCCAATTACATCGCGACGCCCACGGTCGTTGCGCGGCGCGATCACCTTGTCTCGCTTGGGGGGTTCGATCGCAATCTGAAGATCGGCGAAGATCAGGACATGTGGATCAGGCTCGCCCTGGTCGGCAATGTCGGCTTCATCTTCGAAAGCCTGGTGCGCGTGCACGAACGCGAGAACAGCCTGTCGAACTGGAACTTCGACGAACAGCTTCTCTACACGATGCCGATGATAGAGAAGCACATCCGCCAGCTCTCGGACCGGCTGACCCCGGTCGACATTCGCAGGATCAAGGGCGAACGGATCGGGCGTCTGGGCCGCGTTGCCCATGGTCGGGGCAAGAGGATGAAGGGCGCGCAGATGATCCTGGAGGCGACCTTGCTGGGCTATCGGCCGGTAGAGAACTTCTACTACCTGATAACGGCGTCGCCCCCGATTACGTGGTTAAAATTCATCGTCCGGCGTTTCGGCATCTGAACTTTCGCTGGACCTGCTAAGATATTGCAAAGGCCAGCGGATTGGCCGTCCGATCTTAACTGTCACCACAGATTTGTCGGCTATAAGTGATTACCTTGAAGGGGCGGGCGTGGTATCAAACCTCGCACGCAATATTGGGCCAAATACCGTTAATGTCGCTCTCGGCCGCTTTTTATACCCATATAGCAGCGGCCCTCGGCTACGCCGTCTTTCTGGGCCTTCTGGCCGTTTGGGGTGAGGGGTCGCGGCTCAAGGCCACGATGGCGGTTGCGGCCGGTCTCACCGCGGCATGGGGTGTGTCTTGGGCGGCGTTCGATCTCGGCTGGTGCCCCGCCTGGGTTCCCGCGATTGCCGCAGCGCTAAGGGATGGCGGCTGGCTGGTGGTCATACTCGGCGTCCTTTCGATCGGGCGAGAGAAGGCCATCGTCTGGCGGCGTCTCGTCGGGGCCACCGCGCTCGTGGTTGGCATCGACGTTCTGTTCAACGCCGCGCAACTTGACCTCGGGGCCATTGCCGGTGTGACCGTAGATCCGCAGATGACGCGGATCGCGGCGACCATTCTCGGCCTGATCCTCGTCGAGAACATGCTGCGCAACGTCACCTCCGACGAGTTCTGGGCGATCAAATCGCTGGGCATCGGTCTGGCGGCGATATTCCTGTTCAGTCTGGTTCTGCACATTCCGCAATTCCTCACGCACAGGGTCGACGACGATCTGGTGGCGGCTCAGCCGGTCGTATTCCTGGTCGCCTTGCCGTTGTTCCTGATGTCGGCAGTGCGAAGCCCGTCCCTCAGGCTCAACCTTCATTCCTCGCGCCGCATCGTCTTCCACACCGCCACGCTGATCGCGGTGGGTGTGTTGCTGCAGGGAACTGCGCTCGCGGCGTACTACATCCGCAACTATGGCGGCGCGACGAGCACCATTCTCTCCGTGCTCGTGATCTTCGGCACGCTCGTAGTGTTCGCCGTCGCCGTAACGTCGGGGCGCATCCGCTCCACGCTGCGCACGTTCATCAACGAAAACTTCTTCAGCTACAAATACGACTACCGCGTCGAGTGGCAGAAATTCATCGATTCGCTTTCGGCCTGGGATGACGGCGGCATCGCGATGCGCGTTCTACGCACGCTGTCGGAATTGATGGATACGCCCGGCGGCGCATTGTGGTCCCATCGCGAGCGGTGGGATCAGTTCATGCCGGTCGCCCAATGGTCGTTCCCGCTCGAACTGGCACCCATGGGAATGGCCGATACGGCGGTCAAAGCTTTCGACGATGAAAACGTCGCCTTTCTCGACCTTAGCGATCCCGAACACGCGGACGCCGCCAAACCCTGGCGCGAATTGTTCCCGGCGGCATGGATGGTCGTTCCCCTGCGTTACCGTTCGACGTTGACCGGCATTGCGGTGCTCAATCCGCCGCGCGCAAGCAAGAAGCTCAATTGGGAAGACCGCAATCTGATTGCGCTCGTCTCCCGCCAGCTTGCCGCCTATCTGGTGCAGGACGAGACCGCGCAGGCGCTCGCCGACGCCCGCCAGCTTGAGGATTTCAACAAGCGTATCGCCTTTATCATTCACGACATCAAGAACACCATCGGCCAGTTGAGCCTGATCGCCCGCAACGCGGAACAATTCGGCGACAATGCGGAATTCCGCAAGGACATGGTGCTCACCATCGAACATTCCGTGAGCAAGCTGCATGAACTTCTTGCCCGGCTGCGCGGCGAGGCCGGTGCGCTGCCGTCTCCGGCAGCGGAAGGCACAAATCTCACGGCGCTGGTCGCCGATTTCGTCTCCCGCAAGCGCGGCATGGGTATGGATATCCGGATGGACGATACCGAGCAGCCCGCCCTCGTTTCTTTGACCGACCGCAATGCATTCCTCAACGTGTTGGAGCATGTGGTGACCAATGCGATGGAGGCCACGCCCGCCGGATCGCCGGTGCATGTGCGCATCGAGAACGGTGGCGGCCGTGTGCGCGTGAATGTGGATGACCAGGGCGCGGGCATGACGCCCCAGTTCATCGCCAAAGAACTCTTCCGGCCTTTGCGCACGACGAAAGGCAAGGGCATGGGCATCGGCGCCTATCAGGCCAAGGAGACCATGCGCGACCTCGGTGGCGATATCGAAGTGTCGAGCAAGGTGGGTAAGGGAACGACCATTACATTGCTGTTGCCGAGTTCGTCACAGCAGCAACGGCGGATTTCAGCATGAGTGAAGTGGCCATCAGCGAAAGCCCGGCGGAGGGCGAACAGATTCTTCTGGTGGAGGACGATCCCGGCCTCCAGCGCCAGATGAAATGGGCGCTCGCTCCGCACACCGCGACCGTCGCGGGTACGCGCGCCGAAGCGCTGAAGCAGTTCAAATCCAATGGCGGCTTCGACATCATCCTGCTCGATCTCGGCCTGCCGCCGGATCAGGATGGTGCCAGCGAGGGCCTGAAGACGCTAGAGGAAATACTGGCCGCCAGCCCCACTACCAAGGTGATCGTCGTCAGCGGCAATGCCGACCGCGCCAATGCCGTCAAGGCAGTGGGCAAGGGCGCCTTCGACTTCATCCAGAAGCCGATCGACATCGACGTGCTCAAGCTCGTCGTCGACCGCGCCGCGCGCATGCATACGCTGGAGGAGGAAAACCGCAGCCTTCGCGAGACCGCCAATCTCAGCCTGCCGGGCCTCATCTACGGGTCGCCGCAGATGAGCAAGGTCAAGCGCATGATCGAACGCCTGGGCCCCGCCGAAGTCAGCGTGCTCATTACCGGCGAAAGCGGCACCGGCAAGGAAGTGGTGGCGCGCGGACTGCACGATGTTTCGAACCGCCGTTCGGGAAAATTCATTGCCATCAACTGCGCCTCCATTCCGGAAAACCTTCTGGAAAGCGAATTGTTCGGCCACGAGCGGGGCGCGTTCACAGGAGCGGTTAAACAGACGCCCGGCAAGTTCGAGATCGCCGACAACGGCACGCTCTTCCTCGACGAAATCGGCGATATGCCCATGCCGCTGCAGGCAAAGCTCCTGCGCTT
This sequence comes from Rhizomicrobium sp., assembly GCA_035543495.1. Taxonomy (GTDB): domain Bacteria; phylum Pseudomonadota; class Alphaproteobacteria; order Micropepsales; family Micropepsaceae; genus Rhizomicrobium. The sequence goes on along the minus strand of DATKJT010000070.1, from coordinate 43,411 downwards.
CCTGCAGGAACGCCAGTTCGAGCGCATCGGCGGCCGCACAACTATCTCCGTCAACGTGCGGGTGATTTCGGCGACCAACAAGCATCTCGAAAACTATGTCGCCGAAAGCAAGTTCCGCGAGGACCTCTATTATCGCCTCAACGAAGTACGCATCGAGCTGCCGCCATTGCGGGAGCGCGAAAGCGATGCAGTGATCCTCGCTCACCACTTCTTCAACATCTACAACCGCACCAACCGGCGCAATCTGCGTGGCCTGTCGGACGATGCGGTGGCCGCCATCGGCGCCTACCATTGGCCGGGCAATGTGCGCGAACTGGAGAACCGGTTGAAGCGTGCGGTGGTGATGTCGGAAGGCCCGATGGTGACCGCCGCCGATCTTGACCTGGCGCAGGCCGAAATAGAACCGCGCAGCCTTAATCTCAAACTGGAGACGGAAAAGCTGGAACGCGCCTTGCTTAACGAGGCTCTGGCTGTCTCACAGGGAAACATTTCGAAAGCGGCGAAGCTTTTGGGGATCAGCCGTCCCCATCTCTACAACCTCAAACGGCTGCGTGAAGTCTAGCCGCCGCGTTCATAGGAGGATTGCCTTGAGCAGTTTCAAATCTGGATTTGCAACAACCGCCCGTCTTCTGATGGGGGCCGCGATCGTGGCGGGGGGAATTGGCCTTGTCGGCGTTTCCTACGCAGCAGTCGACAACACGCCGAACGTCCCCGGCCAGCCGAACTTGAAGATCGGCGGATCCGAGGCGCCTGGCCTGCGCAATATGGTGGAGCAGGCACAGGCGTCCTTGCGCAAGGGCGACGTCAAGACCGCGATCATCTATCTGAAGAACGCCGTCACCATGGCGCCCAAGAACGGGCAGGTCCGCGCCGAACTCGGCTACCTGTTGCTGCGCACGGGCGACGCAATTTCCGCCGAGCGCGAATTGCGCCAGGCCCGCGCCGACGGCGCCGACGATCAGGTGGTTCTGCCGAGCCTTTTTCAGGCGATGCTCAATCGCGGCAAGGAACGTGATCTTCTCGAACAATTTGCCGAACCGGCTGCCGGCGACAATTCCGTTCGTGCCGCGGACATTCTTCGCGCGCGGGCCATCGCGTTGCAGAAAGTCGGCGAGATCGAAAAGGCCAACCAGTCGATGGATCGCTCGCTGTCTATCCGCCGCGATCCGCCGAGCCTTTTGACGCGCGCCACGCTCGCCCAGCAACAGGGCGATTTGGCAACGGCGACAAAGGTGACGGACGACGCCCTGAAGATGGCGCCGACCGACGCGGGCGCACTGATGATGAAGATCTCGCTCTTGCAGGCGCAGGGCCAGGATCAGAAGGCACTGGGCTATGCCGATCAGCTCGTCAAATATTATCCCGACTCCGCCGCGCCGAAAGTCGCGCGCATCGGCGTTTATCTGAAACTGAAACAGGACGACAAGGCGAAGGCCGACATCAATTCCATTCTCGCCAAGCAGCCCGGTCTGCCCATCGGCGTCTACTACAAGGCCATTGTCACCGCTCGGGCCAAGGATATGAAGGCCGCGTGGAAGCTCGTGCAGAGCCTGCCGCCGGAATTCGTGCGCTCGCAACCCGCCATCGGTATTGCCGTTGCGCAGATCGCGCTCGATACCGACAACAAGGAAGTGGCGCACTCGGTTCTTTCTTCCGTCGTCGCGCAATATCCGCAGGATGCCGAGGCGCGCCTGAGGTTGGGTGCGCTGCGCCTGCAGATGAAATCGCCGCAACAGGCGCTCGACGTGCTCGATCCTTTGAAGAATTCAAAGGATCCGCGCGCCATGGCGCTTCTGGGCCAAGCCTATGCGCGGATGCGCAAATATAGCGAAGCCACGCAATATTTCGAAAAGGCCTCGCAGGCCGGCCTCTCCAACGATGTCCTGAAGACGCAGCTTGCGCTTACCGAGCTGAAATCCGGCCAGTCGGAGAAGGCGATCTCGCAGCTTACCGACCTAAGCCAACAGCATCCCGAAAGTGCAGAGACCGCGGGTCCGCTGATCGCGGCGCTGTTGCAGAACAGACGGTTCGACGATGCGATGAAGGTCGCCACGCGTCTGTCCAACGCGTCGCCGAAGAATCCCTTGCCTGTGCTTTATCGCGGTCAGATCGCGATGTACCAGGGCGATCTGGCGAAAGCCGCATGGCTTTTCGATTCGGCGCTGAAGCTCGATCCGAAATTCGTGCCGGCCCGCTATTACAGAGCCCAGGCGCTGGCCGCGCAGGGAGACGTGGCGGGCGCGCGTGACGAACTGAATATCGTCGTCAAGCAGGACCCGAAGAACTCACTTGCCTATATCAAGCTTGCGCAGCTCGCCATTCAGGAAGGCAAGCTCGATGACGTGCCCCAGCTTCTCGGCAAGGCTGCCGCGGCGGCTCCCAAGGACCCGTCGCCCAAGACGGTGCTCGGCGCATATTACCTGTCCCGCAAACAGTACCGCGAAGCCGATGCTGCCGTTACGGCCGCATTGAAGATCGCCCCGGACAATGACGAGGCGATCGCATTGCAGGGACAGATCCAGTTTGCGCGCGGCAACAAGGATCAGGCATCGGCGACGTTCCGCCGCCTGGTAACACGCTTGCCGCAGTCTGCCGGTGCCCAGCTTCTTTTGGGCAATGCGCTCGCGGGCACCAAGGATCAGGATGGCGCGATCAGCGCCTTTTCGCGCGCCATCGAGCTCGATCCGACCTCGATGCAGTCTCGCAACACGCTGATCGATTACGCGGTGCAGGTCGGTGACAGCGATCGCGCTTTGGGCGCTGCACATGATTATGCTGCCGCCTATCCGGGCCCGGCCGCGGATGTCCTTGTTGCGGACACGCTGGTCAAGCTCAAGCGTGCGGACGAGGCCAAGAACCTGTTGGCGAAAAGCTATGCAGCCAAACCCTCGCAATCAGTCATGCTCGCCTACGAACGCATCTCGGTGGCAACAGGCGACGTTGCCAAGGCACGTTCGCTGCTCTCCGACTGGATACGCAAGAATCCCAACGATGTGGATGCCCTGCGTGAATATGGCAGCCTGTTGTTGACGTCCGGCGACAAAGCTGGCGCGCTCAAGCAGTTCGAAGCCGTTCTGAAATTGCGGCCCTACGACGTCATTGCACTCAACAATGTCGGATGGCTGATTCAGAAGAGCGATCCCAAGCGCGCCATCACACTGGTGAGCCAGGCGGCAAAAATCCAGCCGCAATCGGCCGCCATATTGGATACGCTGGGCTGGCTGAAATGGCAGAACAATGCAAAGGACGATGCGTTGTCGCTTCTGCAACGCGCCCACAGTCTGTCCGCCGGCGACCCCGATATTGCCTACCATCTGGCGGTGGCGCTCGACGGATCGGGCAAGCGCAACGAAGCCAAAGCGCTTCTCGCTCAGATATTGAAGTCGGGTGCGAAGTTCGAAGATATGGCCGAAGCCAAACAGCTTGCGGCGAAGTGGAAGTAACGCAAGTTCCGAAACAATGCCCCTGATGGCCAACGCGCCGTCAGGGGCTTTTGTTTAGCCCAGGCTGCGTACCAGGAACGGGCCGATGAAATTGGCCACCGGCAGCGGCAGCCGTTTCCAGATTTCGATCAGCGGCGCGAATTTGGGATTGTTCGGGTTTTTCTCCGGCATCTCCGCGCCCGGTTTGAGATAGAACTCGTATTCCAGCCACTCCGGCTCGAAGCCCCAATTTTTCTTGAACGAGAAGGCGCCGGTGCCCGCCTTGCTGCGGCCGAAATCGAAACGGCGATATCCGCGCTCCGCGGCCCGGCGCATCGTTTCCCAATAGAGGAAATCGTTGGCGCCGTTCTTCCGCGCGCCCACTGTGCCGCCGCCGTAATAGGGCAGCACCGTGTCGCGGAAATAGAAGTTCATCACCGCGCTCACCGGCTCGCCGTCGTCCAGAATGGTGACGATGTCGCAATCCCGGCCAAAGGTCTTCAGCAGCGCATCGAAATACCGTTTGGGGAACACCGGCGTGCCCAGGTTGCGCACGCTTTCCGAATAGACGCGAAAAAGGCGCGCTGCATCGGTGTCGATCTCGCTGGTGAGCGGCCCCTGCAGCGTCTTGCGAACGACCGCGCGCTGCTTGCGGGGGATGGCTTTCAGATTCTCCTCGTCGTTTTCCGACAAGGGCCGGCTGAACGTTGCGTAAAGTTCCTTGCGCGCGGCCCAGCCGGGACGTGTGGCCTTGCGGCTGCGGAATTCGAGCGAGGCAGCGCCCTTTTCCCGCATGAGCGCAATCGCGGCTTCGTCCAGCGCCTTTCGTGCGTCCTCATCGGCGGCGATAGGGCCGCCTTCGACGCAGAAGGGCGCTGCGATCATCGCGTTGCCGAACAGCAGGCTTTTCTGGTGCACCAGCGGAAGCACGCCCACGATGTCGCCGCCGCGTTCGGCCAGAAGGAATTGCGGATCGAGGCGGAAGACATCGCGGAAGATGCCGCGCCAGCCCGCGCGGTGGAAAAACGTCCCTTCGGGACAGGATTCAACGAAGGCGTCCCATTGCGCAGCGCGCGCGGCGCTAAGAGGCACGACGCGAAGGCCGGTCGCAGATACGCCGTTTACCGATGCGGACATGATGCGTCAGAACGCCTTGCTAACCCCAACGGTGACGCGAACGTCGGTCGCGTTCCCATTGTTGAAGCCCACGAGCCCCGTCGACTGGCGATTGACGATCGAGGTGTTGCCGTAGAACGAAAGCGTCTCGCTGGCCCGATACTGCAATCCCGCCATGCCTTCGAAGATGCGGTCGTGACCGTTGAATTCGTTGGCGCGCGAGGCCGAGAACGCAACATTGGCAGTAAGATCGCGGCGCAAGCTGTGTGTGACGCCGGCCGTCAGGCCGAAATTCTCGTTGTGTTTGTTCAGGAAGGGCAGGGTGGAAATCGAATCCAGCCGGTCTCTCAGATAAGCATACGCGCTCAGGGTGTACTGCGTGCGTGGCAGGCTGTGGGTGAGCGTCGCCGTGAAATTCCTGTAGCGGTAGACCGAATTGTCCAGCGACAGGCCATTGCCGAAGAAATCGCCGGAACCGGGGTTCACGCCGCCCGCCGGCGGAGGTGTCGACGGCGTGCCGCCCCCCGTACCGGTCGTTCCGCCCGGTGCCCCGGACTGAAGCGTGGAAACGAGCTGCTGTTGCGGCGTCTGGATCTGGTCGGTCGCGTTGGCGCTAAACGATGTAAGCGGCGTGATGTTCCAGACGAGTTGCCCGATATAGGTCGGGAAATTGTTTTGCGAACCGGCCTGCGCATAGAAATAGAAATTGGGATCTGGCGTGAACTGGAAGCCGCCGAGCAGGATCGGTCCATCGAGATCCTTCGTCAGAAAAAACGACGAATGGTAGGTCTGGTATCCGCCGGTGGCGATCAGCGAAAAATCGGTGCTGAGATTGTAGGAGAGGTTCGCCGATGCCGAGCGAACCTTCTGCCACTGGTGATGTTCTTGATAGGTATCTGCAGCGCTGGCGTTGAGCGACCAGTTGAGGCGCATGAAATCGCTCAGGCTTGCAATGCGTGCGCCGATCTGGGTGGTATTGGAATTCGTCGGCGGAACATAGAAGCCCGGCAACGGCGTGGTGCTCGCACTCGACGGAGTGGTGAAATACACGCCGCTTTCGCCCGCCCACAGATCGGTCTCGACCACGCTGCCGAACTGATGGATCAGCGTCGGGCGGACGGCATAAGCGTAGGTGTTGCGGTAGTTGTTTTTCGTCGGCGTACCGTCGCTCGCCGTCAGCGAACCCGCGCGCGACAGCAATTCCGGCGCCGCACTGGCCTGGGCATCGAGGAACAGCGTCTGCTCCAACAACTCGGCATTCGCATTCGCAGTCAGGTTGTTGATGAACTGATCCAGGTCGTGATTGCGAGCATAATATTGGTAAGTCAGCGCGTAGTTGACCGCCGCCGTCAGCCGGCGGGACTGCTCCACGGCGCCCAGTTGCAGGCCAGGCTGGGTGTAGAAATCGTAGCGATTGCTGCCGTTCGAGCCCGACGCATTCGAGGTGAAGGTTTCCGCCAGGCTGACCGCCGCGAACAGTTGCAGTTCCGGTATCGGCTCGGTCGGCACGTTGAGATCTATGATGCCTTCCGCCTGCTGGCGTTTTTTCAACGCATCCATCTGCTGGGCGCGGGCCTGCGGCGTGCTGGCCGAGGTATAGCCGCCCGTGTCGAATTGCGCCTGCGCGCCGGACACGGTGAACGTGGCCAGCCCGAACGCCATCAAAGCCAGCTTCAGGGTCATGGGCCGGGTGACACGCCCGGCCCTGACGAGATGAAGCTTCTCAGGAATCATGTGCAACTCGCTCCGGGGCGTCGACCTGCCGGTGTTGACGTCAGATCACGCGCTCAGAAGTAAGACTGCGGGATGATGATGACGTCGCCCGGCTGCAACTGCACGTTCGCCGACATGTCGCCATCCTTGAGCAGATCTCCAAGACGCAAGCGATAGCTTTGCTGGCGGCCATTGACGGTCCTTACCAGTGTCGCCCTGTCGCCCGCCGCATAGGGGGTGAGCCCGCCAGTGGCGATCATCGCATCGAGCGCCGACATGTTATCGCGATAGGGGATCGCTTTTGGCTCGGAGGCTTCACCGACCACACGCACCTGCTGTGTGAACGGCCCGACGAAATTGCTCACGATCACCGTTACAACCGGATCGGTCACGAATTTCTTCAGCTTGACTTCGATGTCGCGCGCCAGCTGCGTCGGCGTCTTGCCGGCGCAATCGATATCTTCGACCAGCGGTATGGAGATGCGGCCGTCCGGACGAACCGGCACGGACGTGGACAGATCCGGGTTCCGCCACACGAAGATCTGCAGCGTATCGCCGGGACCGATGAGATAGTCGGCCGCTTCTGCCTGAGCAGCCGGAGGCGGCGCGTCGCCATGCGAAGCGCAGCCAGCCATGATGGCGGTGGCCGCGAGGCCCAAACCCAGAATCGCGAAGCGGCGCACAGCCCGCCTCATCGCCGAAGTGATGCTCGCACGCATAGGAGAAAGCCCCTCTAAATCCCTTGGGGAAGCAGCTGCTTCCCGACCAAATATAGATACACGTTCAGCCATTTAGGGCCAAACGCTTTGTTTGGCGAGGATGGTACATAAGAAATTAACCAATCCCTAAAGACCATAGAACCATCTGGCCGTTACGAAAATATCACAGTCCGGCGCCCGTTGAGCAGGATGCGGTGCTCGGCATGCCATTTGACGGCCCTGGCCAGCACCACGCTTTCGATGTCCTGGCCGACCGCCGCATAGTCTTCCGGGGTCAGCGCGTGGCTCACCCGCTCCACGGCTTGCTCGATGATCGGGCCTTCGTCCAGTTCGGCGGTCACATAGTGAGCCGTCGCCCCGATTAACTTCACGCCGCGCTCATGGGCCTGGCTGTAAGGCCGTGCGCCCTGGAAGCTGGGCAGGAAGGAATGGTGGATGTTGACGGCGCGCCCTTCGAGCTTGGCACACAACGCCGGCGACAGGATCTGCATGTAGCGGGCAAGCACGACGAGGTCGATTTTCTCGCCGTCAAAGATGCTTAGCAGCGTTTCTTCCTGTTGCGCTTTATTTGCCTTGTCGACCGGAAGATACACAAACGGCACGCCATGGGCCGCCGCCACGTCTTCCAGGTCGCGGTGGTTGGAAACGATCTTCGCGATCTCCACGGGCAGGGCTCCGATGCGGTGCCGGTAGAGCAGGTCCACCAGGCAATGGCCGAACTTCGAGACCATCACCAGCGTGCGCACCTTGCGGCTCGTGTCGTGGAAGCGGGCATCCATCCCGAATGACGAGGCAATGGACGCGAACGCATCGGTCAGCCGCGCGACATCGGTCGCACGCTCGGCGTGGAAAACGGTGCGAAGGAAGAAGCGGCCGTTGGACGGATCGCCGAACTGGGCGCTGTCCAGAATGTTGCAGTCCTGTTCGACCAGAAAGCGCGAGACCGCCGCAACGATGCCCTTGCGGTCGGGGCAGGCAAGTGTGAGCACGAAGCGGCTTGCATTGCTCTTGGCGCCCGACATGGCGGTACCCTTCTTCGACTGAAACTCAGATAGGACATGGCCGGGTCTTCGGCCAGCGCGTTCTGCGAGAACGGTTACGGGCCCAAAATGAGAAGCCTATGGGGGCAGGCCGCGGCTGACGGGGCATATCTGGCGAGGACCCCGACCCGCAGGACCTTGGACGGATAGGCTGGTTGAAATAAGCGCCCTATGCCCATGTTACATTGAGGCTTTTACCCGTTCGGTGCTTCATTCCGAGACTTTCTCAAAAACGCCTCGCGTTCCGTCTCGACGCGGCGATTGTTTGCGCTGGCAGTTTCCGGAGTGAGATCCGTCCCCCATCCATCCTCGAATATCCGGGAGATAACGCGATCTCCAAGAGCGTTCTTGAAATGCCCGGCTTCCCAGTACCAGCGCATCACTGTGCGGCGGTCATTGGCCGGTGGAACGGGTTCCGTCGTGAAAGAACTGTAACCGGTGAAATCGAGCAATCGCACCCGGTCTTTGCTCGCGAGATGCGAAAGCGCAATCTTCCACTTCTCGAATCCCGGCCAAAATCCCTCCCTGCGAATGAGTTCGAGATATTGCGCGTGATATGGCGGGATGAAGAGAACCACCGGAATACCTTTTGCAGAACAGAGACCGATGATTTTGCGCAGTTGGGCGAATTCGTGATTTTTCGAAGCGTCGCCCATGTCGCGAATACTCCACGCTTCATACAATTCGCGATTGGAATGCTCTCTCTGGGCGAAGACACTCTGATAGCCTTCGCGCTCTTCAATAGGGATGTATGACCTCAAGGGGTTGAACCCCTGCGCAGTCATCGTGTCGGAGGTTTGTCTGTCTGTGTTGAAGAGGGTGGAAAAGTTGTCGCGGATCGCGTCGATGGTCAGCGTCGCTGTTCCGATGTCTTTCATACGTTGAAAAAACCGCGTCCTGTCGGGCCATTCGGTGGCCTTGTATTCCGATTTGTGATTGGCGCTTCGGATAAAATCCGCGAAATCCAGTTCTACGACCACGAGCTTGAGATGGCCTTCTCGCAGGGCATGTTGGAGCATGCCGCGTTCGGCTTCCAATGCTTGTCCCGCCATTGCGGCGTTGAACACCGGTTTGTAGGTCTTGGGCCACATCGTGCTCTCTGGATTGAGCCCGATTTCCGCTCGCGAGTTCCCAAGGATCAATGTCGCGGGATGATCGCGCCGCAAAAGATAGTCTTTGGCCATCAGTGCTTGATTGTAGGCCGTCGGCTTGAGGGTGGGCCCGCCGTTGCCGAAGACATAGTAAGAATTGGCGTATACGCCCAGGCAAACGGCCCCAACCGACAGGAGCGCTCCCGTCGTTGCGATCGCGATGAAGTAGCGACGCCACATGCTAGAATTGCCAGTACAGAAATTCGCTGACGCGCGTCAGCGATGTTACCGCCAGGAAGCCAAGCGCGCCCACGGCTGCCGCCCAAGCCACTGTTGGCCGCCAGTGCAATCGGCGCACAAGATAGCCGCCGCCTTCGCGCAACTGCTCCGATTCAAGTACCGGGTCGTAGGCCGCGACGAACTGTTGCGTGTTGGGCAATAGCCACACGATGGCCAATAGCCCAACAAGCCATGTCCATGCGGACACGAATTGTGTGCCGCTTGCCATGCTATCGCCCAAACCGAGAGAGCGCAGAGCCGAACCAAGGGGACCCAGGGCATCCATCAGCGCATACGGCAACGCGAAGCCGTTTGCACCGGTCATGGAGGCAAGGATACTGCCCGCTGTATGAAAATCCGGCGCCCTGAAAAAGACCCAGGCGACCACCACCGAAATGAATGTGATAACGAAGCCGAAGAACCAGCCTGCGCCGGAAGACCGGAAGCGGTTCAGTAGGGCGACACGGCTCGAAGCCGCAATCCACATGTGGTTGATACAGAGATAGGCGCCGTGCAGTCCGCCCCATATGACGAACGTCCAATTCGCGCCGTGCCACAGCCCGCCCAGAAGCATGGTGATCATCAGATTGAGATAACGTCTGGTTGGCCCCTTGCGATTGCCTCCGAGCGAAATGTAGAGATAGTCGCGTAAAAACCGCGATAGCGTCATGTGCCAGCGTCGCCAGAACTCGATTATGCTGGCGGACTTGTATGGCGAATTGAAATTCATCGGAAAGACGATGCCGAAGCATCGCGCACAGCCGATGGCCATGTCGGAATATCCCGAGAAGTCGAAGTACAGCCGACAGGTATAGACCATTGCCCCCGTCCACGCCGCGAAGAAGTCTATGGGGTGTCCGGTCTGCGCTGGAGCGAAAGCAATCGCTTCATAAGGCGCAATTCCGTCGGCCAGCAGGCTTTTCTTTGCGAGGCCGAAAACAAATATCGTGATCCCCACGCCGATGTCTGCGCCGATGTTGCGGGGGCCTCGCTTCTCGATGAATTGCGGCAATATCTCGTTGTAACGCAGGATCGGTCCTGCGACGAGCCGCGGAAAGAAGGCGACGAACGTCGCATACCGCCCGAGATTGCGGGGATAGAGATTTCCGCGCCGGATATCCACGAGATACCCGATCTGCTCGAACGTAAAGAATGAAATGCCCAGAGGAAGAATGATGTCGCGCACGCTGTAGGAACTGTCCGTCAACGCAGCGTAGTTCATCCCTATGAAATTCGCGTATTTGAAAACGCCTATGATCGAAAGATTGCAGGCAACGCCTAGCGTCGTGATGATGTCGGCCGCCCGAAATTTCCCGCTGGCGACTGCACGCGTCAGAAATCCGCCCACGACGTAGTTGAACGCTATGGAACAAAGAAGGAGGAATAAAAATCGCCAGTCCCATGATGCGTAGAACGTGAAAGACGCGATCAACAGAACGGCAATTTGGGCGCGCAATCCCGAAGGGCGCGCGAGATAAAACGCGAGCACGACGACCGGAAAAAACAGAAAAATGAAGAGATGAGAGTTAAATAGCAAACCCGGCTCCCTGGCCCGCGCCCGGCAAAATGGCGCACAGCTTTAGCGGAAATTTGAGTGCAGGAAAGCCGGGAAATGGGCCCGAAAATGATGGGCGTGAAGTAACGCAAATAACCGAGCGAAGAGTTTCGGCGGCAAGGTAGTCCTTGACTACTAAGAGTTGAGCCAACGCGGTCTGGCAAGCAATGCTCGCTGAGACACCTTTTTTCGACCTGAGGTGCCGGTGACAATTGGTCCCGATTTCGCCTCAGTGCGATGTTGGTCGGTTATAGTGGTTCGTTAAAGGCAGTCGGCTCGGAGTGGGAACTGAATGAAAACCAAAGCGGCAGTGGCTTGGAAAGCCGGGGAGAAACTCTCGATCGAAGAGGTCGAGCTGGAGGGACCGCGCGCAGGTGAGGTTCTGGTTGAGATAAAGGCCACAGGTATCTGTCATACCGATGCTTTTACCCTTTCGGGTGCAGACCCGGAGGGGCTGTTTCCGGCGATCCTGGGCCACGAAGGCGCAGGCGTTGTGCTCGAAGTGGGCCCCGGCGTGACCGGCCTGAGGCCGGGCGACCATGTGATACCTCTGTACACGCCGGAATGCCGACAGTGCAAAACCTGCCTCTCGAAGCGCTCCAACCTCTGCACCTCGATCCGGTCCACCCAGGGACAGGGCCTGATGCCCGACGGCACGAGCCGCTTCCGCATCGGTAAGGAGCCGATTCGCCACTACATGGGTTGCTCGACCTTCTCCAACCACGCGGTGTTGCCGGAGATCGCACTCGCCAAAGTGCGCGAGGACGCCCCCTTCGACAAGATCTGTTACATCGGCTGCGGCGTGACCACGGGCATTGGCGCGGTGATCTACACTGCCAAGGTCTGGCCGGGCGCGAATGTCGCTGTGTTCGGCTTGGGCGGCATCGGCCTCAATGTCATTCAGGGTGCGCGCATGGTCGGCGCCGACAAGATCGTCGGCATCGACACCAACCCCGCCAAGCGCGCCATGGCCGAGAAGTTCGGCATGACCCACTTCATCAACCCGGACGAGATCGGCCGGGATAAGGTGGTTCAGGCGGTGGTCGACGTGACCGGCGGCGGTGCCGACTTCTCGTTCGAATGCATCGGCAACGTCCACACGATGCGTCAGGCGCTGGAGTGTGCCCATCGCGGCTGGGGCGAAAGCATCATCATCGGAGTGGCGGGGGCAGGGCAGGAGATTTCCACCCGCCCGTTCCAGCTTGTCACCGGCCGCGTCTGGAAAGGTTCGGCCTTCGGTGGCGCAAGGGGCCGGACCGACGTGCCAAAGATCGTCGACTGGTACATGGACAAGAAGATCAACATCGACGATCTCATCACCCACCAGATGCCGCTCGAAAAGATCAATGACGCCTTCGACCTGATGCACGAAGGCAAATCGATCCGTTCCGTGGTGGTCTATTGATCGGCGCGAAGGCCCGATCCAAGCCGGATCAAATCCGCGACCTCCGAAGTGAAGCCTTCGGAGACGGGTAGCAGGGCATCCTTCGCCTGCATGATCTTTTCGCGAATGGAAGGACGGTTGGCGATCATTCGCTCGATCACCGGCAGGACCGACTGCGGCGTCCAGCCATGGACGGGAACACAATAGGCCGAGAGGCCCAGCAGTTCGAACAGTCCATCGATTTTGCGGTCATACGCAAACGCCGTCACCGGCAGGTTCACACTCACAGCCGTGATGGCTGAATGCATCATCTGGCAGATATGAGCGTCCAGCGAGGCATAAACCGCCGGCAAGTCGACCGGTAGCGGATCGTGCCAGTGCAGATGGATACCGCGGCCCCGCAACAACCAATAAACCGCACGTTCCGACGGCACGTGAGCGACATAGTGCCATTCGATACGATGCAATGCCTGCAAGCGTTTAAGCAGGTCCGCCCACACGTCGATCTCCCGCTCCACCCGCTTCACCGATATCGGGCCATGCATTGCAAGGTTGACGCCGAGCCGCAAGTGAGACGCATCGCGGGAGGGAGCCGGAGAGACCGCTTCCTTGAAAAGCAACACCGGATCGCCGGCAAGAACGGGTGTCTTACCCGATACGTTGCGCACGAGTTCCACCGTCCTGCGGTCGCGCACCGATATGAGATCAAGGCTGTCCAGAAGTGCCTTGAGCATGGCCACACTTTCTGCCGACAGTTCTTCCTCTTCGCCGGCGATCGTGTTGTAACCGATGGCCATCGCCGCCTTTGGGCAGCGGATTTGCGGGATCAGCCGACAGTCTCTTATCAACCGTTTCGGCAGTTTGTCCCTGACCGGAAACAGGTAGCCGCTGCCCGCGATAACGAAGAGGTCGCAGGTTTCGTTGATCTCGTGGATTTTTTGCTCGTCGAGTTCGTTCCATCCGATTTCGAAGAACGTCACCTTGCCCGCGCCAAGCGCACGCTCGATCTCGCGCTCCACCTGAATGCGGATCAGGATGTCGCCCTTGTTGGAATCCGGCACGTCCCACGCCGAAAAATGCAGCGACGGCCGCTTGCTGACAAAGGCGCTCGCGATATCCAGGAGTTGGACGGCGCGCGCGCCCAAGGAAAAATGCGCCGTTTCCATAAACCGTTCTTGCGCCGCCGGAACGGCCGCATAAAGCGCAACCCTGAACAGCCTGTCAGGCGATGCGCGCAGTTGATGGTCCATTCCGGCACCGGGTAGCGAAGATTGCGCAAGACTTAGCTTTGGATGGGCGCCCAGGCAATATCGGCGCTCACCATCCTTTGCGCCGGAAAATCAAAAGAAGCGGTCGTTCAGGAAATTCTGCGCGGAACGAAAAAGTGAGTATACGGCTCGGCCTTCGGGCGTGGGCGCAACGTAGGGGCCTTTGAGCGAAATCGCGGCTTCTTCCAGCGTCACCGTCTCGAAGCGGGCCCTGTTTTCGGCGAGGAAGCCGCAAAGCCGGTCGAAGCGGGCTTGTACAAGACTGTTTGCCCGCATGTTGGAGAAACGAAAGTCGTCCCTTTTCAGAAATTCGAACGGATGGGTGAGAACGACCGCGATCTTGCAGCCTGCTTCATAAAGGTCCGTAAGCGCGGTCTTTATCTCAAGGAAACTGCAACTTGTGACTTGCAGGGGCCGAAGTTTTCCCTGGCCGATGGGTCCCTTGTCTTCGAAACATGTCATGGGGATCTCTACGATCCCGTCTATATCGTAGACACCGCCCGAATAGTCCAATCCCTCGGATTTGCTCGTACCGATGCAGATATTGGACGAATAGGACAGGCCTGCCGCACGCATCGCGCCGTAAACGTTCTTGCCGACGCTGAAATTTCCGGTTCGCAAACCGGTCGGATTTTGCACGCCCCAACGGCGTAGCTGCTCGATGCCGTGTTCGATCATCTCGGACAGATCTTCCCGAGCGATGAGATCGCAGCGATCGCTGAAAGTTTTTTTGGGGCGCACGGCGCCGTTGCGGAAATTGGCCCAGACGGGATGCAGATGCATCTGAACGTCCTGCCGCGCATCGAGGATTTTCTCGACATAGCCGCCCATGTCCGTCTGCGAAAACCTGTGGACATGCGCCGTCTCCACGAAGAACGTGGATTTGAGGTCGTGTTGCCCGAGGGTGCGCAGCATGAAGCCCAAGCCTTCGCTTCGGCCTTCCACTTCGCCCCAAACCGGTTCGTGCAAAAGCGGAGCATTGACCACCGGATCGGAAATCGCACCGGCAATCGATGGTTCGACGTCCACCGTCAGCACGACGAACATGGATAATAACACTCCGCAAGCAATTAGATTAAATAACAGCCATCTAATCTCGGTAATACAACAAAGCCCTTTTTGCTGCGGAAATAAATGCTTCTTGGTTAATGTTGGCTTCTGTTGTAACCGCGTCGTAGTACTTCACCCTACTTGCGATAAGGCCAGCGGCGATCGCGATGTTTCTCACGTCGAATTTAGGTCTCAGCGCGTTTCAGGCGCGCCGTTCGGCCTGACCGTCGGCAAATCTGAAATCGCCCGGATTCGGCTTGAGTGTTGCTTTCCAATATTCCACCAGAGGGAAGGGCCAGTTCTGGCTGACGCGGCCCGTGGCGTTTTTGTACCAACTCGAAACCTGAGGCGCCCCCCAGGCCATCAGCTTGTTGGCGGCATCTACTTTTTCATTGAAGACGTCATGCACCTGCGGCTTCACTTCCATGGTGGCATGGCCTGTTTCGGCAAGCATCTTCAGGCTCTCCAGGATGTAGCGCACGCTGCACTCGCTGAAGAAGATAATGCTGCCATTGACCACGATGTTGGTGTTTGGCCCGTAGATCATGAAGAAGTTCGGGAACCCCGGAACGGTCATGCCGAGATAGGCGCGTGCGTCGCCATTCCAGTGTTTGTGGAGTTCTTCGCCGCCGCGGCCATAGATTTTATACGTGCGCAGAAAATCGCTCGCGTGGAAGCCCGTGCCGTAAATCAGCACATCGGCGTCATATTGCTTGCCGCTCTCCGTCTTCACGCCAGTGGCGTTTATTTCTTCGATCGGATCGGTGACGAGTTCGACGTTCGGGCGCTTCAGCGCCTCCACCCACACGCCATTGTCGCGTAGCGAACGTTTGCCGCCGAACGGATAGTCCGGGATGATCTTGGAAAGCAGATCGGGCATCGAGTCGGTTTGAGGTTTGATCGCCGCGGTCAGCATTTCGCGCAACATCGCATTGTTCGCGCTCACCGCGTTCGGCGGCCCGTTGTAACCGGGATCGCTCTTCACGAACTCGTAAAGTCCGTCCGTCAGCATCCAGAACAGCCAGAAGCGGTACCACTTGTCGTAGAACGGCACGTGTTCCAGCAGCCACTTTTTTCCTTCGCCCACCTTGTCGTGATAGTCAGGCGTTGGCCCCAGCCATGGCGGCGTGCGCTGGAACACTTTCATGTCCGCCACGTCGGGTGCGATTTCCGGCACGAACTGGAATGCCGATGCGCCCGTGCCGATCACCAGCACGCGCTTGCCCTTCAGGTCGACGTCGTGACGCCACTGCGCGGAGTGGAATGCCGGTCCCTTGAACGTGCCCACGCCTTTGATCTCGGGTATGCGGGGTTGGTTCAACTGACCCACCGCGCTGATGACCGCATCGGCCACGCGCGTTTCCTCGCGGCCGTCCTTGTCGCGGATGCGCACATGCCATTGCGCCGATTTCTCGTCGAAGCGCGCTTCCACGACCTGCGTTTCGAAACGAATGTGCTTGCGCAGGTCGTATTTGTCCGCCGTGCGGCGGAAATAGCCGAGCAACACGTCCTGCGTGGAGAAATGATACGGCCAGTCGTGGTTTGGCTCGAAGGAGAACGAATACATGTGATTGGGATTGTCCACGCGGCAACCGGGATAGGTGTTCTCGAACCACGTGCCGCCGACATCGGCATTCTTTTCGATGATCTCGAACGAAATGCCCGCCTGTTGCAGCCGGATGCCGGAGAGCAGCCCCGACATTCCCGCGCCCACGACGACCACATGCATCTTCTGCGCGGCGGCTTTCAGTTTCGGGCTCGACCATTGCGGCAGTTTCGGATCGCCGCCGAGGCCCAGTTCCTCCATCAGGAAGGGGCCGTATTGCTGGGGAATCTCGGCGCCGACCACAAAGTCCATCATCTTGCGCAAATCGGCGGATGACAGCGCAGGCCCCAACTTCTGCCCGCCGTTGATATAATCGGTGATGATCTTCTTCGCGAGCGCCTTGATCTCGGCCTGCTTTTCATCCGAAAGCCCGCCCAAACGGCTGTCGGTGAAGAAATCGTAGAGCGGCTTGTAGCGGTCGGTCAGATGCTCGGTGTTTCCTGTGATGTGCGAGAGCGCGACGAGCAGGGCTGGAAAATGCGCCTGATCGAGCGCCTGGTCGATATTGGAGAGGTCGAGTGCCATGGCGTTTCCCTGGATAGCTTTGGAAGCATTCTGGCTGACCTGACGGGCGCGTCAAGCAATCCGCTCAGTGGGATTTTCCCAGGAAATTCGTGACTTCGCGATTGAATATGTCCGGCTGGTCGATATTGGCCGCGTGTCCCGCGCCTGGAATCACAACCTTGTGGGAGCCGGGAATTTTCGCCGCCATATAATCCGCCGCATTGAGGAACGGCTTGTCTTCGCTGCCGACGACGATGAGCGACGGTACTTTTATCTGCGGCAACAACCGCATCACGCGATCGTCCCGCTGCGTCAGCATTCCGCGGCCCGCGCGCACCAGACCTTCGGCAGAACGATGCGCAGCGGTGGAGCGCTCCCTGCTCGCCGATTGCAACGGCGCCAATCCCTGTTGTTCAAAACGATCCGCCGTCTCGCGCGCGTATTTGTTCCAGCCTTCGCGAGCCTCGTCGTTCTTGAAGCCCGGCCCCGTGTCGATGATGAGCAGCGACGACACCCGTTCCGGATGCGCGCGGTAAAACGCAAGCGACATATATCCGCCAAGCGACAACCCGCCTACCACCGCCGTCTTCGCACCAACCGCATCCAGCAGCGCCAGCATGTCGCCGACCGTCGCATCCTCGCTGTATTGCGACTGGTCTTCCGGGTAATCGCTTTGCCCGTGCCCGCGCATGTCCCAGAGCACCAGCTTGTGATTTTTGGAAAGCGGCGCGATCTGGCCTTTCCACATCTGCGCCGTGGCCGAATAGCCATGCGTCAGCAGGATGACCGGCCCTTCGCCATAGGTTTCGTAATGAATCTGTACGCCGTCGCGGTTCAGTTTCGGCATCGTGCGTTTCCCGGATTTGCTTTGCCGAAAAGTCTAAGGCTACGCTTGGCATAGCTGCAACAGGGGAAACGTAAATGCCGAAGCCTATCGAAAACCGCATTACCAAAATGCTGGGCGTGGAATACCCCATCGTCCAGGCGCCCATGGGCTGGATCGCCCGCGCCCAACTCGCTTCCGCCGTCTCAAACGCCGGCGGCATGGGCATCATCGAAACATCGTCGGGTCAGTTGGAAGAAGTTCGCGGCGAGATCAAGAAGATGCGCGAACTGACGGCGAAGCCCTTCGGCGTGAACATCGCGCAGGCTTTCGTGCGCGATCCGGATATCGTGAAATTTGTTATCGATCAGGGCGTGAAATTCGTCACCACTTCGGCGGGCGATCCGCAAAAATATTGCGCCGCGCTGAAAGAAGCGGGCCTCACGGTTTTCCACGTCGTGCCGTCATTGAAAGCGGCTTTGCGCGCGGTCGATGCCGGTGTCGACGGACTGGTCGTGGAAGGAGGCGAGGGCGGCGGTTTCAAGAACCCGCGCGACGTCGCCACCATGGTTCTGCTGCCGCTTGTTTGCGAGACGGTGAACGTACCGGTAATCGCTGCGGGCGGCATGGTCGACGGTCGCACGATGGCGGCGACATTCGCCTTGGGCGCCGAAGGAATTCAGATGGGCACGCGCATGGTGTCCGCCGCAGAATCGCCCGTCCACGCCAATTGGAAGAACATGATTGTCGAGGCGCAGGAAACCGATACGGTCTTCCTCAACCGCTTCGGCCCCGGCCCCGCCTTGCGCGCGTTGCGAACGGAAAAGACAACGCTTTTCGAAAAAGAGCCGCCGCAAAACATCATGGGGGAGTTCGCCAGCGCCCTGAAGCTCTATTTCGGCGGCGATATGGAAGCGTCCATTGCGCTGTCCGGTCAGGTGGCGGGCCGCATCGGCGAGATCAAGCCGGTCGCCCAGATCATCAGCGAAACCATCGCGGAATTCCACGAAGTTTGCGCCAGGATGGGCAAACAATACGGCTAGTCGAGGCGCACGCATTTGGCGAGATCGCGCCAGATGCGTTCGTTCCAGTTCCAATGCGCGGCCGGAGAAGGCGAGGGCAGTATCCAAACTTCGCTTTCCCCAATCCGCTCTGCTTGCTTTCCGAACAATGCTTTCGGCCCCATCACGCGCCGCCCGCCGGTCAGGCTCGTGAAGGCGAGCACACCGGGCTGTTGTTCTTCAATTCGCCTGCGCAACGCGAGCGCGGCCTCGCGCCCCAAACTACCGGGCGGCAATTCGCTGTCCATGCCGGACACGTGCTTTGCGATGTCGGTAAGGCCGATGCCAAGCCCGGTCAGTAACGGATATTCGGATGGGTCGAACAAGCGTGGCGTCAGACCGGTATTGTGCAACGTCCGCCAAAACTTGTTCTGCGGATGTGCGTAATATTGACCCTTCTGCGCCGAAACCGTTCCCGCCGCGGTGCCGCAAAACACCAGCCGCAAACCGGGTTGCAGCAAATCGGGCAGGACGGGATCGGTTTTCTTTCGCATCAAAAGCGGCGCGAGATACCCGCATAAATTTGCACATCCGGTGTCGCACGATTGAGGCCCACATTGATCCCGCCGTCCAGTTGCAAATCGCTGTCCGGTTGCCACGCCGCATCGAAATCCAGCGAATATTCTTGCGTCGATCCGGCGGGATCGAGTTCGCTCGATTCCCACGCCTCGGCACCCAGTGTCACGCCGCCATCGAATGCGCGGCCAATGGCGACGACATTTATGATGTCGGCGTGATACCCGTCGCGACTCTGGTTGCGCAACACATCCACCTCCGGCGTGGAGGCAATCGACCACCCGCTACCGAGATCGTATGCCAGCGGCAGAAGCGCGCCACCCTCGACTGTGCCGTTGCCTAATTCCTTGTTCGCTGTCGGAATTTTCAGGAAGGGCTCGAAGGCAATGCCGAGCGCGCCTCCCTCATTGCCCGAAAGATTGAATTTCGTGCGCAAGAACAGATCGCCGATACCGGTTTGCGTGTTGCTGCCGCTTGCATCGCGGGTGCGAACCGCCTCGAAAGGCGTGAAAGCAACCTCGATATCCCAGTCGTCCGTGACGCCATATTTCAACAACGGCGCTGCAGCTATGTAGGTGTCTGTCGTCACGCTACCTTCGTGTTGCAATGTCGCGTCGAACGCGTCCACTTCCACCTGAAAATGTCCCGCATCCACCGTGCACGTGCCGGTGCCCTTGCCCGGCCGGTCCGGACATAGATCGCGCAAACCGCCATCATCAGCCCAAACAGGCGATGCGATGGTCAGGAGAAGAGCGGCAAGAGAAACCCGCCCGATCATTTCAATTCTTTGAGCAGCGCCATCGCTGCGGCAGGCGCGCGTTCCTTCGCACCGTTTATCATGTAGATGAACACATCCCGCTTCTTCGCCTTGGGCGCGGCTGACAACGCTGGCAAATCCTTCGGCTCCCCGCCTCCTTCCCATGTCTTCGCGCGCCCCGCCCATTTCTTGATGACGGCGGGCGTATATCCAGTAGCGACTTTCGCATCCGCCTGCTGCAGCCGCGCATAGATGAAATCGGCCGTCACATCCGCGATCATCGGATATTTCGCGGAGTCCGCCAGAACGATGGCCACATTGTGCTTGTGCGCCAGCGCCACGAACTCTTTCGTCGCAAAACTCTCATGCCGCACTTCCACCGCATGGCGCAGTTTCAGCCCGTCCACCGTCTTCGGCAGATGCGAAAGGAACGCTCCAAAATCCTGTGCGTCGAATTTCTTGGTTGGCATGAACTGCCAGAGGATCGGCCCCAGCTTCTTGCCAAGCTCCGTGATCCCGCTGGCGAGAAATTTGTCGATCGATGGTCCGGCCTCCGCCAGCACGCGCCGGTTGGTCGCGAAGCGGACGGCTTTCATCGAAAACACAAAATCGTCTGGGGTCTCTTTGGCCCATTTGCGGAAGCTCTCGGGCTTCTGCGTGCTATAATAAGTACCGTTGATCTCGATGCTGGTGACTGCGCGGCTCGCATGTTCCAGTTCACGCGATTGGGCCAAGCCCTTGGGATAAAACACTCCCCGCCAGGGCTCATAGGTCCAGCCGCCAATTCCCACACGTATCATCTTGTTGGTCCCAGAAGGCGCCCCTATATATCAGAGCCAGCGACTCGAAGAACGCATGACCCCCGCACTTTCCATCCGCCACCTGCGAAAAGTGTATAAAAGCGGCACGGTTGCCGTCGATGACCTTTCGCTCGAAATCGCGCCCGGCGATTTCTTCGGTTTCCTGGGCCCGAACGGGGCCGGCAAATCGACCACTATCCATTGCGTCACGGGCATTGCCACCATTACCTCCGGTACGGTCGAGATATTCGGCATCGACGCGGTAAAGAATTATCGGGAGGCGCGCCGCCACATCGGCCTCAGCCCTCAGGAATTCAATATCGATACCTTCGCCAACTGCATCCAGATTCTGGATTGGATGGGCGGCTATTTCGGCATGAGCAAGGCGGACCGCAAGGCACGTGCCGATATGCTGATCCAGAAATTCGATCTCGTGCCCCACGCCAAGAAACAGTTTCGCGAATTGTCCGGTGGCTTGAAGCGGCGCGTTGTACTGGCGCGCGCCCTGATCCACGATCCCGATCTTCTGATCCTCGATGAGCCGACCGCCGGTGTGGACGTCGAATTGCGCCGCGACCTCTGGCGTTATCTTCAGGAATTGAATGCGGAAGGAAAGACGATTCTTCTCACATCGCATTACCTCGAAGAAGTCGAACGTCTCTGCCGCAACATCGCCGTCGTCGCCAAAGGCCGGATTGTGCAGAATGGACCCAAGGCGGAATATCTCACCGAACCCGGCGGCCTCGAAACGGCATACCTTCGTGCGACCGGCGCAACGCCGGAACACATCGCTGCGGGAGCAGGGCGATGACCGTCAACTGGGTAGGTCTGTGGACCATCATCCGCCGCGAGATGTCGCGGCTCATGCGCGTGCCGATTCAGGCGTTTGTCGCGCCGTGGATTTCCGCGCTGCTGTTCATCTTTATCTTCGGTTATGTCGTGGGCGGGCGCATTTCCACCATCGGCGGCCACCGCTATCTCGAATTCGTGCTGCCCGGCGTGGTGATGCTCAACGTGGTCAATGCCGCATTCCTGCAATCCACCTCGCAAGTCTATTTCTCCCGCTTCCTGCGTTATGTCGAAGAAACGCTGGTGTCGCCGCTGTCCTATGCGGAGATGATAGCGGGCGTTTTGGTGCCGGTCATCATCCGCTCGGTTGTCACGGCTGTCGGCATTCTCATCATCGCCGCTCTCTTCGGCGCCTCGTCGGTGCAGGGTATCGGCGAGTTCATCTTCTGGGTGGTCGGTGTCTCCGCCGTGTTCGGTCTGCTCGGCAACATCATCGGTCTCTGGGCCAAGAATTTCGAACAGCTCACCATCCTCAACGTGTTCTTCATCACGCCGTTGTCATTTGTGGGCGGCGTGTTCAACACCATCCAGATGCTGCCGCCATGGTTGCGCTGGATGGCATGGGCCAATCCGTTCTTCTATTTCATCAACGGTTTGCGCCATTCGATGATCGGCTTCACCGAAGCCCCGGAAGCATTGGGTATTGGCGTCACGCTCATCCTGGCGGTGCTTATGTTCGGCCTTGTGTTGCGGCTATACTCGACTGGGTTCGGCTTGAGAGAGTGAAATGACACAGCGAAACGCGACCGCGGCGATCATTGGAGCAGGCGATTTCATCGGCTCCGCCATCGCCCGGCGTTTCGCCGCCGAAGGCTACACGATCTTCGCCGGCCGCCGCACGGCGGACAAACTGGCCACCCTGAAACAGCAGATCGAATCCGAAGGCGGCAAATGCTTCGCCCGCGGCCTCGATGCGCGTAAGGAAGAAGACATTACGGCCTTCCTGAAGGAAGCCGATGCCGAAGCGCCGCTCGAAGTCTGCATTTTCAATCCGGGCGCGAACGTCAATTTCCCGATCCTCGATACGACGGAACGCGTCTTCCGCAAGGTGTGGGAAATGGCATGTTACGGTGGTTTCCTGACAGGCCGCGAAGCCGCGCGTCTCATGCTGCCGCATGGCAAGGGCACCATCCTTTTCACCGGCGCCACCGCATCCTTGCGTGGCGGCATCGGCTACGCAGCCTTCGCCAGCGCCAAATTCGGCCTGCGCGCGGTGGCCCAGAGCATGGCGCGCGAATTGGGGCCGAAAAACATCCACGTCGCCCATCTCATCATTGACGCGGGCGTCGATACTGCATTCGTGCGCGAACGCATCCGCTCCTTCGGCGGCGACAAGGCGGTGGAGAATATCCAGCCCGATCAATTGATGGACCCCGAGTCGGTCGCCAACGCCTATTGGATGCTGCACAGCCAGACGCGAGACGGCTGGACCTTCGAACTCGATCTCCGCCCCTACAAGGAAACCTGGTGATGCCGCGCGTCGAATTCCTGTTCGATTTCGGAAGTCCCAACGCTTATCTCGCCCATCAGGTGATCCCCGAAATCGAAGCGCGCACCGGCGCGCATTTCGAATATGTGCCGATCCTTCTCGGCGGCATCTTCAAGGCAACCGGCAATCAGTCGCCGATGACCGCCTTCGGCCACATCAAGAACAAGCTCCAATACGAACAGCTCGAAACCGCACGTTTCATCAAAAAACACAACATCACGCGCTTCCAGTTCAATCCGTTCTTCCCGGTGAATACGCTCGGCCTCATGCGCGGCGCGGTGGCGGCGCAGAAGATGGGTGTGCTGCCGCGTTATGCCGATTCCGTGTTCCATCACATGTGGGAAGCGCCAAAGAAGATGGATGATCCCGCGGTGATCCGCGAAGCTCTGGTCGAGTCCGGCCTCGATGCCGATGCGCTGCTCGCCACCGCGCAAACGCCCGAAGTGAAACAGGGCCTGATGGACAATACCGAAAAAGCCGTCGAACGCGGCGCATTCGGCGCGCCGACCTTCTTCGTCGGCGATGAGATATTCTTCGGAAAAGACCGCCTGCCGGACGTGGAAGTGGAGATACGCAACCAGGCCGACTAACGCTCCACATTGAACAAGCGTCAGGTTCCCGAAAGACGACACGGGTTGCCTTCATATGGTTGCGGAGGGTAAGTCTGCCCCCGGGCTGCGGATGGCGCTATTCGCGCCCCGGTTCCCAATGAAAATAAAGGGTTTTTGCGTATGCGTCTGTTCCCGGCCTTTTGCCTTGCCATCGTTCTCGCCACGCCGGCCGCCGCCGCAGACAAGCCGGTTCAACTCGGCAGGTTCAAGGACTGGTCGGCGATGACCGCCGGCACCGGCGCGGACAAGACGTGCTATGCGCTCTCCCAACCTGCCGCCAGCGATCCCAAGGGCGTCGCACGCGGTCAGATCTATTTCCTCATCAGCGATTTCCCCTCGCGCAAGGTGAAGGGCGAGCCGCAGATCGTTCCGGGTTACGCATACCCTGCGAACGGCACCGTCAACGTGACCGTCGGCTCCGACAAATGGACGTTCTTCACCGGCAACAACGGCGACAATGGCGGTGCGTGGCTCAAGACGCGCGATGACGAAGCCAAACTGGTGGCAGCGATGCAGAAGGGCAGCCGGATGGTCGTCACCGGCGCATCCGCGCGCGGCACGACAACGACCGATGCATATTCTCTCTCCGGCATCTCCGCCGCACTTCAGAAGGCCCACGCCGAGTGCAAGATGTAAAGCCATCGCTGATCGGCCTGACACAGGACGAGTTGAAGGCGACGCTCATCGAGGCAGGCGTCGAAACCAAAGCCGCGCCAATGCGCGTGCGCCAGTTGTGGAACTGGCTCTATGTCCATGGCGCGCGCGATTTCGGGGCGATGAGCAACCTCTCCAAAGATTTCCGCGCTCTGTTGGCGGATCGCTTCACGCTTGGCCGCCCCGAAACCGTTACCGAGCAGATTTCGAATGACGGCACGCGCAAATGGCTCCTGCGCGCAGGCCCCGGCATCGAATTCGAAACCGTCTTCATTCCCGAACCCGGCCGTGGAACGCTCTGCGTTTCCAGCCAGGTCGGCTGCACGCTCACCTGCCGCTTCTGCCACACCGGCACGCAAAAGCTGGTGCGCAATCTGACGCCCAACGAAATCGTGGGCCAGGTGATGATCGCGCGCGATTCCTTGGGCGATTGGCCGAGCACGGGTACGAACCGCCGCATCACCAATGTCGTGATGATGGGCATGGGCGAACCGCTCTACAATTTCGACAACGTGAAATCAGCACTCTCCATCGTCGCCGATGGCGACGCGCTCGCGCTTTCCAAACGCCGCGTCACGCTTTCGACTGCGGGCGTCGTCCCCATGATCCCGCGCGCGGGCGAGGAAATCGGTTCCGCGCTCGCCATTTCGCTGCACGCCGTGCGCGACGACATCCGCGACGTTATCGTGCCGCTCAACAAGAAATATCCCATCGAGGAACTGCTTGCCGCTTGCCGCGCCTATCCCGGTGTGTCGAATGCGCGGCGCATCACCTTCGAATATGTGATGCTCAAAGGCGTGAATGACTCTTTGGCCGATGCGCGCGAACTGGTGAAGATCATCCGCGGCATTCCCGCCAAGATCAATTTGATCCCGTTCAATCCGTGGCCCGGTGCGCCCTATGAATGCAGCGATTGGGAGCAGATCGAAAAATTCGCCGAGATCGTGAACCGCGCGGGCTACGCCTCGCCCGTGCGCACGCCGCGCGGCAGGGACATCATGGCGGCTTGCGGTCAGCTCAAAAGCGAAAGCGTGAAACAACGCGCAAGCGAACGCATGGCTGAACTGCGTTCGCAAGAACTCGCGCGGATGCCGAGTTGACTACCAACCGTGATTCAGCATCGCGTCTACGGTCGGGACGAACCACACATCTTTTCCGCGATTGCTCTCCCGCACCAATGCGCGCAACGCCTCGCTTTTGGACGTGTAGTTTGAAATATCGCCTATAATCGCGAAACGGCAGCGGTAGTTCTGGAACTTCTGCAATACCGCTCCGGCGACGCCCGTGCGCAAGTCGAAGAATTCCGGCGCGATATTTTCCACATGCAGCGCAATCACATCCGCCCGCTCGCCACGCGCCTGCATCAAGAGATCGCGCGCGTCCGCGGCCGATGCCAGCAAAACGTGATCGGCCCGGAATTCCGCAACCACCGCGGTCGGTATTTTGTGGATTTGCAGATGCAGCATGAAAGCTCCATGGCCCGCTTTCGCGAAGCATGACACACTAATTGGGGAAATAAGGAAACGAACCATGAATTTCGATCTGACAAACAAGATAGCCGTGGTCACCGGCGGGAGTCGGGGCCTGGGCCGCGAAATGGTTTTGGCTTTCGCAAAGGCCGGCGCCGACGTGGTGATCGCCAGCCGCAAACTGGAAGCCTGCGAGTTGGTGGCGCGCGAGGTCGAAAAGCTCGGCCGCAAGGCGCTGCCGTTCGCCGCCCATGTCGGCACCTGGGAAGACAACGACAAGCTGGCCGATGCCGCCTACAAGCATTTCGGGCGCGTGGACATTCTGGTGAACAACGCCGGCATGTCGCCGCTCGCGCCGTCGCTCGGAGAAACGAGTGAGGCTCTGTTCGACAAGGTGATGGACGTCAATTTCAAAGGCCCGTTTCGCCTCTCGTCGCTGATCGGCGAACGCATGGTGGCGGGGGAGGGGGGTGTCATCATCAATCTGTCGAGCACCGCGGCCTTCGTGCCGATGCCGCACACCATTCCCTATGGGGGCGCGAAAGCCGCGATCAACGTGATGACGGTGGCGCTCGCCAAAGCCTTCGCGCCGAAGGTGCGCGTGAATTGCATCGCGCCCGGCCCGTTCCTCACCGATGTGTCGACTGCGTGGCGCGAAAACAAGCAGTATGAGAAATCGCTGGGATTGCAACGATTCGGCAAGCCGGAAGAAATCGTCGGCACCGCGCTTTATCTCGCAAGCGATGCGTCGTCCTATACGACGGGCCAGGTAATCCGCGTCGATGGGGGTACGTGGTAGCGGATTGCGATTGCTCTCGCTCGCCTCTTCTGGACCGTGATATATAATATTAACAAGACCTGAGTATCGTCCGCTGTATTACCTTGAAATGGCCCGGGGGCATCAGTGACACGCCATGCGGAGACAATCGCACTCGCGGTATTGATAGTCCTTTCGCTTCTGCCGTTGTGGCTGTTCGCCTTCATCCCCACGCTCGACGGTCCCGTCCACGTCTACATCGCGCATGCGCTGGCGGAATGGAACAATCCGGGGCTGGGGCGGCTTCACCAGATATTCGAGCTCAATTTGAGACCGGAGCCGAACTGGACGATCTATGTTCTGTTCGAAGGCCTGATGAAGATCTTTTCCGTTCACACCAGCGAGCGGATATTGCTGTCGACCTATGTGGTGGCGATGCCGCTGTCCTTCGTGGCATTTGCAAGAATGGCCGGCGGGCGCAACATCTCGTGGTTGGCGGGTTTGTTGGCGATTCCGCTGGTCTACAACGCGACGTTCTATTTCGGCTTCTACAATTTCTGCCTCAGCCTGCCGTTGTTCGTGCTCTGCACCGGCCTGTTTTTGAAATATCTGGAAGCCCCGTCCCTACGCATCGGCGCAATACTCGCCGTCGCCTCTTTCGTCCTCTACTTCACTCACATTGTCGGATGGGCCGCTTTCGGCATGGCGGGGGCTGCGCTGTATCTGTGGCGCGTGTGCGTGCTTTCGCCTGCCGAAGGCCGGCTGAAGTTCGCTGTGCGGCTGGCCGCACAATGCGCCTTGCCGGTCTTGCCGGTCGTTCTTCTGGTGCTGCTTTTCATGCAGCGCAACGAAGGCGGCGTTCTTCTCTATGCGCCGGCCGACGCAACCTTGTCGAATCGTATCAGATGGCTTGCCACAGGCTCGGTCTTGTTCGGCAATTCGCTGTGGGAACTCGGCCTGATCGCCCTGAGTTTTGCGTTCGCTGGAGCCTTGGCGATTTCCTCGTTGCGCAAACGGCCGGGCGGATTGGTGCTCCAGGACGGCCTGCTGCTTGGAACGCTTTTTCTGATCGCTACCGCCTTTGCCATACCGGACATGCTGTTCGGCGGCGGCTGGACGGCCATTCGCATCCAGATATTCGTTTTCATTTTGCCGCTGATGTGGCTCGCCGCGAATTTGAACGGCCCCTTGCGTCGGCTTTCAACAGGGCTTGCCATTTCGGGCGCGCTGCTTTTGCTGGTGGAGGTTTTCGTTGTCGCCCGGCTGAGCGAAGAGTTCGGGCACATCGTGGCCGCCGAAGCATATGTTCAGCCCAACCGCACAATCCTGCCCGTGACGTTCGACCCCAATGGTGAGGACGAACATGGGTTGCCCGCGTCGCGCGGCGTCGCCTTTCTGCTGCACAGCTATGCGCGCATTGCGACGGATCGCGATTTGATTCCGTTGCGCGTTCACCAGGCATGGACGCTGAATTTCCCGCTGCATTACAACCCGAAAACAGATCCTTACGAACATCTGCGTTCGGTTCGCTCCCTGTTGGGAAGCGAGCGTAATTTCCCCAAAGTGATCGCCGGACTGCCAGGCAATATCGCTTCGTATGAAACGCAAACGGGGCAGACGGTGGATTACGTTCTGGTCATTGGCACGCAACATGCCGTGTCCAGAGAGCGCACGGAAACGGTCGTCGGCGAATTGCGCCAGCGTTACCGCGTCGTTGCGCAAAGTGCGGCATTGCCGGGCTATGTGTTGCTGGGTCGCAACCAGTAACGCCTTGCCGTTGGCGATACGGCAAGGCGCAAATTGGCAAAGTGACTAAGCCGCGAGCGGCAATGCCTTCCAGCGCCGTACCGCTTCCGCTACGCGTTGGCCCAGATGTTCGGCCGTCTTCTTGTCAGAATTGGTCGGCCCGACGTCTGGCCCCGCATCGGCCGGCGATTGCGCCATCGCGCCGAGGAAGCTGCCGAGCCGGTTGATGTCGTCCACCGAACCCTTGGTGTGATTGTTGCCGGGCATCAGCCCAAGGCTCGTCCAGATCATGCCGTGCTGAGCGGCGAAGATAGAAAGCTGGATCAGGCTGTTCAGCTTGTCGCCGCTCTGGCTCGCGGAGTTGGTGAAGCCCGCCGCGATCTTGTCGTTCCACTTGCCCCAGACTTTGGAAGTGGAATCCATGAACGCTTTGAACACGCCTGAAACCGAACCCATATAGGTTGGCGCGCCGAAGATGATGGCATCGGCATCGGCCAGCTTGTCGAGAACGGGCGCGAAATCCTGCGCGGCGTTGTCGATGCGGATCAATTCGACAACCGTGCCCGGCACGCGCGCGGCACCTGCCGCCACGGCCTTGGCCTGTTCGGCGGTGTGCCCATAACCGGAATGGAAAACGACGGCGACTTTGCTCATGGGATAAACCCTCTCCTATTGGTAAGTGTAACTGTTACGGTTACATATTGAGGCGACTGGATGATTGCAAGGGGAGGGCGGAATTTTCACGCCGCTGCCGCTTCTACCGTCTTAACCAATTGAGCCAGCGTGGTTTTCGAGAGCGAGATGCGTGCCGCCTCGTCGATGGATCGCACCAGTCCACAGATGATGCCGGGCGCTGCCCGGCCCACCGGGCAGTCCTTGTTGCCCTGCGGCCGCGAACCGTGGCTGGGCGCGTCTTCCACCGCCGCATAGATCTCGCTCATGCGAATCTTGCCGGGCGCGCGGGCAAGCCACGCCCCGCCTTGCGCGCCCGAACGCGTCTGGATCAGTCCGGCTTCGGAAAGGGCCGCCATGATCCGGCGCACCACCACCGCATTGGCGCCGATGCTGGAGGCGAGTTCGCGCGAGGGGGCGGCGCGTTCGGCGCAATCCGCCTTACCATGGGCCAGAAGGACCATGATGTGCACGGCGGTTGCGAAGCGAAGGCTGGTCATCGTCCCATTAGTAATAGGAACAGTGACAGATTATTCAAGCTTTGGCTGCCCAGGCCACCGCCTGTTCCAGCCGGTCGTTGCCCCAGAAAAGCTCGTCGCCCACGGTGAAAGAGGGCGCGCCGAATATTCCGCGCGAGATCGCCTCTTCGGTCTGTGCCTTCAGCTTGCCCTTGTTCTCTTCCGCGTTCGCCGCAGCAACCGCCGCTTCCGGATTGACGCCGATGTTGGAAAGAATGAGCGCCAGCGTTGCATCGTCCGAAATGTCGCGCTGCTCCGTAAAGTTCGCCGTATAAACCGCGCGCGTGAACGCGGCGGTCCAGCCCTGCGCCTCGCCGGCCAGCGCGATGCGCGCGGCCTTCAATCCGTTTTGCGGAAAACGCACCGGCGGCAGTTTCAGCGGCAACCCTTCCGTTTCGCAGATGCGTTCCATGTCGCGCCACATATACCGGCCTTTGACCGGATAGATGTTGAAGGGCGAATCTTTCCACCCCTGCGCGCCGAAAATGGGGCCCAGCAGAAAGGGCCGGAAGCGAACGGCAACGTCCGCGGCTTTTGCCACCTTCTCCACGCGCATGGCTGCCGGGTAGGAGTAGGTGCTGGCGAATTCGTACCAGAAGTCGATAGTTTTCCGAGTCATCTTGGAACGCTAGAACGCCTGCCTTATCTATCGCCAGCCACGGATTCACGCTTCCCCCGCTTATCTGGTATGCACCGGCAAGGGGGAGGGGGTGGCGAAAACCTGAAAACGACTATCCCTTTGTCTTTATTGAGTGTTTTAGATCAGCGACGTGGAGAATTCGGTGGCGGCGACAGGCGTGAAAAAGGTGGTTCTGGCCTACTCGGGAGGGCTCGATACCTCGGTCATCCTCAAATGGCTGCAGACGCAATATGGCGCCGAAGTCGTCACCTTCACCGCCGACCTCGGCCAGGGCGAAGAACTCGAACCCGCCCGCAAGAAAGCCGAGCTTCTCGGCATCAAACCCCAGAACATTTTCATCGAAGATCTGCGCGAAGAATTCGTACGCGATTACGTCTTCCCCATGTTCCGCGCCAACGCTGTCTATGAAGGCGTGTATCTGCTCGGAACATCGATTGCGCGTCCGCTGATCGCCAAGAAGCAGATCGAGATCGCAGAGAAGGTCGGCGCCGACGCCGTCTGTCATGGTGCCACCGGCAAGGGCAACGATCAGGTGCGCTTCGAGCTCACCTATTATGCGCTGAAGCCGGATATCAAGATCATCGCGCCCTGGCGCGAATGGGATCTGACCAGCCGCACCAAGCTGATCGAATTCGCCGAAACGCATCAGATTCCAATCGCGAAGGATAAGCGCGGCGAAGCGCCGTTCTCGGTTGACGCAAACCTTCTGCACTCCTCGTTGGAGGGCAAGGTGCTGGAAGATCCGGCCGCCGAACCGGATTCGATGGTCTATCAACGCACGCTTTCCCCTGAGGAAGCGCCCGATAAAGCCATCTATATCGAAGTCGGGTTCGAAAAGGGCGATGCCGTTTCCATCGACGGTGCGAAACTTTCTCCCGCAACCCTTCTCGCCAAACTGAACGAGTTGGGCAAGGCCAATGGCATCGGTCGCCTCGATCTCGTCGAAAACCGTTTCGTCGGCATGAAATCGCGCGGCGTCTACGAAACGCCCGGCGGCACCATTCTGCTTGCCGCCCATCGCGCCATAGAATCCATCACGCTTGATCGGGGTGCGGCGCATCTGAAAGACGATCTGATGCCGCGTTACGCGGAGCTGATTTACAACGGCTTCTGGTTCTCGCCGGAACGCGAGATGCTGCAGGCCGCCATCGACAAGAGCCAGGAATTCGTCACCGGCAGCGTCCGCCTGAAACTCTACAAGGGCAATGCGATCGTCGTCGGCCGTTCTTCGCCCTATTCGCTCTATTCGCAGGACCTCGTGACGTTCGAGGATGATCGCGGCGCCTACGACCAGAAAGACGCGCAAGGCTTCATCAAGCTCAACGCGTTGCGCCTGCGCACATTGGCGATGAGAAAGCGCAAGACAAAGTCATGAGCGAAAACGGAATGCAGATCGAATATTGGAACGGTGCGGGCGGCGAACGCTTTGCCCGCTCCCAGGATGCAATCGACCGCAGCCTCGCGAAAATCACCGAAGCGGCAATCTCCTTCGCTGCCCCGCAGACAGACGAGCGTGTGCTCGACATCGGTTGCGGCTGCGGCACCACAACCTTCCGGCTGCGCGAGAAAGTCGGCCCCAACGGCGCCGCGGCCGGCGTCGACGTTTCCAAAGTCATGCTCAACGTCGCGCGCGCCCGCGCAGGAGCCTCCAACGCTGATGTTGCTTTCGTCGAAGACGATGCGGCCAGGCACGATTTCCAGCCCGTTTTCGATCTCGTCTTTTCGCGCTTCGGCGTGATGTTCTTTGCCGATCCCGTTGCGGCATTCGCCAACATCCGCACAGCGCTCACCAAAACGGGCCGCATGGCTTTCGTCTGCTGGCGATCCCTGCCGGAAAACTTCTGGGCTTATGCGCCGCTCGTTGCCGCAAGGCCTTTCCTGCCGCCGATGGACCCGCCTGACCCCCATGCGCCAGGCCCTTTTGCGTTCGCGGATGGGGACCGGTTGCATCGCATTCTTTCTAGCGCAGGTTTCAACACCATCGCCATAGAGAAACTCGACACCACGATGAGCATGGGCGCGACCGTCGAGGAAGCATCCGCCGAAGCCCTGAACATAGGTCCGGTATCTCGTGCAGCATCCGAACTGGATGAGCCTGCGCGCGACAAAATCCGCGCGGCCATTACCGAAGCGTTCAGCAATTATAATTCGCCGGAAGGCGTCTCGCTTCCGTCTGCCTGTTGGCTGGTGCGCGCGACGGTTTAAATATCTAGCGCCGCCGACAGCGCGTTGTCCTGAATGAATTCGCGCCGCGGTTCCACCACATCGCCCATCAGCTTCGTAAAAAGATCGTCCGCATCGTCGGCGTGTTCGACCTTCACTTGCAGCAGCGTGCGCGCGTTCTCGTCCAGCGTCGTTTCATAAAGCTGCGAGGCATCCATTTCGCCGAGGCCCTTGTAGCGTTGCAGCGCAAGGCCTTTGCGGCCCCAATCGATGATGGCTTCCAGAAGCTGCGACGGCGAACGAACCTCGATGGTCTCATCCTTGCGCTTCAGCAGGCCGACCTTGAGGTAGGTGTTCTGCAGCGACTCCGCCATGCGATCCAGCTTGCGCGCATCCGCACTCGCAATCAGCGCGCCGTCGATGGCGACCGCCTCGCGCACGCCGCGCACTTCGCGCCAGAAGCTCAACCCGCCGTCGGGTGTCGGCTCGCCGTGCCAGCCGCGTTCCGTCTCATCGGACAACTGGTCCAGACGCCGCGCGATATAGGCAGCAGCTTCCGCAGCCTTGCCCGTGTCGTTGAGGATCTCCGGATTGAGCACACCGGCAATCGCCGCCTGCTCCAGCAGGAAGCGCGGGTAGTTCGTCGGGAAGCCGTCGAGCGCGGTAACCGTCGCGCGCGCCTGTTCCACAATGGCCTCGAAGTCGGCGCCAGACAGCGTCTCGCCGGAATGGAGCGTGAAACTCGTCCCCGCAAGACCTTCCGAGACCAGAAAGTCATCCAGCTCCCGCTGGTCCTTCAGATACCGTTCCGACTTGCCGCGCGTGGCCTTGTAGAGCGGCGGTTGGGCGATAAAGAGGTGACCGCGCTCGATCAGCTCCGGCATCTGCCGATAGAAGAAGGTGAGCAGCAGCGTGCGGATATGCGCCCCGTCCACGTCGGCGTCGGTCATGACGATGATCTTGTGATACCGCAGCTTGTCGGCGTTGAATTCATCGCGCCCGATGCCGGTGCCCAGCGCCGTGATCAGCATGGCGATGGATTCGCTGGTGAGCATCTTCTCGAAGCGCACACGCTCGATATTGAGGATCTTGCCGCGCAGGGGCAGCACCGCCTGGTTGGAGCGGTTGCGTGCCTGCTTGGCGCTGCCGCCGGCGCTGTCGCCTTCGACGATGAAGAGTTCGCATTTGGACGGATCGCGTTCCTGGCAATCGGCGAGTTTTCCCGGAAGCGACGAACCGTCGAGCACGCCTTTGCGCCGCGTCAGTTCGCGGGCCTTGCGGGCGGCTTCGCGGGCGGCGGCGGCTTCGACAACCTTGCCGACGACAGATTTGGCATCCGATGGGTGTTCTTCGAACCAGCGGCTCAAGCATTCCAGCACCACGCCTTCGACAACGGGGCGCACTTCGGATGAGACGAGCTTGTCCTTCGTTTGCGAGGAGAATTTTGGATCCGGCACTTTCACCGAAAGCACGCAGGTCAAGCCCTCGCGGCAATCGTCGCCGGTAAGCGCGATCTTCTCTTTCTTCTGAATACCGGATTCATCGGCATATTTTGTCACCGCGCGGGTCAGTGCTGCACGGAAACCAGCCAGATGCGTACCGCCATCGCGCTGCGGAATGTTATTGGTGAAGCACAACATGCTCTCGTGATAGGAATCGTTCCACGTCAGGGCGACTTCCACCATCACGCCTTCGCGCTCCGAAGCGACCATTATCGGCGCGGGGATCAGCGCGTTCTTGGCACGGTCCAGATAGCGCACGAATGCTTCCAGGCCGCCTTCGTAATGCAGCGTGACCTCTTTCTTTTCCACGCCGCGCTTGTCGGTGAGAACGATCGTCACCCCGGAGTTCAAAAAGGCAAGCTCGCGCAGGCGATGTTCCAAGGTCGCGAAATCGAATTCGGTCTTGGTGAAGGTGCCGCTTGACGGCAGGAAGGTGATTTCCGTTCCGCGGTTCTCGCCTGCCGGTCCCGTCATCTTGAGCGGCGCCACGGGATCGCCGTGCTGGAAGCGCATGTAATGTTCTTCGCCGCCGCGCCAGATGCGCAGATCGAGCCATTCCGACAGCGCGTTGACCACCGATACGCCCACGCCGTGCAGACCGCCCGACACCTTGTAGGCGTTCTGTTCGAACTTACCGCCCGCATGAAGCTGGGTCATGATGACTTCGGCTGCCGACACGCCTTCGGTGGCGTGGATCGCGGTCGGGATACCGCGTCCGTTGTCGCGCACTGTGCAAGATCCGTCCGCGTTAAGGGCAACGTCGATCCGGTTTGCAAAACCTGCCAGCGCTTCGTCCACGGCGTTGTCGACCACTTCGTAGACCATGTGGTGCAGGCCCGAGCCGTCATCGGTGTCGCCGATATACATGCCGGGCCGCTTGCGCACGGCATCGAGGCCCTTGAGCACCTTGATGCTGTCGGCGCCGTAGTCTTCGGGATCTGGAAGTGCAGGTGAGGACATGGTTCTACTCATTCACACATTGAAACTGACCGCCGCCGACCACAAAGGTCTGGGCGTGCGAACCAAAGGCTTCGAAAAGCGAAAGGTCTGTACCCGTCATCCAGGCCTGCGCGCCGAGCGCAAGAATCTCTTCGGCGAGTGCCGCTCGGCGGGTGGCGTCCAGATGCGCGGCGATTTCGTCCAGAAGCAGAATGGGGGCCCCACTCATATGGGAACTCTCCCAGGCTTGCGCAAGGATGATGGAAATCAGCAGCGCTTTCTGTTCGCCTGTCGAACATTCGCGCGCATCGGCGCGCTTTTGCGTATGTCGGACGGCCAGATCGGAAAGATGCGGGCCGAAGGTTGTGCGCCCGGTCTCTGCATCGCGCATCCGCATCCGCGCAAAGCGTTCGCGCAAGGCGGCAACTGGTTCTGTACTTTCGGGAACCAGAATGTCCGCTTCGCCTTCGACGGCCAGCTGCGCGCAAGGAAACACACCGGCCTGGCCGCGCGCTTCGAGCGCGCGGTTGAGACGCGCCGCCACTTCCGCGCGAGCGGCGATCATCTCCGCGCCCGCTTCCGCCATTTCGCTTTCCAACCCGTCGAGCCACGCAGGATCGCGCGGGCCGAATTTGAGAAGACGCGCGCGTTCCCGCATCGCAGTTTCATAGCGCACGGCACGGCGCGCATGACCCGCGTCGAAGCCGAACACCAAGCGATCCAGAAACCGCCTGCGCCCGCTGGCGCTTTCGATGAACAGCCGGTCCATTGCCGGCGTGAGCCAGTTGATCTGCACGATCTCGCTCAGATCGGCCGTGCTCGAAGCGGGTGCGCCGTTCAGGCGCAATTGCCGCCGCTCGCCGCCATTGGGCCCGACCGTCAGCCCGGTTCCGATTTCATATGTCTCGCCATCGCGCGAAACCGCGGCAGCGACGCCCCACAAAGCATCGCTCTGAACCGACGGACCCTTGCGGATGTGCTCGCCAAGTTTCGCGCCGCGCAATCCGCGCCCCGGTGACAGAAGTGAAAGCGCATCCAGCACATTCGTCTTGCCCGCTCCATTCGGGCCAACCAACACCACCGGGCGTCCGCTGGTAGCGATTTCGCCGGCCGGGTAGGAGCGGAAGTTGGTCAGCGTCAGCCGCGTCACGGCGAGGCGTGCGAGCTTTGCGCCGCCATGCTCGGGCGGCGAAACGGTTTGATTGGGATGCGGCGTCAACGCCGTCACACCCGCATCGGCATGAGGACGTAGAGCGTGCGCTTGTCTTCCTTGTCCTCAATGACCGTCGGCGAGCCCGCGTCCGACAGCAGGAAATGGGCTTCCTTGCCTTCGATCTGGCTGGTGATGTCCAGCAGGTACCGCGCGTTAAACCCGATTTCGATCGGGCTTGTGCTGTAGGTCGCGCCCACTTCTTCGGTCGCCGTGCCGGATTCCGGATTGACCACCGAAAGGGTTACCTTGTCCTGCCCGATGTTCAGCTTCACCGCCCGCGTCTTGTCCGCCGAGATTGTGGAAACGCGGTCTACCGCATGCGCAAAATCCTTGGAATCCAGCGACAACGACTTGTCGTTGGAAACCGGTATAACGCGCTGATAGTCCGGGAACGTGCCGTCGATCAGCTTGGAAGTGAGTTCCAGCCCGTTGAAGCTGAACTGCACCTTGGTGTCCGACAGCGAAACCTCGATGGCGCCTTCCGCATCGTCGAGCAGGCGGCGCACTTCACTCACCGTCTTGCGCGGCACGATCACGCCCGGCATTTCGCCCGCGCCATCCGGCAGGTCGAGTTCGTAACGCGCCAGGCGATGACCATCCGTTGCCACCGCGCGCAGCACGCGCGGCTTGTCCTTCGTGGCATGAATGTAGATGCCGTTCAGGTAATAGCGGGTTTCCTCAGTCGAGATCGCAAAGCGCGTCTTGTCCACGAGGCGTTTCAGATCATCCGCCGCGATACGGAAACGGTGGGGCAGGGCGCCGGAAGACATTTGCGGAAAGTCTTCTTTCGGCAGGCAGGCCAATTCGAACCGCACCGTTCCTGCCGAAACCGCAAGCCGGCCGCCTTCGCTCGCCAGCAACTCCGCCTGCACCTGCGAACCGTCCGGCATCTTGCGGACGATGTCGTAGAGCATGTGCGCGGGTGCGGTTGCAGCCCCGTTGCGCAACACGTCCGCCGGGAGGGATTCCACGATTTCGATATCGAGGTCGGTCGCCGTGAGCTTCAACTCGCCCTTGGCGGCCTCGATCATCACGTTCGACAGAATAGGTATCGTATTACGCCGTTCGACGACACTTTGGACATGGCTGAGCGCCTTCAGAAAGGCGCCACGTTCGACGTTGATTTTCATCGTTTCGCGCTTCGGTATCCGGTGCTTCAATCCCCCATCCGCGAACGCCGTTCTGGCGGTCGCTAAGTCACTGAATTGCTTGAGTTTTTGGAGGGCCGAGACTCAAGCAATAGACTATAGCAGCGCCGCGCAAAAACGCATAGCTGACAGCGCCCTCAAAAGCCCCGAGGAGAGCGCCCGAAACGCCCCTGGCCGCCTCAGGCTTCTGCCTTGCGCGAGAGCACCTGTTTGAGGAAATCGACCTCCTGCCGGAACACGGGATCTTCCGCGCACAGCGCCTCTATGCGACGGCAGGCGTGAAGAACGGTCGTGTGGTCGCGCCCGCCGAAACGCCGTCCGATTTCCGGCAGCGAACGCGTGGTCAATTGACGAGCCAGATACATCGCCACCTGCCGCGGACGTGCCACGCGGCGCGCTCTCTGCGGCGAATGGAAATCGCGAATGTCGAGTTTGTAGAACTCTGCGGTCTTGCGCTGGATGTCTTCGATCGACGTCTTGGTGCCCACTCCGCCGCGCGAACCGATGGCTTCTTCCGCCATGTCCAAGGTCACGGGCTTCTTCGTGAGATCGCAATAGGTGGCGAGCTTGGTCATCACGCCGATCATCTCGCGCGGAGACGTGTCGCCCATGTCGGCAATGCGTTCCAGCACTTCGCGCGGCAGCACGACATTCGGGCGCACGCGCGTGAAATCCGCGGCACGGGATTCAAGAATACGCAAACGCGTTTCGCGATCCGGCTTGTCGAGTGCGATCACAAGACCGCCCGCAAGCCGCGAACGGATGTCGGCGCCCAGCCCTTCGAGAGCTGCCGGCGGACGGTCGGCGGCGATCACCACGCGGCGGCGAAGATCGGCCAACGCGTTGACCGTGTAGAGAAATTCGGAACTCGTCGCGGTCGAGC
Organism: Rhizomicrobium sp.; assembly: GCA_035543495.1. Lineage (GTDB taxonomy): Bacteria > Pseudomonadota > Alphaproteobacteria > Micropepsales > Micropepsaceae > Rhizomicrobium. Next base: position 5,454 of record DATKJT010000070.1, on the reverse strand, counting down.
GGCAGATGTGCTGCAGGTCGTCGAGGATCAGCACGTCGGCGGTGCGCAACTCGTCTTTGAACGTCAGCGTATCCTTGCGATAGAGCGCGCCAAGGAAATGCCGCATGAAATCTTCCGCGCGCAGGAACAGCACGCGCTTGCCGCGCTTACGGAATTCGAGCGCGGCAGCGTTCAAAAGATGCGTTTTTCCGAAGCCAAATCCAGCATGGATGTAAAGCAGCGAAAGGTCGTCATTTTGCCCTTCGGCGAACGAACGTGCCGCGCTGTGGCCGAATTCGTTGGCGGGGCCGGGAATGAAGCTCTCGAATGTCTGCGCCGGATGCAGCATCCGGTTCCACAATCCGCGTGCTTCTTCTTCGCGCGGCTGTTCGCTCTGCGGATGCAGAACGCTCACGCTGGCCGAAGTCTGCGGAAGCGAAACCGGAACCGTTCTCATCACACCCCCTCCAACTTGCGGCTTCTCGGAAACGAGCACAACGGAAACAGACGCCTGTTCGATGCCTTCGGCACGGAACGCACGTTCGATACGCGCAACATAATGGTTGGCCACCCAGTTACGCACGAAAGGCTTCGCAGCGCCAACCGTTATTTCGTCGTCCTCGGAAGAAACCAGCGTCAGCGGTCCGATCCAGGCGTCGTAGACGGCATCCCCCAATTCGCGCCGCAATCTTTCGCGCACTGCCGCCCATGCCGCACCGCTGTCAGGTCGCGTTGTTTTTGTGCTTTGTGTCATTTTGGCTCTCACCGCTCTATTGGCGTTTTTGGACTTCACCTTGTTGCCGCGCGATTTCCCCGCGGCGTTCCCCATCATCGCAAACGATTTTCACCCTGCATGTTGCGCCCACTTGTCTCTAACTCTGTCGCCATGGAAGACCCGATGCCTTCCATCCGTTATGTGCGCCGCGATGGCGTTCGGCGTTGAGATCGCCCTCGAAGCCGCCGGCAATGTTGTAGGCGCGTGTGTAGCCCGCGCGCGTCATCGCGATCGCCGCCGAGCGCGAGCGCGCGCCCGACCGGCAGAGAAAATAGATCGGCGCATTCTTGTCCGGGTTGCCGGCCGAAACCTGCGCCACGAATTCCGGGTTGGGCGCCATGGTCGGATAGGCTTGCCACTCTATCAGTTGCACTTCGCGGTTCGCGCCTGCGAGGTCGGGCAGGCCGACGAAGTTCCACTCCGCCGTCGTCCGCACATCAACCAGCTGTGCGGCAGGGTCGGATTTCAGGGCCGCCCAAGCATCGGCAGGAGAGACATCGCCCGCATAAGCTGCGGAAGCATTCGGTTGAGACATGAGCTGTTACCCGGCCGCAAAAGAACCCAAGCGGACAAAGCGCCCGCGACGCACTTCAATGAAATCGGAAGTAAAAACCGATCAGTATTTGGGGTTTATTGTCGGGTGCAGGGGACATCGTCCCAAAAGACACTCTTTGTCTTTGTTTTTATTATGCATTTTCTGCCCGTCCAGCCACCGTGTGAGCCAGACCATAGCCCCAAGCTTCCGCGAATCGCAAGAGAACGAAGAGTGATTCGCAGGCCCTTTTACAAAACCGCCAAATCGGCCGCACCCTATAACCTTATGTACCGTATACGGAAAATCGAACCGCGCAATGAATCGCGCAAAATCAGAGGGTTAACGTGACGGTTCGCCATTTTGCGCCGCCGCAATATGACGGTCCGGCAACATTCAGCCTACGGACAATAAAAACGGGCCCGAACATTGCCCGGACCCGTCACAAAACCGAATCATTCAAGTGTTGACGGAGGTTGTCAGCCCGCCAGCTTCGACACCCGTTTCGTCAGTCTAGAGACTTTCCGGGCCCCGGTGTTCTTGTGGATAACTCCCTTGGAGACTCCGCGCATGATTTCGGGTTCCGCCGACTTCAGGGCCGCCTGGGCGGCCTTTTTGTCACCGGAAGCAATGGCTTCCTCGACTTTGCGGGTGTAGCTGCGGATGCGGCTCTTGCGCGCGTGGTTGATCTCGGTGCGCTTCTTGGTGGTGCGCACGCGCTTCTTGGCCGAGGCGATATTAGGCATGGGTCGTCCTTGAGGGTCTTAAAGAGGCCGGGCGTATAGCCCGCGCCCGGGCCGGGGTCAATTCTAGCGGTTTTTGAAGTCCGGTTTCCGCTTTTCGGAGAACGCGGCCATCCCCTCCTTCTGGTCCTCGGTCGCGAACATGGAATGGAACACCCGGCGCTCGAAACGGATCCCTTCCGACAGGGTGGTCTCATAGGCCCGGTTCACCGTCTCTTTCGTCATCATCACGATAGGCAGCGATTTTTCGGCGATGGTCTGCGCGGCTTTCTTCGCTTCGGTCAACAGCTCGGCGGCGGGAACGACGCGCGAGACGAGGCCCGCACGTTCGGCTTCCGCCGCGTCCATGTTGCGTCCCGTCAGGCACATCTCCATCGCTTTGGATTTGCCCACATAGCGCGTCAACCGCTGCGTGCCGCCGATGCCGGGCATCACGCCCAGATTGATTTCCGGCTGGCCGAACTTCGCCGTATCCGCCGCGATGATGAAATCGCACAGCATCGCCAGTTCGCATCCGCCGCCTAGCGCCCAGCCTGCTACCGCCGCGATGATGGGCTTGCGGATGTTGGAGATGCGGTCATTGGCGTCGGCGAAGAAATTGGACTTGAACATGTCCATATAGGATTGCGGCGCCATTTCCTTGATATCGGCACCCGCAGCGAACGCGCGATCGGAGCCTGTCAGAACGATACACCCGATCGCGTCGTCGCGATCCCAACATTCCAGCGCCTGCGCCAGTTCGCGCAGCAATTCGCTGTTCAACGCGTTAAGTGCCTTCGGCCGGTTAAGCGTCACGATGCCGACGCGGCCTTCCACGGCTGTGAGAATGTTCTGGTAGGTCATAGGATCTCCGTTCAATCTTCAATTCGCTTGGCGCGCATCTGCTTGTGCTGCGACCGGATTTTCTTGCCTTCCAGCCGCCGTTCCCGGCTGGCTTTGGTGGGCTTGGTGGCTTTGCGTTTCTTCGGTGCAATCGTGGCCGCGCGGATCATCTCGATCAAGCGTTCGCGTACGTCTTCGCGGTTTCGCTGTTGAACGCGGAACTGGCGTCCGGTGAGAACAAGTACACCATCCTTGCTCAATCGGTGACCGGCTATCCGCACCAGCCGCGCGCGCACATCCGGCGGCAGCGAGGAATGCGCCACGTCAAAGCGCAACTGCACCGCCGAGGAAACCTTGTTGACGTTCTGTCCGCCGGGGCCGCTCGACTGGATGAACGTCTCGGTCAGTTCGCCTTCGTCGATGGCGATCTTGGGCGTGATGAAAATCCGGCTCATGAGGGGCGATTTCGCATGGGGCTTGACATGCAACCAAATGGTTGCATATTAGGAGCATGAATATGGACGCCGTGTTTAGAGCGCTGGCCGACGAGGGGCGAAGGATGCTTCTCGACCGCCTCTATGCGCGCAACGGCCAGACGCTCAGCGAGCTTTGCGAAGAGATGGACATGTCGCGGCAAGCGGTCGCCAAACATCTGGGAATTCTGGAGGAAGCCAATCTGGTGGTCGTGCAATGGCGCGGCCGCGAGAAGCTGCACTATCTCAACCCGGTTCCGATCAACGAAATCGCCGAACGGTGGATCGGCAAATACGAACGCGGTCGATTGGCTGCGCTCTCTGCACTCAAACAGGCGTTGGAAGGAGACAACAAATGAACAAGGCCAAACAGGTTTATGTAACGTACATCCGCAGCACGCCGGAAAAGGTGTGGGATGCGATCACCAATCCCGAGATGACCCGGCAGTATTGGGGCTACAATCAGGCGTCGGAGTGGAAACCCGGTGCCGCATGGGAACATCGGCGCATCGGCGATCCCAGCGTCGCGCACGTCGCGGGCAAGGTGATCGAAACGGCACCGCCGAAACGGCTGGTGGTCACTTGGGCCAACGCTGCCGACGTGAACAATCCCGACAAGGTTTCGCGCGTGACGTTCGAACTCGAAAACCTCGAAGACGTTGTCTGTCTCACCGTCACGCACAGCGAACTCGAACCGGATTCCGACATGCTGCGCGGCATCAGCCGCGGATGGCCGCTCGTCCTTTCGAGCCTGAAATCCCTGCTCGAAACCGGCAAGCCCATCGACATTCTCTTCCTGAAGTCGGTGCGTGACGCGGGGGGCGGTGAGGCAGGTCATGGCCATGCCGGGGTACTTCAAGGAGCTAAGGAAATGAGCAATTCGAAATTCCTCTATGTCACTTACATCCGCACCAGCGCAGAGAAGGTGTGGGATGCGCTAACCAACAAGGAACTGATGAAGACCTATTGGTTCAACATGTATCAGGAATCGAGTTGGACAGCAGGTTCGCCGTGGGAAATGAAAGATTCCAAAGGCGAAGTCTGGGATGCCGGAAAGATCTTGGAATCCCACCCGCCGCACAAGCTGGTCATCTCCTGGCAGCACCAGCATCACGAGGTCGCGCGTGACGAAGGCTTTACGCGCATGACGTACTTGATCGAAACCGCAGGGCCGATGGTCAAGCTCACCGTCAGCCACGAAAGCGATGTCGAAAATTCCGATCTCATCGCAAAAGTTTCCGGCGGTTGGCCGATGATCCTGTCGAGTCTGAAGAGCCTGCTCGAAACGGGCGAGGCGCTTCCCCGGCCTTAAGGAGCGGCTATTTCTGACAGCTTGGGCAATAGAAGGTCGAACGCCCCGCCTGCACGATGCGTTTGATCTTCCCCTTGCAGCCTTGGCCGGGGCAGGGCTTGCCCTCGCGGTCGTAGACGCGAAAGCGATGCTGGAATTCGCCAAGACTGCCGTCGGGCCGCGCATGATCGCGCAGGCTCGAGCCGCCGGCCTTGATCGCTTCCTTCAGCGTGACTTTGATGTCCTCCACCAACGGCGCGATTTTGTCCTGCTGAACCTTCGACGCCAGCCGCCTGGGAGAGATGCCTGCAAGGAACAATGCTTCGCAGACGTAGATATTGCCCAACCCCGCCACCACGCGTTGGTCGAGCAGCGCCGATTTGATCGGTGTGCGTTTGCCCTTGAGCGCGTTTTTCAGATAGGCCGCATCGAAATCCTTTGATAACGGCTCCGGCCCCAACCCATCGAACAGCGGATCGTCGTTCAGCCTGCCGGCTTCAACCAGCGTCATCAACCCGAAGCGCCGGTGATCCGAAAACACGATCTTCGCCGGCGCATCCGTCTCAAACACCACGTGATCGTGTTTGCCGTGACCGGCTTCCGGATGTGATGCCTCGTGCGCGTAGATGCCGAGCTGATGTCCCTGACCGTCGGCATAAACGGCCATGCGCCCGCTCATGCCCAGATGCACCACCAGTGTTTGCCCATCGTCGAGGTCCGCCAGCAGATATTTCGCCCGCCGCCACAGCCGCGTCACCTTGCGCCCGGTCAGCCGCTTGGCGAAGTCCTTGGGGAAGGGGCGGCGCAGATCGGCCCGGCGGGTGACAACATGGGTGAAG
>DATKJT010000069.1:0-57304 GCA_035543495.1 Rhizomicrobium sp. | reverse complement strand
GAACGCGCAGGACGGTTTTCGTCTCTCGGGCGAGGCGAAAGAACGTCTCACCCTTACCCAAGGCGACGATCGCTTCCCCGTCGAGATCGTTCACAAACGCGGCGCTACCGAAATCGTCATCGCGGGCAAAGTCCAAACGCCTGCGTCCGCCGATAGCGCGATGCGTCTGGCCTCCGGCGAGATCGCCGTCATGCACAATGGCGACACGCAAACTTTCGCGCTCTACGATCCGTTCGACAGCGACGACAGTTCCGGCTCCGCCTCAGACCGAATCACCGCGCCGATGCCAGGCAAGGTGATCCAGCTTCTGGTGAAGGCCGGCGACAAGGTGAAGCGCGGTGCGCCGCTTGCCATCCTCGAAGCGATGAAGATGGAGAACACGCTGTCTGCCCAGGCCGACGCCACCGTCGCCGAAATCTCGGTCGGCGTGGGCGATCAGGTGGGCGAGGGCGCGTTGATCCTGACATTTGAAACCGAAGCCAAGATATGACCCTGCACATCATCAAGCTCTGCGTCGGCGTCGAGACGGTCGAAGAACTTGCCCAATGGCAGCTTGGCCGAATCCGCGAGCAGAAAAAGAAGGGCAAGAAAAATCCCGAACTGATGCATGTCACGCGCATGACGCCCAAGCGCGCCGACGAGATTGTCGGCAAAGGCTCGCTCTACTGGGTCATCAAGGGCCAGATCGCAGTGCGGCAGAAGATTCTCGAACTGCGCCCGGTCGTGCGTGGCGGTACGCCCCATTGCGGTATCGTCTACGACAAGAAGCTCGTGCCTGTCGCGAGACGGCAGCATCGTGCGTTTCAGGGTTGGCGATATCTGAAGCCGGAAGATGCACCACCCGATGCACGCGGCGGAAAAGGCGGCGAAGGATTGCCGGAAAAATTGAAGGCCGAATTGGTTTCGTTGGGTCTCCTTTAGAAAGAAAAACCCTCCCCTTGAGGGAGGGTCGATAAAATTCGGAGCGCAGCGAAGAATTTTTCGGGGAGGGGTCAACGCTCATGCAGTTTGGACCCCTCCCCGAAATTTGCTTCGCAAATTGTCGACCCTCCCTCAAGGGGAGGGTGGGGCGCTGTGTAGAATTTCCGGAAGGTGGTTATTGTGCACGAAGCAGCGTTGCGCTGCAAGAGCAAACTCGTGTGGAACTTTTGTTCGATAGCTCTGTAAGCCGTTGAATTTTCTTGAGCGCGACTATTATGAACGAAAAAAGTTTTCTGAACGTCGTTCAGAATTACAGCGCCATGTTGTCGATCAGCCGTGTTGCTCCGATTTTCGCCGCGGCCAGAATGCGCGCCGGACGTTCGAGGTCCGCAATCGGTTTCAGCGTATCGGCATCGCGGATGGCGACATAATCCACCGATGAAAATCCTGCGCGCAGCAATCCGTTTGCCGCATCGGATTCGATACCGGCCAATTCGCTGCCGCCGCGTGCCAGTTCGATGGCTTCGGCGAGAATGACGTTCAGCCGCCCGGCCACGATGCGTTCGTTCGGTTTGAGATAGGCGTTGCGGGAAGACATCGCCAACCCATCTGCTTCGCGCAAAATCGCGCCGCCGGGAATCTCGATGGGCAGACCCAGATCGCGCACCATGCGTCGGATCACGAGGAGCTGCTGATAGTCTTTTTCGCCGAAAATCGCCGCGTCGGGCATTGCCGCAATCAGGAGCTTCGACACCACCGTCGCCACGCCCGCAAAGAAGTGAGGGCGGAAATCGGTTTCCAACCCTTCGCTCGGCCCGCCAACCTGCACCTTTGTCGCAAATCCGTCCGGATACATTTCGGCCACCGTGGGCGCGAAGATGAGGCGTGCCGGCGTGCCGGCAAGTTTCGCGCGGTCGCTTTCCAGATTGCGCGGATAGCGATCGAAATCTTCGTGCGGCGCAAACTGGGTGGGATTAACGAAAATGCTCACCACCACCTTTTGCGTGGTCTTTCCGATCTCGCGCACCAGAGAAAGATGGCCTTCGTGCAATGCGCCCATGGTGGGAACCAGGCCGATGCGCGCGCCGTCCTTGCGCCAATCGGCAATGCGCAAACGCAAATCTGAAATGTCGGTGACGATGTCTGCGGTCATGGTGTGGGGCAGGGCGCTGGGCTACAATCCGGTGCCCTCGATAGCACACACCCCATGACGTTTGAAAACCTGCGCCGCGAGATTTCCGCGGTCTATCTGGCCGACGAAAACACCCTTACTGCCAGCCTGCTCGAACGCGCCCGTCTCTCGCCCAAGGAAGAGGCGGCGACGCATGCTCTGGCGCGCGAACTGGTGACCCGCATCCGCGCACGGCCCGCGGGTAGCGGCATCGATGCGCTGCTCCAGGAATATGCGCTCTCCACCGAGGAGGGCGTGGTGCTGATGTGCCTTGCGGAGTCGCTGCTGCGCGTGCCGGACACCGAAACCGCCGACCGGCTGATCCGCGACAAGCTGGGCCACGGGCGATGGGACGAGCATCTGGGCAAATCGCAATCGCTGTTCGTGAATGCGTCCACCTTTGCGCTCATGTTGACGGGCCGCGTGGTGCGGCTGGACGAAACGAGCCGTTGGGACTTTGAAGGCATCTGGCGCAAGCTGGTGGGCCGCGCGGGCGAGCCGGTGATCCGGCAGGCGGTCACCTATGCCATGCGCATTCTCGGCCGTCAGTTCGTGATGGGCCGCACCATCGACGAGGCGTTCGACAACACCGAACGCGAATATCGCTACTCTTTCGACATGCTGGGCGAAGCGGCCTATACGCGCGCCGATGCGGAGCGCTATCTGCTTTCTTATCGCGATGCGCTACGGGCCATCGCGAAGAAGGCCGAGCGTCACGACGCGACAGTGTTCGCGCGGCCTTCCATTTCGGTGAAGCTGTCGGCACTACATCCACGCTACGAATACGCCAAGCACGAGCGCGTGATGCGCGAGCTTGTGCCGACGCTCGTTTCGCTTGCCGCGGAAGCGAAGGCGGCCAATCTGGGTTTCACGGTCGATGCGGAAGAAGCCGAACGGCTCGATCTCATGCTCGACGTGTTCGAAGCGTTGAGCGCCGCGCCGGAATTGCAGGGCTGGAACGGATTGGGGCTCGCGGTGCAGGCGTATCAGAAGCGTGCGCTGCCTGTTCTGGCGTGGCTTACGGAACTTGCGCGGACGCGTGGGCGGCGTATTCCGGTGCGGCTTGTCAAAGGCGCGTACTGGGATACCGAAATCAAGCGCGGGCAGGAAAGCGGTATCGCGGATTATCCGGTGTTCACGCACAAGGCTGGCACGGACGTCTCTTATATTGCCTGCGCGCGGGCGATGTTTGCGGGCGGCGATGCGCTCTATCCGCAATTCGCCACGCACAATGCGCACACGCTGGCAGCGATCGAAACGCTGGCGGGCAGCCGCACCGATTTCGAATTCCAGCGCCTGCATGGCATGGGCGAGGCGCTCTACGATGTGTTCCACGATTTCCGCAAACCGGCAGCGCGCGGCATCGGCACGCGGGTCTATGCGCCGGTGGGAAGTCACGAAGATCTGCTGGCCTATCTGGTGCGGCGGCTGCTAGAGAACGGGGCGAACACCTCGTTCGTCAATCGCCTCGCCGATGAGGAAGCGCCGATAGACGAAATCGTGGCCGATCCGGTTGCGGTTCTGTCCGCCGCGAACCCGCGCCGCAATCCGCGTATCCCCGTGCCGCGGGAGATGTTGCCGGACCGGAAGAATTCGCAAGGTTTCTATTGGAGCGATCCGGCTGTTGCCGCGCCCGTTCTTGGCGAGATGAAACGCTCGCTCGCCTCCGCCCAAACCGCCATTGCGAGCGGCGCGGAAACGGCACGCAATGTAAAGGCGGTCTATGATCCCTCCGATCGCAGGCGGAAGGTGGGCGAAGTTGTCGAAGCGAGCGCCGATCATGCGTTGGCGGCTCTCGACCGTGCGCACCGCGCCAGTCACGATTGGGATGCGATAGGCGGCGATGCGCGTGCAGCCATTTTGGAAAAGGCGGCCGATCTTTATGAGCGCGACCGTTCGCATCTGATGGCGCTTGCCGTGCGCGAGGCGGGCAAAACATTCCCCACCGCCTTGGGTGAGGTGCGCGAGGCAGCAGATTTCCTGCGTTATTATGCACAGCGCGCGAGAGCGGAATTTCAGAAGCCGGAGCAACTGCCTGGACCCACGGGCGAGGACAACAAGGTCTCGCTGCATGGGCGCGGCGTGTTCGCGTGTATCGCGCCGTGGAATTTTCCGCTGGCGATTTTCACGGGGCAAGTTGCTGGTGCGTTGGCCGCCGGTAACGCGGTGCTGGCGAAGCCCGCCGAACAGACACCGCTTATCGCTGCCGCCGGCGTGAAGCTGCTGCACGAGGCGGGTGTGCCGGAAGAGGTGTTGCAGTTTCTCCCCGGTGACGGCCCGACCATCGGCAATGCGATCTTTCCCGATGCGCGACTGGCGGGCGTGGCGTTCACGGGCTCCACGGAAGCAGCCAACGCGATCAACCGGGCGCTTGCCGCCCGCAACGGTCCTATCGCCGCGCTGATTGCGGAGACCGGCGGGCAGAATGCGATGATCGTGGATTCCACCGCGCTGCCGGAACAGGTGGCGCGGGATGTGCTTTCATCCGCGTTCGACAGTGCGGGGCAGCGGTGTTCCGCGTTGCGCGTGTTGTTCCTGCAGGACGATGTGGCGGACAGGATGCTCGATCTTGTCCTGGGCGCGATGGATGAGCTGAAGGTCGGCGATCCGATGAACCTCGATACCGACATCGGGCCGGTGATCGATGAAGAGGCGCGCGCCAATCTCGAAAAACACGCCGCGCGCATGTCGGCGGAAGCGAAGTTCCTGCGCCAGCTTCCGCTCGGTCCGGAACATGAGAACGGCGTGTTCTTCGCGCCGCGCGTGTTCGAGATCGAAGACCTGTCGCATCTGAAGCGCGAGGTGTTCGGGCCGGTGCTGCACGTCATTCGCTACGAGGCCGACAGGCTGGGCGCGGTGTGCGATGCGATCAACGCGACCGGTTACGGGCTGACGCTCGGCCTGCACAGCCGGATCGACGAGACGGCGGATTTCATCCGCTCGCGCGTGCGCGTGGGAAATTTCTATGTCAACCGCAACCAGATCGGGGCGGTGGTCGGCGTACAGCCGTTCGGCGGCGAAGGGCTTTCGGGCACGGGCCCTAAGGCCGGCGGGCCGCACTATCTCTCGCGGTTTGCCGTGGAGCGGACGTACACGGTCAATACAACGGCGGCAGGCGGCAACGCTGCGCTGCTTGCGAGCGGAGCGTAATTTCTTACCTCCCCGAAATGGGGAGGTAAGATTGCAAGCATATCTTGCTCTACGAGATAATCCCCCATGGCCAAGAACCTCCCCGCGAACCGCTCCAGCTCGAAGGAGATCGACGCCTTTCTCGGCAAGGCGGCCAAGGTGCCGGCGCTCAATCAGGTGAAGGGCAGGCTGATCTTCGCCATCGACGCCACGATGAGCCGCCAGCCGACATGGGATCGCGCGTCGGAAATCCAGTCCGAGATGTTCGAGGTCGCGCAGGCGATGGGCGGGCTGGCGGTGCAGCTTGTCTTCTTCCGCGGCGCGGGCGAGTTCGAAGCGAGTCCCTGGGCCACCACCCCGGGCGCGCTGGCCGACCGGATGCGCAGCGTCTCCTGCCGCAGCGGCTTCACGCAGCTTCATCGCGTGCTCGCCCACGCGGCCGACGAGGGCAAGCGCGCCAAGGTGGGGGCGCTCGTCTATGTGGGAGACTGCTTCGAGGAAAATCCCGATCAGGTGGCGAGTGCGGCGGGCAAGCTCGCACTGCTCGGCGTGCCGGCGTTCATGTTCCACGAAGGCCATCATCCGAATGCGGAGGCCGTGTTCCGCGAAGTCGCGCGACTGACCAAGGGCGTCTATGCGCAATTCGATGAGGGCTCTGCAAAGCGTTTGAAGGAACTGCTGGGCGCTGCGGCCGCCTATGCGGCGGGCGGCGAGGTGGCGCTGCGCGAATATGGCGAGCGCATGGGCGGCGAGGTTTTGCGGATCGCGCATTCGATGAGCGGCCGTAAATGACATTCGTCTTCGCAGGCGCGCTGGTTCTCGTTTTCGTTCTGGGCATGGGCTACGCCTTCACGCAGGCCAATCCCGCAACGCTTGCCAGATCGCTTCGCTATGTGGGCGTAGGCTTGCTGGCGCTTGCCGCGATTGCGTGCGCGCTCACCGAACGCATTGGGCTGGCGGTCTTCATCGGTACGGTGGCGTGGTCGCTTCTGACGCAAGGCCGGCTGTGGCCCGGCGGCTGGCCGCATTACGGGCGATTTCCTTCCGGTGGTGGTCGTTCGCGGCGGCCGCGGCGCGATCAATCGAGCGCGGTGCGGACGGAGTGGATCGCGCTCGAACTCGATCACATGACGGGCGAGATGGATGGCGAGGTGCTGAAGGGCGATCACGCCGGCAAACGTCTGAGCGCGATGCCGCGCGAAGCCCTGACGGCGCTCTACAACGAATCAAGCGCGGACGAGGAAACGAGGCGTCTGCTCGAAACCTATCTCGACCGCCGCTTCGGGGCTGCGTGGCGGCAGGCGGAGCAAAAACAGTCCCAATCGCGTTCCGAAACCCGCTCTCGCAACGACAGCGCCATGTCACGCGCTGAAGCCTACCGTGTCCTTGGTCTGGAACCGGGCGCCAGCGACGACGAGATCCGCGCGGCGCATCGCAAGCTGATGCTGCAGAACCATCCGGACAAAGGCGGCACAAGTTATCTGGCCGCGAAGATCAACGAAGCGAAGGACGTTTTGTTGGGTGGTTGATCTCACCTCCCCCTTGTCGGGAGGTCGACAAAATTCTGAGCGAAGCGAGGAATTTTTCGGGTGGGGGACGGTGTCTGTCGCGATCTTCGGCCCCCCGCCCGTAAAACGCGTTCCGCGTTTTCCGACCTCCCGACAAGGGGAGGTGAGTCTTTTAACGTGCGCTCATCGTGGCGAAGCAGGTCTGGCCGCGTTCGGTGAGGCGGGCGCAGAGATCGCGGGCGTCGCGTTCGGCCATCGGGCCAAAGCGGGCGCGGAAAATGGTGTGTCCGTTGGCCGACTGGACCGGGATCACCATCTGCTGGGCCGTTTTCAGCATGTCGTTGGCCTTGCGGGCATAGGCCGACAGTTCGCTGTGCGCGATGGCATCGGACGCATAGGCACCGATCTGGATGGCCCAGGAGCGTGCGCCCATTGCGGCTGCGGTGCTGCGCTGATCGTCCGCCACGTCGCCTTCACCGGCGTTGTCGTTGTCGGTCTGCGCGCCCACCAACGTCTGCGGATAGTTGTTGGCGATCTGGACCGGCTTGGCGGTCGGAACGGGAGCGGCGGTGGCGGTTTCGGCGGCGTCCTCATCTTCGTCGGGATATTTGGGCGCCTTCATGTTCGGGTTCACGGCCTTGTTCATCGCCGCGAGCAAGGTCCAGCGCTTGGAAATCTCCAAGGCGTTGTTCTGGGCGATGGCGCTAGTGGGCGCACCGTTCACGTCGAAACCGGCGGTGACAGGCGTGCCGCCGGAATTGGCCGCAATCTGCTGCCACGGCACTTCGGCGCGGGCGAGCAGGGTGGGATTGGTCTTGGCACGATCGAACGTGTCGTCGAGCAGGCGCTCCATCTCGCGGTCGCGCGAGCGGGCCGTGTAGCCGCCCATCACCACGCCGATGACATGCTCGCCGCCGCGCACGACGGAGGAAACGAGATTGAAGCCGGAGGCATTGGTGTAGCCGGTCTTGATGCCGTCGGCGCCTTCGTAATTGCCGATCAGGTTGTTGTGCGTGATGTGCGGCGTGCCGTGCCAGCTGAAGCTGACGGTCGAGAAATAGTGGAAGTACTGCGGATAGTCATACGCCACATGCCGCGCCAGCGTTGCCAGATCGGCGGCGGTCGTCACCTGGCCGGGATCAGGCAGGCCGGAGGCGTTGTTGTAATGGGTATCCTTCATGCCGAGCTGATGGGCCTTTTCGGTCATCATGTCGGCGAATTTGGACTCTGTGCCGCCGAGGTTTTCCGCGATGGTCACCGCCACGTCGTTGGCGGAAAGCACCACGATCGCCTTGATCGCGGTTTCGACCGGAATGGTCTCGCCCTTCTTGAGGTAGAGCTTGGTCGGCTTCTGCTGGGTCGCGTGGTAGGAGACCTTCAGCGGGGTATCCATCGTGACCTTGCCCTGCTTCAGCGCATCGAACAGCAGGTAGAGGGTCATCATCTTGGTGAGGGAGGCGGGGTGCCGGATGGCATCCTCGTTCCGGGCATAAAGGGTGGCCCCGGTGCGCCCGTCGATGATAAGGGCGGCGTCCTTGCTGGGGTCGGTCGGGTGAGGCGGAACCCAGGCAGCGGCCTTGAGTTTCCGATTCTGGTGCAGAATCCGGGTGTGATGGACCTTCGCGTGACGCGATGCCGCGGACGCTTCCTGAGCCGGTAGCATGGCCATGGCGGCAAAACCCGCTGCCACGGTCCAAACGAAAGCCTTACGCATGGTCGCGCCTCCCGCGGCGCGCGGCCAAAAAAGCATGTACACAGCCCCTATTCGGTGTTGTTAAAGTTTTCCCACCTTGATTTGCATTGAGACACAATTCCCCTCGTCGGCGCAACCCTTTATTGCAAATTGATTATGAATCTCCGGGCTTTATGAAGGGTTAGCAATCTTGGTTAAGGGAACCTGCAGTTCCCAGGATGAACCTTTTGTGCGCCGCAGCAAAAGCCCTTGACATCCGCAATGGTGCACCGCATATAGGTCATGTTGCACTGCAACAGGGCCGAGCTGGCCCCTGAAGCGATGCGTAACCAAAGAAAGGGAATTTCTTATGGCACCGAAGGCAAAAGCGGCCAGCGCCGAAGCGGCCGAAGGCATTGAAACCGCGCTCAAGACGGGCACGGAAGCGTTCAAGACGGGTTTTGAAAAGGCCGTGAAGGGCTACGATCAACTCATGGGCTACGGCAAGGAAACCGTCGAAGCCTACGTGAAGTCGGCGAACGCCGCCGGCAAGGGCGCCGAAACGCTGCACAACGAGATTTATGCGTATTCCAAGCAGTCGATCGAAGATTCGATCTCCGCTGCGAAGGCTCTGCTGGCGTCGAAGTCGCCGCAGGAAGCGTTCGAACTCCAGACCGATTTCGCCAAGTCGGCTTTCGAAGCCTATGTGGGCGAAGTCAGCAAGCTGAACGAAATCTTCGTCGCCTCGACGAAGCTGGCGTTCGAGCCGATCCAGGGCCGCTATCAGGCGTGGGTTGATACGGTGCAGAGCTTCCGCGCTGCCGCCTGATCCATCCGCGAGCGTACTTTTCGCGAAAAAGGCCCGGCCCCATGCCGGGCCTTTTTGTTTTTCAAGCCCGAAATCCTCAAAAAAATAAGTTGGTTGCGCGCCATACCCTTCTTCCCCTTATCTATTAGGCGATAAAGTAATGGGTGCGGATTAGAGTCTGGGTATGAAGGACGACAAGGACGGTCAGGGCACTGGCAACGGCGGTTCGGGAACCGGCGTCGTCACGCGCACACGCCCCAAGACCAAGAAGCCCAGCCTCTACAAGGTGCTTCTGCTGAACGACGATTACACTCCGATGGAGTTCGTCGTTCACATCCTCGAGACCTTCTTCAACAAGAGCCGCGAAGGCGCTGTCGAGATCATGCTGCATGTCCACCGCCACGGTGTGGGCATCTGTGGGGTCTTCACCTACGAAGTTGCGGAAACAAAGGTGGCGCAGGTCATTGAATTTTCCCGCCGCCATCAACATCCTCTACAATGTACCATGGAGAAGGAGTAGCGCGTCGATGCCATCATTGTCCCGCAGTTTGGAGCAGGCCCTTCACCGCGCCATCAAACTCGCGAGCGACCGGCATCACGAATACGCAACTCTGGAACATCTCCTCCTCGCGTTGATGGACGATGCGGACGCTGCGCAGGTGATGAAGGCGTGCAACGTGAACACCGACGCGCTGCGCACCTCGCTCGTCAAATATGTCGACGAAGAATTGATGACGCTGGTGATCGAAGATGGCGAGGATGCCAAACCCACCACCGGCTTCCAGCGCGTGGTGCAACGCGCGGTGCTGCATGTCCAGAATTCCGGCCGCGATGAAGTGACGGGTGCGAACGTATTGGTGGCGCTGTTCACCGAACGGGAGAGCCACGCCGTCTATTTCCTGCAAGAGCAGAACATGACGCGGCTGGACGCGGTGAGCTACATCAGCCATGGCATCGCCAAACGTCCCGGCATGAGCACGCAGAAGACCGTGCGCGGCGCCGATGAGGATGAAGAGGGCGACAAGGCCGTCAAACAGGGCACCGAGGCGCTCGAAGCCTATTGCGTGAACCTGAACGAGAAAGCCAAGCAGGGCCGCATCGATCCGCTGATCGGCCGCGACGCCGAAGTCGAACGCACCATTCAGATCCTTTGCCGCCGCTCCAAGAACAATCCGCTGTTCGTGGGCGATCCCGGCGTGGGCAAGACGGCGATTGCCGAAGGTCTGGCCCGCAAGATCGTGAAAAAGGAAGTTCCCGAAGTGCTGGTGAATTCCACGATCTATGCGCTCGACATGGGCGCGCTGATCGCTGGCACGCGCTATCGCGGCGATTTCGAGGAACGGCTGAAGTCGGTCGTGAAGGAATTGGAGAACCTGAAGGGCGCGATTCTCTTCATCGACGAAATCCACACCGTCATCGGCGCGGGCGCGACCAGCGGCGGCGCAATGGACGCATCGAACCTTTTGAAGCCCGCCCTGCAGGCAGGATCGCTGCGCTGCATCGGCTCGACCACCTACAAGGAATACCGCCAGTATTTCGAAAAGGACCGCGCGCTTGTCCGCCGCTTCCAGAAGATCGATGTGGCGGAGCCGACCGTGCCCGACGCGATCAAGATCCTCAAAGGCCTCAAGCCGTATTTCGAGGAATATCACAAGGTCCGCTACACCGCCGAAGCCATTAAGGCGGCGGTGGAACTGGCGGCGAAATACATCAACGACCGCAAGCTGCCCGACAAGGCGATCGACGTGATCGACGAAGTGGGCGCATCGCAGATGCTGCTGCCGGAATCGCGCCGCAAGAAAGTCATCGGCGTGAAAGAGGTGGAAGAGGTCATCGCCAAGATGGCGCGCATCCCACCGAAATCGGTGTCGAAGACCGATGCGGAGCAACTGCGCAATCTCGAAAGCGATCTCAGGCGCGTGGTCTATGGGCAGGACAATGCGATCCACGCACTGTCGAGCGCCATCAAACTCGCGCGTGCCGGCCTGCGCCAGCCGGAGAAGCCGATTGGCTGTTACCTGTTCTCCGGCCCCACCGGCGTCGGCAAGACCGAAGTCGCCAAACAGCTTGCTTCCATCATGGGCGTGGAACTGTTGCGCTTTGACATGTCGGAATACATGGAGCGTCACACGGTCAGTCGCCTGATCGGCGCGCCGCCGGGCTATGTCGGCTTCGATCAGGGCGGCTTGCTGACCGACGGCGTGGACCAGCATCCGCATTGCGTACTGCTGCTCGACGAAATCGAAAAGGCGCATCCGGATCTGTTCAACATTCTTTTGCAGGTGATGGACCACGGCAAGCTGACCGATCACAACGGCAAGAAGATCGACTTCCGCAACGTGGTGCTCATCATGACCACGAACGCGGGCGCATCGGATGCCGCCAGGGATTCCATCGGTTTCGGCCGCGGCAAGCGGGAAGGCGAGGATGAAGAGGCGATCAAGAAGCTCTTCACGCCGGAATTCCGCAACCGCCTGGACGCCACGATCAGCTTCGCTCCGCTCGGCCGCGATACCATCGACCGCGTGGTGGAGAAGTTTGTGCTGGAACTCGAAGGCCAGTTGATCGACCGCGACGTGACGTTCGATCTCACGCCCGAAGCCACGCGCTGGCTCGGCGAAAAGGGCTACGACGATGCCTTTGGCGCCCGCCCGCTCGCCCGCGTGATACAGGACAACATCAAGAAACCGCTGGCCGACGAGATATTGTTCGGCAAACTGAAGAACGGCGGCACGGTGCGGGTCCTGCTCGACCGCGAGGCCGACAAGCTCGCCTTCGAATTCATCACGGACGAAACAGCCAAGCCGAAACCGCCGCAAACGGCATCGCGCAAAAAACCGAAGAAAGAAGAAAGCGTCTGACTGGATCGGGGCACATCGTGAATGAAATCGTTGATGGCCTGGTCCGCGATCTTCTGGAATGGATTTCCAAGGAAGACCGTCCCTATCTCGAAGCGATGGACGCGTGGCGGACATCGTGCCCGCGCCTGCAAGTGTGGGAAGAAGCCAACGACAGAGGGTTCATCAGCCGCGAGTTTGATCGTGACCACGGCGCGCTCGTTCGCTTGACACCGGCGGGGCAAGCACAGCTTCGTCACTAACCACGCGACGGGAATATCGCATGAGCGATCCCATCACCGGCGGCTGTCTCTGCGGCGCGCTTCGCTACGGAGCGAACGCCGAGCCGCTTTATGCGGGCTTTTGCTGTTGCGGCGATTGCCGCAAATCGTCGGGCTCCGGCTATATCGGCTTTTTGGGCTTTGCGCCCGGCACGCTCACCTTCAGGGGCGAGACGAGGATGCACTCGCTCCCACAATCCGACGGCCGCGTGTCGCAACGCAATTTCTGTCCGGAGTGTGGCGGCCTTGTTTTCGGTGGCGAGATCGGCAATCCGCGCGGGCATACCGTTTATGCGGGCTCGCTGGACGATCCCGCGCACTTCCAACCGACGATGGCGATTTTTCTCAGCCAGAAAGCCGATTGGGTTGCGCTCCCCGAAGGGTTGACGCTGTTCGAACGGATGCCCGGTTGAGCGAATAGAATCGCTTCGACTTCGTGTATCGAGTTTCTGCGCAGGATTTCCTATATCTTTCGCCAAGATTGCAGGATAATTGTCCGCAACTCGCTTTGCGTTGCCGCAAAAAGGGCGCAAAACTTTCGCGTATTTGAAAAGAGTCACGGCCGGTGCGCGGCCCCCAACACGACGGACCGAAGATGGAAAAGCGCGATATCCGGATCGACTTCCTGCGCGGCAGCGCGCTGATGATGATGTTCGCCGATCACGTGCCGAGCAATCCGCTGTCGCTTGCCACACTTCAGTCTTTCGCGTTCTCCGACGCCGCGGAATTGTTTTTCTTTCTCTCCGGCTTTGTCGCCGCCATGGTCTACGGGCGTTCGCTCGATACGCGCGGTTTCATGGCCGCCGCCGCCCGCATCTGGCGGCGCGCATGGGACATCTATGCCGCGCAGATGGTGCTGCTGTTCTTCTTCGTCGCCGAAATCTGCGCTATCGCGGCGGTGCTGCCCGATACGGGGTATCTGCACTATTTCCGCGTCGAGGCGTTCGTCGCCCAGACGGAAACCACACTCGTGCAATCGCTGATGCTG
Source organism: Rhizomicrobium sp. (assembly GCA_035543495.1). Classification (GTDB taxonomy): domain Bacteria; phylum Pseudomonadota; class Alphaproteobacteria; order Micropepsales; family Micropepsaceae; genus Rhizomicrobium. The sequence continues at coordinate 43,989 of DATKJT010000069.1, read as the reverse complement.
CGGTTTCAGCCGCAATATCTCGATATCCTGCCGCTTTATACGGTGTTCTTTGCCCTGCTGCCGCTTTTGCTCGCAGCGCTTCGCCGCGGTCCCTGGATGGTGCTTCTGGCGTCCTCCCTCCTTTATTTGGGAACGCAGGTGTTCGGCTGGAACGCCACCACGCATCCGGACGGCGAGGGTTGGTTCTTCGATCCGTTTGCCTGGCAATTCGTGTTCGTGATCGGGGCTGCTTTCGGTTCCGGCCAAATGAACCGCTACAAGCCGCTGCTGTTGAGCCGACCGGTGCTCATCGGTGCCGGTGTGATGGCGTTTGCCGCGGCGGCCATGCAGTTCACCAACGCCTTGCATGCGCTCATTCCCGCGTTCCCCACGCTTTTCCTGATCGATCTTCCCATCGAGAAGACCGTTCTGGAGCCGGTGCGGCTGGTCAGCTTCTTCGCGCTCGTCATCCTGACCGCGCGCTGGATGCCGGCTGCCGCTTCAATGGCGCGTTTTGCGTTGGTACGCGCGCTCGCGCGTTGCGGGCGCCATTCGCTGGCGATCTTCTGCATGGGCGTTCTGCTGGCGGTGCCTGGTCACGTTCTGTGGATGGAGGCCGGTCAATCCCGCATGTTGCAGCTTGTCTTCAACCTCGCCGGAATGGGCGTGCTGATCGCCGCGGCATGGCTGCTGGAATGGACGAAGGACGGCACGCGTTCCATCGTGGCGCTATCCGAACCGGAAAGAGTGCCCGCTTAGGCGCGATCCACGATCTGTGGCGTCTGGCGCAGGAAGTTGCCTTTCTCCACGCAGTTGAGAACGAACGCCGCCACGTCGGCTCTTGAGATCGATCCGTAGCGATAGGTTTCCGGCGTGAGCAACGCCTCGACCGTGTCCTTCTTCGGACCGTTGGTCAGCCGCCCCGGACGCACGATGGTCCAATCGAGATTGCTCTTCTGAAAAATCGCTTCCGCGCGGTCCTTGTCCGCATAACTCCGCGCCAGGAACACGGGAAACAGAACGTTGTCGTAGAGCCAGCCCTGGTGCCCGCGGCTGTCGCCCGCGCCGAGGCCGGTGACGAGCACGGCGCGCTTTATCCCCGCATCCTGCATGGTGCGGACAAGAGTTACGGCGGATTGCGAGAAAAGATTGGTGTTGCTCCACGTTTTGGTGACGCCGAGTGCGGTCACCGTGGCGTCGCAGCCTTTCACGGCCCGTTCCAGCACGGTCGAATCGCGGGCATCGCCGCCGAGCCAGTGGACCTTGTCCTGTATCAGCCGCGGATCGCTGCGCGAGACGATCACCACCTCATGGCCGCGTGCCACCGCCTCGTTCGCGACGGCCAGCCCGACACCCCGGCTGCCCCCGATGATTGCAATCCGCATGAACGCGCCCCGCCGAATCTTGTGTCCCGACTATCGCCGAAAGGCGCCGGGTCTCAAAGCGGCGGCCCGTAGTGCTGGGCTGTGGGGAAGGGCTCGTAGAAATGGTGCAGCAGCTCGCGCCATTCGCCATACCGCGCCGATTGGCGGAAGCCTACCGTGTGCGCCTCCACCGAACCCCACCAGATGAGCAGCAAGTAGCGGTCCTTGCTTTCGATGCAGGGCCTCACCTCCATGCGCTGGAAGCCGGGCGTGGCTTCGACCAGCGGACGCGCCTTTGCCATCGCCGCCTCGAATGCTTTCGACTGGCCGCGTTTGATGTTGAGGACGGCGTGTTCGAGGATCATGCGAGTGCCGCGCGGATCCTGGCCGCGATTGGTTCCAGTACATCGGGTTTTACCATGGTGCGGCCGTGAAAATGCAAATCGGCGCCCTGCGAGCGCGGCAGAACATGGAAGTGAATATGCGGGATGGTCTGGCCCGCCGCCGCTCCATTCAACTGCGCGAGCATTACGCCGGGACAATCGAGCCCCTTCTTCACGGCTTTCGTGACCTTCTGCGTCGTCTTGATGAGCGCAGCCGCACCTTCCTGCGACAGATCGAGAATGCCTTCCGCCGCTTCCTTGGTGATGACCAGCGTGTGGCCTTCGACGGCCGGCATGATGTCCATGAAGGCCAGCGTCAGGTCGTCTTCATAGACTTTTATGCAGGGCAATTCTTTGCGCAGGATTTTCGCGAAGATATTGTTGGGGTCGTAAGCCATGGCTTGCCTTTCGAGGATTATGAACTTTTGCGGAAAGGCCCGTAGTCTGCAAGCTGTTCGATCTGTTCGGCCACCGCTTCGCGCTCGCGGACCAGATATTCGCCCACCGCACGCCTCAACCCGTCATGCACGATGTGGTGCGCCGAATAGGTGGGCACCGGCATGTAGCCGCGCAGCAGCTTGTGTTCGCCCTGCGCGCCCGCCTCGACGCGTTTCAGCCTGCGCGCGATGGCGAAATCGATGGCCTGGTAATAGCAGGTCTCGAAGTGCAGGAACGGCACGTATTCGAGCGAACCCCAATTGCGCCCGAAGATCACGCCGCCGCCGAACAGGTTGAGCGCACCCGCGATATACCGTTCGCCACGCCGCGCGAAGATGAGCACGATCTGTTCGGACATGGACTGCCCGATCACGCTGAAGAACTTGCGCGTGAGATAGGGCCGGCCCCATTTGCGGCTGCCCGTATCCATATAGAACGCAAAGAAATGATCCCAATGCGCTTCGGTGATGTCCGATCCGGTCAGCCAGTCGAATTCGATGCCCGCTTCGCGAACCGCGGCGCGTTCCTTGCGCAGGTTCTTGCGTTTGGAGGACGAAAGCTCGCCCAGAAATTCGTCGAAGCTGCCATAGCCGCGATTTTCCCAATGGAATTGCTGATCGGTGCGTTGCAGATAGCCGAACGCGCCCGCATCCCGCCATTCCTCTTCGGTCAGGAAGGTGATGTGAACGGACGAGGCGTGAAGTTCTTCCGCAGCCGTTGCCGCGGCACCCATCAGCGCCTTGCGGATTTCTTTTTCATCGCCGCCTTGGGCAACGAGAAACCGCTTGCCGGTGACGGGCGTAAAGGGAACGCTTGCCTGGAGTTTCGGATAATAGCTGCCGCCGGCCCGCGTGAACGCATCCGCCCAGCCGTGATCGAACACATATTCGCCCTGGCTGTGGTTCTTCAGATAAAGCGGCAGCAGGCCGATGATCTTTTCGCCCTGCTCGATGGCGAGGTGGCAGGGCCGCCAGCCGTTGCGCGCGGTGGCCGCGCCGGACTCTTCGCAAGCCGCAAAAAATTCGTATCGCGTGAACGGATGCGGATCGTCGGACTGTTCCGGATTGGCGCAAGCATTCCATGCGGCCTCCCCAATCGTGGAGGCCGGACCATACAACCGGGCTATCAGTTCGGATTTGCTCACGCGATCTCGAAAATCGCCTCGACTTCGCAGGCCACATTGCGCGGCAGCGAGCCCGCGCCTACCGCGGCGCGGGAATGTTTGCCCACTTCGCCGAACACCTCGACGATCAGATCGGATGCGCCGTTGGCGATTTCGGGATGTTGCGTGAAGCCGGGTACGGCGTTGACGAAGACGGTCAGTTTCACACACCGCATCACGCGTTCGAGATCGCCGCCACACGCGGCGTTGAGTTGCGCGAGCACGTTCACCGCGCAAAGCCGCGCTGCCGCCTTGCCGTCGTCGATCGTCATGTCCTTGCCGACGGTGCCGACATATTTCAAACCGTCGGCCGCCAGCGTCACCTGGCCGGAGATGAAAACCAGATTGCCGCTCACCACATAAGGCACATAACTCGCAACCGGCGCGGGCGGAGAGGGCAGAGTGATGTCAAGTTCCTTGAGGCGCGTTTCGATTTTTCCGGCCATGAAATTCTCCAGATGTCCGGCAAATTGTAATCAGCCGCGACGCTGGACGCGAGGGGTTTCCGCGGCAACATCCGAACGGCTATAGAGAGACATGAACAAAAGGTTGGATGCCGACGATCCCTGTCCCGCCCGTGACGGCTATGCGATGCCCGCGGAATGGACCGAGCACGCGCGCACCTGGATGTGCTGGCCCTGCCGCACCGAAGTGTGGGGCGGGCCGGAAGGATTGTTGCGCGCCAAGCAGGCCGTGGCGCGTGTGGCGCGCGCGATTTCGTCCTTCGAGCCGGTGGTGATGGCGGTGCGGCCGCAGGATTCCGCCGAGCCGAAACTCGCCTGTCAGGGGCGCATCGAAACCTTCGAAGTGTCGCTGGACGATTCCTGGTCGCGCGACATCGGGCCCACATTCCTGACCGATCCCGAAGGGCGCAAGGCCGCGGTGCAGTGGCAGTTCAACGCGTGGGGCAACAAATATCATCCTTACGCCAACGATGCCGAGTTTGCCTCGCGCGCCGCGGGGGCGGTTGACACGCTGGTCTATCATGCGCCGCTTGTTTGCGAGGGCGGCGCCATTCATTCCGACGGCCAGGGGACTTTGCTGACGACGGAACAATGTCTATTGAACGAAAACCGCAACCCGCACCTGACGCGGCAGCAGATCGAGGAGCGGCTGGCGCTGTTCACCGGTGCGCGGCGCATCATCTGGCTGGGCGAAGGCTTTTCCGACGATGAAACGGACGGGCATGTCGACAACATCGCGTGCTTCGCGGGGCCGGGGCGCGTGATCGTGGGTGTGCCGTCGTCGCGCGCGCATCCCGATTACGAGCCGGTGATGGATGCGCTGTTCCGCCTGAGCAACGCACGCGATGCGGAAGGCCGAAAGCTGGAGATCGTGGAAATCCAGCAACCGCGCATCGAGCGGCGCGACTGGCAGGGCCGGTTGTTGCAGGCAAGCTATGTGAATTTCTATCTCGCCAATGGCGGGGTGGTGATGCCGTCGTTCGACGATCCCAACGACGAAGAGGCGCGTAGCATCATCGCCAGTTGTTTTCCCGATCGCGATCTTTTGCAGGTGGATGCGCTCGACATCGTGCAGGGCGGCGGCGGCATCCACTGCATTACCCAACAGGAACCGGCATGAGAAAGGTCACCTTCGCGGCAACGCAGTTCGCCTGTTCGTGGGACGCACCCGCGAACATCGCCAAGGCGAAAGAGATGGTGCGCAAGGCGGCTGGGCACGGCGCCAATGTGATCCTTCTGCAGGAGCTTTTTGAAACGCCGTATTTCTGTCAGGACCAGTTGGCCGATCATTTCGACCTCGCCAAACCGTTCGCCAATCATCCGGTGATCGCGGAGATGGCGGCGCTAGCGAAAGAATTGAACGTGGTGTTGCCGGTCAGCTTCTTCGAGAAGGCGGGATACGCGCATTTCAATTCGCTGGCGATGGTGGATGCCGACGGAAGCATTCTCGGCCTCTATCGCAAGTCGCACATTCCCGATGGTCCCGGTTATCAGGAGAAGTTCTACTTCACGCCGGGCGATACGGGATTCAAAGTCTGGAACACGAAATTCGGCGTCATTGGCTGCGGTATTTGCTGGGACCAGTGGTTTCCGGAAACCGCGCGAGCCATGGCGCTGATGGGCGCGGAGGCTTTGCTTTATCCCACCGCCATCGGCACCGAACCGCCGCCCGCGCCACCGGTGGACAGCCGCGACCATTGGCGGCGCGTGATGCAGGGACATGCGGGCGCGAATTACGTGCCGCTGGTGGCGTCCAACCGCATCGGAAAAGAGAAAGGCCAGAACGGCGAGATGACGTTCTACGGTTCGTCCTTCATCGCCGGGCCGACGGGGGAAATCGTTTCCGAATTGGGTCGCACGGAAGAGGGCGTGGCTATTGCCACCTTCGATCTCGACGAGATTGCAAAGATGCGCGCTTCATGGGGCCTGTTCCGCGACCGCAGGCCGGAGCTTTACGATACGTTGAAAGCGCATCACGGATAGAGAGCAAATTTCGCGATCTAAACTTCCTCCCCCGCGAAGCGGGGGAGGTGCCACGAGCGAAGCGAGGGCGGAGGGGGTAAGTCAAACGCCAGTGCGGCGTCGCCCCCTCCACCGCTAACGCGGTCCCCCTCCCCCGCAAGCGGGGGAGGACGTAGACGCCAAACCCTCTAACGCATCCCCCGTCCCTTACCCACGGCCTCGCCGCCGAATTTCGCGCGCACCTTGTCCATTGCGTGCTCGGCTTTCGCGCGTTTGTCTGCGCCCGTATCGACCAGATCGGGCGGATCGCATTCGCCGGTCCCGGAAAGCTGGGAGATGCCGACACCGAGAAGCCGATAGGCGGTGCCATCGCATTCGCGTTTCAGGGCTTCGCGCGCCACGCGAAAGATGCGGTCGGCAAGCTGTGTGGGCGCGTCGAGCGAGGCGCTGCGCGTGCGGATGCGGAAGGATTTGGTCTTGAGCTTGAGAACGACGGTGCGCCCGCCGAGTTCGGAGGCTTTTGCGCGCGTCGACACGCGTTCGGCCTGACGCCACAGGATGCGTTCGAGCTGGCCGAAATCGGAGAGGTCGGTCTCGAACGTCGTCTCGGAGGAGATGCTTTTGGTTTCGCCTTCGGGATCGACGGTGCGAACATCCTGCGCCTGCGAAAGGCGGTGCAGCCAAAGCCCGGTGTTGCCGTAACGCTGCGCAAGCGTGCGCGCGTCCATGTCCTGCAGCTGGGAAATGCGGGTGATGCCATCTTTGGCCAGCCGCGCCTGCAACGCAGCACCGGCGCCGCGAATGAACGAGATCGGCTTTTCGCGCAGGAAACCCTTGGCCTCTGCCGCGCCGATCACGGCAAACCCGCGGGGCTTGTCCAGATCGGAGGCAAGTTTGGCGAGAAATTTGTTGCAGCTCAGCCCGATAGATGCGGTGATGCCGACGTCCGTTTCGATCTTTTTGGCCAGCAGCGCGAGCGTCTTCGCGGGCGTCCGCCCATGCAGCCTTTCGGTACCGGAAAGGTCCATATAGGCTTCATCGAGCGACAGCGGTTCGACGAGCGGCGTGAGATCGAGCATCATCTCGCGGATGGCTTTGGCGGCGACGGTGTATTTCGCGAAGCTCGGTTTGACGACGATGGCGTTGGGGCAAAGCTCCAGCGCCTTGAACATCGGCATCGCCGAACGCGCGCCCGCGATACGCGCAACGTAGCAGGCGGTCGAAACCACACCACGCCGCGAACTGCCGCCGACGAGAACGGGCTTGTCGCGCAATTCCGGATTGTCGCGCTTTTCGATGGCCGCGTAGAACGCGTCGCAATCGAGGTGAGCGATTGACAGCGTGTCCAGTTCGTCATGCGCAAGAATGCGCCGGCTTCCGCATTTCGCACAGCGCGCAATGCCCGGACGGGCATCGGTCAGGCAGTCGCGGCAGAATGCGCTCACTTCGGCAGGCCTTGGGCCACCTCGTCCTTATGCCACAACCAGGCCGCGCCGCGCACGCCGCTGGAATCGCCATGCACATTTTTCAGGATGCGCGAGGGCGTTTCCGGCGTGAACGCATAGTGCAGCACGCGTGGCGGAAGTTCGGTGTAGAGTGCCTCAATATTGGAAAGCCCGCCGCCCAGGACGATGGCATCGGGGTCCAGCGTGTTGACCAGCGTGGCAAGCGCGCGGGCAAGCCTGTCGTAAAGCCGTTCCAGCGTTTCGATCGCAGCGGGTTCTTTGGATTCCGAAATGTCCGGCGCACTCATTTCTTTTCCGGTCAGGCGCTTGTAGTCGGCGGACAGCGCAGGCCCGCTGCACCAGGATTCGATGCAGCCGTGCTTGCCGCAATAGCAATCGGGGGCGTTTGCGATCTCGTCGTCGCGTGGGGCGGGCAGGGGATTGTGGCCCCACTCCCCTGCAATCGCATGAGGGCCGGTCAGCACGCGTCCACCGATGCACACGCCGCCGCCGACTCCGGTGCCGAGGATGACGCCATAAACGACGTCGTAACCCTTGCCCGCGCCGTCGGTCGCTTCGGACAGCGTGAAACAGTTCGCATCGTTGGCGACGCGAATGGGTCGGTTGAGCACGGCACTCAAATCCTTGTCCAGCGGATGGCCGATCAGGCGCGTGGAATTGGCGTTCTTCACAAGTCCCGTCACCGGACTGATCGCGCCGGGAATGGCGACGCCGACGCTGCCTTTCACGCCGAGCTTTGTTTCGGTGCCGGTCACCAGATCGCGAATGGCGCGGATGGTTTCGTCATATCCGCTGTGCGGCGTCGGCACGCGATGGCGATGGGATTCGTTGCCGTTGTCGTCGAGCGCGATGATCTCGATCTTCGTTCCGCCAAGGTCGATGCCAAGTCTCATGCCGTCTCCGACAATTTGGCTCGCACGAAATCGCCGATCTCGCGCCATGTGTCGGCGCGCAGATCCGCTTGATCGGCGGCGGGGAGGAGCGGCTTCAAACGGTGATCGCCGATGAAATGGATGCGGAAGACATCGGGTGCTTGCTCTGCGACCGAAGCGAGATGCGGTGGAATATCGTCGACGAAGAATGCGGGATGGCCGCCGCGGGTGGAGAGCGTTTTCACCGCAGGTCCCTTGGGTCCGCTGTTGGCGATCAGCGGATAGGGAAATCCCGCAGCCGCAAGATTGCGCAAACGCGGTGCGGCCTGCGATGTCGAGACGTTGGAAAGAACGACAATGTCCATTTCCGCCGAAAGACCGCTCAAGACGTGCTGCGCGTCTTCCACCGCTTCGAGCGAATCGAGATCTGCGCGGAAGTCTTCGAGCAGGCGCGTGACGTGGTGATTCTCCACCACCGAATCGTCGCCGCGGGTCTTCACATTGCCGTGGAGCCGGTAACTGGTGAGGTCGAGGTAGAGACCCCGCGATTCGAGAAAATTCATGAATCCGTCAACGAACATGAACAACACCTCGTCCGCATCCACGATCAGAAGAGGGCGGCCGGAGAGGGTGATCGTCTCGGGTTCGGCGATGACCGGCATCACAGGTCCACAAGCACATGATGGGCGACATGAACGTCGCGTGGACGGATTGAAGCGGCATCGCAGAAGTCGGTCAGAAGCTGTTCATTTCTCAGCACAAAATCGATAACGGCCGCGAGCAAGGCAGGTTCCTCGATGCGTTCGCGCAATTCATAACCGTTAATACCCGAGGCGGCCAGGAACGCGTCCAGGTTGTCCGGAAAATTCGCAAGGAACTCCAGTGCTTTGAGGGCGAGTGCTTCGGCTGACTTCGGTGTCATTTGGCCGTCCATCGTCAAGGGAGCGTTAAGACATTGGACCTAATACTAGCAAACAGAACGGCATCCGGGGGACTCGCCGCCCGGAACGGATAGGCGCGGAGCGCTCTCAAATGGACGCGAAGACAAAGACGGTCCTGATCGTGGAGGACAACGAGCTGAACATGAAGCTCTTCCACGATCTTCTGGATGCCCACGGTTACAACATCCTCCAGACCAAGGATGGAATGGAAGCGCTCGACATCGCGCGCGAACATCACCCCGATCTCATCCTGATGGACATTCAGTTACCGGAAGTTTCAGGACTGGAAGTCACCAAATGGCTGAAGGAAGACGATTCGCTCAAAGCCATCCCCGTCGTGGCGGTGACCGCCTTCGCGATGAAGGGCGACGAGGAAGTCATCCGCCAGGGCGGCTGCGAAGCGTATATCTCCAAGCCAATCTCCGTTACGAGCTTCCTGGAAACCGTTCGCCGCTTCGTGGGTTAACCCATGACAGCGCGCGTTCTGGTCGTCGACGATATCCTGTCGAATGTGAAGCTTCTCGAAGCCAAGCTGACGGCCGAATATTTCGAGGTCGTCACCGGCTTCAACGGCATGGAAGCCATCGCCAAGACCGAAGAATGCGCGCCGGACATCATCCTGCTCGACGTGATGATGCCGGGCATGGACGGCTTCGAAGCCTGCCGCCGCATCAAATCCAATCCCAAGACCGCGCATGTGCCGGTCATCATGGTCACGGCCCTCGACCAGCCGAGCGACCGCGTGGCAGGCCTTGAAGCGGGCGCCGACGATTTTCTCACCAAGCCCGTCGACGACGCGGCCCTGTTCGCCCGCGTGCGCAGCCTTGTCCGCCTGAAGATGATGACGGACGAACTTCGCATGCGTGAATCGACCGGGCAAAGCATGGGCCTGATCGATCCGGCCGAAACGCTGATCGAAAGCGCGCCGTCGGGCCGCATTCTGATAATCGAAGATCGCCCGGAATCCGTGGCGTGGTTCAACAATGCGCTGAAGCCCGCCAACGAAGTGGCGGCCGTCGATACGTTCGAAGAAGCGCTCGTTCGCGTGAAGGGCGGCGATTACGATCTCATCGTCGTCAGCCTCGGCATGCGCGGCTTCGATGGCCTGCGGCTGTGTTCGCAGCTTCGTTCGCTGCCGGAAGGCCGCAACGTTCCCATTCTCGTCGTGGTGAGCGAAGGCGAACGCCGCAAGCTGACGCAGGCGCTCGAAATGGGCGTGAACGATTATCTCACGCGCCCCGTCGACAAGAACGAACTTACCGCGCGCGTCCGCACGCAGCTTCGCAAGAAGCGCTATGCCGACCGTCTGCGCCACAATGTGCAGCTCAGCCTCGAAATGGCGATCACCGATCAGCTCACCGGCCTGCACAACCGGCGCTACATGGAACGCCACCTGTCGAACCTGATCTCCAATGCCGGCAAGACGGGCAGGCCGCTCGCCTTCCTCATCATGGATATCGATTACTTCAAGTCGGTCAATGACACCTATGGCCACGACATCGGCGACGAAGTGCTGCGCGAATTCGCGGCCCGCATCGGCGCGAATGTGCGCGGCATCGATCTGGCCTGCCGTTACGGCGGCGAGGAATTCGTGGTCGTGATGCCGGACACCGATATTTCGTTCGCCTATGCGGTGGCCGAGCGTTTGCGCCGCAGCGTGGAAGCGACGGCATTCGAAATCAGCCGCGATCCCAAGAAGCTGAACATCACGATCAGTATCGGCATCGCATCGTCGGAAGGCGAAAAGGATACGGCGGAAGCGCTGCTGCATCGCGCCGACCAGGCGCTCTATCGCGCCAAGCGCGACGGCCGCAACCGCGTGGTTGCCGACGCGGCATAATCAGCTTTCTTCGAGCGCCAGCTCTTCCAGTTTTTCCCGAACCTTGTCGATCACCCGCACGATCGCTTCGGAATCCTGCGCGCCCTGCAGCATGAACTTGTTGGCGAAGATGAAGGTCGGCACGCCCGAAATGCCCATCTCGTGTGCAAGCGTGTCTTCGCGTTCGATCAGCTCGCGGTCGGCATCGCTGGCGAGCAACTGTTCGACGAGTTCGACATCCATGTCCGCTTCGCTGGCGATTTCGGCGAGCACGATGGGGTTGCCAATGTCGCGGCCCTGCTCGAAATAGGCGCGGAACAGCCGGTCGACCACTTCGTCCTGCACGCCGGCTGTTGAAGCCCAGCGAATAAGCCTGTGGGAATCGAGGGTGTTGGGACGTTTCTCGATGCTGTCGAAAGCGAAGTTAATGCCTTCCTGCGTGCCGGCCTGGCGGAGCGCATCGCTCATCCCTTTGACCTGCGGACTGTCGCCGAACTTGGCGCGCATATAGGTCTTTCGGTCCACGCCCTCACGGGGCACAAGCGCGTCGAGTTGATAGGCGCGCCAACTGATCTCGAAAGACATGTCGGGACGTTGCGCGAGCGCACGCTCCAAACGGCGCTTGCCGATGAAGCACCACGGACAAACCGTGTCGGAAACGATGTCGATTTGCATGGCCCGCACCATAACCGGTCAGGGTAACGGGCGAAAGCCGTTGCGTCCTGCCCCGGGATGGTGTTTCGAGGGGGAACTGATATTCGTTTTTCGGAGAATTTTATGTCCAAAGACCTTGCGGGGAAAATCGCGTTCGTCACTGGCGCGACCAGCGGATTGGGCCGCCGGTTCGCGCGCATTCTGGCCGATGCGGGCGCCTCCGTTGCCGTTGCGGGCCGCCGCGTCGATCGGCTGCAGTCGCTCAAGGATGAAATCGAGAATGCGGGCGGGCGTTGCGCGGCGATTGGGCTGGATGTGACCGACGCCAGCAGAATCGTTCCCGCACTCGACGAAGCGGAAAAGGCGCTGGGGCCGATAGACATACTGGTCAACAATGCCGGCATGAACAGTTTCGGTATGGTGGTGGATCTGTCGGACGAAGGTTTCGACGCCGTCATGAACACCAATCTTCGCGGGCCGTTCTTTCTGGCACGCGAAGTCGGCCGCCGCATGATCGCGCGCCAGGCCAGGGGCGGCCGCATCGTCAACATTGCCTCTATCGGCACGTTCAAGGTGCTGCCAGGTTTGACGGCTTATTGCATTTCCAAAGCCGCCATCGGGATGATGACCAAGTGTCTGGCGCGCGAATGGGCGCGGCACGAGATCAACGTCAACGCGATTTGCCCCGGCTATATCGAAACCGAACTCAACAGCGACTGGTTTGCGAGCGAAGGCGGCAAGAAGCAGATCAATTCCTTCCCGCGCAAACGGCTGGCCAAGGAAGGCGATCTCGACGAGATGTTGTTGTTGCTGGCGTCGGAGAAATCCCGGTCGATCACCGGCTCGCTGCTGACCGTGGACGACGGGCAGTCGCTTTAGATGAATCTTACCTCCCCCTTTTGGGGAGGTCGGAGAGCGAAGCGATCCGGGTGGGGGACCGAAGATAATGACGGACACCGCCCCCCACCCGAAAAATCTTCGCTACGCTTAGATTTTATCGACCTCCCCACATGGGGGAGGTGAGAAGAACTACTGATCCGTCTCTTCTTCCGGAATCTTGAAGCTCGCATCGTTGTTCTCGCCGTCGACGCGTATCTCGCTGATCCGCGCGGCGGGACGCGGCGTCGTTGTCTGTGCTTCGACCGGCACCAGCGCCTGAATGACGGCGGCATCCGGCGGCGGCGGGACGGCGACGAACTCGAACGCCATCACGTGTGCGTCCTTGGATGCCTTGGGGCGAAGGTGGGGGCTTGTCCAACCGCCGCTGTTGACCGCGCCGTGCGCGGTGACCACCAGCTTTCCGTCGTCGGTGGTGGCGGTGATCGAATCCACTTTGGCGATCGGTTCGGGCGCTGCTTTGTGCGGCGCGGCAAAAGCTGGTGTGGCGGCCAAAATCGCAACAAAACCAAACGCGAAACGGTGTCTGTTTACCTGCATTGGACCGCCAGCTAAGAGAAGAAATACGGCGCAATTGAGATAGGGAGAAGGGCCATGGGTCCGCTTGCAGGGATCAAGGTTGTCGAGTTCCAAGGTATCGGGCCGGGCCCGTTCACCGCAATGCTACTTTCTGACATGGGGGCGGACGTCATCCGCATCGACCGCAAGGGCGGCCGCTCGCCGAGCAAGACGGAAGTCACCTATCGCGGACGCAAGGCGGTGGCGCTCGATCTCAAGAAACCCGAAGCAGTCGAAGCCGCGCTCAAATTGATCGGCGAAGCAGACGCGCTGATCGAAGGTTTCCGCCCCGGCGTGATGGAACGTCTGGGTCTCGGTCCCGATGTGTGCCTCGCGCGCAATCCGAAGCTCGTTTACGGCCGCATGACCGGCTGGGGGCAGACGGGTCCGCTCGCGCAGGCCGCGGGCCACGACATCAATTACATAGCCCTCACCGGCGCGCTGCACGGCATGGGCAATGCAGGGAAAAAACCTGTGCCGCCGCTGAACCTTGTTGGCGATTTCGGCGGCGGTGCGATGTATCTCGCGTTCGGCATCGTCTGCGGATTGGTGGAAGCGAAGAAGTCCGGCAAGGGCCAGGTCGTCGACACCGCGATGACGGATGGTGCGGCGTCTCTCATGTCGATGTTCTACGGCATGAACGCGATGGGCATGTGGCGCGACGAGCGCGGCGTGAATCTGTTGGACTCCGGCGCGCATTTCTACGACACCTACGAAACGAAGGACGGCAAATACGTCGCCATCGGTTCCATCGAGCCGCAATTCTATCGCGAGCTTCTGCAAAAGACCGGCATCACGGATTCCGCCTTTGAGATGCAGATGGACCCGAAAGGCTGGCCCGCACTGAAGGAAAAACTTGCCGCCGTCATCAAGACCAAGACGCGCGACGAGTGGGATGCGATCATGCTGGGCAGCGATGTGTGTTACGCGCCGGTGCTTTCGCTCAAGGAAGCGCCGAAACATCCGCACAATGTCGCGCGCGAAACCTTTGTCGAGATCGACGGCGTGGTGCAGCCCGCGCCCGCGCCGCGCTTCTCCCGCACGGTTCCGAAAGTGCAGGGCGGCGTGACGGGTGCGGAAAACGACGTCGCGCTTTCGGGCTGGGGTTTCAGCCGCGCCGAGATCGACAAACTCTCGCAGGTTGGCGCGATCTGACATGCGTTTTCTGCCAGGTACGGAGTCCCGCCGGCGCATCTATCTGATGCGCCACGGGCATGTGGACTATATGAACCGCAAGGTGGTCGAGACCGGCGCGTTGAGCGAAGTCATTCTCACGCGCCGCGGCCAGCTCCAGGCGGAGGCAGCGGGGCACGCGTTTTCCCATGTGCAGTTCGACCGCGCCATCTGCTCCGGCTATCCGCGCACCAAGCAGACGGCGGAAGGCGTGTTGGCCCACCTGAAAGATGCGCCGTCTTTGGAAATCGATCCCGGTCTGGTCGAAATTCATGGCGGCAAACTTCCACCGGTGAGAAGCCGCGAGGATCTCATCCGCGCGATGAACGCCTATTTCGAACGCGCGCACGAACCCGGCGCGACCAATCACGAAGGCGGCGAAGTGTTTGCGGAAGCGCAGGCACGTGCGGTGGCCTCCATCGAACGGTTGCTGGAGCAGCCGGACTGGCACACCTCTCTCGTCGTGGCGCATGAAGGCATCAACCGACTGATCCTCAGCTGGGCCTGCGGGGCGGGGCTCAACGCGATGAGTTCGTTCGAACAGGATACCGGCTGCATCAACGTGATCGATTTCGATCTTGGCGGGCAGGGCGGCGTGCGGCGCTCGCTGATAAAGGCGGTGAATCTCACCCCCTACAACTGGCTCAAACACGGCATGAACCTGACCAGCCTCGAAGCCATCTTCGAGCGCGACATGAACGACGTCCCGCCGGGTTAAAGGGATTAGGATCAAATATAATACCGGAATATCAGATACTTGCGACTTGACTGGTCGTTAGGGCTGGAACGCGCCTTGAAAAGCACTAATAAAAGTACTAATTAAAGTGCCAATAAGCGTACAAGGAATATGCCATGGCTGTCATTCTGACCGACAAGATCGCAAGTGTTTCCGACCTGAAGCGCAACCCCATGGGGACCGTGAAGGCTGGCGAAGGCGGCGCTGTGGCGATCCTGAACCGGAATGAGCCCGCATTCTATTGCGTTCCTGCGGAGGCTTACGAGGAAATGATGGAGCGCCTTGAGGATGCGGAACTGAATGCGATCGCCGATGCACGCAGGAACGAGCGTGTGATCATGGTCTCGCTGGATGAGCTATAAGCTCGCATTTCTCGAACCCGCCAGGAAAGAGTGGGACAAGCTCGCACACAGCACGCGAGAACAATTCAAGAAAAAGCTCCAGGAGCGTCTCGAAAACCCACACGTTCCGGCGTCCAAACTTTCCGGAAGCCAAAATCGTTACAAGATCAAGCTGCGTTCGGTCGGCTATCGCCTCGTCTATGAAGTACGCGACGAGGTGTTGATCGTTGTCGTCATTGCCGTCGGGAAGAGGGACAAGAGCATGGTCTATAGAGCGGCGGAAAAGCGGTGACGTGAACGACGTTTCGCCGGGTTAGATATCCAATTCGCACCACACCGGCACGTGGTCGCTGGGCCGGTCGCCGCCGCGAACGTATTTGTCGATCTCGCATTGCTTCAGATGATCGGCTGCATGCGGCGACAGCAGGATGTGGTCGATGCGGATGCCGTTGTCTTTCTGCCACGAACCCGCCTGATAATCCCAGAATGTGTATTGGTTCGTTTCGGCGTGGCAGGCGCGGAACGCGTCGGTGTAGCCGAGGTTGATCACGCGACGCAGCGCCGCGCGCGATTCCGGCTGGAACAGCGCATCGTTGAGCCAGGCTTTGGGATCGTGAACGTCGTCTTCGGTGGGAATGACGTTGAAATCGCCCATCAGCGCCACGGGTTCTTCCAGCGCTAGAAGTTCGCGGGCATGCAGCCTTAGCCGTTCGAGCCAGCCGAGCTTATATTTGAACTTGTCGGTGCCGATGGGATTGCCGTTGGGCGCATAAATCGAGGCCACGCGCACGACACCGCTCTTTCCCTTCACGATGGCTTCGAGATAGCGCGCATGATCGTCGCCATCGCCGCCGGGCAGGCGCGGGGTCACGTCTTCCAGCGGACTTTTGGAGAGGATGGCGACGCCGTTGTACGTTTTTTGTCCGTGTACGGCGCAATTGTAGCCGAGATCCTCGAACACCTCGCGCGGAAACGCGTCATCGACGCATTTGATCTCCTGCAACACCACCACATCCGGACTGGCCGCCTTGAGCCAGGCCTGCGCCGGCTCCAGACGCGCCTTGATCGAATTGACGTTCCAGGTGGCGATTTTCATGTGGAGCCGCGTTTTGGGTATGACCTGATGGGAGCGGGAATCTTGTGAAGGCGCTCACGTTGTTGTTCAAGCCACAATAGACGCTTGAACGCTTCTTTCCGAAGCGCTGAATTCAATCCACCGCGAGAAAAACGCCACTCCGCATGACTGATCAACGTGTTCAACTCAGTCAATGTTAGCTTTTCAGCCTCAGCCTCGGAATTGGCGCCACCCCTGAGCCTGCCCACGTTGCGTCTCTCGTCTAAACCGAAAAACTCGTTCCGCAGCCGCACGATGAACTGGCGTTCGGGTTGTTCACTTTGAACGCCGCGCCGATCAGGTCGTCGACGAAATCGAGTTCGGCGCCTTTGAGGAAGTCGAGCGACATCGGGTCCACCAGCACGGTCGCGCCGTCGCGTTCGATGACGAGGTCGTCGTCCATGCGGGTGTCGTCGAGGGTGAAGGTGTATTGGAAGCCGGAGCAGCCGCCGCCGGTCACGGCCAGCCGCAGCATCACAGGGCCGGGCTCGGCGTTGAGGATGTCCGCGATGCGCCGGGCGGCGCGGGCGGAAACCGTCATTGGGGCGGAGGTGGGGGTTGCTGTTTGGGCGTCCATGGGTCCTATGTAGTCATTGCCGAAGCACTGCGCAAAGGCCATGGAAACCCTGCCCGGACGCCTTCTTCCGCCCCTTTTCGAGCCCCCCTCTGCCCGGGCGCCGTTCGCCGCCCGCCCGGCGGACAGTCGGGGCCGGTTCTACGCGGAACCCGAAAGCCCCACGCGCACCTGCTACAGCCGCGACCGGGACCGGATCATCCATTCCGCCGCCTTCCGCCGCCTCAAGCACAAGACGCAGGTGTTCGTGGAGCATGAAGGCGGAGACTATCACCGCACCCGGCTCACCCATTCGCTGGAGGTGGCGCAACTCGCACGTTCCATGTCGCGCGTGCTGGCGGTGGATGAAGACCTCGCCGAGGCGCTCGCACTCGCCCACGATCTGGGACACACCCCGTTCGGCCATGCGGGCGAGGCGACGCTCAGCAAAGTCACCGAGTCCATCGGCGGCTTCGATCACAACGCACATGCGCTGCGCCTCGTCACCAAACTCGAACATCGCTACGCGGATTTCGATGGATTGAACCTGACGTGGGAAACGCTCGAAGGGCTCGTGAAACACAACGGCCCGCTGACGGCCAAGAAATTGCCCGCGCCGATTTCGAGTTTCGACGCCCGCATGAAGCTCGATCTCGATTCCTGGCCGGGGCTGGAAGCGCAGATCGCGGCGCTGGCCGACGACATCGCCTACGTCAATCACGACATCGACGACGGCCTGCGCGCCAAGCTGTTCACGATTGACGATCTGCGCGATGCGCCGCTCGCCGGTTCCGATGTTCGCGAGGTGAATGCGAGATACGGCGAACTGGAATTGGGCCGCTTCATCGGCGAACTCGTGCGCCGGTTGATGGGCCGCCTCGTCGGCGATCTGATTGCGGAGACGAAGGCACGGCTCGCGAGCGCGCAACCCAAATCGGCGGACGATGTGCGCGGGCAGGGAAGGGCGCTTGCCAGTTTTTCCGATCCCATGGCCAAGAATATCCGTGCACTGAAGGATTTCCTCTTTACGCACATGTACCGTCATCCGCGTGTCATGGCGCCCGTTGAAAAAGCGCAGCAAGTCGTAGAGGACCTGTTTACCGCCCTCAGCGCCGACCCGGGACTTTTGCCGCCGGATTGGGCTCGACTGTGCGGAGCGCCGGGCGATGCCGCCACCGGGGGCGTGGTGCGCGACTACATCGCCGGCATGACCGATCGCTACGCCCTTGAGGAATACGGCCGCATCTTCCATAGGGAGATAGAACTGTGACAGGGCCGCCGTGGGGATGGTAACATCCTTGCCGCTGTCTGGATTCTGTGGAGTTGGTAACCGATGGCCAGAATCGAACCGGGCCTTTACGAACCTTCCGACGACGTCCGCGTATTTGACGGCGCGGAGGACGATTACGACGATGAGGGCTCAAGGCTTCCGCTTCTGATCGTTATCGCGCTGCTCGTTCTGGCGGCGTTCGCTGGCGTGGTGTGGCTGGCCTACACGCAAGGCGTGCAACGCGGTCGCCAGGACGTACCGCGCGTGATCGCCGCCGAAACCGGCCCCATGAAGACCGCGCCGGATCAGCCGGGCGGGGCGGCAAACCCCTACAGGAACCTCAAGATTTACAACAGCAAGGCACCTGCCGACACGGCCAGGAACGATGCCCTGCCGTCCATCATCACCCAGCCGGGCGAGCCCATGTTCTCGGCTTTCGGACCCAAGCATCCGGTCGCCGGTGCACAGCCTGCCCCTGCCAAACCGGCACCCGCGCCTACTCCGGCTCCGGAGCATATGGCAGCGCAGACGCCGCCACCCGCACCTGTCCACACAGCTCCGCCGCCAGCTCCCGCGCCGGTTCAGCAGGCCCCGATGGCGGCTCCGAAGCCAGCCCCGGCGCCCGTGAAGCCGCCCGTCCAGGTGGCGGCTGCGAAGCCTGCTCCGGTGGTGGCGAAACCGGCCCCCGCGCCGGTTGTGACCAAACCTGCGCCGGCCCCGGTCACTGTGGCCAAAGCGTTGCCTGCTCCCGTTCCGGCGACTGTCTCGACCGCTTCGGGTGCCTACGTGGCGCAGATCGCGGCATTCAAATCGCAGGCCGAAGCGGAAGCCGGTTGGAGTGCGTTCAAGAAAAATCATTCCGGAACGCTGGGCGGTATGAGCCCGAACATCGTCTCGGTCGATCTGGGCGAGAAGGGTACGTGGTTCCGGCTGCGCACCGGTTCGTTCTCCGACAAGGCGGCGGCCGCGGATTTCTGCACCAAGCTCAAGGCGGAAGGGGCAAGCTGCTTGCCCGCGAAAGGATAAGCGGCACTTCCATGCGCACGCGCGCCATCTATGGCTGCGCCGGGCTTACGCTCACGGACGACGAACGCACTTTCTTCCGTGAGGCGCAGCCTTGGGGCTTCATCGTCTTCGGCCGGAACATCGCTGATCGCGCGCAACTGCGCGCGCTGTGCGATGGCTTGCGCGAAACCGTGGGCGATGCGAATGCGCCAATCCTGGTCGATCAGGAAGGAGGCCGCGTCGCGCGCATGAAACCGCCGGAATGGAAAACGCATGCAGCCGCGCGCGTGTTCGGCGATCTTTATGCGAACGATCCGGAACGGGCGCGCGAGGCGACCTATCTGAATGCGCGCCTGATCGCGCACGACCTGAACGAAGTCGGTCTCAACGTCGATTGCCTGCCGGTGCTCGATGTGCCGGTGGAAGGGGCCAGCGACGTGATCGGGGATCGCGCGTTCGCTTTCGAGCCCGCGACGATCATCGACCTGGCCCGCGCGCAGATCGAAGGGCTGCTGGATGGCGGCGTGCTGCCGGTGATGAAGCACATTCCCGGGCACGGCCGCGCCACCGCCGACACGCATTTCGAACTGCCGCATGTGAAGACTGGCGCGGACGAACTCAGCGCCACAGATTTTGTGACCTTCCGCAGCCTGTCGGATTGTCCGCTCGCGATGACGGCGCATGTCGTTTACGACGCGATCGACGATCATCGTCCGGCGACCACCAGCCCCAAGGTGATTCGCGATGTGATTCGCGGCGAAATTGGTTTCGAAGGCGTTCTCATGTCGGACGATCTTTCGATGAAGGCACTCACAGGTTCGATTCGTGCCAGAGCCAAGGCGGCCCTGTTCGCGGGCTGCGATGTCGTGCTCCACTGCAATGGTGGATTCGCGGAGATGCAGGACGTGGCGGCAGAAGCCGGACCGCTCGAAGGCCTGAGCCTGAAACGGGCTGAGCAGGCGCTTGCGCATCTGAAACCGCCGGCGAATTTCAACTGGGTCAAGGCAGAACGCCGCCTCGCCGAACTTATGGCGCCCGTCGCATGAGCGAATTCGACGAAGCCTTCGACAATTTCAAACCGCAGGTGGAGGCAGCTCCCGACGAAGCGTTGATGGTGACCGTCGACGGCTTTGAAGGCCCGCTCGACCTGTTGCTCGCGCTCGCGCGGAACCAGAAGGTCGATCTCGCCAAGATCTCGGTGCTGAAACTTGCGGAACAATATCTCGGCTTCATCGAAGCCCTGGGTCCGCGCAAATTGGAGCTCGCTGCCGACTATCTCGTGATGGCGGCATGGCTTGCCTATCTCAAATCGCGCCTGCTGTTGCCGCAACCCGCCAATTCCGACGGCGAACCGACGGCAGACGAAATGGCGGCGCGACTGCGCTGGCGCTTGCAGCGGCTGGAAGCAATGCGCGAGGCGGCGGCCCGTCTCATGGCGCGCGACCGGCTGGACCGCGAGGTGTTCGGGCGCGGCATGCCGGAACCGATCAATGTCGTGCGTCTGCGCACGCACACCGACACGCTCTACGACCTCCTCAGTTCCTATTCCACGCAACGCGTGCGCAAGCTGGGCGGCGGAACTTATCGGCCCAAGCACGCGCCGGTGCTTCTGATCGAAGAGGCGCGCGAGCGGCTGGAGCGGATGCTGGGCAAAATTCCCGAATGGAACAGCCTCGCAAAGCTGCTTCCGTTCGAATGGTCAGGCGGCGAGCGGCGACGCTCGGCGCTTGCGAGTACCTTGCTGGCGTGCCTAGAACTGGCGCGCGACGGCAAGGTCGAAATCCGGCAGTTGAAGGCGTTCGATGAGGTCTATGTGAAGGACCGCACGGCGCCACGGGCGGAGGCAATGCCATGAACCGGGCAGTACGGTTGGTCGAGATCGCGCAGGCAATGACAACAGAAGAAGACATCCAGATAGAAGAACAAAAGCCGGAAAGAGCCGGCGAACACCTGCGCATGGTCGAAGCGCTGCTTTTTGCAGCCGGCGAGCCGCTGGACGAGAGGGCGTTGGCGTCATCCCTGCCGGAAGGCGTGGACGTGAAGACGCTGCTTTCCGAACTTCAGGGGCTTTATGAAGGTCGCGGCGTAACCCTGGTGAATGTTGGGGGAAAATGGCAGTTCCGCACCGCGCCGGATCTGGCGTTCCTGCTGCGCCGAGAGAAGCCGGAACAGCGCCGCCTGTCCCGCGCGGCCATCGAGACGCTTGCCATCATCGCCTACCACCAGCCGGTGACCCGCGCCGAGATCGAAGACATTCGTGGTGTGGCGCTCTCCAAGGGCACCATCGACGCGCTGATGGAAGTGGGCTGGATCAAGATCCGTGGCCGCAAGCGCACCCCGGGCCGCCCGGTGACCTACGGCACGACGGAAGACTTCCTGGTCCATTTCGGACTGGAAAGCGTGAGCCACCTGCCGGGCGTGGACGAGTTGAAAGCCGCGGGCTTTCTGGAAGCCATGCCGCCCTCGGGCCTGGATGTGCCGTCGCCGAGCGACGAACTGGCCCCGGATGAAGACCCCTATACCGGGGAGGAGGAAGGCGATGACCTTCTCACCGGCGGACCTGACCCGAACTGAGACAGGTTCCCTGAAATTCCGCGGTTTCGGCCAACCCCGCGTTAAGCAAGCCTGACTATCCTTGCCGGTTCGAGAAGGGCCGGTGGAAGCATGTATATCGATCGTTCAGTCCGCTACCTGAACGCGCTGGGCAACGCCTCCACCAGCCGCGTGCTGAACCTCATGGCCATCGCCAAGAGCAATGGCGGCGAGGACGACTACAAGGCCCGCCCGCTGTTCCAGTCTCC
The DNA here is from genome assembly GCA_035543495.1 of Rhizomicrobium sp. GTDB lineage: Bacteria > Pseudomonadota > Alphaproteobacteria > Micropepsales > Micropepsaceae > Rhizomicrobium. The sequence goes on along the minus strand of DATKJT010000069.1, from coordinate 22,037 downwards.
GGTGATGAACGCCGCCATCGTGCTCAAGCACCGCGTGCGGGCGGACGAGACCTATCTGTTCCTCTCGCCGCGTTCGGTGGCGACCAAGGTGATCGTGCCGTTCGACCTGAAGGATCTCAGGCTCGGCGGGCGTTCGTTCTTCTTCGAACAGCGCGGCTATCAGGAAGCCATGCAGCAGATCGGCAATTACCGCGAAGGCACGATGCAGCGCGATCTCGACGTGCTGAAACTGGTGAACGCGGTGCCGTCGCTCGATCCGTTCCTGTTGCGCGAACATTTGCGCAATCACCATTACGAAGTCGCCGATTGCTATTTCTCCATCGCCCAGGCCGACAAGGCCCGGATGTATGAATATGTGTCGGGCAATATCCGTGCGCTGATCCGGCTGGCGGGATTGGGCGGCAAGGAATCTTCGACCGCGAAACTCGTTTCGGCGCTCCTTTCCACCGAGGTCGATGAAAAACTCGCGCCGCTGCGCGCCACGCTTGGCCTCGACGGCGATGCGTTCCGCGAAGGCGTGTTCAGCTGGCGCGGCTTTCTCTACTACAAATGGTGCATGCAGAATTTCTGGCCCGACCTGAAGGAAACCGTGCACGAATTGAAGGCGATCCAGCCGGTCGGCGTGCTGGGCGCGGAATATCTCACCTATCTCAGCGCTTCGAAGTCTCGCATCATCGATGCCATCCGCAAGACGGGCGTTGATGTGAGCAAGTCGCTGCGCACTTACGACAACGCCTACGCCCGGCTGGTGGAGCATGGCGAGCCGGCGGCATTTCGCGACTTTCTTTTGAGTGCGCCTGCGATGTTTCTTTCCATCGGCGAAAAGATGGGTGCGCTGTCCCACATTTCGAGTTTCTGGCGCTACCGCTTTCCGCGCGGTCATTCCGGCCGCGCCGATGCCGAGGAACTGGTGACGATCTTCCAGGATTTCGAATCCGGCTTCGGCCTGCAGCCGACTCCGATGGCGGATTGGGCTGCGTAATATCTCTTACCTCCCCGTGAAGGGGAGATAAGATTCAAAGCGATTTGAAAGCTTTTTCGTCGGCAGGATTTTTCCATTCGTCGAAGGTGACGAACGGATCATCTCCATTTTTGCCAACGGAGACCACCACCGCTTCGCCCTTCTTCAGCGCAATCGCAAGCTTACCCTCGCGCAGCAAGCGCGCGTCCTTGCCGAACACCTCCTCGCGCCATCCGTGCAGTGCGGCCACGCCGTCATCCTCGAAGGCTGCGAGTTTTTCGATGTCGTCGGCGTTGGCGATCAGGCGAGGCGCGACGCGGGCTTCTTCGGCGCGCAGGCGCAGCAATGTCTTCAACAGATCGATGGCGGATTGCGACGGTTCGCGTTTGCGGCGCGGCGGTTGCGGCTCGAACCCCGGCGGCGGCGCAGCATGACGGCCTTCCGCGATCGCTTCCAGCAATCCCTTGCCCTGACGCGAGGCGCCAAAGCCGCGCGGCACGGCGCGGATGTGATCGAGACCTTCGGCATCTTCCGGCGGATGGGCTGCGATTTCCAAAATCGCTTCGTCTTTCAGGACGCGGTTGCGCGGCACGTCGCGCGTCTGCGCCTCGCGTTCGCGCCATGCCGCGACGGATGCGAGCATCGCAAGGAATTTCTTGCTGGACGTGCGCGGCTTCAATCGCTTCCACGCATCCTTGGGATCGAGGCGATAGAGGTTCGGGTCTTTCAACGCCGCAATCTCTTCTTCCACCCAGCTTGTGCGATGCGTGCGTTCGAGGTCTTTGGAAAGCGCCTCGTAGATCGTGCGCAGATGGGTGACGTCGGCCAACGCGTATTCGAGTTGCCGCTTGCTCAAAGGCCTGCGGCTCCAATCGGTGAAGCGGGCGGACTTGTCGATCTCGACATGAGCAAGCCGGCGCGCCAGCGTTTCGTAGGACGCGGCTTCCCCGAAACCGCAAACCATTGCGGCCACCTGCGAGTCGAACAGCGGATCGGGAACGACGCCCGCCTGATGGAAAAAGATTTCGATGTCCTGCCGTGCCGCGTGCAGCACCTTCACGATCCTGGTGTCGGCCAGCAGCGCGTGGAATGACGAAAGATCGAGCTTGTCGGCCAGCGGGTCGATGATCGCTTCGATGCCATGCGCTGCCACCTGGATCAGGCAGAGCTTGGGCCAATAGGTCTGGTCGCGCATGAACTCGGTGTCGAGCGCGATGTAGGGGGCTTTGGCCAGTTCGGCCGAGAGAGCTTCCAGTTCCCCCGTGGAATCCACAATCCGCATGGATCGGCTATAGCGGATTCGGGGCTTGGGTACACCGCCAGAACGATGGGCGCGGCTACATGTTCGCCTTGGCGTGGGCCACTAGCTGGTCCAGCGCTTTGCCCCAGCCGTCGTGGAAGCCCATCTCGGTGTGCCGCTTACCGTCGGTCTCGCTGCCGTGGACGGCGATGGCGGTGTATCTGGTGCCAGCGCCCTCCGGCTCCAGCAGGATGGTCGCTGTGAAGGGTAGTTCGCCTGGCTGGGCCCCCTTGGGCCGGTAGCCGGGCAGCAGGCAGGCCGTCCAGACCAGCTTGCGGTTCTTCTCCACTTCCAGAAAGCAACCATCGCCAGGGAATTCCTCTCCCTCGGGCGAGCGCATGACGGTGTGGAAGAGGCCGCCGGGGCGCAGGTCGATCTTGCAGGCGATGGTTGTCCACGGGGCAGGCGTGAACCACTTCACGACATGCTCAGGTTCCGTCCATGCCCGCCACACGAGTTCCGGCGGAACATCGACCACCCGCTCCAGAACGAGATCGAGCTTGGGGTCGATGGGAAAGCCGTAGGTCATCGTGTCTGTTCCGCAGGTGTCGAATACATATTGATGGCTTCACGGCTGCAAGCCAACCACACGCCCCGGATCGCCGCCAGCGTTGAAGTAGCGCGTGTCCCCAACTTGCTCGACGTCGAGCACGGTGCGGAAGCCGTTCGCAGCGGCAGCCGACGAGACTTTCGACGTCACCGTTTTCACTGGCGCACCGCCAACCAACGCTTCGCTCGCGACGCGTCCTTTCAACATTCCGGGGCCTTTGTCGGCGGGAAACTCCAGAACATGCGCAACGGTGGGCACGATGTCGGCATTGCTGACGGGTGAGTTATCGGCAAAGCCGCGTTTGAAATCCGGCCCGATGGCGGCCATGAAATTCCGCGTGTCCGCGCGGCTGAAGCTGCCGTGCATGCCCTGACCGGTTTGCAGGGCGGAATCCACAATCGTTGCCGCGCAAAGCAGCGCCGCGAGATGGCAATCTTTGGCGACAAACGAACGGAAGCTGACGACGATGGCGGGCAGCGGCACTTTTGCCGAACCGACGAGATTGACCGCGCTCATCGGCAGCGCGCCCGCGAAATCTGTCTTGTGGCCTTTCAGCAGCGCATCGCTGACGAACAGCGCTCCGACATACGGCTTCTGGATAATCGCGTCGAATATGCGTTTCGCCGTGCGCTGCTGGTTAGAACCGACTGTGTAGATCAAGCTCGCACCGCCATTTGACGCCAACGAGGCCACGGGCGCATCCGGCGAAGGCCCGATCAGCGCGTCGCCGCGAGGCGGATGATCGCCGCTCGTGGGATCGATTTCGGAATTGCCGGCGTCGGGATCGAATATTTTTTGTCCCAACGCCTGCGCGACATCGAGCGCGATGAAACCAGCCGGATATGACGGCGGCCCCATCTCCCCATCTTTATTCGGCAAACCTTTGGCTATGGTCGAGAAGCCGTGGTCGGCGGTCACGAACACGTCGGTGGTGTCGGCAATGCCGAGGCGGTTCAATGCGGTGAACAGTTCTTTCAGATCGTTGTCCGTATTAGTGACGGCGTCGTGCGGCGTCTGGCCATTCACGCCAGGCACCAGCGATCCGATCTTGTCCGGCGAAGCGTGTTGCGAGGCATCGGGATCGCGGGACCAGAACAGCATCACGAACGGTTTGTCCTGCGCCTTCAGATAAGGCAGTACCGCGCGCGTCGCCGCCGTCACGAGATAGGTTTGCTGCACGATGTTTGGCACGGCGGTGTCCGGCGCTTTGTCGAGGCCCGTGACTTTCGCAATCTGTTTGGCCAGTTCGTCGGTCAGGATCGGTTTGCCGGTCTCGCCGTCATAACTTGGTTTGCCATAGCTATCATCGAGCACGATGGCATCTTTCGCCGTGGCATTGATATCCTGAATAAGGGCAGGGCCGGTCTTGCCGATGACGGCCGTAGTGAAACCTGCCGTTCGCGCCCGCGCCATCAACGACGGTTGACCGAGGTAGCCATCACCGAAATGGCTTTTGATGTCGGCAAGGATCGCATCGTCTTCCAGAAAGACGACCGGCGAATTGTCTCGCGCCTTCACCGGATAGCCGACATAGAGCGTGTTGGCGTAGTCGCCCGTGTCGCCCAGAAAATGCCCTGTGGCGATTGCCGAAGCATTGGCTGTGGTCAGCGTGGGGAACAGGGAATGGCTGTTGGTGAAATCCACGCCTTCCTGCCGCACGCGGGCAAGCGTGGGCGCGATGTCTGGTGTCACGCTGTCATAGCGCAGCCCATCCGCGACGAAGATCACCACATTGTGCGGCTTGTCGGCGGCATGGGCGGGCAGGGCGGCGAGCAGGTTCAGCGCGATGCATGCGGAAACGAGTCGGGTCACGGGCCAGAATCCTCTTTGATCCCGGCAGGTTAACCGGGGTTTGCGACAGTTGGATACCGCCCTTGACTAAGCCCCGGCCCGCCCGCCACATACGCCGCTTTTCGAGGGCCGGACATGCACGCTTATCGCACCCATACCTGCGGAGAACTGCGCAAGGCGGAGGTGGGCGAGACCGTGCGTCTGTCCGGCTGGGTGCACCGCCGCCGCGATCATGGCGGGCTGCTGTTCATCGACCTTCGCGATCATTACGGCCTGACCCAATGCGTGGTGGAACCGGATTCGCCAGCCTTCGCCGAGGCTGACAAGGCACGCTCCGAATGGGTGCTCACCGTCACCGGCAAGGTGGTGGCGCGCACGGCGGAAACCGCGAACAAGGATCTGCCGACCGGCGAAATCGAAATCCGCATCGAACAGGTTTCGATTCAGTCCATGGCGCAGGAATTGCCGCTGCCGGTGTTCGGCGAGCTGGAATACCCGGAAGAGACGCGTCTGAAATACCGCTTTCTCGACCTTCGCCGCGACCGCATCCACCGCAACATCACGCTGCGTTCGAAGGTGATCTCATCGATCCGTAGACGGATGATCGACCAGGGCTTCACCGAATTCCAGACGCCGATCCTTACGGCCTCTTCGCCCGAGGGCGCGCGCGACTTCCTCGTACCCTCGCGCCTGCACCCCGGCGAGTTTTACGCGCTGCCGCAGGCCCCGCAGCAGTTCAAACAGCTCATCATGGTGGCGGGTTTCGACCGCTACTTCCAGATTGCGCCGTGTTTCCGCGATGAAGATGCCCGCGCAGATCGCAGCCCGGGCGAATTCTACCAGCTCGACCTCGAAATGAGCTTCGTCACGCAGGACGATGTGTTCGCCGCCGTCGAGCCCGTTCTGCACGGCGTGTTCGAGGAATTCGCCAACGGCCGGAAGGTGTGGCCCGCACCGTTCCCGCACATCACTTATGAAGACTCCATGCTGAAATATGGTGTGGACAAGCCGGACCTTCGCAACCCCATCGTTATCGCCGACGTGAGCGAAATCTTCGCGCGCGACGATGTGGAATTCAAAGCCTTCAAGAACAAGGTCGTGCGCGCCATTCCGGCGCCCGGCGCCGGTTCGCAGCCGCGTTCCTTCTTCGACAAGCTGAACGATTGGGCGCGCAGCGAAATGGGCGCTGCCGGTCTCGGCTACGTTATCTTCGAAGCCGAAGGCGACGAGCTGACGGGCAAAGGCCCGATCGCGAAGTTCATCCCGGCGGAAGCCCTTTCGCAGATGGCCGCGAAAGTCGGCGTGAAAGCGGGCGACGCGTTGTTCTTCGCCGCCGACCGCAAAGATCGCGCAGCGGCATTGGCAGGGCAAGCGCGCATCCGCCTGGGCCGCGAACTCGGCTTGATCAGCGAGAACGAATTCAAGTTCTGCTGGATCGTCGATTTCCCGATGTATGAGTGGAATGAGGACGAGAAGCGCATCGACTTCTCGCACAATCCGTTCTCCATGCCGCAGTTCGACCGCGAAAAATTTATGGCTCTGGACAAGGCCGATGCCGACACCATTCTCGGCATCAAGGCATTCCAGTACGACATCGTGTGCAACGGCATCGAATTGTCGTCGGGCGCGATCCGCAACCACGATCCCGATGTGATGCTGAAGGCCTTCGAGATCGCGGGTTACGCGCGCGAAGAAACCGAAGCCCGGTTCGGCGGCATGTTGAACGCGTTCCGCTACGGCGCGCCGCCGCATGGCGGCACCGCACCTGGCATCGACCGTATCGTCATGTTGATCGCGGGCGAAGAAAACCTGCGCGAAGTAACCATGTTCCCGATGAACCAACAGGCGCAGGACCTGATGATGGGCGCCCCCAGCGGCGTCTCCGCCAAACAATTGCGCGAACTTCACATCCGCGTCGTCACGCCGGAAAAACCGTAAAGGGAAACGCCATGGACTGGATATTGAACAACATTCAACCAGTCCTCATCGTTTCCGGCGTCCTCACCTTCAGCATGATCTCGATGATGCTGATGCCGCGCTTCGCGCAGCGGTTTGTTTTTGGCGAAGCGGCAGAGGGCAGGGTAGCCGATCTCGTCTCACGCAGTTGGGGCGAGATGGTTGCGGCATCCGGCCTGATGCTGCTCTACGCCGCCTGGCACCCGGAAACGCGCCTGCCGATCCTGCTCTATTCGATTGCCGGCAAGACCGGTTTCATCGTTCTCACCCTATCGAAGGGCTATCGCACGCCCAACGCGGTGATCGCGATGCTCGGCGATGCGATCATGATCGCACTGTTCGCGTGGTATCTGCTCGCCGCTTAGTTCGGCTTTGACGAGAGGTCTTTCAAACTCGTGCTGACGAGGATCGCGGCGCGCTGTTCGTCCATCCGGGCCGTGATGAGTTTTTCGGCGGCGGCGGCGGCGGCATCGGCGGCGAGCGCCCGGATTTCGGCCATCGCGTGGGCTTCTGCCTGCGCGATCTTTTCCTGGGCCTGCTTGGCGCGGCGTTCGATCTGGGTGGCGAGGTTGGCGCGGGCATCGGCGGCGAAGCGTTCGGCCTCGGCCTTGGCTTCGGTCAGGATGCTTTCGGCTTCCTTCTCCGCGTTCTGGGCCTTGCGCTTGTATTCGGCGAGAACGGCTTCGGCTTCCGTGCGCAGCCGCATCGCTTCATCGAGCTCGCGGGAGATCGCGGCGGCGCGCTGATCGAGGCGTGCACCGATAAAGGCGGGCACGCGGCGATAGAGCAGGATGCCGATGATGATGACAAAGCCCAGACCAACCCAGGTTTCGGCTTCCTTGAGGAATTCCATCGCGGCCTCTTAGCTCCGGATCGTGCCGACGGCGGCAGCAGCTTCTTCCGGCGAAACGGTTTCGCCAGTCAATCGCGAGACAATGGCAATGGCCGCGTTCTGTGCCGCGCTCGCCACGTGCTGGCGGGCTTCGGAGCGGCTGGCGGCGATACTCTCTTCCGCCTTCGCCATGGCGGCTGCGGCATCGGCTTCGGCGGCGGCCTTGGCACGATCGACTTCCGCGTTGATCCTGGCGCGGTTGTCGTTGGCGGCCTTGATCGCGTTCTGGCGCGCAGCCCCGATGGCGGCGTCATAAGCGGCAGAGGCTTGCTCGGCCGCCTTGCGATGGGCTTCCGCCAGCGAAAGGTCGCCCGCGATCTTCGCTTTGCGGTCGCCGATGATGCTGCCGATCCTCGGCACTGCCACCCGCCACATCACGATGAACAAGACGGCGAACGTGATCGCCAGCCAGAAAAGCTGGGCGGGAAACGTTTCGGTCTTGAACGGCGGAAAGCCACCCTTCTGTTCGGGCGGTACTTGCGTGCCGGTCGTGGTGGGGGCGGCTTCGTTCATCGACTTACGTGAAGAGGATGATGAGGGCGATCACGAGGCCGAACAGGCCGGTCGCTTCGCAAAGGGCGAAGCCGAGGAGGAGGTTCGTGGTCTGGCTGGCCGCAGCCCCCGGATTGCGCAGCGCGCCCGAGAGGTAGGAACCGAACACGTTACCGATACCGGCGCCCGCGCCGACGAGGGCGATACAGGCAAGACCTGCGCCGATCATTTTTGCCGCTTCAACGCTCATAGTCATGAATCCCTTTTAGTGGTGATCGTGGAGATGCAACGCTTCAGAAAGATAGATGCAGGTCAAAATCGCGAAGACATAGGCCTGCAGAAACGCGACCAGCAGCTCGAGCAGCGTGATCGCGATGATGAGGAGCATGGGCGCAATGGCGAGCCCGGTGAAGATCCCGCCTGCCGCGCCCAGCGCAATCACGAAGCCCGCAAACACTTTCAGCATGGTGTGGCCCGCGAGCATGTTCGCGAACAGACGCACGGAAAGGCTGACCGGGCGGGTGAGGAAGGAGATGAATTCGATCGGCACCAGCAGCAGCAGCAACGCGACCGGCGCATGCGGCACGAACAGCTTCAGAAAGCCGATGCCATGGCGCATGAAGCCGGTGACGATGACCGTGAGGATCACAAGGGCCGCCAGCGCAAACGTCACCGCGATCTGGCTGGTGATCGTGAACACGCCGGGGATCAGGCCGAAGAAATTCGAGAACAGCACGAAAAAGAACAGCGCGAACACGAACGGGAAGAACTTGAAGCCTTCCTCACCGGCCGCGGAATGGATCATGTTGCCGACAAATTCGTAGGATATCTCCGCCAGCGATTGCGAGCGGTTGGGCACCAGCTTGCGGCTCGACGTGGCGACGAACATGAAGATCGTGATGGCGGCCACCACCACGCACATCACAAGCGCCTGGTTGGTGAAAGAGACGTCGTAGCCCGCGATATGCAGCGGAATAAGCGGCTCGACCCGGAACTGCTCCATCGGGTTGATCTGCACGGGCCTTCAACGCTCCTCGTCGTCTTCGTCCTTGACGGCGGGGGCGGGCGGCGCCTTTGCCATCTCGGCGTTTAACTCGGTGGCTGCGCGCATCGTGTTGCGGATGCCGGCGGCCGCGCCGAGTATGAAAAATACAATCACCAGGAAATGAACCCCGAACACCCAGTCCAGGCCCCATCCCAACAATCCGCCGACCACAAGGGCCGTGACCATCTCCGTAGTGAAACGGAAGGCGATCCCCAGCGTTGTCGGCGGCGCGGGTTGCGCACGCGCGGCTTCGCGCCGGCGGACCTCATCGAGCTTCTGCCCCAGCTTGTCGAGATCGCGATGTTCAGGGTCGGTCATGACGCCCCCGGTTTCGTCGCAACCGTTCTCGGTTCACGGAGCCCTCGGCTCTCGAAGGCGCGCGGACCATAGGGTTGGGGGTATTTGGTGTCAAGGACGTAAGAATGGGTGTAACCATTTGATTACAAAGGCGATTGTGCGGCGCGGCGAAATGCGCGGGAAGCAAAATCTTATCGAAAGAGAATCGCCGGAGAAATGCGTATAACTTCTGCGAATTTGGTTGCCGTGAACAATGCATACCACTCAAAGGTGTGGGGCTATGTCCGTGATTGCGCAGAAAATTCCGCTAGCTCTAGGATTCGCGAATTTGTCCGGGGCCGATCTTGAACAACTCATAACCGAAGACTTCGAGACGCTCTCGCCCTTATTCGAGAAAGTTGCGCGCCTGAACCCCGGACAAGTGCCCGTCGTCAACGTACTTTTTGCTTACGGTCACCTCGATAGCAATGGTGTATTCGTTGGCACGAAGGGAGCCGGTATCCGTCAACTCGCACAGGCCGCAAAGGCAGCCATCGTTGTCCTCGCCTCCGAGAATCCCGATGCGAATATCATTAAGGCGGGAGGCGTTCCGGGACCTAAAAAAGCAAATCTGGTTTTTACGAACAACCGCAATGGAAGTGGCTTTGGCAGATTTTTCCGATCACTCTTTGAAATTATGAGAGATGGCACAGGAATGGCTTCTGCATGGGTGCAATTGGCGCCGCAAGGCCCTCAACGTCATGAAACTTGGATTCCCGGTACGATTTTTGCCGCAGAAGCAGGCAATCTCGTTTTCCCTGTAGCAAAAAAAGAACCGCCGCCGTCAACGAACGCGAGGCCGCCTTTTGGGCGAAGATAAACGTTCGCAAATTTGTTTGTGAAAACGACTACTCAGCCGCGATTACCTGTTCGGCCTGGGCCAGGGTCACCGACACCAACTGGCTCACGCCGCGTTCGGCCATCGTCACGCCGAACAGGCGGTTCATGCGGGACATGGTGAGCGCGTGGTGGGTGATGACGAGGAACCGTGTGTCGGCGATGCGGATCATTTCGTCGAGCAGATTGCAGAAGCGTTCGACGTTTGCGTCGTCGAGCGGTGCGTCCACTTCGTCCAGCACACAGACGGGGGCGGGGTTCACCAGGAACACCGCGAAGATCAGCGACATCGCCGTCAGTGCCTGCTCGCCGCCCGACAGCAGCGATAGATTTTGCAGCCTTTTGCCCGGCGGGCGGGCGAAAATTTCGAGGCCGGCTTCCAGCGGATCTTCTGATTCGGTGAAGGTGAGTTTCGCTTCGCCGCCTTCGAACAGCTTGGTGAACAGCATCTGGAAGTTGGTGTTCACCTTCTCGAACGACTCGATCAGCCTCTCGCGGCCTTCGCGATTGAGGCTCTGGATGCCGCGGCGCAGGCGATCAATGGCGCCATCGAGATCGGCGCGGTCGGCTTGCAGTTTGTTCAGCCGTTCTTCGTGTTCCGCTGCCTCTTCTTCGGCGCGCAGGTTCACGCCGCCAAGCTGTTCGCGTTCCTGTTTCAATTTCTCGACACGCTTGTCGGCCTGTTCCTGCGGCGGCAATTCCTCGCCATCGCGGATTTCGGCGCGTGCAGGAAGTTCCTCCGGTGTCGATTCCAGTTCGTCGCGAATGCGGGTACGGAGTTCTTCGATGCGTTCGCCGGACGATTCAAACAACGCCTGCGCACGTGCGCGTTCTTCACGCGCGGTGGAGAGCGCGGCATCGGCGGCTTTGGAAGTGCGGTCGGCTTCGTTCAGTTTCGCTTCGGCCTGCTGGCGCTCGTCGGCGGCGGCATTGCGGGCTGCTTCGGCAGTTGAAATCGCATCGAGCAGCGCATTGCGCTTTTCGACAATCGCTTCGGGAATGGCTTCGAGACCGCGCAATTCCTCCGCCATCTCTTCGAGGCGGCGTGTGAGTTCGGCGATTTGTCGTGTGGCGTTCTCGCTGCGCTTCTGCCAGCGCGTGCTGTCTTCGGCGATGGCGGACAAACGCTGCGCGCGCGTCTGTGCATCGCGGCGCAAGCTTTCGACGTGCGCGCGTGCTTCGGCGGATTTTGAACGTGCTTCTGCGGTTTCGCCGCGCGCGGTGTTCATCGCCTCGGTCAGCGCGAGGCCGTCGCCCAGTTCAACAAGCTGTTCCGCGGCGTGGCGGGTGGATTCCTGTGCCGCATCGCGTGCCTGGCTGAGGCGGCGCACCTCGGCTTCGAGGTTTGCCAGTTGCGACATGCGCTCGGCCGCTGCACGCGCGGCTTCGGCGGCGGCGCGTTGTGCCGCAATCAGCGTTTGCGCGGATCTGCGATCTTCCTGCTCGGCGGCATTGGCCGCTTCGCGCGCTGCCACGCCCGCATCGCGCGCGGCGGAATAGATGTTGAACACCTCGCCGCGCTTTTCCTTCGCGGCGACGAGTTCGCCTTCAAGCCCGGTCAACCGATTGCGCTGTGCAAGGCGAACGGCGCCCGGAGACTCCGCTTCGGCAGATGCCGTGTAACCGTCCCAGCGCCACAGATCGCCACGCGGCGAAACAAGGCGTTGACCGGGATGAAGATCGCGCTGCATTCCCGCGCCCTGATCGGGGAACACGACGCCGGTGGTGTTGAGCAAACGGCTCAGCGCAGACGGCGCTTCGACGAAATTCTTCAGTGGCTGCGCGCCATCCGGCAACGCCTGGAGCGAGGGCAACGGGCCCAGGTCGCGCCAGTGATGCGGTGCCGCTTCATCCAGCGGCGCCTGCAGATCGTCGCCCAATGCAGCGGCAAACGCGCTTTCATAACCGGATTGCACGCGCACGGCGTCCACGAGCGGCGGCCACAAATCCTGTCCGCGCGGACGAAGGAGATCTGCCAGCGCTTTCGTTTCCGCGGAAAGACGGTTCACTTCGCGTTCGGCTTCTTCAAGCGGAACGCGTGCTTCTTTTTCCGCGGCTTCCGCGTCGGCCAGCGCAGCGCGCGCAATAGTCAACGCGTTACGCGCAGCTTCGGAAGCGGCTTGCGCGTTGGCGGCTTCGTCTTCCGCCGCTTTCACGTCGGGCGCGGCCTGCGCATTTGCCATCGCCTGTTCGAGGCGCGATTGTGCAGTGCCGAGTTGTTCGGTGCTTGTTTCCGCAAGCGCCGCCGCCACGTCGCGCGAACGTTCCAGGCTCGATTTCTTCGCGCTCCATTCCGCCAGTTCGCGGGTCAGGCGATCCAGCGTGCGTTCGATTTCGGCCAGCGCCGCCGCCACTTCATTGGCATGGCCTTCGGCGTTTTCGAGTTCGGAAGACGCGCGCGAAGCAACATCCTCCAGTTCGATGCGTTCTTCGTTCAGCGTTTCGAGCGAGGTGCGTGCGTCGGCATCAAGCGTCTTTTCGCGAACGACATCTTGTTCGGCCTGCGCAATGCGCTGGCGCAGACGTTGGGCTGCTTCGCGCGCGCGCGCCTCTTCGGCATCGAGCGCATCGCGTTCGACGATCAATCGATGCAAAGCTGCGGACTTTTCCGCTTCGGTCTGGCGCAGCGGCGGCAGCAATTCCGCGCGTTGCGCCTGTTCGGTGGAGGCGACGGCTGCGAGCTGTGTTGCCGATTCAACGGCGGCGATCGCCGCATCGAGCGCTTCCTTCGCGACCTTCGCGTGGGATTCCGCCGCCGTCCAGCGCAGGAAAAACGCGAGTGCTTCCGCCTTGCGGATCAGTCCCGAAAGATTGCGATAGCGCGAGGCCTGCCGCGCCTGACGCTTCAGGCTCTGCAGCTGGCCATCGATCTCGCGGATCACATCGTCGAGGCGGCCCATATTGGTTTCCGCCGCGCGCAAACGAAGCTCGGCTTCGTGGCGGCGCTGATGCAGACCCGCGATACCGGCTGCTTCTTCCAATATCGCGCGGCGCGCGAGAGGTTTCTGGCTGATCAACTGGCCGATCTGTCCCTGGCGCACAAACGCCGTCGAACCCGCACCCGAAGATGCGTCTGCAAAGAAAATCTGCACGTCGCGCTGGCGCACGTCGCGCCCGTTGATGCGATAGACGGACCCCGCCTCGCGTTCGATGCGGCGCGACACTTCGATGGAATCGTATTCGTTGTATTGCGGGCTGGCGCTGCGATCCGAATTGTCGATGAACAGCGTCACTTCGGCGACGTTGCGCGCGGGCCGTCCGGAAGAACCGGCAAAGATCACGTCGTCCATTTCGCTGCCGCGGATGGAGGAAGGCCGCGTTTCGCCCATCACCCAGCGCAGCGCATCGAACAGATTGGATTTGCCGCAACCATTCGGGCCGATCACGGCGGTCAGGCCGGGCTCGATATGGAATTCGGTCGGCTCCACGAACGATTTGAAGCCGGAAAGTCTAAGACGCGTGAATTTCAACTGTGTGACGCCCTAATGATACGAAAAAGACCCTGATGAGAATCAGAATCTGTCGACGCCTACTTCTTTAGCATGGCGTCGAGCTCTTTCTGCAGGCCGTCCCAGTCATATTGGCCGCCGTGGACCTTTCCATTCACAACGAAAGTGGGGGTGCCGGTGATGTTGTACCGTTTCTGGCCATCCTCGCCGACCTTGCTGGCGCGTTCGAGAGCGGCCTTGTCCTGCATGCACTTATCGGCCTGTTCGCCCCCCATGCCTGCGATGCGGGCCACCTGCAGGATGCCGTCATGCACGTTGAGCGGCTGGTATTCCGGGTCCCAGCTCACCTGATTCTTGAACAGCAGATCGACGAAGTTGAAATAGCTGTCCGCCGGCATGCAGCGGGCCAGTGATTCGGCGGCAAGATCGACCGACGACAGCGGGAATATCCGCAACACGTAATAGACTTTGCCGGTGTCGATATATTTGGCCTTCAGCTTGGGGAACACTTCTTCGTTGAAGTGCGCGCAGTGCGGGCAGGTGAGCGCCGCATATTCCACCATCAGGATCGGCGCCTTGGGGTTACCCAGGGTGCGGTCGTCCTTGGTGAGGGTGACATTGGCACGTTCGCCGCTTTCCGGCAGCGCGCCATCGGCGGAAGGGGATGCGTACATCAGATAGCCGATCACGCCCAACGCGATCACGGCGACGGCGATGATGCCGATCAACAGAGGTCTGCGGTTCAAGGTTCCGCTCTCCGGAAAATGCCGTGGAGGTTGTGGCAGAGGCGGGCGGCCCGTTCAATCCGCGTGACGCCGCGCCCTCGCCAACCTCAACAATGATTCACGGACTTTTTCCGGCCCCTTGAAGCCCGCCGCCGGGTCACCCGGCGGCACGGCAGCAACCACTTTGCGGGGGGCGGGTTTGGGCGGCACCGGAAGCAGCGGCGCCTGCACGAAGCGCAACCGCGCCACCGCGTTACGGCCCAGATAGTCGTTGATGCGGCCGCAGAGCGAGCGGGTTTCGTGCTGGAGGAACAGCGCCGCTCCCGGTTCGGCTTTCAGTGTCAGCACCCCGCCGGAGGCGCTTTCGCTCAGCTTGATGGGCCGGGCGAGTTTGGCCACATCCGCGCCCGCGATCTCTTCCCATCTGAGCAAAAGCGTGGGATCGCGAAAGCCCGCGCGTGCGAAGGCGAGGTGGGCATTGGCGGTCGCGTCGCGCCCCACCGGCCCCGCCCAATTGCGGCGCGGCATTTCGGCTGGCTTTTTGTCTTCGCGGCGGTCGGGCATGGTGGACGCATTATGCCCGCCCGTACTCCGTCAAAGCAAAAGCCGCCCGCGACGCTGATGCTCGCCTGGTACGATATCCACAGGCGCACCCTGCCATGGCGGGCGCCGAAGGGACGGAAGGCCGATCCCTATGGCGTGTGGCTGTCGGAGATCATGCTGCAGCAGACGACCGTGCAGGCCGTCGGCAATTACTACCGCAAATTCCTGACACGCTGGCCGACGGTGCAAGCGCTTGCAGCGGCGCCGTTGGACGATGTTCTGGCTGCATGGGCGGGCCTCGGCTACTACGCCCGCGCCCGCAACCTGCATGCCGCCGCCAAAATGGTGGCGAACGAACTGGGCGGAAAATTTCCGCAGACCATCGACGAGCTGCGAAAAATCCCCGGCATCGGGCCTTACACGGCGGGTGCTATCGCCGCCATCGCGTTCGATGTGAAAGCTGCCGCCGTCGATGCCAACGCCGAACGCGTCATCGCGCGCTATTTCGCCGTGCGAGAACCGTTGCGCGAAGCCAAACCGAAACTGCGCGCGCTGACGGAGTCCATTCTGCCTGACGAACGCGCGGGCGATTTTGCCCAGGCACTGATGGATTTGGGTTCTTCGATCTGCACGCCCAAACGTCCCGCTTGCCAGAATTGTCCGTGGTTCGACGATTGCGAGGCGCACAAACTCGGCATTCAGGAAACGCTGCCTGTCCGCAACGAGAAACCCGCACGCCCGTTGAAACGCGGCGCCGCTTTCGTCGCGCGCGACAAGACGGGTGCGGTGTTGCTGATGAAACGTCCGGAAAAAGGCCTGCTTGGCGGAATGCGTCAGCCGCCGTTGGGACCGTGGACCGAGAATTTTCCGTCCGCGAAAGAAGCGTTGCTGCAAGCGCCGTTCTCTGCCGAATGGCGCAAGCTGTCCGGCGTTGTGCGGCACGGCTTCACGCATTTCGAGTTGGAGATCGAAGTGTATTCCGCCGACCTCGCCAAACGCCCCAAAGCAGAAGGCGATTGGTTTGCAACGGAAGATTTAAGCGAAGCAGCCCTTCCCACCGTTATGCGCAAGATCGTGTTTCATGCGCTGGATGACGGCGGGCCGCTGTTCCATCAGGCCAAATCCGCGCGCAGGCGCTGACGCAGCACGTCGATCGCGACGAGCGAACCCTTGTGCTCGTAGTGCCAGAACGTCCAGCCGTTGCAGGCATCGAGTCCCTGCACATGCGCGCCGATGCGATGGATGGAGCCGGTCGCGTCTTCGCATACCAGCGTTCCATCCGCGCGCACCTTTGCTTTGTGTCGTTTGCTGGGGCTGAGCAGAACGGTGCCCGGCTCCAGCAAACCCCTTTCGACCACCCACCCAAACGGAATACGCGGCTCCGCGCGTTTTGATTTTGTGACGGCTATCGCTTCATCCGGCGCGCGTTTGACGCCGGCGATGCGTTCGCGCGCGACGCTGGCATATTTCTTTTCGCGTTCGATACCGATGAAGCGGCGGCCTAGACGGCGCGCCACAGCACCTGTCGTGCCGGACCCGAAGAACGGATCGACGATCACGTCGCCCGGCTGTGTGGACGAAACGATCACGCGATGCAGGAGGCCTTCTGGCTTCTGCGTGGAATGCGCTTTCTGTCCGTTTGAATCCTTCAACCGTTCGCCGCCCGAACAGATGGGCAGGTTCCAGTCCGACCGCATCTGCAATTCGTCGTTCAGCGCCTTCATCGCTTCGTAGTTGAAGGTGTATTTGCTGTCCTGGCTCTTGCCCGCCCAGATCATCGTCTCATGCGCGTTGGTGAACCGCTTGCCGCGGAAGTTGGGCATGGGGTTTGTCTTGCGCCACACCACGTCGTTCAAAATCCAGAACCCCAGATCCTGCAGGATCGCGCCCACGCGGAAGATGTTGTGATAGGACCCGATCACCCACAGCGCGCCATCGTCCTTTAAGAGGCGTCGCGCGGCGGTGAGCCATTCGCGGGTGAACTTGTCGTAATTGGCGAAACTGGCGAACTGATCCCAGTGATCGTCCACCGCATCGACCTTGGAATTGTTCGGGCGGTGCAGATCGCCCTGAAGCTGAAGATTGTACGGCGGATCGGCGAAGACCAGATCGGCGCAACCCGCCGGAAGGGACTTCATCACTTCGATGCAATCGCCCTCGATCACCCGATCAAGGGATTCCGTAAGCCCCCGCGCCATACGCCGCCCGCCCGTTTATCCACACACAGGCTGAATCGTGATTCAAGCTGATTCGCGCGTCAAGAGTCTTTGGAATCAATGACTTGGGCTTGAGTCTTCACACCATCCACATACTAGGGCTTGTGAGCGACTCAATGACTCAGAGGGCCGTCCCAGGCATTTCTCCGGCCACCTCCGGGAAAAGAATGCGCCGAACAGGGGCGAAACTGCGCCGGTGATGGGCACAGACGCCATGCTTTTCGAGCCCGCGCAGATGCTCCTCGGTGCCGTAGCCCATATTGGTGATCCAGCCATAGCCGGGATGTTCGTCGTGCAACGCGCGCATCATGCGGTCGCGCGTGACCTTGGCGAGGATAGACGCCGCCGCAATCGAAACCGACCGCGCATCGCCATCGACCAGCGTATCGCAGGGGCAGGGAAGAGCGGGCGCATCGTTGCCGTCCACCAGTGCGAACATCGGCGCCACCGCCATCGCCCGAACCGCGCGCGCCATGGCGAGATGCGTAGCTTGGCGGATGTTGAGCAGATCTATTTCATCGACGCTCGCCTCACCCACGCCCCAGGCAACCGCCGACTTCACGATCAGAACATAAAGTTCCTCGCGCGCTTCCGACGTCATCTGCTTGGAGTCATCAATGCCTTTGGGAATGCGCCCACGCTCGAAAATCACCGCGCCCGCAACCACCGGCCCCGCCAATGGCCCGCGCCCGGCCTCATCGACGCCGGCGATAGGGCCGGCCATCGTCTTCAACAGACGCGACTCGTAGATGTAATGCGGCATGCCCCATTGTTAGAGCATGACCCGCAAAAGTGGAATCCGGTTTTGCGATAAGGCCATGCGACAATAAGAGAATCATAGGAGCGCCAACTGCTCGCCAAGATAGGGTGGCCGCTTGAACTTGGTGATCGTCAGTTGCGTGTGCACCTGATTTAGCCCAAGCCGCTTCACCGCAAGCTGAAACCTGCGCCCGATCAAATCCGCATAAGGCCCCGCGCCCGTCATGCGCTTGCCCCATTCGGGATCGTAATCCTTGCCGCCGCGCATCTGCCGGATCAGGCTCATTACATGTTTTGCGCGCCCCGGTTCGTTGGCCTCCAGCCATTCGCGGAACAGGTCTTTGATCTCCAGCGGCAACCGCAGCAGCACATAACCCGCGCTCAGCGCGCCCATGTCTCGGCCCGCTTCGAGCACGCTCTCCAGTTCGTCGTCGTTCAGCGCAGGTATCACCGGCGCGAACATGATGCCGGTCGGAATGCCCGCCTGCCGCAACGTCTTGATCGCCTGTAACCGCCGCGGCGGCGTGGAGGCACGCGGCTCCATCACGCGAGCAAGTTTGCGATCCAGCGTTGTCACGGAAATCGCAACCTTCGCCAAACCCTGTTCGGCCATCGGCCCCAGGATGTCGATATCGCGCGTGATGAGCGCCGATTTTGTGACGATCCCGACGGGATGATTGAACTCGCGCAGCACCTCCAGAATGGACCGCGTGATGCGCAGCTTCTTTTCCGTCGGCTGATAGGGATCGGTGTTGGTGCCCATCGCGATGGTGCGCGGCGAATAGGATTTCGCCGACAATTCCTTCGCCAGCAACTCCGCAGCGTTCGGCTTCACCAATATCTGCGTCTCGAAATCGGTGCCCGGCGAGAACCCGAGATAGGCGTGTGTCGGCCGCGCAAAACAATAGATGCAGCCATGCTCGCAACCGCGATAAGGGTTGATCGAACGATCGAACGAAATATCCGGCGAAGTATTGCGCGCGATGATCGTGCGCGTCGTATCGCGGATCAGTTGCGTCTTAAGCGCCGGAAGTTCCCCTTCCTCCCCCCACCCGTCATCGAACAGCACCCGCTTCTCGCGGTCATACCGGCTCGAAGCATTCGAAACCGCCCCCCGCCCATGAAGCCGCCGCGTATCGGCGGTGATGTCCAGAACCGTCGTCATGGAGAGGAGAATAGCGAATCATAAGAACAAATCAAGAACAACTTGCTTGCCTGGAATGCACGCCTATGGCATACTATGCCAATAACGATTTCCGAGGCTCGCCCATGCCCACCCGCAACGTCGTCATCACCGACCATCAGGCCAAGCTGATCGACCGATTGGTTTCGGAGGGTCGATACCAAAACGGCAGCGAAGTTCTGCGCGAGGGCCTGCGGCTGGTCGAGGCCCGGCGGGCGGAAGAAGAGGCAAAGCTCAAGGCATTGCGGGAAGCTATTCAGGTCGGCATCGACGACATTGAGGCCGGACGATATTACACATTCGAAACGGAAGCAGAGTTACGTCGCACCCTGAATGAATGGACCGACGAGGCTATCAGCGAGGCTCAATCGAAATCAGCGGCAGAATGAATGGGTGGATCGTCCGGCCTTCGGCCGCAGCGCGCAACGATTTAAAAGGTATTGTAGGTTGGACCACAACAAACTTCGGAAGCATTCAGGCCAAAAGATACGCAACGCTCGTTGAAGAGGCGATTGCTGCTTTGACGAAGGGGCCAACTCTGAGAGGCGCAAAATCTCACGACGACCTCTTACCGGGTTTATGCAGCATCAATGTCCACAAAGGGCGGCATGTTGTGTTCTTTCGTGTGGACGGCAGGAATGCGCATACGATTGTGGTATTGCGCATTCTTCACGATTCAATGGATTTCGCCCGTCATCTTTCTGAAGCGAAATAACTCACCCGCCAGCGAACGCGTTCGCCAGAATAAGCTCCTCGCCCTGATCCACTGTCCGCTCCGCCATTTCATCGGGGCGAACCACGGCGTCCCGGTGCACGCAGATGATATTCCGCCGAATACCGCCGCGTTCGTCGAACAGGTGCAGCCCAAGCGCCGGATATTTCTTCGCAATGTCTTCGAACACCTCGCGCACAGTAGTACCTTCGGCTTGCACCGTGCGCGCACCGCCAGTGACGGCCCGCAGAACGGGCGGAACCTGAACGCGGATCACGTCGCGTAAGCCTCGACGCTCATAATGCGCGGCAATCCGCTCGCCACTTCGGCCCAGCTTTCGCCCACGTCGCTGCTCGCAAACACCTGTCCCGAACTCGTGCCGAAATAGATGCCGCCGGGATCGAGCTGATCCGCCGACATCGCGCCGCGCAACACACCCGCGAAAAACTGCGACGGCAGGCCGTTCTTTCGCGCCTGCCAATTCGCGCCGTTGTCGGTGCTTTTGTAGATGACGAGTTCGCCGTTGCGCGGCAGGCGGAAATTGTCGCTGTCCAGCGGCGCGATGAACAGGCTTTTGGTCTTGCGATCCAGCTCGATGGCGAACCCGAACGAGCATTTGTGCCCATCGCTCAATTCGCCGCAAGGCAAGCCGGTTTCGGCAACGACCCATGTGTCGCCCGCATCGTCGCTGCGATAGACGCCGCGATGATCCTGCCGGAACAGTTGATCGGGATTGGCGGGATGATGCGTAACGTGATGCACGCAGATGCCGAGATCCTGATTCACGCCCGCGCTCTTTTCGCTCCACGTCTTGCCGCCGTCGTCGGTGCGAAAGAACCCGGAAGACGAAACGCCCACCCACATGCGATTGGGATTGTTGGGATCGCTCAGGATCGTGTGCGCGCAAAGCCCGCCGAAACCGGGTTCCCACTTGTCGCGTCCCGGCTGGTTGTTGAAACCGTCCACCGGCTCCCAGGTCAGGCCTTGATCGCGCGTGACGAACAATCCCGCTTCGGAAACACCGGCATAAACGCCATCCTTCGTCGCGTGCAGTGCCCATATCTGATCCACCAGCCGCGGCTCGTCCTTGTAGCGCCCCATGAAATCGCTCGCGCCCACGATGCGGATATGTCCGGGGCTTCCTTTTTCGCCGGGCTTGTAACGCGGCGCGGATTCAAGCTGCTTCCACTCTTTCAGATCTTCGCTCACGAAGATGGCAGGTCCGAACACATCGTTGGCGACGGCGGCGTAGTAGCGGCCCTTCGCATCGCGCACCGAAGCCGTTACAGGCCACCCGCGCAAAACAAAATCGGTAGACCAGTTTTTGCGCCCGCCGTCCGATGTCAGGACAGCAGCACCTTTCTTCGTACCGACGATCAATGCAACGCCCATCCGAAGTTCCCTTGTCATGCAGAATGATTATAGCAGCGGTTCAGCGCTTGTGCTCTTCCAGCCGCGGCATGATCTCGACAAAGTTACAGGGCCGGTGCCGGATATCGAGTTGGTATTTGAGGATGCCGTCCCAGCCGTCCTTCACAGCGCCCGTGGAACCGGGCAGGGCGAACAGGTAGGTGCCCTTGGCCACACCCGCGCAGGCGCGCGATTGCAGCGTGGACGTTCCGATCTTCTCGTAAGATATCTGGTGGAACACGACGGAAAACCCGTCGATCTCCTTCTCGAACAGCGGCTTCATCGCCTCGACAGTCACATCGCGTCCTGTAAGGCCCGTTCCTCCGGTGGTGATGACGACATCGATCTGCGGATCGTCGATCCACTTCTCAAGCTGCGCGCGGATTCTGTCGGCATCGTCGCGCAGCAGCGTCCGTGCCGCGAGAATATGCGCCGCCTCCTCGATGCGTTTGGCAAGCGTGTCGCCGGACGTGTCGTTGGAAGCATCGCGCGTATCCGAAACGGTCATCACCGCAATGCGAACGGGAACAAAGGCAATGCTTTCGTCGATGCGGCTCACGCCAATATCCCCAATTCCTTCGCCTTCGCCTCGAACGATTGCATGTCCCGCCAGGCGAGTTTCTTGTCGATGGGACGGCGCAAGAGATAAGCCGGGTGCAAAGTGCACAACGCCGGGATCATCCGCCCGTTGACGAAGTATTCAAACCACTTGCCGCGCAACGACATGATGCCTTCGGTCTTGCCCAGCACGTTCTTCACCGCAATCCGCCCAAGCAACAGCAACACATCGGGCGATTTCAGTTCGATGTGCCGCCGCAGGAATGGCAGGCACATCGCCGCTTCTTCCAGTCCGAAATCGCGATTACCCGGCGGCTGCCAC
>DATKJT010000068.1:0-82460 GCA_035543495.1 Rhizomicrobium sp. | reverse complement strand
CGGACCAGCAGCGAATTGGACTTCGATTGGGGCATTAGCGCAGCGGTTCTTTTTGGTCGCCAGAAAACGCACGTCCAATACGATGCAAAGGTAAGATACAATAACCCACCCCTTGGACCCAGATATGCGAACTACTTGGGTCTACCGCCGTTCGGCGAACTTGTGACCGTATATAATCACCCGGCATCGGCCACGCGCTCTCGCTCCGTCGTCGTCCCCAATCTCGGCGGTTTTGCAGGTATTTCATTTAAGTATGATGCCGCCAAAGTCAGTTTCGGTTACCGCGCCGACTTTTTCTTTGGGGCAGTGGACGGCGGTATCGAAACCGCCAAGAGCTATGATCGCAATTTCTACGGACCCTATGCTTCTATCAGCATCGGATTGGGCGGTTAGCGCGTTCGGCAATCTCTCTGAAAAGCGGCGGAGCAATCCGCCGCTTTTTTGTTGGGGAAATCCGCACGCGGACACGCGGAGTTGATTTCTTCCTTCGCGGTCTCCGCGAGACGCACTTTCTGCTGCCTCCGCTCTTAAGTCATTGGATTCTAAGAGAGAAAAAAATCTCCAATAGGCCTTGAAGCCTGCGATATATTCCTCTATATTCTCTCTCCAAGGAATAAAGAGGTCAAATTCGCAGGAAAACCGGCCAACCCCGGAGGCGGCCATGGAGAGCGCAGGGAAATACAGGGTGAGGGTGCAAACTTGCGTGCACCCGTGGGGGCAGGGCCTGGCAATCCTGTTCGCGTAGCCCAAGGGATGGGCCGAGGTGCGGACGCCGGTGACGTTTGATGTTACGGCCGATGTCGTTCGCCTGCCGAAGCTCTGACCCAAAGAGGCGGTCGCCAACGTCTTCCAAAGCGCGCAGCGCACCGGAAGAAACCTGGCTTGCCGCCTTTTTGGTATTTAGCTCTGTTCAAGCTCCTCGCGCAGCATCTCCAGTTCGAGCCATCTGTGCTCATGCTCGGTGAGCGTGGCTTGCGCTTTCTCCAGATCGGCAGACAGCGCGGCGAACGCCTTGGGATCGCGCGCATAGAGTGCGCCGTCCGAAAGTTTCTCCTGCAAGGTCGCGATCTTCTTTTCCAGCGCCGCCATTTCGCCGGGCAGCGATGTCAGCGCGTGCTGTTCCGAAAAGCTGAGCTTGCGTTTGCGCTGTTCGCGGCGCGGTGTGGGCTTCGGCGTTTCGGATTTCGCCGGTTCCGCGCGCGCAATTTCTCTGGCTTCCACGCCTTTGCCGCGCTGGGCCAGCATGTCGGAATAGCCGCCGGCATATTCGATGAAGCGCCCGTCGCCTTCCGCCATCAGAATCGATGTCGCCACACGGTCCAGGAAATCGCGGTCGTGGCTCACCACCAGAACGGTGCCGGGATAATCCGCCAGCATTTCCTCCAGCAGGTCGAGCGTCTCCAGATCCAGATCGTTGGTCGGCTCGTCCAGCACCAGAAGGTTGGAAGGTTTGGCCAAGAGCTTTGCCAGCAACAGCCGCGCCCGCTCGCCGCCCGATAGAACGCGCACCGGCGTGCGCGCCTGTTCCGGCGTGAAGAGAAAGTCCTTCATGTAGCTCACGACATGGCGCGGCTTGCCGCCCACCTCCACCGTATCGCCCAGCCCATCGGTCAACACCGCGCTCAGAACGGTTTCGGGATGCAACGTATCGCGGCCCTGTTCCAGCACCGCCATGTCCAGATTGGTGCCCAGCTTCACATTGCCGGTGTCCGGCTTCAGCCTGCCGATCAGCATGTTGAGAAGCGTGGTCTTTCCCGCCCCGTTCGGCCCTACGATTGCCAACCTGTCCCCGCGGAAGACGCGCACGGTGACATCGCGCACGACGGTGCGCTCGCCATAGGCTTTCGAGATTTTTTTGGCGTCGATAACGCGCGTGCCGCCTTCTTCCTTTTCGGCGGCGGCGAGTTTCACCTGTCCCGTCACGCGCAATTGTTCGCGCCGGTCGCGCCGCATGCCGTGAAGCTGGCCTAGGCGTCGCTGGTTGCGCTTGCGCCGTCCGCTCACGCCATAGCGCACCCAATCTTCTTCCATCGCGATTCTGCGGTTGAGCTTGTGACGTTCGATTTCTTCCTGCGCCAGCACTTCGTCACGCCAGTTCTCGAACGCAGCAAAGCCGCGTTCGAGCCTGCGCGTCTGTCCGCGGTCCAGCCACACGGTTGCGCGCGACAGTGTTTCCAGGAACCGCCGGTCGTGGCTGATCAGCACCAGCGCCGAGCGCAAGTTGGACAATTCTTCTTCCAGCCATTCGATAGCCGGGAGGTCCAGATGGTTGGTGGGCTCGTCCAGCAGAAGAATATCGGGCGATGGCGCCAGTGCGCGTGCCAGTGCCGCCCGCCGCGCTTCACCGCCCGAAAGCGTTGCGGTCGCCTCCTCACCGGAAAGACCGAGCTTGCCCAGCAGTGCGAACGCCCGCTTGGGATCGTCGCCCGGTTCCAGCCCCGCTTCTACATAACCGCGCACATCGGCGAACCCGGAAAGATCGGGTTCCTGCGGCAGGTAGCGGATGGTCGCGCCCGGCTGAACGAACCGCGTACCGCCATCGGCTTCCAGCAATCCGGCAGCCACCTTCAACAAGGTGGATTTGCCCGAGCCGTTGCGGCCCACCACGCACAACCTCTCGCCCGGCCCGACCGAAAGCTCCGCCCCGTCCAGCAGTGCGGTGCTGCCGATGGTCAGATGAATGTCCTGCAGGAGAAGTACGGGCGGCATAGCCCGCCTTATGCATGGGCCCGCCTGCCGTGGCTACGGGAAATAACCGCGCGCATCCGCGACTTTGAGCGTGTTGCGGCTTTGCGATAGGCTTTGATCCTCGCGAGGGGGAAGGGCGCCGCAGATCATGTACGCACCGAACGACGACCCGGTTGTCAGCAACGACGTGGAAGGCGAAGAGGCGTCCGGCCAAAAGCCCGCGATGACGGGCATCTTGTGGCTTGCCTCCTACCCCAAATCCGGCAACACCTGGACGCGCAATTTCCTGCACAACCTCCTCAACATCCTCGAAGGCAAGGACGAGGAGGAGCAGGACATCAACGCGATGAACGAATTCACCTTCTGGGAAATCGCGGCCAAGCCTTACGAGAAATTCCTCGAAAAGCCGGTGATGGAAGCCACGCGTGCGGAGATCGCAGCCGCCCGTCCCAAGGTGCAGGAGATGATCGCGGAGTCCACCGATGGGCTTGCGATGATCAAAACCCATCATTGCCTGGTGATGGACAGGGGCGTTCCCGCCATCAACCTGGCGGTTACGGCAGGTGCGGTTTATATCGTGCGCAATCCGCTGGACGTCGCCATTTCGCTTGCGCATCACATCAGCGGCACCATCGACGATGCCATCAACATGATGGAAACCCGCGGCCTCGAAACCGCGATCAGCGAAAAGAACGTGCACGAGATCTACGGCTCGTGGAGCCAGCATGTAGAAAGCTGGACGCGCAATCCCCATCGCGGCATCTGCATCCTGAAATACGAAGAGATGCTGGCCGAGCCGGTGCGAATCTTCGGCGGCCTGGCCCGCCACCTGTTGCTCAAGCCCAAGCCGGAACAGTTGCAGCTGGCGATCGACCGTTCGTCGTTCGACAAATTGAAGGAACAGGAATCCAAGGAAGGGTTCCGCGAGAAGCCGGACAAGGCCGAGCGGTTCTTCCGCGAAGGCAAATCCGGCCAGTGGCAGGAGAAGCTTTCCCGCCGCCAGGTGCGCCAGATTGTGTCCGTGCACCACAAGCAGATGCAGCGTTTCGGCTATCTGTCTGATGAGCTGAAACGTCTGGTCGGCTAACCGGCACTCTTCTTGAAATAGAATTGCGCGCGAAGCGCCGGCTGCCGCTTTTCGCACTTCCCATTACAAGTTTTCCCGCCTCGTCCGTCATACTGGGCGAGGTTTAAGTGTCCGATCCTCCAACGGCAGGGAACTGGCGGAGGCATGGCCGAAACACCGATCAACGAGCGCACTGCATCCGACCGAAACGGGGCGGGGGAGCCCATGCCCACGTCTGCGGTAGAGGCCTGGTTTGTGCGCGAAGTCTTGCCCTTGGAGGCTTCTCTCATGCGCTTTCTGCAAAGCGCCTGCCGAAATGCCCAGGAAGCCGCCGATCTGCGGCAGGACGTTTATGCAAGCGTCATCGCCGCGGCGCGCAAATCCGTGCCCGAACGCGCCAAACCCTTCGTCTTCGCCACCGCGCGCAATCTGCTGATCGACCGCGTGCGCCACGAGCGTGTCATTTCCATCGACACCGTGTCCGATCTCGACGAGCTGGGGCTGGCCGCCGACGAACCCGGTCAGGATCGCGTGTTGATTGCGCGCGACGAGTTGCGCCGCCTGCGCGCGGCCATCGACGCGCTGCCGCCCAAATGCCGAGAAGCCATCGTGCTGCGCCGTATCGAGGGCCTTTCGGGTCGCGAGATCGCGGAGCGCATGGGTATCGATGAATCCACCGTCTCCCATCACATCAACAACGGCGTACGCATGCTCGCGGAAAAACTTTACGCCGAAGAGCCCAGGCGCGGGAACAAGTCATGAGCGACGCGGGCACGAACGAACAAATCGAAAAACTTGCCGCCGATTGGCTGGCCCGCCGGCAATTCGAAAGCTGGAATGAAGACGAGCAGAAGAAACTCGAAGCCTGGCTTTCCGAATCCGACAATCATACCGCTGCCTATTGGCGCCTGAAAGCCGCCTTTGATCGTACGGACAGGCTGGCCGCTCTGCGCCATCCGATGATGCGGCCGGTCTCTTCTTCCGCGCCGTCGCGCAAGCCCTGGACGATGCTCTACGCGGCGGTAGCTGCATTTGCCCTCATCGCCATCGGCGGCGGGATTGCCGGCTATCAGCTTCTGACGCCCGACGGGCGCACCTTCGCAACGCCGGTTGGCGGCCACATGACGGTGAAACTGGCGGACGGCTCGGTGATCGAACTGAACACCGACAGCGTGTTGCACACCGATTTCACGCCCGAAAAGCGTGCCGTACAGCTTCTTAAAGGCGAAGCCTATTTCCAGATCGAGCACAACGCACAGCGTCCGTTCTCGGTAACGGTGGGCGATCATCGCATTGTGGATTTGGGCACAAAATTCTTCGTGCGCAAGTCTGCGCAACAGCTTGATGTCGCACTGGTTGAAGGCAAGGCGCGGCTGGAAAGCACGGACAGTGCGTCCAACACGCGGCCCACCGTGCTGATGCCCGGCGATTTCGCGGTGGCGACTGCGACCTCCATCGGCGTCTCGCGCAAACCCGTTCACGAACTGACGGACGATCTGGCATGGCGCAACGGTATGCTCGTGTTCCACAACGCTCGCCTCGTCGATGCCGCGGCCGAATTCAACCGCTATGGCGACACGAAGCTGGTCGTTTCGGATTCGGCGGCAAAACTCACCATCAACGGCGCATTCCCGACGAATGGCGCAGGCGATTTTGCGGGCGTCACGCATGAGATCTTCGGCCTGCACGTCGATCGCAAGGGCAACGACATCGTTCTTTCACGCTAACACATCGGGTGGCGGAAACGTCCGCACGTAGGGGGGATTATGAACGGATTGAGAAACGCGTTTTTGTCCGGGGCCGCCATGGGCCTTGCACTCGCTCTGATAGGCGCGGCGAGGGCGGAGAGTTTCAACATCCCCGGTGGAACGCTGGCCGACGCGCTGGACAGCTATAGCGCGCAAACCGGCGTGGCGCTTGCCATTTCCACCGACGCGCTGAAGGGCGTGCACACCCGCGGTGCGGCGGGCAACATGTCGGCGGAACAGGCGCTGTCGCGCATCCTATCCGGCACGGGCTTCGGTTCACGTCGCGTGGGCAATGCGGTCGCCATCGTGCGCGATACCTCGCGCGAGAGCGAACTCGTTCCGACCGAACTGCAATCCATCCAGCTCGCGCAGGCAGCAACCACTCCCCGCGCTTCCGTGGAAACGGTCACGGTTACGTCGTCCAAACTCGGTGGCGCCGATGTGCAATCGATCCCGATTGCGATCACTGCGATGAGCCAGGAACAATTAACGGCCACGCAAACCGCAGGCGGTCCCGACCTGGTGAAACAGGTCCCGAACCTGACCTTCACCAAGACCAATTTCACTGGCTATTCAATTCAAGTCCGCGGCATAGGCACGCAAGCCATTTCCGTCGCTACCGATCCGGCTGTAGCCGTTGCCTTCAACGACACGCCGTTCATCCGCAACCACTTCTTCGAACAGGAATTTTATGACCTGTCACAGGTCGAAGTGCTTCGTGGTCCGCAAGGAACGCTCTACGGCCGCAACGCGACCGCCGGTGTGGTAAACATCACATCCGCCAAACCGACCGATCAATTCGAAGGAATGGCAAGCGCCGACATCGGCAACTACAAGAACCGCCGCTTCGAGGCGATGCTGAATATCCCCTTTGTCGGCGACAAGCTGGACCTGCGCATCGCCGGCGAATGGACCAAGCGCGACGGTTACACTTACAACGAAACCACAGGCGAACAGACAGACGGCCGCGATTTGTGGTCTTCGCGCGTGACCCTCGGCTGGAAGCCCGCCTCGAATGTGCAGACTTATCTGGTATGGGAGCATTTCAGCGAAAACGACGACCGCATTCGCTCCAGCAAGCAGCTCTGCAAAACCGATCCAGGTATCAGCCAGTTCTCCACGCCGGCCGGCATCGTGCATGTGGACGATCCACACGAAAGCGTGTTCAACCTCACCAGCGCGACGTTCAGCCAGGGCTGTCTGCCGAGTTCGCTGTACGCGCCCGAAGCATTTGGCGTTCCCAACGGGTTCTCGCTGCCTTTTGTATCCGGCGCGGCTTTTGAAGGACTGATCGACAGCCAGAAAGACCCCTACACCGACACCAAGCAGTCGACGGATTTGAGGAACATTCAATCCGCGATCCAGCCGAAATATCTGGCGAAGAACGAT
Organism: Rhizomicrobium sp.; assembly: GCA_035543495.1. Taxonomy (GTDB): domain Bacteria; phylum Pseudomonadota; class Alphaproteobacteria; order Micropepsales; family Micropepsaceae; genus Rhizomicrobium. The sequence continues at coordinate 75,569 of DATKJT010000068.1, read as the reverse complement.
ACCATCGAATTCAACGCCACGTGGAATGTCACGCCGACGCTGACCTTTTATTCCGATACGGGTTACAACAACGACTTTCTGTGGTCGACGGAAGATTACAATCGCTTCAATACGACGCCCGGCATTTTCATTGGCGGCGCCGCCAGCAATCCGTTCGTGGATGAGAATGGCGTCTTTTGCGATCACCAGCTCGGATGCAGCGACCGGCTGGTCGTTCAGGATCTCTCAACGGAGCATGCCTGGCAGTTGAGTCAGGAATTCCGCCTGGCGTCCAGTTTCGCAGGGCCGCTGAACTTCAGCGCCGGCGGCAATTACATGCATTATGAGACGGAAGAGAATTATTACGTCTTCTCCAACACCTTCACCATGATCTCCATGGATCAAGTGTTCTGCAGCAGCGACTATACGCAGAATGTCACCGATCATCTTTATTGCCTGCCGAACGGCAAAGGCTATTCGCCGCCGCAGCAGGGTGGCGGTGTGCCCACGGAGTCCCCGCAATATCTTGATCCCAACCCAATCGACTCGCTCAACAATGCAGGCCACAATTATTTTCTGAGTCAGAATCCGTATGTGCTGGATTCCTATGCCGTATTCGGAGAGGCCTATTACAACATCACTCCGGATCTAAAACTGACGGGCGGCCTTCGCTGGACGGATGACCAGAAGCACTTCACCGAAATTCCCAGCCAATTGCTGACCAAGGGGTATGGCTACCCGACGACAGGCGCAGTCGACCAATCGTGGAGCAAATTCACCGGCCGTGCCGTCGCCAACTGGACGCCGAAGCTCGCCTTCACGGATCAAACATTGATCTATGCGTCTTATGCGCATGGCTACAAGGCAGGCGGCGCCAATCCACCGGGCCCCGTCCTGCTGCAGTACACCGATACGATTACGTTTCCGGTTCACCCGCTGACGTTCAAACCGGAATATGTGAATGCCTATGAACTCGGCACCAAGAATACGCTGCTTGACGGCGCTCTGACTCTCAACGGCGACGTGTTTTTCTACGATTATAAAGGTTATCAGATTTCGCAGATCGTCGATCGCAGCGCGATCAATCTGAATTTCGACGCCACCGTGAAAGGTGCCGAACTCGAAGCGACCTTCGAACCGCTACCCGGTCTCAAGTTCAGCTTCGCTGGCGGTTACGAAGCAACGCGGCTGAACGATGGGCAGCAGGCCATCGATCTGATCGACCGAACGGCAGGCACGCCGGGCTGGGTGGTGATGAAACCGTTCGTCGGCCAGTCGTCGAACTGCGTCTTCCCAGAATATGTGGCGGCAGCGCTTGTCGTGGAATACGGCGGCCTTGGTGGTCAGGGAAATCCGGGTCCGCAGGCCTGCGGCATCGCCTACAATGGCGGCAACGATCCGGTCACCGGCCAGCCTTATTCGGCCGGCACCTATCCCATGACGATCACCGGCGCGAACCAGCCCACGATCATCTATCAAGGTTTCGATCCGGCTACCGCGCCAAACGGCGGTCAGGGCTTCACGAAGGATTTGAGCGGCCACGAGTTGCCGAACGCGCCGCACTTCACCCTGTCGCTCTCGGCGGATTACACCATCCCCGTTTCGCCGGATTGGGCGGCGACCCTGCACAGCGATTTCTACTATCAGTCGGATAGCTGGGCACGCGTCCAAAACGACGATTCTTATGATCGCATCCATGGCTACACCAACCTGAATCTCGCCCTGATCCTGACGGATGCCAGCGGTTGGCAATTCATGGGCTACGTCAAGAACGTGTTCGACAGAACGGCCATCACCGGCGACTTCCTGAACAGCGACGATTCCGGTCTCACGACCAATATCTTCCTCACCGATCCGCGCCTCTTCGGCGTGCGTGTGACCAAGCATTTCGATGCGGGCGGCACCGGCGGCAACACCGGCCTTGATTTTCTGGATACCGACGGGAAGCCGCAGCTATGGCTGCAATTCGGCGGAAATTTCAACGCGGTGATGAATCACGACGTCGTCGCTTACGATCCCACCAGCACCTATGCGCCCAACTTCCTGAATGGCGGCGGCCCAACGCCCGATTGGCCAGACAGGTTGAGAACGATTCCGTCTCTTTCGAAGATGCCGAATATGGGCTTCGATTGGGAGGGCTCTGCCACGCTGGACCTGCCGGAAACCGATTGGCAGCTGAAGGCGGGAATCCGTTATGGCCGGGCCACGCGCAACAAGCATTTCCATCAGAGCGCTTACGCCGGCACCAAGACGACAATCAATGTCGGCGGAAACTCCTATTCGTGCGAATTTGTGGGAGCGTATTACCCGCAATATCTCGCCGGTTGCTATCACGGTTCGGTCAACGAATTTGTGGATTCGCGCGACATCAGCAACGAAACCCACACGATGATCGACTTCACGCTCGGCAAGGATGTGGGGCTGGGCACTATCGGCGGCGGCGTGCGCATCGCACAATTCACTGAGAAGACGAAGCTCGATATCGGGGCCGATCCCAACTACAACATCTATCTCACGCCATTTTCGAAGTATCACGATACCTATCAGTTCACGTCCGACGAGGAACGTAATTTCCGCGGCGCCGGTCCGGAAGTGACGTGGGATGCCAATCAGGTGCTCTGGGGCAATGACGACGGCGCGCAGATCACCTTCGACTGGGGCCTCAACGCGAGCGTCCTCTTCGGTCAACAAAAGGTCGTTCTGCATCACACGGCGGAGCATTGCCGCCACACGGGGCTCGGGATCAACGCCGGCTGCGATGGCGTGGGTATCGGCGGCGAGGATGATCAGATCCACGAGCCGGATGAGGACATCAGCCGTTCCACCAGTGCCACGGTGCCCAATATCGGTGGTTATCTGGGCGCATCCTTCCGCTATCGCAATTCGAAGCTCAGTCTCGGCTATCGCGCCGATACGTTCTTCAACGCGATGGATGGCGGCCAGCAGACGAAGGAAACCTATACCCGCGGCTTCTACGGGCCTTACCTGAACGTCAGCCTGGGATTGTAGGCGAGGGTCAGTCCCGCGACATCACGATGTGGCGCACGCGCTCGCTCAGACAATCGAGCGCGCCCAGCATGCCGAACGTGCCGATCGCGCCCGCGTAGGAATAGCTGACCGCGTGTTCGCGGTGCAGATAAGCGCCCGTCAGCCCCACGATCTCACCCGCACGCGCGGCCTCGAGCAGACGTTCGAGTTCCTCGACCAGCTTGGGGTTGGGCTCGGAGTGAACGGGATCGTACGACCCGAAAAGGCCGACCACTTTTGCCGACATTGGTGCCCCCTTCGCCAGCGAATCGAATCGATTGTACCAGAAGAAAACGAAAGCCGTTCCGCCGGAACTTTGCTGCGTTGCGGGATACATTGCACCCCGCGTGACGTTTGAGAAGCGATCCCAGTTCGTGAAAGATGCCGGCCATGCGCAACACCAAAACACTGAAAGCCGGCTTCCTGGCGCTGGCATCGGCGGGCACGGTCTGCGCCATGGCATTCGCGCAGGATTGGGGCGGTGCCGCGCAAGCGCCGGTTCCCGGCCTCACACGAGCGCCCGTCGTCAAAACGAACACGCAATTTGCGGTGGCCACCGTCGCATACGGCCTTGATCATCCCTGGGGCCTTCGTTTCCTGCCGGATGGCCGCATGATCGTCACCGAACGGGTGGGGCGGTTGCGCCTTGTCACTGCAGACGGAAAACTCTCGCCGCCCGTTGCTGGTGTTCCAAAGGTGTTGGCCGACAGCGGGCAAGCTGGATTGTTCGACGTCGCGCTCGATTCCCAGTTCGCACAGAACCACACGCTCTATCTCGCCTATTTCGAACGGCGCAGCAGCGGCGGACAAGGGCTAAGCGTCGCCCGCGCGCGGCTTGAAGACGGCGCTTCCCCCCATCTGGAGGACGTAAAGGTCATCTTCCGCGCCGAACCGGACAACGGACCGGCCATAAATCTCGGCGGCCGTCTTCTCGTGGCGAAGGACGGCACACTGTTCGTCACCGTGGGCGACCGCTTCACCCAACGCGACAAGGCGCAGGATTTGTCGGCCGACAACGGCAAGATCGTGCGCATCAATACCGATGGTTCGATCCCCAGAGACAATCCCTTCGTCACGCGCAAAGGCGCGCGCGGCGAAATCTGGTCGCTGGGCCACCGCAATCCCCAAGGTCTGACGTTTAGCGAAGACGGAACGCTGTGGAATGTCGAACATGGCGCCAAAGGTGGCGATGAAATCAATCTCATCAAGCCTGGCAAAAATTACGGCTGGCCCGTCATCACCTATGGCGTCGATTATTCCGGCAAAAAAATCGGCACCGGTACGTCGAAACCCGGCATGGAACAGCCAGTCTACTATTGGGACCCATCCATCGCGCCGTCGGGCATGGCGTTTTATTCGGGCGATCTCTTCCCGCAATGGAAAGGCAATCTGTTCGTAGGCGCTCTCAAATTCAAACGGGTGCGCCGCCTCGTGATGAGTGGTGACAAAGTGGTGGGCGAGGAAACACTGCTTCCCAATCTCGACGAGCGTATCCGCGACATACGGCAGGGTCCTGACGGCGCGATTTACATTCTCACCGACAATGAGAAGGGCCGCATCCTCAAACTGGTGCCCAAGCGTTAGTGCGTCTCATTTTTGACGACGCGGGGTTGCCGGTTTCGTGAGGGAACTTTTCGGGTTCCCTGCGCGTTTGCGAAATGCGGCGGGGCCGCTTGCGACCATGTTTACATTCAAATTGCTGATGAACGAACCACAAGAGACTATCTTCCTCAACGCGGCACCGCCGGTTCACGCCTTCGATCTGTCGAAGATCGCCCTGCTTCTGGATGTGGATGGCACGCTGCTCGATCTCGCCTCCCGTCCGGACGACGTGCACGTCCCGGAAGAATTGCGCGTTGTTCTGCAAAAGCTCGCGCGCTGCAATCATTGCGCGCTGGCGCTGGTGAGCGGCCGGCCGATTGCTCAACTCGACAATCTGTTCGCTCCGCTGAAACTCGCCATGGTGGGCTGTCATGGAGCAGAAATCCGCGATCAACCTTGCGGGCCTATACGTCGGCGCGAACCGTTGGAAGACGATATTCGTCGCGGCCTCTATGCATTGGCGGCCAAATTTCCCGACACATTTTTGGAGGACAAGCGCTATTCCATCGCACTCCACTACCGTAGAAATCCGTCGCTGCAGGCACCGCTCGCCGAAGCGGCAAAACTATTCCTTGCCGATCTTCCCACGCTGGAAATTCTGGAGGGAAAATCGGTGCTCGAATTCAAGCCGCGCGGTTACGACAAGGCCACAGCCTGCGCCGATCTTCTGGACCACATTCTCTTTCGCGGACGCACACCTGTTTTCCTGGGTGACGATGTGACCGACGAACGCGTGTTCCGCGTGCTTCCGGAATTCTCAGGCATCGGCATTTCCGTAGGCCGCGCGATGAAGGGCGCAAAATTCATGTTGCGTTCGCCCGCAGCCGTGCGGCTGTGGCTGCGCGAACTGGTTGCCGGAGACGCCGCATGAGGCCGCAACCGCTCGATCTGGCGCTGATCGGTAACGGCCGTACCGCGGCGCTTACGGATACGCAGGCTCGTCTCGTCTGGTGGTGTTATCCGCGCTTCGATGGCGATCCGGTGTTCTGCCGCCTTCTGTCCGGCAAGGAGGAAAAAGGCTTTTCCGACGTGGTTCTCGAAGAGCAGGTCGAATCCCATTCCGAATACCAGCGCAACACCGCCATCGTCACCACCACGCTCACCGCGCGCGATGGCGCAAGCCTTCGCATCACCGATTTCGCGCCGCGCTATCGCAATCTTGGGCGCATCTCGCGTCCACCGCAGCTCGTGCGCATCATCGAACCCGTTTCGGGCCTGCCGCGTATCACCATTCGCTTTCGCCCGACCCAGAATTACGGCCAGACGAGCCTGCGCGGATTGATGGGCAGCAACCATATCCGTTACGGAGACGGCTCCCATGCCGTCATCCGCCTCACCACCAATGCCCCGCTTTCCTATATCGAAGAAGAAGCACCCTTCGCACTCACCCGCTCGGTGCAGCTGGTGTTCGGTGTCGACGAACCGTTCCCCAGCGATCTCGAAACCGCCACACGCGAACTCTACGAACGCACGCGCGACTACTGGCAGGAATGGGTGCGTGGCCTGTCGCTCTCCTACGATTGGCAGGATCAGATCATCCGCGCCGCAATCACGCTCAAGCTCAGCAATTTCGAAGAGACAGGCGCCATTGTTGCCGCTCACACCACGTCCATTCCGGAAACGCCGGAATCCCAGCGCAACTGGGATTATCGCTTCTGCTGGCTGCGCGATGCCTATTTCGTCGTGAAGGCGCTCAACCGTATCGGCGCAACGCGCACGATGGAGGACTTCATTTCCTTCATCATGAGCATAGCCTCTCACGAGAAAGCGGTGTTGAAGCCTGTTTACGGCATCGTGCCCAACGCCGATCTTACCGAAACTTTTGCGCCTCATCTGGCCGGTTTCATGGGCAACGGACCGGTGCGCGTGGGAAACGAGGCTGCCCGCCAGCACCAGCACGACGCCTATGGCAGCGTCATCCTGGCCGCCATGCCAATGTTTTATGACCGGCGCCTGCCGCGTATGGCGGGGCACACCCTGTTCGAGCTTTTGGAATCGCTCGGCAAACAGGCCGCGGATCTCGCGCTCAAACCCGATGCCGGCATTTGGGAATATCGCGAGCGCACCTTGGTGCATACCCATTCCGCCGCCATGTGTTGGGCCGGCGTCAACCGGATTGCCGCCATTGCGCAACATCTGGGTCTCGCTGACCGCGCCGAACATTGGGAGACGGTCGCCAACGGTCTTCGCGACACGATCCTGGAAAAGAGCTGGCATTCGGAACGCGGTGCTTTCACCTCCGGCTTCGGCAGCGAAGACCTTGATGCAAGCGTTCTTCTGTTGCCCGAACTGGGTTTCATAGACGCCAGCGATCCACGTTTCGTTTCCACCGTCGCTGCGATGGAACGCGAGCTGATGCGCGGCAAACACGTCATGCGCTATGCGAGCGCGGACGATTTCGGCCTGCCGCAAACCGCCTTCATCGTCTGCCGCTTCTGGCTCATCGATTGCCTGTGGAAGCAGGGCAGAAAGGATGAAGCGGAAGACCTGTTCGAGGACTCGCTACAATACCTCAACCACTACGGTCTTCTGTCCGAAGACGTTCATCCCAAAACCGGCCAGTTGTGGGGCAACTTCCCGCAGACCTATTCCATGGCGGGGCTGATCCTCACCGCCATGCGCCTGTCGCGAAGCTGGGAGGACAAATATTGGCACGCATAGTCATCGTCTCCAACCGCGTCTCGGTACCTGATCCCGAAAGCGGCGCGCGCGCGGGCGGGCTGGAAGTCGCCTTGCGTGCCACGCTAAAGGCCCATTCCTGCATCTGGTTTGGCTGGAGCGGAAAGGTTCGCACGGCCGAAAAGCGCGAAACGAAAACGGTGAAGGATGGCGACATCACCTATGTCGTGACCGATCTCACGCGTGAGGATTACCGGGAATATTACGAAGGCTTCGCAAATTCCGTATTGTGGCCGGTACTGCACTACCGGCTCACCCTCGTCGAATTCTCCAAGCGCGATCTTTCCGGCTATCTCCGTGTCAACGAATATTTCGCAGATCAACTGGCCAAACTGCTGGAACCGGACGATCTTGTCTGGGTACACGATTATCATCTGATCCCGCTTGCCAGCGCATTGCGGCGCCGCGGTTTTGCCAATCGCATCGGCTTCTTCCTGCACATCCCGCTTCCGTCGCCCGATATTCTCACCGCGCTGCCAAGCCACGAACGCCTTATTCCGGCCTTGCGCGATTACGATCTTGTGGGCTTCCAGACCGACAACGATGCCGCGAATTTCGCCCGCTACATCGCGACGGAATTGAACACCAGCCCCCATATCCCCCATTCGCTCGGCTCCGGAAAGCGCCAGATGCGCGTGGGCGTGTTCCCCGTCGGCGTCGAAACGGAAGACTTCCAAAGCCGCGCGCGCCGCGCCGTCCGCTCCTCATTCGTGCAGGGCGTGATTGGCAGCGTGCCGGGCACCATTGCCATCGGCGTGGATCGTCTCGATTATTCAAAAGGCCTGCTGCATCGGCTCGACGGCTACGAACGTTTCCTTCTCGCCAATCCGGATTGGCGCGGCCGGATCTCGCTGTTGCAGATTACGCCCAAAAGCCGAGCTGAAATCGAAGAATACAAAGATATCGGCAAGCGGGTCGATGAAACCGTGGGCCGCCTCAACGCCACCTATGGCGATGTCTCGTGGATGCCGGTGCGCTATGTCAATCGCGGCTATAGCCGCACGGCACTCGCAGGACTCTATCGCGCCGCGCGCGTGGGCCTCGTCACGCCGCTGCGCGACGGCATGAACCTCGTCGCCAAGGAATATGTGGCGGCGCAAGATCCGGAAGATCCCGGCGTGCTGGTGCTCTCGCGCTTTGCGGGCGCCGCGGCCGAATTGAAATCGGCTTTGCTGGTCAACCCTTACGATGCCGAAGCCGTGGGCGCGGCCATCGCGCGTGCGCTCGACATGCCGCTTTTCGAACGCAAACGGCGCCAGTCAGAATTGTTCGAAATGCTCCTCAAACACGACATCTCGAAATGGGGCGAAGCATTTCTCTCATCGCTTGCCCAAGAAGATAGAGCCGTGGCGGATCGCAGACCGCCTGCGGCAGTGCCAAAAGCCCGCCGGATTTCCGCCCGCTAGGCCGGCGCTTCCACCTTCAGCTTGGGCGAACGCTCTTCAGGCAGATTGTCATAGAGATCGGCGATCAGATCGGTTTTCAACGATCTGTGTTTTGGATCGTCCCACAGATTGTTCCACTGCAGCGGATCGCTCTTCAGATCGTAAAGTTCGCCCTCGGTGCCGTCATAACGGATGCGGGTGGTGATCTGCGCAAATTGCGGCCAGCCTTCTTCCAAACCATTGGGCGCGCCCGGCGTCGAATGCTCGTATCGCGTGAGCGAGAACCCATCGCGCACAATGGAGCGGAAGTGAAATCCATAGCCTGGAAACTGGCTGTCCCATTCGCAAAGTGCGCGCTGCCGCGAACCATCGTCGGAAACGGGCAGGGCAGCCCCTTGCATCCATGATGCCGGTTCGATACCTGCAATCGCGCACATGGTGGGCGCTAGATCGGTCTGTTCCACGGGCTGCTCGACGGTTGCAGGCGCCACTTTCGCATTTGGCGCCGGCCGCCAGATGAAGGGCAGCCGCATTAGCGAATCCACGTGGAACGGCCCCTTGTAGATAAAGCCGAAATCGCCCTGCAATTCGCCGTGATCGGTGGTGAACAGGACATCGGTGTCGCCATCCCATCCACGCGTCCGAATATTGTCCATCACGCGGCCCACCGCTTCGTCCACCAATTCGTTCATCACATGAACCTTGGCGTTGATCTCGCGGATGTTGTCGCGGCTCAGCATCTTGGGCGTGAAGTTCATCGGCCCGCCTTCGATGTTCGCGAAGGTGCCATCGTAGTAGGCAAGCCAATGCGCCGGCTTCTGTGCCAGAATTTTGCGTAACGCATCCTCGCTTGCTGGCAAGCCGTCGGGCAGCGGCAGATCGCGCCAATCGCAACGCGAAAGCTCCGATGCCGGCGGGTCCCACGGGTGATGCGGATCGGGGAAACTCAGCCACAGCATCCAGTCTTCATCCGCATCCAGCGAATCCAGCCACTTCACCGCCAGATCGGCCAGCCAGTCGGTGTGATAAAGCCCGCGCGGAATCGCATGGTTCGCTGTTTCCGGTGCGCCCGTATCGCCGCCGGGGGACGCATTTAAAAGCGGCGGCCACGCGTCAAACACATCCCTGTTTTGCGCCCGCAACCAGCGGCCATAGTGGCCCACAGGGCTGCCGCGGAAATTGGCCGTGTGCATGGCATGGATCGCGTAATCGAACCCGCGCCATGGGCCGTAATCGTTATCGCGCTGGCGCGCGTTCTCGCGATATTTGAATTTGGGATCGAATGCCGGCTCGAAATGCGCCTTGCCGATCAGCGCGGTCTTATATCCCGCCTTGTCCTTCAGATATCGCGCGAAACTTGGCGCATCCTCCGGCAAGCAAACGCCATTGGCGAACACACCATGCGTGCGCACATATTGCCCGGTCAGCATGGTTGATCGCGCCGGCATGCAGACGGTGTTCTGGTTGTAAGCGCGCAGATAGTTGATGCCCGTCTTCGCCAGCGCATCGATATTGGGCGTTCGGCAAAACCTGTTCCCGTTGCAGCCGAGCGAATCGAACCGCTGTTGATCGGTGGTGATGAAAAGTATCTTGCGTCCCATCAGGCTGCCGTTCCCGCCGCGCAACACAAAAGGGCCGTCCGCTCCAGCCCCGCATCGCGGTGATAAAGCGCCGCGCGATAATCCGGCCGGTCGATCATCGCGAGGAATGCAGCCCGCGAGGGATAGCGCACGCAAACGACTTCGTCCCAGTCATCGCCCTTGTCGCCCACCGCCACCATCAGCTGTTGCCCGCCCCAGACGATGCTGCCGCCGGCCTCGAGCACGCAGCGAAGTGCTGTCGCTCCATAACGCTGATAAGCGGCGCGACCCGAAAGTTTCTCTTTGGCTTCCGCGCGGTCCCCCTCATACGCCGCCGTCTCGCGATAGGTGAGCAGGTTCACCATCACAATGGCGCCGTCGTGCTTGTTTGCTGCCAGCGCCTGCAACTGTTCTGGGCTCGGGACCAGTGATCGGGACATGGGCGTCTCCTCGAATTGACGGATAGGTCGTATTTTGATAATCTGAATTGAGGTTCAGATTTCAGGATGCGCCAAAACGGTGGCCGGCACAAGGGCAAAAAGATCGGCGTTGAAGCCCGAAAGCGAGCATTGGGCGCTTCCGGTGCAGCAGGAGCGCAGCCTCGCCACCCGCGAACGCATCGTGGCCGCCGCCGAAAAAGCCTTTGCCGACAAGGGCTATGAAGGCGCGCGCATTTCCGACATCGCCAAACATGCGGGCTGTTCGGTCGGGGCAGTGTATTTCCGGTTCGCGGACAAGGACGCGTTGTTCTTCGCCATCGCCGAATCCTTCCGCGCGGGCGTGCGCGAGCGCCTGCCTTTGCTGACGCAGCGTCCGTTCGAGAACCCTAAGGAAGTTGTGAACCAATATGTGACCGTGGTGGCCGAACAGCTTCGCCAGCATCGCGGCCTTTTTCGCGCAATCGTGGAACGCGGCTTCGAACACACGCTCGCCATGGACATCGTGTTCTCCATCCGCGGCGAGATGCAGGCTTTCCTCGAAGCGGCGCTGGCGAAATTCGGCGGAAAATATGACGACCTGCCGTTCACCGTGCGGATGATGTCCCAACTCGTCTACGGCTTTTTGCTGACAGGCGTGCTCAATGCCCGTGCGCCCACGCAACTGAACGATGCGCGCACCGTGCGCGAACTGGCCCAGGCACTGAATGCTTATCTCAAATCCGCGGAGCGCGCGAAATGACGCTGTCGATCGATGTTTTCTGGTCTTTCCGCAGCCCATATTCCTATTTGGCGACGCCGCGTCTGGTTCAGATGCAACGCGACTACGATCTCAATATCGTCGCGCGCCCCGTCTACCCGCTTGCGGTGCGTTCCGGCGAGTTTTTCTCGCAGGTCAATCCGCTTTGGGTGTCCTATCTGATCCGCGATACCATTCGCCTGGGCGAAATGCTGGGCATCCCCTATCGCTGGCCGCGCCCCGATCCGGTAGTGGTCGATTTTTCCACGCGTGCTGCAACGCCGAACCAACCCTATATCCATCGCCTCACGCGGCTCGGCTGCGCTGCCGAAGAAGCAGGTCATGGTCTTGCCTTCCTCGATGAGATCAGCCGCGTCATCTGGTCGGGCAAGATCGACAATTGGCACGAAGGCGATCACCTGAAAAATGCCGCCGCCCGTGCGGGCCTCGATCTCGCGGAGCTGGACGCGAAGATCGAATCCGATCCGGAAAAATACGAAACCCTCATCCAAAAAAACCAGGAAGCACACAAAGCCGCCGGTCACTGGGGCGTGCCGACCATGGCCTTCGAAGGCGAGCCCTTCTTCGGTCAGGATCGTCTCGATGTCCTGTTGTGGCGCTTGAAACAGGCGGGCCTTCAGCCGCGCCGGAAGGAAACGCAATGAAACGTCTTCTCGCTTTTGTGCTCTCGGGTCTGGCGCTCATCGCGCTGGCCGCGGCCTCGCTCTATTTCTATCCGGTCGAAAGGTTCATCTACAAACACATGGCGGAACGCATTATCGCCCAGCCGGCGCCGGTGCTGGCAACGTCCAACCAGCTTTCGGTTCTGCTATGCGGCACCGGCTCTCCTCTGCCGGATAAGGATCGCGGCGGGCCCTGCACGCTGATCGCGGCGGGCGATAAATATTATCTCGTCGATGCCGGCATCGATGCGGCACGCAATCTCCGCCAGATGCGTATTCCGATCGAAAAGATCCAGGCCGTGCTGCTGACCCATTTCCATTCCGATCACATCGGCGAATTGGGCGAAATCCGTCTGCAAACCTGGGTCTCAGGCCGCAACAGGAAGCTTGCCGTCTATGGCCCACCCGGCGTCGACCGCGTGGTCAACGGTTTCAACGAAGCCTATGCGCTCGATACCGGCTATCGCACTGCCCATCACGGCGCAAAAATGCTTCCGCCCGATGTTGCAGATTTGGTGGCCAAGCCGGTCGCATTCTCCGGCACCACCGGCATTGTGTTGAAGGAAGGCGGGCTCACCATCACCGCCATCCGCGTACATCACGACCCGGCAAAGCCGGCTTATGGCTATCGCTTCGATTTCGGTGGCCGCAGCATCGTCATCTCTGGCGACACCGCACCCGATGAAGATCTCGCTCGCGCCGCGAAAGGAACGGACGTGCTGGTGCACGAAGGCCTGTCGCCCGAAATGGTGGGCGATATCGGTGCCGCCCTGGCCGCACATGGCGATTGGCGCGCCGCCAAGATCATGCACGACATCCCGCCCTATCACACGAGCCCGGTCGATGCCGCACGCATCGCCAACGAAGCAGATGCGAAACTGCTTGTCTTCTCCCACATCATTCCCGTGTTGCCGAACGATCTGGCGGACCGATTGTTCCTGCATGGCGTGAGCAGCGTGCGGTCCGCCGGCGTGCGCCTTGGCGAAGACGGAATGGTTGTAAAACTCACCGCCGGGAAGAACGATATCGACGTCTCGAAGCTGTAAGAACCGCATATAGTACATTTGGATTATAATATGATCGCACTATATGCGGCGGTGACGCGGCGTGCTTGGCGCGGTCTAAAAATGTAATAAAACAGGCCGTTTCTGCAAACGGCACGCAATTTGCTCTGTGTCTCGCGGCGCGATCTGCGCGCATTGGAGCGAGGCTTGAGAAAAATGAGAAAAGTTGTGATGGCGCTGTTGGGCGCCGCATCGGTTGTGGTGGCGTGCGGGGCGGCAGACGCAACGACGATCCCCTTCAACTACACCATCATCAACACCCACACCCCCGCGGACACCGATCCGACGCAGTTCTTCGAAAGCTCGATAGATCTCAAGACGGGAACCAATCCGGCGCCGGCGAGCAGCTCGCTCACCAATTACAATTCGCCCGATTCTGGCTACGTCGGCGGCACCGCCTACGCCAATATGGCAAGCGGACAGTTGAAAGCCGAATCTTTCTCCAACGATCCGGAAGGGCAATTCTTCTACAATCAGCAGAACGCGATCTTCGGCGACGGTTTTCGCGCGATGACCCCAAGCGGGCCATTCCAGTGGACGCCAGGTTCATCCGGCCGCTTTGACATCACACTTGATGGTACGGTCAGCGCGAGCCCGGACATCACGACGATGGGCGTGGGCGGCTTCATCATTTTGACCATCTATCAACCCGGTACGCTCGATCCCAACCAAAATCTGGTCGGCAGCCCGAACATACTCGCCTATTACATGTGGCTGGTGGGCAATCCCAACCAGAACATCTATTCGTGCGATTTCCACGGCAATTGCGTGCCGCTGACTCCGAACGAGGTCTTTACGGACTTCGGTGATGCGATCCACGTTAGCCAGGACATCAATGTGGGAGGCGATTTCGACTGGTCGTTGATTTTGGGTTTCTCAGGTCAGGATTCGACCGCCGGCTATTACGACATGGATTTCTCGCACACACTGGACCTCAGCTACACGGGCCCCGACGGTACGACGACCGGCTCCATTTCCGGCGCGTTCCCCAACACGGTGCTGACATCCGATCCGGTGGACGCACCCGAACCGTTCACGCTTTCGCTGTTCGGTGCGGGCCTAGCCGGCCTTTCCGCCGCGCGCAGACGCAGGAAAGCCTCTTAAGAGCGCACTTTCTTCTGGGCTTTGCGAAAATGGCGCCGAAAGGCGCCATTTTTGTTTGGCGATTTCAGTTCTTCGCGACCGTGCCGTCGAGCGCCTTTTCCAGTTCGGCATAGGCGCGGCGTTGATAGGCCTCGGCCTCGGGCCGGGCAAAAGCGGGTTTGCATTTGTTGAGGAGCGCCCGCGCCGCGACGAAGTCCTTTTTCGCGTAAGCGATCTGGGCGCGCGCCAGATCGACATTGGCGCCCCAATACGCGTCGGCCGCAAGCTGCGCCACCGTATTGGCGTCGATGGTGTCAAGTAGCGCGCCCGCTCTATCGAACTGATGGGTGCCGATCAGGCAAGCGGCCACCGCGAATGCAACCCCTTGCGTCAGCCCGGCCTTGTCGCCGAATGCTTTTTGGGAAAGCGCGTGGGCCTCTTCGGCGTTGCGCATACCGTCGGCATAATGTCCGGCACGGCACTGCGAAAGGGCGCCGTCCGAAAGGGCGGCAATCGCGAAGAAGGATTGCGCGCCCTGCTTGGCCACCGCCATTTCGTGCAGCCGCAATTCGTCGCGGATATTGTCGTCCCACATCTCAAGCGCGCCTTCCGATTGCGCCCGGGTGCTCAAAAGCTGCAGCGTCATCTCCTGGTCGGCGCCAAGTTTGGTGACGAATTCGGGATAGAGAAGGTTCGCCTCGCGCACCACCTCGTCATGCTTTCCCTGCGCCATCAAAGCCTGCAACACGTTGAGTCGCGTCATCAGCACGTTCGGCCCTTCGGCTCCTTCCTCCAGCGCGAAATCCTTCGCAAGCTGGCGGAACATCTGCTCCGCCTTCGCCCCGTCGCCCGTGCGGAACAGCGCGAAAGCCAGCCGCTGCTTGAACGTCAGCCGCGCGTTGCTGTCGAACGCGGGCAGCGCCAGCGATCCCTGATAGGCTTCGCCGAAATAACGCGCCGCATCGCTCCCGCGATTGTCGATCAGCGCCACCATCCCGCGCGCCGAGGCAAGCCACACCTTGAGCGTCGGCGAAACCTCCTTCATCCCGGCAATGGTTTTTTCCTGTGCCGCCAAAATCTTTTTCGCAGTGTCGAGTGTGCCCGCCTCGTAAGAGCGCGCCTCCATCATCACGCGCTGCAGCCACACGATCACCGTATCGGGCGCGGCTGGCCCTTCCGCTCGCGCGAACAGTGCGGCTGCGTGGTCATACTCCTTGCGTGCGCCCGCCCAATCGCTGCGCCGGTCCAGCGCATGGGCAATCGCCTGGTAAAGGCGCGCGGCCACCTGCGGTTCGTTCTTGAAACGCCGGTCGATGTCGGGCGCGGCGCGTTTCACCGCGGTGACAAGACTTTCATCGGCTTGGCCGCTCTTGAACGGGCTGGTGCGCGAAAGGAAATCGACCGAAAGAAACTGGTTCACCGATTCCGCGATTGCCGTCTGCCGCTCGGCGGTGTCGCGTTCGTGCAAGGTGCGCGCGTAGAGAAAAAGGCTTGCCCCCACGCCAATCGCCAACGCGGCGACGGACGCAAACACCCATGGCCTGCGGGCGCGTGTCTGTTCCACCTTGCGTTCGGCAATGCGTGCGCGTTCTTCCGCGCGGGTGAGAAGATCGCGTTCCGCCCGTCTGCGGGCAAGCGTGCTCAAACGTTCGGCAAGCACCGCCGCACTTCCCAACCGTTTGGTGGGATCGCCCGCAGCCGCCAGCGCAATATCCTCGCGCAACAACGGATCGCCGATATCGGCTTCCCATCCGGCAGAAAGCGGTTTGCGAAAATCCCCTGCCACGATCTGATAGAGCATGATGCCGAGCGCGTAGATGTCGCCCGAAACGGTCGGCACATGCCCTGCCAGTGTTTCCGGCGCGAGGTAGAATGGCGTGCCCGAACGGGAGTCGGTTTCAACGCCTGTGGTCTGCGTCGCCGCCAGATTGGTGATGCGCAATGCCTCCAGTCGTCCCGGCTCCAGCAACCGCCCGCTGCCGAAATCGACCACCTTGATCTGCCAGCCACCTCCTTCCTTCGGCGTCACCAGCACGTTGGCCGGTTTCAAATCCTTGTGCAGCACGCCAACGTCATGGGCCGCCGCCACCGCGCGCGCGATGTCGATGATGATGGTCAACCGCGCGGCGAGCGCGATGTTCGAAAGTCCGCCCCGCTCTCGCGCCCACATCTCCAGATTGGGCCCGCCATACTCGCTTTCCAGGAAGAAGGGTGGCGTCTCGAAATTCCATTCCAGCACGCGCGCGAAATCCGGCCGCTCTCCCAAGCTCTCGCGCAACAGTCGCAAAAGCGTAGCCTCGCGTTTCAGATAAGAGAGTGCGGTTCCATCATGGGCGAATTTGAACACGCGCGCTTCGTGCGTCTTGCTGTGGCGCGCAAGCCAGACTTCGCCGTTGTCGGAGTGATCGAGCTGTTCCTCCAGCCGCCACTGTTCCCGCCCCGGAACACCATCGCCGACCGCAAGCATAACCGAAGGGCGAATGCCGGGTGCTGCTTGTGTCAATTCAACGGCTGCAACAAGGCGGTATCCGATGCGCGGCACGGTGACGATGATGTCTTGCTCGCCGCCGCCCAGCGCCTTGCGCAATTTGGAAACCGCCGTCGCGAGCGAGCCTTCGACCACGTTCACGCCCGGCCACACTGCATCCAGCAATTCGTCCTTGGTCACCACTTCGCCTGCGTGGCGCAAGAGTTCGAGCATGATTTCGAGCGGCTTTCCTTCAAGGGCCGCAACCTCACCCCCCACCTTCAGTTCCCGCCGCGCCTCGTCGAAGCTGCAGCCCGCAAAGCGCCACAAGCGCCGTTCGCCGGAGTCTTCTGGATTACCTTTGTTATTCAATGCCTTATGGACCCCACATGGCCGCCAGCCAAAAACCGGCGCGCCGCATGGTGAACCGGAGAGGCGCGCTCCGCCGTAAAACATTCGACATTGAAGCAACGAAGGAGGCTACGCTGCTCGCAGTCGCAAAATCGCTCGACCGTAGACGTGCCGAAAGCAGATGAACATAATGTCATGCGAAGGGATGGGGCGGCAAATCCATGAGCTTGGTTCCGCAGAGTATCCTTGAGTCGCGCTGGTGTGATGCACTCGGCCGCGTCGAATTCGGCGCGCTGACATTCATCGCACCCGACGGCACGGTGCATATCGGCAAAGGCGTGCGGCCCGGCCCGCAAGCGACCTTCGCCATTTCCGAATGGGATGTGCTGAGCCGCGTTGTTGCGCGTGGCGACATCGGGTTGGGCGAAGATTATATCGCCGGCGCGTGGCAGACCGATGACGTCGAGAAGCTTATCTCGTTCTTCCTGCTCAATCTCGATCATTTCGAAGGCTTCGCGCACGGTAACTTCCTCAATCGCCTGGGTTTCGTGCTACACAACGCGCTCGTCCGCCGCAACAGCCTGAGCGGCAGCCGCCGCAATATCGAAGCGCATTACGATGTCGGCAACGATTTCTATTCGCTCTGGCTTGACGAGACGATGACCTATTCCTCGGCCCTTTTCGGCGCGGCAAAAACATTGGCGGAAGCACAACGCAACAAATACGGCCGTATCATCGAGCGGCTGCAAAAGTCCCGCGGGTCGGTATTGGAAATCGGATGCGGCTGGGGCGGTTTCGCCGAAGAAGCAAGCCGCACCTCGATGGATGTGACCGGCCTCACCATTTCCCCCTCTCAATATGGCTTTGCGCGAAACCGTCTGGGCAGCAAGGCCGATATCCGGCTTCAGGATTATCGCAAGGTCGAAGGCACCTTCGATTCCATCGTCTCCATCGAGATGTTCGAAGCCGTCGGCGAACGCTACTGGCCCAACTATTTTCGCGCCGTGGCCGAACGGTTGCGCGAAGGCGGGCGCGCCGTGATCCAGACCATCGTGATCCGCGACGATCTATTCGCGGGCTATCGTTCCCGCAGCGATTTCGTCCGGCATTATGTTTTTCCCGGCGGCATGCTGCCGTCATTCGCGCGCTTTCGCGAAGAGGCCGAACGCGCCGGTCTCAGGGTGCTGGACAAATTCGCCTTCGGTCAGGATTATGCCCGCACCTTGCGCGAATGGTCGGTGCAGATGAATGCCCGTGAGAACGAAATCCGTGCACTGGGGCACGACACGAAGTTCCTGCGCAACTGGCACTTCTATCTCGGCATTTGCGCAGCGGCGTTCGCCGTGGGCCGCACCGATGTCCTGCAGGTCGAGCTCGCGCATAGCTGATGCCATTGGATATAAAGCGCCGCCTCGGCGCGACGCTTCTCGATCTTGCGGTTTCCCGGCGTGGCTATCGCGTCGAACGCGATCTTGCCTATGGCGCCCATCCGCGTAACAGACTCGACCTCTACATCCCGGAAGGGTTGCGCGCGCCCGCGCCGATGATCCTCTTCTTCTACGGCGGAAGCTGGCAGAGCGGCGAAAAAGGGTTGTACCGCGCCTTCGGCGAAGCCTTTACCAGCAAGGGCATCGTGGTCGCCGTCGCCGATTACCGGCTTTATCCCGATGCGCGCTATCCCGATTTCGTGGAGGACAGCGTCGAAGCCTTTCGTTTTTTGCGCAAATCGGCGGGCGATTATGGCGGCGATCCCGAAAAGCTCTTTCTCGCTGGCCATTCGGCGGGCGCCTACAACGCGATGATGCTTGTCTGCGATCCGTCCTATCTCCGGGGCGATCTCTCGGGTGTGCGGGGCGTCATCGGCATTTCCGGTCCTTACGATTTTCTCCCGCTGAAAGACCCCGCCTTGATCGAGATCTTTGGCGGCGACAAGCGCGAAGAAACCCAGCCGATCAAAAAGGTCAGCACGCAATATCCGCCCATGCTGCTTATCACGGGCGCGAAGGACAGAACCGTTTCCCCGCGCAACACCAAGCGCATGGCCGAAAAATTGCGCTCGTTCGGCACGGAAGTGACCGAGATCTTTTATCCCAATATCGGCCACATCGAGATCATTCTCTCGGTCGCGCGCTTCCTGCGCGGCCGCACAAGCCTGCGCGAAGACATCGCGCGCTTCGTGCTAAGTAGATGAGGACTAGCTGACGGGCGCCTTGCGTCCGTCCGGCATCTGCACCGTCGCCGTGCGGTCGAGCTTGCCCCAGCCGACCAGCGGCCCCTTCATCGCGGTGAAGATCGAGCGCACCACGACGTAGTACATGAGCTGGCGATAGCCGAAACGCTGCAGGGTCAGCCACAGCAAGAGCGTCCAGTCTTCCTTCTTCTCCAGCATGAAGCCGAAGAACGCCGTCAACAGATCGACGCCCATGAAGATGCCGTAGTAAATGGCGACGGTGATGAGATCGGCGTTGTTGAATTCCGAACCGTGCTCGATATAGGCGATGTATTGCCAGACAAGCTGCCAGATCAGCAGAAGATCGGCCAGCGGTGCCAGCGCCGTCAGCAGAATCTGGAACATCCAGACTTGCGGCAGCGCGATCATGCCCAGCGCGCCGTATTTCGGCCGGAACGTCAGCTTGCGGTATTTCCAAAGGCACTGCAGCGTGCCGTAAGCCCAGCGGAAGCGTTGCTTCGCAAGACCGCGGAAAGTGGTGGGCGCTTCCGTCCACGCGATGGCGGAAGAATCGAACAGCACCTTGTAACCCACACGTTGCAACGCAATGGTCAGGTCCTGGTCTTCGGCCACGGTATCGCTGCGGAAGCCGCCGATCTGTTCGATGGCGCTGCGCCGCCACGCACCCACTGCACCCGGAACCACGGTAAGCGTGCCGAGAGCGGCCAGTGCGCGGCGCTCCAGATTCTGCGCCACGATATATTCCAGCGCCTGCCAGCGCGTGATCATGTTGATGCGGTTGCCAACCTTGGCGTTGCCCGCCACCGCGCCAACTTCCGCATCGCCGAACCAGCGCACCAGGCGGGAGATCGTGTCCGGATTGAACTGCGTATCGGCATCCAGCGCCACCACCACGTCGCCGCGCGCGTGAGACAGCGCCACATTCAGCGCGTTGGCCTTTCCGCCGTTCGCAACGCTCAAAAGCGTGATCGCCGGGTGATCGGAGAAATGCTCCTTCAGAACGGAAAAGGTGCCGTCCTTTGATCCATCGTCGATGACGATGACCTCCATGCGCCGATAGGTGCTCGCCAGAATGCGCCGGACGGTCGCCGCGATCACGTTCTCTTCGTTATAAGCCGGAATGATGACCGACACCTGCAGCGGCTCGCCAAGCGGCGGGCTTACCAGCTGCTTGCGTTCCTGCCGTGCGTTCCACACGCCCAGTACCACGATCATCAGCGCGCGCGCTATGCCCAGAAAGATCGCGGCCAGGAAGCAGTAATAGAGGAAGTGCCCGATCTCGCTCATCGACATGAACACAACGCGGTCGGTGAGAAGCGCCAAGGTCGGTGAAAGCGGCGGCATCGCCTGATCGCGGGAAAGACCCGCAAGCGTCGACACCGGCACGAACGTATAACCTTCCGCCTTCAGCTTCTCGATGACGATGGGAAGTGCCTCCACCGTCTCTTCGCGGTCGCCGCCCGCATCGTGGAACAGCACGATGTTGCGCGGCATGCTCGCGCGCGCGGAATGAACCTGTTGCAGCGTGCGCTTGACGATCTCGTCCACGCCGGGAAGCGCCCAGTCGATGGGATCGACGTGTTCGCCAACCGTAATGTAGCCCATGTTCTGCGCGGTCTCGACGGGTGCGATCTGGTCTTCGTCGGTCGGCTCCGCATCGCCCAGATAGGGCGGTCGGAACAGGCGCAGCGAGCGTCCCGTCAACGCCTGGAACAGGCGCTGCGTCGCATTCATCTCCAGCGGAATGGCTTCCGCCGGCGTATCGGAAAGATTGGGATGGGTGAAGGTGTGGCTACCCACCTCAAACCCATCATCGACGATGCGTTTCACGAGATCGGGATTGGCTTCCGCGTTGCTTCCGATGATGAAGAACGTCGCCGGAACATGATAATGCTCCAGGATGTCCAGAATCTTCGGCGTCCACTCCGCGTCCGGTCCGTCATCGAAAGTGAGCGCGATTTCCTTCTTCGCCGCACCGAATTGGCGGATCACGTAACCTGTCGGCAGCTTGGTATAGGCCTCGTCGTCGATGTCGCCCGTATCGGCGTCGCGTTCGAACGTGCGCCCGCCGGATTGCGGATGCGCCTCCACCGAAATGATCTCTCCCGATCCTTCGAAATCGATGTCCTCGATGATGGGAATGTGGCGCAGATTGTCCGGCGCAGGCGCGTTATAGGGCTTGCCCATCACGTACCAGACGGAAGGATCTTCGCTGCCCAGACGCCATACGGCATAGCCCGCGGGGTGATAGGGATCGGCGGAATGGATTTCGTTGTAAGCCGTCACCGCGTCTAGGAACCAGACATCGTGCACGGTCTGGTCTTCTTCGGTGTATTCGAAATGCGGGTTGTTGGTCGCATCGTCGAAGATGACGGGTGCGCCGGAGTCGTGCGCCGCGATTACCGCTTCTTCGAACGACAGGCTGTCGATTCCGCCCGCATCCCAGTCATAGGCATAGCTGCCGATGGCCACGATGGTGTAGGCCGGGTTCAGCACCCGCATCCGCTTGTCGAGCGTGTTCTCGTACCAGCTTTGGCCCGCGATGCTGCCCGGCGCGTTCGGCGTCAGATGTTCGTCGTAAGCCATCAGGATCGTGTAATCGATATCCTTGGCGTAATCGGCGAACGGCCATTTGTCGTTGGCGAAGGGTGCTGCCATCGCAACCTTCCAGCCGTGCGGTTTGAAACTCTTGCGCAGATCGCGCAGGAAACGGCTCAAATCGTCCTGCGATCCGTCGGGCAAGGCTTCGAAGTCGATCACGATGCCTTGCAGCTTGTGCGAATCCACAAACGCAACGAGCTGCTTGACGAGTGCATCGGAGCGTTTGCGATCGGCCAAAAGCTTCGCAAGCCCCGGCCCGTCCCATTTGCCGAGCGTGGCGTTCTGGATCACCGGCAGAATGGCGACCGTTTTCTTGCTGCGGCGGATCAGGTTGAAAACGCGCTTGTCGTAGCTATCTTTCAAAACGAGGTCGGGCCCGTTCAGGCTCAGCCAGGTCGGCATCACCCAATCCAGTTCCGGCAACGCGACCTTCAACGAGTCGAAGGCGGATGCTTCCCAGTTCGGGAAGAATGCAATCGAAAGCGGCCGTCCCGGATGCGGATTCATCGCGGCGGCAAGCGCGCGCGCGCGGTTGTTGCGCTGGATCCAGAGTTTGCGTTTGCGCGCGATATCCGCCTTGTGCAGCCGCGCTTCTCGGGCAAGCTGTGTTGCGGTGGGAACGAGGCCAGGCGCTCTCGCCTTGTTTTCCAATTCCTGCGTATGGACGACGCTCAATTCGCCCGGCAGGCGCACGCGTTGCAGCTGCGGCACCGCGAACATGCTGGCGATGAAGCCGATGCCAAGTGCGGTCGAAATAATGGCCGCGATCCAGCCGATGAGCGAGATGCGCGTCGCACGCCGCCCCGTGACGTCGAGGAATACAGGTTTATCGGTCATATGGTTGCCGGCTCCGGCGGCAGGTTTGGCAATAACGACGTTACAAATCCGTTAGGCCTATATGCCGGCCCCAATCCCGGCGGACATATACTCCAATCCGCGAATTTGGTGTCATTTGTTTGGCGTTTGTCCCTGCACGCGCCTTACATTCCTGTAAGGTCGTGCTAGGCTTGCCCTACAACCTAAGTAATTGACCCGTCTTTGCTTTCGTTTTGCCGCGATTACATGCCGGATATTTCGCAAAGCCCAGCCAAAAATGCCGCAGCCGATGCCATCGCCCAGGCCCATGCCCGGCTGCTGAAGTCGGGCGACCTGCAGTTTACCTTCCCCGCCTACAAGGAGCCGAAAACCCCGGACTGGATGGAAGCCTTCGGCCGCTTCCTGAAAAGCATCGGCCCTTATCTGCTGGATTTTTTCTGGGTGCTTCTGGCGGGTCTCGTTCTGGCCGCTGCTTATTATGTCGGGCGAGAAGTGCTGCGCCGCCGCGGGTGGTGGACACCCAAACCGGAAGAAGCCCCCCAGTCCTGGCCGGAATGGCGCCCCACTGCGGAACAGGCTCGTCTGCTGCTCGCTGATGCCGACCGCCTCGCAGCGCAGGGCCGCTTCGGCGATGCCGCCCATCTTCTCCTGTTGCGCAGCATCCAGGACATCGACGATCGCAGACCCCAACTCGTCCGTCCCGCACTCACCGCGCGCGAAATCGCCCGCCTCGATCAGGTGCCGCAATCCGCGCGCACCTGCTTCGCAGACATTGCACGCACGGTTGAACGGGGACTGTTTGCGGGCGGCGAGGTGAGTGCGGATGACTTCGCTCATTGCCGCGATGCTTACGAACGTTTCGCACTGCCCCAACTTTGGCTTGCGGAGCGCGCCGCGTGAGCGCGGCTGGCGAAGCACCGCGCACGTTCAGCGTGCGCATGGTTACAGCCCTCATCCTCATCAGCGCGTTCTCGCTTTTGGCCGTGATGGCGTTGTCGGCCTATGCGCCCGAACTTCGCTCGCAAGACAATCCGCAGGCCAACGCCTATTCGCGTTCGGCCATCGGCTATGCAGGATTGATGCGCCTGCTCGAAGATTGCGGCGTGCCCGTGAAGATCGGGCGCGAGAAGCCTTTGCGAGCCACTACTTCGCAGGCAAGTCTCACCATCCTCGCGCCGACGCTGATGAACACCGCCAAACAATTGCGCGAAACGGGTCTTCCCGGTGCGCGCCTTTTCATTCTGCCCAAATGGATCGCATTGCCAGATCCATTGCGCGACAATTGGGTGATGAAGGGCGAACCGATGGGCACCAAGCTCATCGAGCAGACAGTCCTTGAGGGGCTGGCGAAGAAATCGAAACTGATGCGCGCAAAAGGCAACGCCCCTGTCACCCTGTACGCGCCGCTTCCTTCGTTCCAGCCGGCGTTTCCCAATCACTCGGGCAAGATCGACCGTTTGCAAACCGTTTCCGGCGGCAATCTGGCGGGCGTCGTGCGCGACGCAAAGAACAACATCGTGGTGGCACAGGTCTCTGGCACGCAAACCTATATCCTGTCCGATCCCGATTTCCTGAACACGCAAGGCATCCACGATCTCGCCACCGCGCGCGCGGCCGTCGCCCTGATCCAGCAATTGCGCGTGGGCAACGGCCCCGTCGTGTTCGACGTCACGTTGAACGGGTTCGGTTCGTCGCCTGATTTCTTTGGCCTCCTGTTCCGTCCGCCGTTCCTCGGCGCCACCATCTGCGCATTCCTGACCGCGCTCCTCATCGGCCTTCATGCCATCAGCCGCTTCGGCACGCCGCCGCCACCGCCGCCCGCTTATGCGCTCGGCAAACAGGCGCTCGCCGGCAATACCGCCGATCTCATCCGTGTCATGGGCCGCGAGCCTGCGATGACACGGCGCTACGCAACGGTCACGCGCAATCTCGTTCTGAAATCGCTTGGCGCGCGCCGCGACCTCGGCCCCGAGCAAACGAACGCGCTGCTCGGCGGCCTCGAACGCAGGCTGCCGTCCGGCATGCGCTTTGCGGAAATCGCGGCGGAATCGACGCAAACCAACACGCGCGCCCACATGCTGAAAGTGGCGCAACGGCTTTATCATTGGAGAAGGGGGATCATGCATGAACGTTGAAGACGTCCGGGGCATCGCCGATGCCATCCGCGCCGAAATCGCCAAGGCGGTGATCGGCCAGACCGACACGGTCGATCTTCTGCTCACCGCGCTGTTCGCCGGCGGTCACATCCTGCTCGAAGGTCCACCCGGAACGGCCAAGACGTTATTGGTGCAAAGTTTCGCACGCTGCCTGTCGCTTGATTTCGGCCGCATCCAGTTCACGCCGGACCTGATGCCCGGCGACATCATCGGCACCAATGTCTTCAACTTTCAGACGAGCACTTTCGCGGTCAATCGCGGGCCGATCTTCTGCGAACTCCTGCTCGCCGATGAAATCAACCGCACGCCGCCGAAGACGCAGGCCGCATTGCTGGAAGCGATGCAGGAACGCAAAGTCACGCTCGACGGCAAGAGCAATCCGTTGAGCGAACGCTTCATGGTGGTCGCCACCGAAAACCCTATCGAGCAGCAAGGCACTTATCCGTTGCCGGAAGCACAGCTTGACCGCTTCCTGTTCAAGCACGTGCTTTCCTACCCAACCGAGGAAGAAGAACGCGCCATCGTCGCCGCCAACGGGCCGAGCGTGCGCATGCCGGATCCCGCAGCACTCGGAATTTTACGCATCCTGACGCGGGAAAAGCTTGCCGCCGCCATCGCCACGGTCGCAGAAGCCCGCCTCACCGATCCCATCGTCGCTTATGTCGTCGCCATCGTGCGCGCCACGCGGGTGTCGGCGGACATTTCGCACGGCGCCTCGCCTCGTAGCGCTGCGATGCTCGCCTCCGCTGCGCGTGCCCGCGCGGCGTTGGAAGGCCGCGATTACGTGATCCCGGACGATGTGAAAGCGCTTGCGCTTCCCACTCTGCGCCATCGTCTCGTGCTGTCGCCCGCAGCCGAAATCGACGGCCGTCGGGTGGACGATGTGGTGAAAGGCATCGTCGAAGCCGCGGAGGCCCCGCGCTGATGCCTTATCCCACGCGCCGCGCCGTCATGCTGGTCGCGCTCGGTCTGCCGATTTCGCTTCTTGCGGCAGCGCTGGCGCCCGGCCTTTGGCTCGCGGGCGCGGGCTGGGTGATCTTCATCGCCTGTGTGATCGCGTTCGACGTGCTGCTGGGCCTTCGCGCACAATTGCACGTCGCTCCTTCGTTGCCGCTCGCCATCGGCATGGGGCGCGATCAAACGGCAAGCTTCACGCTTGCCTTCGAAAGCGCAAGTCCGCGCCAGGCCGATGTCACGCTCGACGCTGGCCCCAATCTCGCCGTGCGCCCGTCGCGCGGCACGCTTGCGTTGGAAAATGGAAACACCATCGCAAACTTCATTCTTCATCCGTTGCGCAGAGGGCAGGGCGAATTGCGCCGCCTCTGGGTGCGCTGGACGGGTCCACTGGGCCTCGGATGGATTCAGCGCGTGGAAAATGTGGGCCGCTCCGTCCCGATCATCCCGAATGTTGAATCGGTGAAAGACGAAGCGATGCAGTTGTTCCGCCGCGATGCGCCCGCCGGCCAGCGCCTGCAAATCTACAGCGGCGACGGCGGCACGGAATTCTATGCGCTGCGCGATTTCCAGCCCGGCATGGACAGCCGCACCATGGATTGGAAGCAGTCCGCCCGCCACGGCATGCTGCTCGCCAAGGAATTCCAGGCCGAGCAGAACCAGCATATTGTAGTAGCGCTGGACACCGGCAGATTGATGAGCGCTCCGCTCGGCGGCCAGCCACGCCTCGATCGCGCATTGCACGCAAGTCTGCTGCTCGCCTATGTCGGGCTGAAACTGGGTGATCGTATCGGACTTTTCGCCTTCGACGAACGCCCCAAACTGCGAAGCGGCACGGTGGCCGGTGCTGCCGCTTTTCCGTTGCTGCAGCGGCTGGCCGCGACGCTCGATTATTCAAGTGCGGAAACCAATTTCACCCTGGGCCTCACCCAGCTTGCAGGCGATCTCGAACACCGTTCGATCGTCGTCATCTTTACCGACTTCTCCGATTCGACCAGTGCCGAACTGATGCTGGAAAATATCGGACGCCTGTTGCGCCGCCATCTCGTCCTGTTCGTGATCTTTCGCGACGAGGAACTGGAAGCGATGGCCAACCGCGAACCCAAGACACCGGAAGACGTTTCCCGTGCCGTGATCGCCGATGCGATGCTGCGCGAACGCGACGTGGTGATCGAACGCCTGCGCCGTCTCGGTGTGCAGATCGTCGATGCGCCGGTGAAAGAAATCTCGGCCCATCTCCTCAAATCCTATTTCGCCGTCAAGCGGCGGGAGAGGCTTTGATGGAACAACTCACTCTCAAAAGCCACCGCTTCCGCGCCGAACGTGAAGCGCAATGGGCGCGTCTCGAAGAACTTCTCTCCCGCCTCGAACGCGGCGCCAATCGCAAGCTCAGCGATGACGAGGTGATCGAGATTCCGGTGCTCTATCGCGCCGCTCTGTCCTCACTCTCCGTCGCCCGCGCGGTCTCGCTCGACAAAAGTCTGATTGCCTATCTCGAAAGCCTGTGCGCACGAGCCTATTTCATCGTCTATGGCACGCGGACGCGCCTGACCGAGCGCCTGTCGCAGTTCTTCGCCCATGACTGGCCCAACGCCGTGCGCGGCCTGTGGCGCGAAACGCTGGTGAGCGGCGCGTTAATGATACTGGGCGCACTTCTCGCCTACGTTCTCACGCTGCACTCGCCGGAATGGTTCTACGCTTTTGTGGATCAGGGCATGGCGCAGGAACGCGGCCCCGATGCCTCCACCGCCGAATTGCGCGAGATCATCTTCAAGACACATGGCCCCGACGGCCTCACCGTCTTCGCCACTTTCCTTTTCACCCACAACGCGCAAATCGCGATCTTCGCCTTTGCCCTGGGCTTCGCCTGCTGCCTGCCTACCGCCTTCCTCATGATCTACAACGGCCTGATGATGGGCGCGTTCGTAGCACTTCATCAGCGCCACGGCCTCGCGCTCGATTTCGGCGGCTGGATGCTGATCCACGGCGTCACCGAACTTTTCGCCGTCACGCTCGCAGGCGCCGCCGGTTTCCGCATCGGCTGGTCGCTGGCGTTTCCGGGCGAGAAATCGCGCTTCGAAGCGCTCACCGCCGCGGGCCGTCAGGCCGCCATCGTGATGGGGGGCGTGGTGGTGATGCTCGCCTTCGCGGGCCTGCTCGAAGGGTTCGGCCGCCAGCTTATCGTCAGCACGCCCTGGCGTTATGCGATTGCACTCGCAACCGCCTTCCTGTGGGCATTCTATTTCTATGGCCGTCCGGCAGAGGGTGAACGTCCATGGCGATGACCGACGTTCAGGAAAACGTCCGCCAGCGCGAACTCATAACGCCCGAAGGCGTGGATCTGCGACTTGTGCTCGCCGATGCGGGCGAGCGCGCCACTGCCTTCCTCATCGACATGGCGATCATGGCGGGCGTCCTCATCGCGATGACGCTCATCGCCATCGGCGCGGGCATCGCCGCCAAATTCAAAGCGGCGGAAATCGTCGGCACCATCTGGCTTCTCGCCTGGTTCTTCCTGCGCAATTTCTACTTCATGGCGTTCGAGCTTTCGCCGCGCGCCGCCACGCCAGGAAAGCGTTCGCAAGGTTTGCGCGTCGTCGCCCGCAATGGCGGCCCGCTCACTGCCGAAGCCATCTTCGTGCGCAATGCCATGCGCGAGATCGAAATCTTCTTGCCGCTCAGCTTCGTGTTCGGCGCGGGCGGCGGCGTGGATGGCTGGATCGCGATTGCCGGTCTCGTCTGGTCCGGCATCTTCCTGTTCTTCCCGCTGTTCAACCGCGACCGTCTGCGCGTGGGCGATCTCGTTGCCGGCACTTGGGTGGTGCGCGCGCCCAAACGCGTGCTCGATGTCGATCTGGTGGCGGCCCCCACCGACGTCGAACTCGCCTTCACCGCCGCCCAGCTTGATGCCTATGGCATCAAGGAATTGAGCGTGCTGGAAGATGTGCTGCGCAGGGCCGATCCCGATACGATGAAAGCCGTCTCCGCGCGCATCCGCAACAAGATCGGCTTCACCGGCAATGTGACGGACTCGAATTTCCTGCGCGCCTATTACAAAGGCCTGCGCGGCCGTCTCGAAGGACGGCTACTGTTCGGCCGCAGGCGCAAGGACAAATACGATACGGCCTGAGTTACTTCTTGTAAGACACCAGAATCTCGTCGATCGCGTCCTTGCCGTCCGGGCTGTGGATCCAGGATTCGGCTTTGGCCAGCGTCTCGAACTGCATGCCCACGCGGTGCGGTCGCACGCGGTCCGGCACTGGCACCAGCACCTCGAAGGTTCCGGCAAAACGGGCGTCCTTGGTCGCCTCGGCATAAGGCGGCGGAAGGCCCTTGTCTTTTTTCTTCTTCATCTCTCTCTCCGTCGTCAGGCCGCGCGCTGGGCGTTGCCGCGATGTTGCGGGCGGCGCTTCTTATGGCGCGGGCGGCGCTTGGCGTAATCGATCTCGCGCTTGGGCTGCGCGACCTGCTCAAGCGGCCTGCCGCCTTCATTCATCGCCTTCAACGGCTGGCGGATCAGCTTCTCGATATCGCGCAGGAACGCACGCTCCGTCGGATCGCAGAACGAAATCGCGATGCCGCCGGAACCGGCGCGTGCCGTGCGCCCGATGCGGTGCACATAGCTTTCGGCCACGTTGGGCAACTCGAAATTGACCACGTGGGTAATGTCGTCGATGTCGATCCCGCGCGCGGCGATGTCGGTGGCCACCAGAACGCGGCAGCGCCCGGAGCGGAAATTCTCCAACGCCCGCTGGCGCGCGCCTTGCGATTTGTTGCCGTGAATGGCATCCGCCGCGTGACCGGCCTTGCCGATCTGGTCGGCCACCTTGTTGGCGCCGTGCTTGGTGCGGGTGAACACGATCACCCGCTTCATCTCGGGATCGCGCAACAGATCGTGCAGCAATCCGCGTTTGCCCTGCTGTTCCACAAAATAAACCCGCTGTTCGACCTTCTCCGCCGTCACCACCTTGGGCGTCACGGCAACGCGCGCAGGCTCGTGGAGAATCTCCTGAACCAGGTGCGCCACCTCATCGGGCATGGTCGCCGAAAACAGCAGCGATTGCCGCTTCTTCGGCAGATGCCCCACGATCTTGCGCACGTCGCGGATGAAGCCCATGTCGAACATGCGGTCCGCCTCGTCGATGACGAGCAGACCCACCGTGTTCAACTGCACATGCCGCTGGTTCACGAGATCGAGCAGCCGGCCCGGAGTCGCCACCAGAACGTCCACGCCGTGTTTCAGCGCTGCGACCTGCTTGTTCTGGTTGACGCCGCCCAGGATCACCGCGCGGCGCAAATTCAGATGTCGGCCATAAGTCTTGAAACTCTGGTCGATCTGAATCGCAAGTTCGCGTGTCGGCGCCAGAATCAATGCGCGCGCGCAGCGCGGCCCGGCCTGTGTGGCGGTTTCGGCGAGTTTCTGCAGGATCGGCAAGGCAAACGCCGCCGTCTTGCCGGTTCCGGTCTGGGCAAGGCCCAGCACATCGCGCCCGGAAAGGACGAGCGGAATGGCCTCGGCCTGAATCGGCGTGGGCGTGAGATAGTTCTCGGCCGCGAGCGCACGCAACAGCGGCTCCGCGACGCCGAGCGTCGAAAACGTATGAGTCACAATAGTTCCTTGTTGCTACCAGGGCGAAATGAAACGCGCGGGGGGCAAAGTTGCCGTCTTCCACGCACATCTGGAGCGAACGGTATGTTGTATTAACGTCCTGGCGGTCGGGCGCATCTGCGCTCGTCGTGCGGCCGCGAGGTTGGGCGGCTTATCGGGGGACGCGGCCCGAAAGTCAACCCACACCTTATATAGGGCGGATTCCCGGGCTTTTCCGCTTGATCGCCTGCACCTCGTTCTCCAGGGCGCCCAGAAACCGCGAACGGTCCTCTTTGGTGAAGCCGGCGTGAAACGTCTGATTGCCGGTCGCCTCGCGCAAATGCCGGCTCAACTCGCGCATCCCCAACGCCATGCCGATATCGGCATCGGTGAACGGCCTGCCGTTGTGCCGCAAAACGCGTGCGCCCTTGGCCAGGCAACGCGAGGCCAGCGGAATATCCGCCGTTACCGCGATATCGCCTTCGCCGATGTGATCTGCGATCCAATTGTCCGCCGCATCCGCTCCTTCGTTCACGATCACCGTCTTCACGCGCGGATTGGCGCTGGGGCGGATGCCGCCATTGCTCACGATGTGAACGGTCATGTTGTGCCGGTCGGCTACGCGTTCCACTTCCGCTTTCACGGGGCAGGCATCGGCATCGACGAAGATCTCAAGCAACGAGCAGTCTCTCGTCGCGCGTGAAAAGATCGGCCAGCGCCGCCTCCACCTCGCGCGGCACCGAAATCCGGCAAAGCCGCGCTTTCGCCGCCCGCCGCGAAACCGCATCCATCGCAACCGGCGCGGTCTCCACATACCAACCCAGATGCTTGCGAAAGATCTTCAGCCCCAGCGCGTCTCCGTAAAACGTAAGGCTTTCGGAAAAATGCTCCAGCGCAATTTCCAACCGCGCTTCCGCATCGGGCTCTTCCAGCGAAGAACCCGTCGCCAGCGCGCGGTCGATGCTCGCCGCAATCCACGGCCGCCCATAAGCGCCGCGCCCGATCATGATCGCATCGGCGCCGGATTGCTCCAGTGCCGTCCGCGCCGAAACATCGTCCGTCACGTCGCCATTCACGATCACCGGAATCGAAACGGCCTTCTTCACCTCGGCCACGGCCCGCCAATCGGCGACGCCTTTGTAGAATTGCTGCCGCGTGCGCCCATGCACGGTGATCGCCTTCACGCCGAGCGTCTCCGCCCGCGCGGCAAGCTCCGGCGCATTGCGCGTGGCGTCGTCCCAGCCGAGCCGCATCTTCAGCGTTACTGGCCGCGAGGTGGCATTCACCGCCGCCCCGATCAGCCGGCACGCCAGATCGAGATCCTGCATCAGCGCAGATCCCGAAAGCGCGCCTGTCACTTCCTTGGCCGGACACCCCATGTTGAGGTCGATGATGTGCGCGCCCGCGGCTTCCGCAAGCTCTGCGCCCCTGGCGATCCAATGGGCTTCTCGCCCCACCAGCTGCACCACCATCAGCGGCAGCCCGTCGCCAACGGCCGCGCGCCGAACCACATCGGGCCGTCCGCGCGCAAACATATCGCAGGCCACCATTTCGGTGGCGACGTAAGGCGCGCCGAGCCTGGAGGCCGTGCGCCGGAACGGCAGATCGGAAACGCCCGTCATCGGCGCGGTCAAAACCCGCCCGCCGATCCAAACGTCTCCGATCGCAAATCCGTTCATGGTTTTGCTAGTTGACCTTCACCAGCTTCATGTCGAACACCAGCGTCTGGTTCGGCGGAATATCCCCGCCCGCGCCGCGCGCGCCGTAACCGAGGTCGGATGGAATGACAAGCTGCCATTCATCGCCTTCCTTCATCAGCGAAAGCGCTTCCACCCAGCCGGCGATCAAACGTCCCGCCGGAAACTGCGCCGTGCGTCCCGGCGGCGTCTGGTCGAACACCTTGCCGTCGATCAACCAGCCCTTATAGGTGACGGTCACCATATCGTTGCCGCTCGTCACGGTCTTGCCGGTGCCGGCATGCACCACGCGATATTGCAAACCGCTCGGCAGCTTCACCACGCCTTCCTTGCTCGCGTTGTCGGAAAGGAATTCCTGATTGGATTGGTCGCTCAGCGTGTAGGTGTGATTCATTTTTTCTTTCTCCTGATTGCAGCCATTGAGCAGCACCAACCCAACCGCGGCCGCCGCCAACGCCGCCAGAACGTTCTTTCTCATTTGCAGTCCTTATTTCTTGTCGATTTCCGCAAGCAACAGATCGAGCGCCGCGCGTGTAAACGCATACATGTTTTCCACACGGTCGGCGCTGCCCGTTTCCAAAGTGATTGCACGCTCCAAACCGGGCCCTGCAATCGCGATACAGCTATGCCCCGCCGCATCGCCATACGGATTGCCAGTCGGTCCCGCGGCCCCTGTTTCGGAAAGCGCCCATGTGCTGCCGAACCGCGCACGTGCCGTCTTCGCCAGAAGCAGCGCATAAGGCTCGCTCGCCGAACGCATCCCGTTCACCGCCTCGCGCGGCAGATCCATCAACAGCACGCGAGCCTTGGCGGTGTAGACCACGCCGCCGCCCAGGAAATAAGCCGAAGCTCCCGGCACCGCGAGCAGCGCCGCCGATAGCAGCCCGCCCGAAGAAGACTCTGCCACCGCCACGGTCTCCCCGCGCGCCTTCAGAAGCCCCCCGGCCCGCTCGGCCACCGGCAACAGGTCCTTCATGAAATTCCTTTTCAGGTCAGCAGGTTAACTGGCGGAGCCGGAGGGATTCGAACCCTCGATACGGCTTTTCAACCGTATAACGGTTTAGCAAACCGCCGCCTTCAGCCTCTCGGCCACAGCTCCGTTTGAAAAATCAGATACTTATATGTGGCCGGTTTGGCAATTCTGACTTTTGAGTGTCGTTAGGTCTCGGACCAGCCATTCCAATATCACCGCTTGCTGACGAAACGTTCGATGCGGTTGTGGCTTGACTCGAGCGTTAGTCCATACTAACTATTAGTTATGACTAACCGAAAGCAGGCCGTCGAAGCATTGTCCGCCCTGGGGGATCCCACCCGCCGGGCGATTTTCGAGCGTCTGGCGCAGAAGCCGCTGGCGGTCGGGAAGCTGTCCGAAGGTTTGCCGGTTTCGCGCTCGGCGGTTTCGCAGCATCTCAAAATTCTGAAGGAGGCCGGCTTGGTGAAAGACGTCTCCGAAGGCACGCGGCGCATCTACCAGCTCGATCCCCGTGGGATCGCTGCGATACGCCAATGGCTGGAGCGCTTCTGGACAGGGGCGCTCGAAAATTTCGCCCGTTTTGCAGATCAACAGGATGAGGACACCGAATGACAATCGCACCCGTCGTGACCACAGTCACAGTGAAGGCGCCGCCGGCCCGCGCGTTCAAACTTTTCACCGAACGCATGGGCGAATGGTGGGAAAAGGGCAAGACCATCGGCAAGAACGCCCATACCGAGATCGTGATCGAACCGAAAGCGGGGGGCCGCTGGTTCGAACGCGATGCGCAGGGCAACGAAACAAATTGGGGCAAGGTGCTGTCCTACGATCCACCGGGCCGCG
This sequence comes from Rhizomicrobium sp., assembly GCA_035543495.1. Lineage (GTDB taxonomy): Bacteria > Pseudomonadota > Alphaproteobacteria > Micropepsales > Micropepsaceae > Rhizomicrobium. The sequence continues at coordinate 41,674 of DATKJT010000068.1, read as the reverse complement.
TTTTGTTGGGTTGGCAACTCACGGCCAAGTGGCAATACGATCCGGATTTTCTCACCGAACTCGAAATCACCTTCGTCGCCACGCCTGGCGGCGGCACCGAAGTGCGGCTGGAACACCGCAACCTCGAACGGTTCGGCGATGCGGCGGCAGATATCGCTGCCTCCATCGGACGGGGGTGGCCCAAGCATATCGGCGATTTCGGCATCTATGCCGATCAACACAAGGAGTAATGCAGATGAGCGATTTTACCATTCGCACCGTCCCCGGTAGTCCATTCGCGCGTGCGGTAATGGCAACGCTGGAGGAAAAGCGCGTGCCGTGGCGGCTGGTGCCGCTTGCGCCGGGCGAAACCAGGCAGCCCGCCTATCTGGCGCACAATCCTTTCGGCAAGATGCCGACGATAGAGCACGAAGGCTTCTCGCTTTACGAAACCCAGGCGATCCTGCGCTACATCGATCGGGCGTTTCCGAGCCCTGCGATGACGCCGCGCGAACCCAGGCTCGCCGCGCGCATGGACCAGGCGATGAACATTTGCGACTGGTACCTTTTCCAGAATTGCGGAAACATCATCGCCTTCCAGCGCGTGGTGGGTCCCAAACTGCTCGGCATGACGCCGGACGAGGCGGCAATCGCCGAAGCGATGCCCAGAGCGCACACTGTTTTTGCCGAACTTTCCCGGCTGCTCGGCGATCAGGCATTTATCGCAGGCGAGCGTCTCACGCTCGCGGACATGATGATCGGTTCGCATCTCGATTTCTTCGCGATGACTCCGGAATGGGACAGCTTGACGGAAGGGCGGAAAAATCTGGTCACGTGGCTGCAACGCCTCGAACTGCGTCCCAGCTTTCAGGCCACCACCTGGGAAAACATCGCCCGCAAAGCCGCCGCGTAAGCAACAAAAGGAAACTCACATGGCACATCGCGTTGCAAGCCACAAAGACTGGCTGAAGGAACGCCTCGATCTTCTCGACGCGGAGAAAGATCTGGTCCGGCGTAGCGACGAACTGGCGCGCCGGCGTCAGTCGTTACCGTGGGTGAAGATCGAAAAGGATTTTCGCTTCGCAACCGACCAGGGCGAGGCGAAACTTGGCGATCTGTTCGGCGGGCGCTCGCAGCTCCTGGTGTATCACTTCATGTTCGGCCCGGCGTACAAGGCGGGTTGTCCGTCCTGCTCGTCGATCGCCGACGGGTTCAACGGTTTTGCCGTGCATCTTGCCAATCACGACGTGGCGTTGTGGGCGGTGTCGCGCGCGCCGCTGGAAAAACTTCAGGCTTACAAGCGGCGTATGGGATGGAATTTTCCCTGGGCCTCGTCGCATCAGGCCGATTTCAATTTCGACTATCAGGTTTCGGTCACCGAAGAACAGCAGCGCGATGGCGCGGAATACAACTATCGCAAGCGTGCGCTCGCCTTCGATTTCGACAATCCGCCCGCGGCCGTTGCCGCATTCGCGGCATCCTGCGGAACGGATGCGGCGACCTATATCCGCGAGCGGCCGGGTATGAGCGCTTTCGTGCGCGAAGGCGATACCGTCTATCACACCTATTCCACTTACGCGCGCGGACTGGACGGGCTTTGGGGGATGTATCAGTGGCTCGACCGGGCGCCGCTCGGTCGCAACGAAACCGGGCCGTGGTGGCGCCGGCACGATGAATATGCTGCTGCGCCCTCCGCCGCGGATCGGGGAGATGTTCGTTCCCAATGCTTCTGAACCCTGACAGAAAGATTGTCGTTTCGCCGTTCGGCCAGCTTCTCTCTTTGGCAGCATTGCCGGCTTTCGCCGCCATGGCTGTCTGGCAAGGCTTTTACGGCAGCACGACGATATGTTCGGCGATGGGCCCCGAAGTCCTCAACGGCATGGCTCCGATGTATGGTCTGATGGCGGTGTTTCATTTACCGCCCTGGATTGCCCTGACATCGGGGCGCCGTGGCAGCGTGCCGGTATAGTTTCGTTCTGACAGTTCGATCCGAAACAATCCGCGCCGCCCTCGTGACGGGGGCTGGGGTGCGAGGGCGGCGCGTGGCGGCTGGACTAGTTGCCGCCAGAACTCTTCATGCCGTCCGTGCTCATGGCGCCGGACTTCATGCTGTCGCCCTGCATCGAGCCGGACATGGCATCGGCGTGGGCATTCGTGTGGTGCTTCTTCTTTTTCTTGGGGTCCTTCATGGCTTTGCCGCTCATATTGTCGGACTTCATGCTGTCGGAATGCATGGTGTCGGCGGACATGGCACCGGACGACATGGCACCGGACGACATGGCACCGGAAGACATGGCACCGGACGACATGTGGTCGTCGGCGGCAAGGGCCGCGCCCGACAGGGCGAGGAAAGCGGCGGTGGCGGCAATGGCAAGGGTCTTCATGGGGGTCTCCAGCTTGGGTTGCGGGCCGATGCGACCCTTGCTCCCTAGTTCGATCCGCCGTCAGATCGGTTACACTGTGACCTGATACGAATCTTCCCCGTAACCGGATCACGTCTTCGTGCGTAGTAAGGGACACCAGAGGCTTTGATCGCCGCGGAGATGCATCTGAAGGTGCTGATGCTGGCCGCGCTCGATGGTGACGCGCGCGCCTATCGCACGCTGCTCTCCGAGTTGAGCGGACATTTGCGCGCCTACTATGCGCGCAAGGTGCAGACGGCTGCCGATGCGGAAGATCTGGTGCAGGATACGCTGATGGCAATGCACAGACGCTTGCACACCTATGATGTCGACCAGCCGTTCACCGCCTGGGTCTATGCGATCGCGCGCTACAAGCTGATCGATGCGTTCCGCCGCAACCGTTCGCGCCGGACCGTTCCGCTGGACGATGCAGGCGCGTTGTTCGCCGACGAGACGGAAGATGCGGCCAATGCCAAGCGCGACGTCGAGCAACTGCTCAATGCCTTGCCGCAGAACAAGCGCGAGCTTGTGCGGCTGACCAAGATCGAAGGGCTTTCGACCGCGGAAACAGCGGCGAAACTCGGGCTTTCGGAATCGGCGGTGAAAGTCGGCGTGCATCGCGCGCTGAAAACGCTGGCGCAACAATTTTCGGAGAAGACGTGAAGACCGACGATCTCATTGCCGAACTTTCCGGCCAGTTGCGTCCCACCCCGCCGTCTGCGGGTGTGATGCCGCTTGCGATCGGCATCGGCGCAGGTGCGGTTGCCTCCGCGGTGCTGATGATCGCCTGGCTCGGCATTCGTCCGGATCTTAGCCCCGCGATGCACACGGGCGCCTATTGGGCAAAGTTCGGCTACACGCTGCTGTTCGCGGGCCTCGCCTTCTGGGCGGCGCTCAGGCTTTCCCATCCCGGCACGAATGCCAGGTCGGCGATGCGTGCGATTGCGCTTCCCATCGCGGCCATGCTCGCGCTGGGAGTTGTAGAGCTTGCGACCTCCGGCGAGAGCAAGAGCCTTCTTTTCTACGGCCACTCGCATCAGGTCTGCCCGGAACGGATTTTCGTGATCGCGCTGCCGGTCTTCGCGGGCGCCCTGTGGGGCTTGCGCAAACTCGCCCCCACCCATCTGGCGCTGACCGGTGCGATGGCAGGTCTTCTGGCCGGTGCGGCAGGCGCCTGGGTCTATGCCTTCCACTGCGACGAGAGCGGGATGCTGTTCGTGAGCGTCTGGTACACGCTGGGCATTGCGGCGGTGGGCGCGCTGGGCGCCGTTTTGGGACGCCTTGTATTGCGCTGGTAGAAATTCGAACGCGAAATCGCCGGCTGGCGCATTTTTACGCGACGTAAGCCGTTTCCGATGCCACCAGATGCATGCGCTTGGAGTCCGGCTGGTTCAGGAAAACGCTGCCGCGCAACAGCTTCGGCGGCAGTTGCGCCTTGGCCGAAAGATTTCTGATCCCGATCGGAATCCCGCCCACGGCACCGCACGATGCATAGTTGCGCATCAACAACACGGCTTTCTGCCAGTCGCGTTCGTGCAGGCCCGATGGAACGAAAAACGACAATTCCGAAACGGCGGGCGGCACCAGATCGTGGCCGTTGCGGAAGGTTGCCTCATGTCCCGCCTGGCAAAGGCTCACATATGCGCCGAATGTCTTCAGCCGGTCCACCACCTGGCGCATCGTGCTTACCGGCGTTCCCGGCGGCACGTTGACGATCTCCCAGCGGATGAACGGCGCGAAGAAACTCGGGATGTTGCGGATCTCGATCTCGTAGATCGGCCAATACCGCCCGTCTTTCAGCGTGTTGAAATTCAGCGGGCAGTATTGGGGCACGACTTCGCCGCGCTCGAACCGCCAGTTCATCTGCTCGCACACCCCACGGACGACGTAGATGTCCAACGCGAGCTGAAGCGGGCTCGTCTCGTATCGCTTGTCGTGCGCCACACCCGGCTCGATGTCGTCGAACGCCGTCATGGCGGCAGGTTGCGCATAAAGCACGCTCTGTTCGGAAAGATCGCTCGTCAGGCTGCGCAGAAACAGAAGATCGGGCATCTTCACGTTCTTCATCAGGCTCAGCACACGTTGATATCTGTCTTCCTGTTTGAGCGCGATGAAGTCGACATGGGAAATGTCGGCCGATTTGCGCTTGTTGACCACCTGCACGTCGAACTTCGCGCCGTCTCTCGCCGACAATTCGCGCAGCTTCGCCCGCACCGCCGAAACCGCTGCGGAAAGTGATTGCGACTCCCCTTCTTTCGACGGCAGGCTCGAATTGCTGTCGAGCAAGAACATCTGTCCGTCGCTCGCGGGCAACGCCACCACGTGGCGGCGCGCATGGTCCTGTATCAACTTGCCAAGCGTCTGTCCGAGCGTTCCGGACGTCACCATCTCGTGCATGAAGGAAGGGGGCGCATCGATAGCAATAGCGATCACCACCACGTCGGCGCCTTCGAAATTTCGCACGTGGTCAGAGATGGGCTTCATCGTGCTCCCGCCGGCGTTCCTTGAGAAACACCGCCAATTGCCGGATACCTTCCGGCTTGACGAACACTTTTACGTTCAGTTGCCCGCTCACAGGATCGATCTGCGCAGGATCGGAATCGCCGGAGAAGATGGCGATCGGCGTGTTTGCGAATTCGTTGGGGGGCATCGCGATCCGGCGCAGGAAATCGTTTCCCGTCAGGCCGGGCATATGGATGTCCATCACAATGATGTCGGGGCGGGACTTGGAAAGTTCGGAAAGCGCGTCCCACGCGTTTGCGAAGACCTTCGTGCGGTACCCGCTCGAGGCGCAAACGCTGCGAACGACGTCGGCGACCATCGCGTTGTCGTCGATGATCATCGCCAATGGACCACTTTTCATGTCCGTCCTCCCGGTCCGAACTGCGGTCACTCAGCCTGAGGGCAACCTCGGGTGGTATATCATGCAGTGGAGGGGGTGAACCGATCGTTACAACTTTCACGAGTTGAATGTCCAAAAAGCCGGTTTTCAGGGAACTTTGGCCCGTCAACCCTCTAATTCCACCGGCAACACCTGTGGAACTCGGTTTTTGCGCGCATCCTGCGGTAGTAGACGGCGTTATCATTTGATGCGGCCGGCGCCGCTGAAAACCTTCGGCACGATCGACACCTCCACTGAGGAAGCCTTCGATGATCCGCAAATTGAAATCCGGCCAATACCGCCTCTACTCGCGCAAGAAGAATCCAAAAACCGGCAAGCGCCGCAATCTGGGCACGTTCTCCTCCCGCAAGGCCGCCGAAAAGCACGAACGCGACGTCCAATATTTCAAGCGCCACTGAACGCCTCGCGCATCATTCTTGCGCGCACAAAAATTTTTGGCGCGCGCGCTTTGAGTTTTCGCGGCTTCGATTGTCTTCACCTGCGTAACTTCCGACGATCCCTCGGGGCCTGAACGGCGGGGGCATGACCGAAGCACCGGATACGAATCGTGGCAGCGCAAACCGGGATGCAGAGATGACTGCGTCCCCGGTGGAGGACTGGTTCGTGCGCGAGGTGCTGCCGCTGGAGGCGGCGCTGATGCAGTTTCTGCAGCACAATTGGCGCAACAAGGCCGACATCGCCGACCTCCGGCAGGATGTCTATACCCAGGTCTTCGACGCTGCGCAGAAAACCATTCCGGACAACACGCGCGCCTTCGTTTTCGCCACCGCGCGCAATCTCCTTATCAACCGGCTGAAACGCGAACACATCGTGCCCATCGAAGCGGTGGCCGATGTCGAAGCGTTGAACGCGGCCATCGAAGCGCCGGGCCCCGAGCGCAGCACCATCGCGCGCGATGAATTGCGCCGGTTGCAAGCCGCACTTGATCGCCTGCCGCCGCGTTGCCGCGAAGCCGTGATCCTCGGCCGTATCGAAGGTCTGTCGGGCCGTGAAATCGCCCAGCGCATGGGCATCACCGAACAGGCCGTTTCGCATCACCTCATCACCGGCGTGCGCGCGCTGGTGAACGAAGTCTTCGGCGAAGACCGCAAGAGACCGCAATGACCGACGCTTCCGACATCGAATACAAAGCCGCCGACTGGCTGCAGCGCCGCCAGTTCTGGAACTGGTCGGATGAAGACCAGAAAGCCCTGGACGCATGGCTTGCAGAATCCTCCGCCCATCGCGTGGCGTTCCTGCGTCTGAAGGCGGGCTATGCCCAAACCGAACGTCTCGTTGCCCTGCGCAACAGCAAACCGGATCGCGGCACGCGCAACGGCAGGCGCTGGTTTCATGCGGTGGCGGCGCTGGCGGCAATCGGGGTGATCGGCGCGGGCGCGACCTTCTATGTCGCAAAACCGGAAAGCGTCACCTATGCAACGCCCGTCGGCGGCCGCCAGACGTTGACATTGGCGGACGGCACCCGCATCGAACTCAACACCGACACCACGCTGAAGCTGAACAAGGTCAGCGGCAAGCGCAGCGTCACCCTCGTCAAGGGGGAGGCCTATTTCCAGGTGCAGCACGATGCGGCGCGGCCCTTCGTGGTGGAAACGGCGGGCCACACCGTCACCGACCTCGGCACCAAATTCACCGTGCACACCGAGCAGAACCGCATCGAAGTGCGTCTGGTCGAAGGCGAGGCGCGGCTGGATGCCGTCGATACTGCCAAACCGCAACCCTCCATGTTGCTCAAGCCCGGCGACGTGGCGGTTGCGACCGCCGACACGATGTCCGTCAAACGCGAGACCTTGAGCAAACTCGCGGACGATCTGGGCTGGCGCCGCGGCCTCATCGTCTTCCACGACACCACGCTCGCCGACGCCGCCGAAAGATTGAATCGCTACAACACCAACAAGCTCGTGATCGACAGGGCTGCTGCGCGCCTGAAGATCAACGGAACCTTCCGCGCCGACGACGCCCAGACCTTCGCGCAAATGGCGCGAGACGTCTTCGGCCTTCGCATCACCACAACGTCCGACAACACCAGACTTTCACGCTGATCCCGGCAAACGGGATTTTAGGGGGGCAGATGTCCAGAATTCTCAAAACCATCCTCGCAGGCACCACCGCCGGCCTGATCGCAAGTGCTGCTGCTGCAGAAAACTTCAACATCCCCGCGGGCGATCTCGCCTCCGCGCTCGATGCCTACAGCGCCCAAACCGGCGTCTCCCTGATGGTCTCCTCCGAAGCCGTGCGCGGCTTGAAAACCCGCGGCGTCAAAGGCGATCTGGACGCCAACGCGGCCCTCTCCCGCATCCTCTCCGGCACGGGTTTTACGACGCGCCGCTATTCGACGGATTCGGTGGCGCTGGTGCGCGATGGCGGCCAGCAAAGCGAAGTCGTTTTCACCACGCCGATGCAATTGGCGCAGGCCACGCCCGCACCGCGAGCATCCGTTGAAACCGTGACGGTCACCTCGTCCAAGCTTGGCGGAGCCGACGTTCAGTCGATCCCGATTGCCATCACCGCGCTATCGCAGGAACAGTTGACCGCCACGCAAACCGCCGGCGGGCCGGATCTCGTCAAGCAGGTGCCCAACCTGACGTTCTCGAAGACGAATTTCACCGGCTACAACATCCAGATCCGCGGCATCGGCACGCAAGCGATTTCGGTGACGACGGACCCCGCCGTTGCTGTCGCATTGAACGACATTCCGTTCCTGCGCAACCATTTCTTCGAACAGGAATTCTACGATCTCGCGCAGGCCGAAGTTCTGCGCGGCCCGCAAGGGACGCTCTATGGGCGCAACGCCACTGCCGGCGTGGTGAACCTCACCACCGCAAGGCCAAGCGATCAATTCGAAGCCATGGCTTCGGGCGAAATCGGCAGCTATCACCAGCGCCGTTTCGAAGGCATGATCAACATCCCGATTGTCGATGATCGCGTCGATCTGCGCATCGCCGGGGAATGGACGAAGCGCCAGGGCTATTCGTTCAACGATCTCACGCAGCAACGCATCGACGGCCGCGACCTGTGGTCCGGCCGCGTATCGCTGGGTCTGAAACCCATCGAGCGGCTGCAGATCAATGCGATGTGGGAGCACTTTTCCGAAGACGACGACCGCATGCGCACGGCAAAACAGCTCTGCAAAACCGCACCGATTCCGCACGAGATCAACGGTCAAATCGTCGACAACGGATTTTATGGAATTGCCGCCTATCAACCCGATCATTATCTGAGCCAGGGTTGCCTTCCGACCTCGCTCTATTCGCCGGAAGCGTTCCAAGTCCCCAACGGCATATCGCTTCCCTATTATTCCCCGCTTTCCGGGATCGGCGTTCCGGTCAATGCTTCCATCCACTTCGATCCGTATAGCGGCACCACCCAATCGACCAATTTGCGCGTGATCGAAACGGCGCTCAATCCGATCTACAAGGCCAAGAACGATACGGTCGAAGTCAATGCGGACTACACGCTTTCTCCCGAACTGACGTTTACGTCGCAAACCGGTTTCAACAACGATTTTCTCTGGTCGACGGAAGACTACAACAGATTCAACACCCGATCGGGCGCCTTTGAAGCCGACGGCTACCTCAACAGCACGTCTCCGTTGGATCCCAACAACGGAATCTGCACGCAGGTATATGGCAGCTGCACGGCCCTCTATCAGCCTTGCACCGGAGCAGGTGTGGGAGGACGTTTTGGCGGCAGTGAAGCGCTCTGCATGGGGGTCGGAACCTTCTGCGACCCGCAGCTTGGATGCAGCGATCGCCTCGTCGCGCAGGATTTGTCGAGCGAACATGCCTGGCAGCTCAGCCAGGAATTCCGGCTTGCATCGCATTACAACGGCCGGCTGAATTTCAGCGTTGGCGGAAATTACCTTCACTACGAAACAGAAGAAAACTATTACGTTTTCATCAATTCGCTCACCCTGGCCAGCTACACATGGAATCGCGGCGGTTCTGCGCAGCAAACCCTGCCCTGGGTTCCCGGCGTTTCCGACAATACGAACTGTCTCCTTGGCGGCTATGGAGAATCCAATCCCTTCGGCAAGTTGCAAATCGGTGTGGAAGGCGAATTGCCCTGCCAGTACATCGATCCCAACGACCTGGAGCACCTGAACAACAAGGGACACAACTATTTTCTCAACCAGAATCCCTACACGCTCAATTCCTATGCGGCGTTCGGCGAGGTCTATTACAATATCCTCGATGACGTGAAGCTGATCGGCGGTTTGCGTTTCACCGAAGACCAGAAGCATTTCACCGACATACCGAGCGAACTTCTCATTCCCGGATACGGCTATGCCGTCACCGGCGTTTTGAACCAGCAATGGGATCAGTTCACGGGGCGCGCGGCGGTGAACTGGACGCCGAAACTGGATTTCACCGATCAGACATTGATCTACGGGTCGTATGCCCATGGCTACAAGGCCGGCGGCGCCAATCCGCCCGGTGCGGTCCTGCTCACCTACAACGATATCGTCGGTAATGGCGAAACGAGCAATCCCATCCACCCGCTGGCGTTCAAGCCGGAATTCGTCGACGCATTCGAGCTCGGCACGAAGAACACACTTCTCGATGGCGCGCTGACCCTCAATCTTTCGGCGTTCTACTACAATTACGAGAACTATCAGATCTCGCGCATCGTCGATCGCACGTCGATCAACGACAATTTCGATGCGCATGTGAAAGGCGCGGAAGTCGAGTCGAGCTGGGAACCGGTGCCCGGTTTGCGGTTCAATTTCGCCGGCGGCTGGGAAGACACCGCGCTTGCAAAAGGCTCGAAATCCGTCGACCTGATGGATCGCACCGACGCTGCAAATCATCCCGATTGGATCGTCGTCAAGCCTTTCGTCACGCAGACCTCCAACTGCATCTTGCCCAAATATGTCGTGGCAGCCAGTCTGGAATATGGCGGCTCGCAAGCGCCTGGCGAAACCGCAACCAGCAACGTCATGCTTATTTGCGGCAGGACATATGGTGCGCAAACCGATCCGATAACCGGAAAGCCTTACACCCCAGTCCAAAATCCTGCCTATCCCGATTATCCGGGCTTCAATCCGGCCCAGCCCGACATCAACAACGGCGAAGGTTTCGACAAAGACCTCAGCGGCAACGAGTTACCGAACGCGCCGCCGTTCACCGTGTCGGCGGGCGCACAATACACGATGCCCTTGACGTCGGATTGGGCGGGCACGCTGCGCGCCGACTATTACTGGCAGGATTATTCCTGGGCCCGCATCTTCAACGACAATCCATATGACCGCCTGCGGGGTTACACCAACGTCAACCTCACCCTGATCCTCACCAGTCAGGCCGGTTGGCAGGTCATGCTCTACGACAAGAACATCTTCAACACGACAGCCATCACCGGCGACTTTCTGAACAGCGACGACAGCGGCTTGACCACCAACGTGTTCCTGACCGATCCAAAATTGATCGGCATCCGCGTAACGAAGAACTGGTGAGGGGGAAACAATGAGCGAATTGATCGATAACAAGAAGACGCAATCCCGGTTGCAGTTTCTGGCAACCGCATCTGCGATTGCCTTGCTGGGATATACGGCAGGCGCGGCTGCGCAAAACGACGAGCCGCAGCTATGGATCGAACTGGGCGGTCAACTGACCAGGCTCGATGTGGGCCAAGAAACATTTTCGCCCGCGTTCCCGCAAACAAGGCCCGCCATGTTTGCGCCTTCCACCGATTACGAAGAACTTCCGCATCAAAGCGTGGATGAAACCGGCAAGCTGTCGTTCCGCCCGAAGGGGTCGAGCTGGTCGTTCTCCGGCGGCGTTCGCTATGGCCGTTCGGTCAGGAAAGTGGATGCCAATCAACAAACATTCCCCAAGCCCGTCTACGCGACTGTGGTCAGCGGCACTCTGGAAATACCATTTCTTTATCATGGCCCCATTGCGCACAAATTTGCGAGCACCCAGATGGATGCGCGCGAGAGCCATCTGATCGTCGATTTTCAGGCCGGCAAGGATGTCGGGCTTGGGCTGTTCGGTGGCTCGTCGCAGATCGATATCGGGTTGCGTTTTGCGCAGTTCGAGAACAAATCCAATATTGCGTTGGCATCAAATCCGGATTGGCATGTGCGTTACAAATATGCCACTCCATTCTTGATCTCCATCTTCCCCGCCGCCGCAGGCGTGAAGTTCTGGGGAGGAGAGGGTTATCACAACCACTACGCAACGCTTCAATCGGAGCGGGATTTCCGGGGCATCGGGCCGTCGCTTTCGTGGAACGGCTCATCTCCATTCGTGGGCAATCGCGAAGACGGAGAGCTGACTTTCGATTACGGCGCGAATGTTGCGGTGCTGTTCGGACGGCAGCGTGCCAAGACCTCTCATCAGACAAGGTCGAACTATCATCCTGAAACCATGCATTACGGCCAACGGGGTCAACACGTCAGCTCGAAGACCTTCGCGACCCACCACACGCGCAGCAGCAATGTCGTGGTCCCCAATGTCGGTGCGATGGCCGGCGTGACCTATCGCATCCAGAATTTCAAAATCAGCGCCGGGTATCGCGCAGACTTTTTCTTCAACGCGATGGACGGCGGCAACGACGAACGCCGATCCGAAAAGATCGGCAATTACGGCCCCTTCGCCACCATCAGTTTCGGATTGGGCGGCTAGTCCTGAGTTCGGCGGACTCTCCCTCGGGCGGCGGGGCAATCCGCCGCCCATTTCTTTGTCGGCCAAAAAGGCGCCTCTGGCCCCGCAACCCTTCGCATCCGCAGCATAGATCATCCCGCCTGCGTCACTGCGCGCAGGGTTCGGCCCCCCTGCTTTGGCTGCGAAAACAGGCTATCCATGCGCCCGCAACCGTGCCGCACGGGCTCCATGAACCGTTTCGTCCTCCCTCTCGCACTTCTTATTGTCGGGCTGATCGCCGGCTGGATCGGCCATGCCGTCCTTGCCGCCCCGCCTGACGTGTCCACCGTCGCGGTCTATGACGACTGGCGCATCGGCTGCCCTAAGCTGTCCGACAAGAAGAACAACTGCACGCTGGTGCAGGACATTATCGACAACAAGGCGGGCCGCGAAATTGCCCATCTCACTCTTGTCGATACGAAAGACGGCCGCGAGCTGGTTATCACCGTGCCCTACGACGTGCTGCTGCCCACCGGAATCGGCATGCAGCTCGGCAAGGACAAGATCCGCGTCTACCCCTACAAGACTTGCGATATGAACGGCTGCATCGCGGTGGTGAAAGCCGACGATGCGCTGATCAAGGCGCTCACGCCTCAACGCGATGCCAAGCTTCTGGTCGCGCAGCTGGATAACAAAGTCGCCGCTCTGCCGTTCTCGCTCAAAGGCTTCGCCGCCGCCGAAGCCGCGCACGCCTCCTTCAAATCCAAACAGAACAACTGGCTGGCGAGGATCATGCCATGAGAACGACGATGCGTTTCCTTCTCGCCGCCGCTTTCGCATTAGGCGCCACGTCGGCTCTCGCGCAGGCGCAGAACGCTCCGCCGAAACCCGATGTCAGCAAACAGGTGGGCGGTTGGCTGGTGCGCTGCTATCCCGTTCAATCGCCGTCGCCTTGCGACATGTTCGAGCTTCTGGCGCAAAAGAAAACCGGCAACCGGGTGATGAGCCTTTCTTTCGCCTATGTGCCGAAGGCGGACAAATACGTAGCGCAGCTTGCCGTTCCGCTGGGTGTCGACCTGAAAAAAGGTCTCGTCATCAAGGCGGGCGAATACGCCTCGCCGGTGATGCAGTTCCGCCGTTGCGATCGCGGCGGTTGCTATGTCGAAGGTCTCACCGATTCCGGCATCGTCGATGCGCTTTCCCAGAACGGCGATGCGGCGAAGGCGACGATCTCCTCCGTCGAAGGCCGCTCGGTCGACATTTCCTTCGATCTGAAGGGGTTTGCGGAAGCGCGCAGCCAGATGGTCGAACTCGCCAAGCAGAAGGCAACTGCCGCTCCGGCCGCACCCGCGCAATAAGGCGCCTCACGCCGCATCGTGAAAGATCACGCCCAGCGTGAACCGCTTGCCTTTGCGCAACCGGCTCACGCCATGGCGCATGTTCACGCGATAGATGCCGCGTGTCCCGCGAACGGGCCGTGTGTGCACGGCAAAAATAACGGCATCTCCCTGTTTCAGCGGCACCACCTCCGCGCGCGATTGCATGCGCGGCCGCTGTTCGGTGAGCACGAACTCTCCGCCTTCGAAATCGCGCCCCGGTTCGGATAGCAGCACCGCCAGCTGTAACGGAAACACCATCTCCCCATAAAGATCCTGATGCAGACAGTTGTAATCGCCCGCTTCATACCGCAGCAAAAGCGGCGTCGGCCGTACCTGTCCTGCCGCCCGGCACTGCGCGATGAATTGGGAATGGGCGAGGGGATAGCGTTCGTCTTTTCCCATTGCCTCATTCCATCGGTTGGCGATCTCCGCCAGCGGCGGATAAAATCGCTCGCGCAAATCGCGCACGGCCTCGGGCAGGGGATAGGAAAAATATTTGTATTCGCCACGCCCGAACCCATGCCGCGCCATCACAACCCTGCTGCGAAACGCCGCCTCATCGGCATAACGGCCGGCCATCTCTTCGCAAACCTGTGCTGTCAGCAGTCCGGAAACAACGGCGCAGCCGCGCTCGTCCAGCTCGGCGCCGATCCGCGCCCAATTCAATCCGTTCATGGGAATCTCCAAAGCGGATTGTGCTTCGCAGGCACCGCGCGTTCCCGCCACCCGAAACTTGCTTCAGGCTTGCGCCGCCGCGCGATCCACAAACCAGACGACGCTGCCGCGCGGCTGCAAACGCCCAGCGGGGATCGCCGTATCTCCCGCGCGTGCCCGGCGCAACGCATCGGCCTTCGATGCACCCGAAACAAGAAACATCGTCACCGTGCTCGCTTCCAGCGCGGGATAGGTGAGCGTGATGCGCGGCTCCGCGCGGCCGTGCGGCACGGCTTTCACCCACGCCTGCCGTTCCTGCAGCACCGGCTCTCCCGGCAACAGCGATGCAATGTGCCCGTCTTCCCCCAATCCCAAAAGATTGAGATCGAACAGCCGCCGCTCCGGCATCCAAACATCCGCGCCGTAGACCGATTTGAGCAGTATTTCATATCGCGCCGCCGCGTCGTCCGGCGTGCCGTCGACCGGGATCGGGCGCACGGCTTTCGGTTGCGCACCATGCGCCAGTAACGTTTCCCGCACCATGCGGAAATTGCTGTCGGGGGAATCGTGCGGCACAAACCGCTCGTCGCCGAAGAAGAATTCCATGCGCTCCCAGGGCAGCACGGGCATCTTTCCCAAACGCGTATAAAGCCCGCGCGGCGTCGACCCGCCCGAAAGCGCCATGCGAAACACATCTGCTGTCTTGTTGATGCGCTCGACAATGAACTCCGCAGCCGCGTCGGCCAACGCATCCGCGTTGTCCGCAACAATCAATTCGCCCGCGATGTCCATCTACTTGATCGCGCGCCACGCGCGCCCGTCGCGTGCCAGCAATTCGTTGGCCGCTGCAGGCCCCGCGCTTCCCGCTGCATAGTTGGGAAAATGCCGTGGTGGCGTGTGCGCCCAGCCTTTCAGCACCGGCTCGACAACCGCCCACGCCGATTCCACCTGGTCCGCCCGCTGGAACAGCGTCGCGTCCCCGGTCAGCACATCATAAAGCAATGTTTCGTATCCAACTGCCGGCGCCTGGTGAAACCAGTCGGTGTAGCGAAAATCCATCGCCACGCTTTCCAGTTCCATCGTCTGCCCCGGCCGCTTGGCGTTGAAGCGCAGCTTGATGCTTTCCTCCGGCTGGATGGAAAGGATCAGCCAGTCCGCATCCAGTTCCTCCACCGGCGTCTCGCGAAACAGCGAATGCGGCGCGTGCTTGAAGCGGATGGCGATCTCGGTGGTGCGCTTGGTCAGGCGCTTTCCGGTACGCAGATAAAACGGCACGCCCGCCCAGCGCCAATTGTCGATCATCAGCCGCATCGCCACGAACGTCTCCACATTCGAATGCGGATCGACATTGGGCTCCTGCCGGTAGGCTGCAACTTCGGCATTGCCGACGGTACCGGAATCATATTGCCCGCGCACAACGTCGGAAAGTGTCACGGGATGCACCGCGCGAAACACTTCCGCCTTCTTCGCGCGAATGGCCTCCGCATCGAACGAAACCGGCGGCTCCATTGCTGTCATCGCAATCAACTGGAACAGATGGTTCGGTACCATGTCGCGCAGCGCGCCGGTCTGTTCGTAGAACCGGCCGCGCCCCTCCATGCCAAACGTCTCGGCCACGGTGATCTGCACGTGGTCGATGCGGTCCCGGTTCCAGATCGGTTCGAACAATCCGTTGGCAAACCGCAGCGCCATGATGTTCTGCACCGTCTCCTTGCCGAGAAAATGATCGATGCGATAGATCTGGTCTTCGCGCAGCCATTTCAGGATGCGCGCATTCAGCGCCTTCGCCGATTCCAGATCGTGCCCGAACGGCTTTTCGATGACGACGCGGCGATAGCCTTTTTCCTCTTTGACCAGCCCCGCCTTGCCCAACTCGTCCACAATCGGGCCGAAGAAACGGTCGGCAACGGCGAGATAAAAAAGAACATTCCCGCCAAGCTCGTTCTCCTTGTCGAGTTTGCCGAGACACGCGTCGATCTTCTTGTAGGCGCCCGCGTCCAGAAAATCCCCGGTTACGTAAGCCAGCGATTTGGCGATCGGCTGCCAGAATTTGTCTTCGACCTCGGAAGGCTGTTTGGATTTCTTGAGCGTTTCACCCAGAAAATCGTGCAGCTTGTCGCGCCATTCCTCCACGCTCTTTTCGTTATGGTCCACGCCGATCAGCGCAAATTTCTCCGGCAGCAACCCCGTCTTGGAAAGATTGTAGAGCGCAGGGATGATCAGCCGCCGCGTCAGGTCGCCATTGGCGCCGAAGATCACGATGGCGGCGGGGCAGGGGGGCATGGTACGCGGCGCGGTCGTCATGAGGGCTTCTTCTTTTCCAACGCCCCTTCCACATGCCCGCCGAACTTGTTGCGCATCGCCGAAAGAACTTTCTCGCCGAAACTGTGCGCGATGCGCGAACGGAAACGCGCATAGAGCGCAGAAGTGATGACGGGCGCCGCCACGGCTTCTTCCACCGCCGCGTTCACCGTCCAGCGACCCTCGCCGGAATCGTCCACCGCGCCTTCGAATTCTTCCAAAGTCGGCGTTTCGGCCAGCGCCATCGCCGTCAGATCCAGCAGCCAGGATGAAATCACGCTGCCGCGCCGCCAGACTTCGGCCACGTCCGCAAGATCGAGATCGTATCGTTCGCCCTCCGGCAATTCCTTGCCGCCACGCCCGCGCAGAATGTCGAAGCCTTCCGCATAAGCCTGCATCAGCCCGTATTCGATTCCGTTGTGCACCATCTTGACGAAATGGCCTGCACCCACCGGCCCTGCATGCAGATAGCCATGCTCCACCCGTGGATCGCGCCCTTCGCGATGCGGCGTGCGCGCAATCGAGCCCAGCCCCGGCGCGAGCGCCGCAAAAATCGGATCCAGCCGTTCAACGACCGGCTTCTTCCCGCCGATCATCATGCAATAACCGCGCTCGAATCCCCACACGCCGCCGGATGTGCCGACGTCGAGATATTCGATCCCGCGTTCGCTCAATTCCTTGCCGCGCCGCACATCGTCTTTGAAAAACGTGTTGCCGCCGTCGATGATGACATCGCCTTTCGACAAAAGCTTCGCAAGCGCCTGCACCGTTTCTTCCGTCGGTGCGCCTGCCGGCACCATCACCCACACCGTGCGCGGTGTGGAAAGTTTGCCAACCAGTTCTTCAATCGATTTGGCGGGAACCGCACCTTTCAGCGCGGCCGCTTTTTCCGCCGCATTGTGATGGTCGTACACAACAACGTCGTGGCCGTGCTGCATCAGGCGCCGGGCGATATTGCCGCCCATACGCCCCAATCCGATCAATCCCAGTTGCATGACATCCGCCTTCAGCGCGTCTCCAGCCAGTGGATTGCGAAAAGCCGGTTGGCATCGGTCCAGCTCTTGCGCGGAGCAAAGCCCGCTTCCACGGCCAGTTCGGTGAAACTCTCGATAGTATATTTGTGCGAGTCTTCGGTGTGAATGGCTTCACCCTGACCAAACCGCAATGTTTCCCCCGCTACGCGCACGGTCTGCCGCACCAGGCTCACGAGATACATCTCGATCCGCATTTGAAGGGCGTTGTAACTCGCAGAATGCGCGAAATTGTTCAGGTCGAAATTCGCACCCAATTCGCGATTTGCCCGCAGCAACAGGTTCTTGTTGAACGCCGCCGTCACGCCGGAAGAATCGTTATACGCCGCATGAAGCAGCGAAGGGTCCTTCACCAGATCCGTCCCGATCAGGAGCCCGCCGCCGCCAAGCGTGCGCGCCGCATTTTTCAAGAAGGAAACCGCTGCATCGCGCGTGAAATTCCCGATGGTCGATCCCGGAAAAAATCCCACCCGCCGCGAAACCGCAGCTTCCTTCTTCGGCAGATCGATGGCTTGCGTGAAATCGGCGATCACGGGCCTCAGCGTCATGTCCGGATAATCTTCTTCCAGCCCCACCGCGACATCGAGCAGATACTCGCCGGAAATATCGATGGGTACGTAACTCTGCGGCGTCTCAAGCGCGTCCAGAAGAATGCGCACCTTGGCAAGCGAACCTGCGCCGAACTCTACCAGTTCGACATTGCGTCCCATCAGCCGCGCAATCTCGCCCGCATGATCGCGCAATAGCGCCATCTCGGTACGCGTCTGGTAATATTCGGGCAAGCGGCAGATACGGTCGAACAATTCCGATCCGCGCGCGTCATAGAAATATTTGCAGGCGATCTTCTTCTGTTTCCGCTGCAATCCGTCCACCAGATCGCGTGCGAATTCTTCCGCTGCCTCGTCGATGGAATGCGCGCGCAGCGCCGCTTCGTTCATAGATCGCCTGCCAATCTGATGCCGCTGAATTGCCAGCGCGCGGCCGGCGGAAAGAAATTGCGATAGGTGGCACGTAGGTGTCCGGGCGGGCTCGCGCAAGATCCGCCGCGCAAAACCATCTGCCCGCTCATGAACTTGCCGTTATATTCGGCCAATGCGCCGTCGAACGGCCTGTATCCGGGATAGGGATCGTAGGACGAACGCGTCCATTCCCACACTTGTCCCGTGGATTTCGGTCGCGCCGCCTCCCATTCGAACTCCGTCGGCAACCGCGCACCCGCCCACGCCGCATAAGCCGCCGCTTCGAAAAAGCTCACATGCGCCACCGGCTCGTTGGGGTCCATCGCCTTCGCGCCATTGAGCGAAAACACGCTCCACGCACCGCCATCCGAAATCCAGTAAAGTGGCGCGTCCCAATTCTGCGCCTGCACCGTCGCCCAACCGTCGGAAAGCCAATATTCGGGCCGCCGGTATCCGCCGTCTTCCATGAACGCCAGATACTCGCCGCACGTCACCGTGCGCGAAGCGATGCGGAACGGCCGCAGCAAAACCTCATGCGCAGGCCCTTCATTGTCGAAGGCAAAGCCATCGCCCTCATGGCCCACGCGCACGATCCCGCCGTTATGCGTTTCCCACGCAAGCGGGGCCGCCGCATCAGCCGCCTTCGGT
This sequence comes from Rhizomicrobium sp., assembly GCA_035543495.1. GTDB lineage: Bacteria > Pseudomonadota > Alphaproteobacteria > Micropepsales > Micropepsaceae > Rhizomicrobium. The sequence continues at coordinate 22,835 of DATKJT010000068.1, read as the reverse complement.
TTTTCCGGCGCATAAGCCGGCATCAGCGGATTGGAAAAGAACGCATGTTTGATGTCGGTCAGCAGCAACTCCTGATGCTGCTGTTCGTGATGCAGCCCCAACGTCACCAGCGCGGCGATCTCATCGCCGTGCGCGGCAATCGCCTTTTCCATCGCCGCATCCACATGCGCGCGATAGGCCATCACCTCGTCGCTCGAAGGCCGGGTCAAAAGTCCGCGCTGCGGCCGGGGATGCCTGGGCCCCAACCCCTCGTAATAGGAATTGAAGAGATAGGCGAAAGCCGGATCGAACGGCACATAGCCTTCGGCATACGACCCCAGCACCACCGTCTCGAAGAACCAGGTGGTGTGCGCCAGGTGCCATTTGGTCGGGCTGGCATCGGGCATGGATTGCACGGCGCGATCTTCCGCGCTCAACGGCGCGGCCAGCTTTTCGCTGAAGGCCCGCACTTCTTTATATAGGGCCGCCAGGCTTACGCCTTCCGCATCCGTGACGGCGGCATTCATTCCCATAAGACCGGCCCTTTCCGCCATTCGAGAACCCCCCGTCGTCGGAATAGTTCCGAATTATGGCAGGCTCGTTGAAATAATCGACTCTAGCCGCCCTGCTGCCAGATTTTGTCAGCAGTCTGGCGGCAGCCCCGCAAAATTCTTCCCCACCCTCCGCCATTTGCGCTCGTCGCAATAGATGTAGGCTCACGCGGAACCTACCCTCGAATGGCGGGCTGCTTAGGCGGGGGATGACCGACAAAGTGGACAGCAACCGTGACAACTTCCAGCCGCACTCTGCGAGCGTGGCGGTGACCGGCTCTGCCTTGAGGGATTGGTTCGTGCGTGAGGTCCTGCCGCTGGAGGCAGCCTTGACGCAGTTCCTGCGCCACAATTGGCGCAACAAGAGCGATATCCCCGACCTCGTGCAGGAGGTCTATGCGCGCGTCTACGATGCCGCGCGGAAGGAAATGCCGGAAACCGCGCGCGCCTTCGTCTTCGCCACTGCGCACAATCTTCTGATCGACCGCGTGCGCCGCGAAAAGATCGTTCAGTTCGAAGCGGTGAGTGAACTCGATACGCTTGCCATCGCTGCCGACGAACCGACGCCGGATAGAAGCGCGATCGCACGCGACGAACTGCGCAGATTGCAGATCGCGCTGGATCGCCTGCCGCCGCGCACCCGCGAGGTCGTCACCATGCGCCGGATTGATGGCTTGTCGCGCGCCGAAATCGCCCAGCGCCTCGGCATCACCGAAGTCACCGTGAAGTGGCACCTGAACGAAGGCCTGCGCGCACTTGCCGACGATCTTTATGGCGAAGCAGCCGCGCTGAGGAACAAGTCATGAGCGCCGCCGAGATCCAGTCCCGCGCTGCGGACTTCGTGAACCAGCGCCGCGATTCCGGCCAATGGTCGCCGGACGATCAGTCTGCGCTCGATGCCTGGCTGTCGGAATCGCCCGAACATGTCGTTGCCTATTGGCGTCTCGATGCCGCTTGGGAACGCACCCAACGCCTCGCCGCCTTGCGCCCTTCAAAGCCGGATCGCACGGGCGGCGCCATCTGGCGCAACGTGTTGCGTTTCTCGGCCGCGGCGCTTGTGATCGCCGCCGGAACCGGTGCCGCTTTCTATTTCACCAGACCTTCGGCCCCGGAGGCGCGCCAGTTCGCGACCGAAGTTGGCGCACGCAAAACCATCAAACTTCCCGATGGTTCGGAAATCGAACTCAACACCAACACCGTGCTGCGCATTGCACCCGGCCCGAACCCGCGCATGGCGTGGCTCGAAAAAGGCGAAGCCTATTTCCGCATCCAGCACGACAGCGCACATCCCTTCGTGGTGATGGCGCAAGGCCGCCGCGTGGTCGATCTCGGCACCGAGTTTCTGATGCGCGCCGAACCCAAGCGTCTGGAAGTGGCGCTCGTCGCCGGCCGCGCACAACTGGATTCGCCCAACGATCCCACGCAGGAACCTGCCGTCCTCACGCCGGGCGACGTGGCAATTGCAACCGCCAATGCCATCAACGTCACCTCGAAATCCGCCAAGGCGCTTTCCGATGAAATTTCGTGGCGCCAAGGCCTGCTCGTCTTCAAATACACCACGCTCGAAGACGCGGCTTCGGAATTCAACCGTTACAATCGCAAGAAGATCATCATCACCGATCCGAATGTGGCCAGTCTCACCATCGTCGGCACGTTTCCGTCGAACGACGTGACGGCCTTCACCGATGCTGCCCAGGCCATCTTCGGTCTCAAGATTGAAAATCGTCACGGGGAAATCGCCATCAAGCGCTGAGTCCGCTCACCGCCACGCCATCCGCGGGCACGCCCGCATAGAGGGGGAATATGCAAACGTCCGGATTTCTCAAATCGACCTTCCTGACAACCGCCGCAACATTTGCGTTCGCGGCATCCGCATCGGCGGGAACCTTCAACATCCCCAGCGGCGATCTTGCCTCCGCGTTGAACGCCTACACCGAACAGTCCGGCGTCTCTCTCATCGTCTCGGGCGAAGCCGTGCGCGGCGTGCATACGCGCGGCGTCTCTGGTGCGTTGAATAGCGATCAGGCTTTGTCAAGGATTCTCGAAGGCACCGGTTTCGTGATGGAACGCCGCGCGTCCGGCGCGGTGACGATCATGCGCGACCAGCGCAGCGAAATCGCCGACATCCAGATCGCGCAAGCCTCGCCGGCGCATTCCTCGGTCGAAACCGTGACCGTCACCTCGTCCAAGCTCGGCGGCGCGGATGTGCAGAGCGTCCCCATCGCCATCACCGCGCTGAGCCAGGAACAGCTCACCGCCACGCAAACCGCCGGCGGTCCCGATCTCGTCAAACAGGTGCCGAACCTCACCTTCACGAAGACGAATTTCACCGGCTACAGCATCCAGATCCGCGGCATCGGTACGCAGGCCATTTCGGTCACCACCGATCCGGCGGTGGCGGTTGCGTTCAACGACACACCATTCATCCGCAACCATTTCTTCGAACAGGAATTCTTCGACGTTGCACAAGTCGAAGTCCTGCGCGGGCCTCAAGGCACACTCTATGGGCGCAACGCGACGGCGGGCGTGGTGAACCTCGTTTCGGCCAAGCCAACCGATCAGTTCGAAGCTATGGGCTCGGCCGATATCGGCAACTATCAGAATCGGCGCTTTGAAGGCATGGTCAACCTTCCGCTCATCGACGATCGCGTCGATCTGCGCGTCGCCGGCGAGTGGACCAAACGCAAAGGCTATTCGTTCAACGAAACAACCAATCAATCCATCGATGGCCGCGATCTGTGGTCGAGCCGCGTCACGCTCGGTCTCAAGCCTGTCGAGCACATGCAGGCTTATCTCGTCTGGGAACACTTCCAGGAAGACGACGATCGCGTCCGCTCCGCCAAACAGCTTTGCAAAAAGGACGTGGGACCGTCGACAGTCGATGGTTTCGATCTCGCCACGACCGGCAATGCGAATTTCTATCAATCATGGCTGAGCCAGGGATGCCTTCCGGTCTCGCTTTATTCGCCGGAGGCTTTCGAAACGCCCAACGGCCAGTCCATTCCGTTCGTTGCCGCCGGTGAATTCATCTTCAACGGCGCGGGCGGCAGCGCCAACAACGGCTTCCTGCTCAACCAGGTCGATCCCTATGCCAGCACGGTGCAATCGACCAATCTGCGAAACATCCAATCGGCCATTTCGCCCACCTACAAGGCCAGGAACGACGTCTTCGAACTGAACATCGACTACGACGTGACGCCCGCCCTCACGCTGACCTCTCAGAGCGGATACAATCAGGATTTCCTGCGCTCGACCGAAGACTTCAACCGGTTCAACACCGCACCCGGCCTGTTCGGAACGCTTGGCGGCCCCAACAGCCTGACGCCGAACGGCGTCTATTGCGATCCGCAGGTCGGTTGCTCGGACAGAATGGTCACCGAAGACCTTTCGCAGGAACATGCCTGGCAGTTCAGCCAGGAACTGCGGGTCGCTTCGCATTTCCAGGGGCCGTTCAATTTCAATCTCGGCGCCAACTACCTGCGCTATTCGACGATCGAAGATTACTACGTCTTCTTCAATCTCGTCACCGCCATCGAACAACTCTCGAACGGGCAAGGGCCATTCGACTACTCGACGTGTCATCCGAACTCCGGCACGCCCTTCACCATCAATCCCGTTCCGGTGACATCCGGTCTCGCTTTCGGTCTGCCGGGCTATTTTCCGTCCAACGCGGGCTGCGGCTTCGGCGGCGCGGGGCGCGTGGGAACCTATATCGATCCCAATCCGATCACCGATCTCGACGGGCAGGGGCACAACTATTTCCGCAGCGAAAATCCCTACAATCTTAACTCGTGGGCCGGTTTCGGCGAAGCCTATTATCAGCTCATGCCAGATTTGAAAGCGACGGGCGGCATCCGCTGGACCGACGACCAGAAGACGTTCAAGGATATTCCAAGCTGGGTGTTCATTCTCGGCGGCGGTTATCCGCTGCTCAACACCGTTCATCAGGAATGGAAGGAAGTAACGGGTCGCTTCAACCTCGACTGGTCGCCGAAACTGGACTTCACCGATCAAACGCTGGTCTACGCATCTTACGCCCGCGGCTACAAAGGCGGCGGCGCCAATCCGCCGGGTCCGGTGGCGAACCAGTTCAGCGCGCAATCCTTCCTCACGCATCCGGCCACCTTCGCGCCGGAATTCGTGAATGCCTACGAAGTGGGAACGAAGAACACGCTGTTCGACGGCAGCATGACGCTGAATGCCGATGCGTTCTATTACGACTACAAGGGCTATCAGATTTCGCAGATCGTGGACCGCACATCGATCAACCTGAATATCGATGCGAAAGTGAAGGGTCTGGAGCTTGAAGGAACCTGGGAACCGATACCGGGATTGCGGTTCAATTTCGCGGGCGGTTACGAAGACAGTTCGATAAACGACGGTCAGTCCGCCATCGACCTGATGGATCGCACCGCCGGCACACCCGGCTGGACGGTGATGCGGCCGTTCCCGACCTCCACCTCGAACTGCATCCTGCCGAGTTCGGTCGTTCGCCAACTGATCATCAACAACCCGCAAGGCACGGGCGACTCCGCTGTGTTCAACGGTTTCATCAACGCCTGCGACGTGGCGTATGGTTCCGGCCAGGGGCTTTTCGGCCAGTCCTACAATCCCAATCTCAGCGACTTCGGTGTGGTGGGTTTCGATCCAACCCAATCGCCCAACAATGGCGAAGGGTTTGCCAAAGATCTGGGCGGCAACAAGCTGCCGAATACGCCGCCGTTCACGCTGTCCATCGGCGGTCAGTTCAGCATGCCGGTAACCGAAGATTGGGCAGCGACATTGCGTGGGGATTTCTACTGGCAGGGCAATTCCTATGCCCGCATCTTCAACGACGATCCCTACGACAAGCTGCACGGTTATTCGACAACCAATTTTGCGCTCATCTTCACCAGCAGCGAGGGCTGGCAAGTCATGGGTTATGTGAAGAACGTGTTCGACAAGACGGCCATCACCGGTGCCTTCCTCAACTCGGACGATACCGCGCTGACCACCAACGTGTTCCTCACCGATCCGCGCCTCTATGGCGTGCGTGTCACGAGAAACTTCTGAGGGGGAAACGATGAGCGAACTGATCGTACAGACAAACAATCGCCAGATGATCCGCTGGAAGCTGCTGATGGGCGCTTCGGGACTGGCGCTCGGCTCCTACCTCGCTTCGGTCGCGGCAGCGCGGGCTTCGGACAAAGATCAGCCGACGATCTGGATCGAGGTGGACGGCCAGTTCGCCAACCAGTCGGTGGGCAGCGACTCGTTCGTCCCCGCCTTCGCGGAGGCCTCGCCATTCGGCGCCGGTGCCGAGCTCGCCCGCAAACGTCCGCCATCGGGATGGGACGAAGGCGGCAAGATCACCTTCGAACCCGCCGATTCCGATTGGCTGCTGTCGCTCGGCGTGCGCTACGGCAAGAGCAGCCGGTCAAAAGCGCGCAACCAATACACCAAGCAAACCGGCGGCTATTTCAGCAAATATTATACGGCGCTGCAGAGCGTCAAAGCGGCCAGCAGTGAGAAGCATCTCATTCTCGATTTCCAGGCCGGCAAGGACATCGGGCTCGGCATGTTCGGCCAGCACGGAAAATCGACCGTCAGCCTCGGCATTCGCTATGCGCAGTTCAGTTCGCGCAACAACGTCACCTTAAGATCCATCACCGCCGCCGTTCCGACGTCGTATTACATCTTCCATGCGGGCTTCGATGCGAAGCGCGATTTCAACGGCATAGGCCCGTCGCTTTCGTGGGATGCCTCGGCCGACCTTGTGGGCAATCACAATGACGGCAGCCTGACCTTGGACTGGGGCGTCAACGGCGCGCTCCTGTTCGGCCGGCAGAAGGTCAAGATCCACCACCACAAGACAGGCCAATATCAGGAAGAAACGGCCAAATACTATCCCTCCCTGCGCACGACGACGTACCACACCTCGGCATCGCCCGAGCGCAGCCAGAGCGTCACCGTTCCCAATCTCGGCGGCTACGCGGCGCTCTCGCTCAGATACAGCAGGGTGAAGATGAGCCTCGGCTACCGTGTCGATTATTTCTTCAACGCCATCGATGGCGGCATCGATGCGCACAAATCCTACGACCGCGGCTTCTACGGCCCGTTCGCCAGCTTCAGCATCGGCCTGGGCGGATAATCCCCACAACGCCCGATCGAAAGGGCGGCGGAGGCAACTCCGCCGCCCTTAGCATTTCGCGCAACATTCTTGCCGACAAATTTTTTCCGCGCCCGTCGAAACTCGACGCCCCCCAATCGTCCAATAGGATGAAATCCTGAGCCCAAGGGCCAGGAAGGGGATGACGGAAACACCGGACTCCAAACGTGACACCGCTGATCCGCGCAGCGCGGCCATGACCGCGTCCGACGTGGACGTCTGGTTTGCACGCGAAGTCCTGCCGCTGGAGGCGGCGCTGATGCAGTTCCTGCAACACCACTGGCGCAATCTGAGCGATGTGGAAGACCTGGTGCAGGACGTCTATGTCCGCGTCTATGAGGCCGCGCAAAAAGAACTCCCCGAACACCCGCGCAAATTCCTTTTCACCACTGCGCGCAATCTGTTGATCGATCGCGCACGCAGAGCCCAGATCATACCCATCGAGGCATTGCCCGATACCGAAACCCTCGACATCGCGGTCGATACGCCGAGCCCCGAACGCAACGCCATCGCCCGCGATGAACTGCGCCGGCTGCAGGAAGCACTCGACCGTCTGCCCGCGCGCAATCGCGAAGCGGTGGTGCTCGCACGCATCGAAGGCCTGACGGGCCGCGAAATCTCTCAACGCATGGGTCTGGCCGAAGCCACGGTTTCGCACCACCTGTCCAATGGCATCGCGGCCCTTGCCGACATGCTCTATGGCGACGCGAAGGAGGGCCGCAAATGAGCGATGCCCGCCAGGTCAAGGCCGCAGCCGCCCAATGGTTCGAACGCCGCAATTTCTGGAACTGGACGGCGGAAAACGAAGCCGAATTCGCCGATTGGCTCAACGCTTCGCTCGCCCATCGCGCGGCTTACGTGCGCGTCGAAGCCGCGTGGAAACGCGCCGAACGCCTGACGGTGATGAAAAGCTCGCTGCACCCGCAAGCCGAACGCGCGCCGCAACCCGCGCGGCCATCGCGCTTCTGGTTCTTCGGTGCGGCTGCCGCCGCCGCAATCGTCGCCGCAGTCGGCGCAACGGCATTGTGGCCCAAGCCCGCGCCCGACACGCAAACCTACACCACCATGATCGGCGGCCGCGAAACGCTCGCCTTCACCGACGGCACCCGGATCGACATCAACACCGACAGCCAGATCCGCACGCAAATCACCGCGCGCGAACGCAAGGTCTGGCTCGACAAGGGCGAAGCCTATTTCCAGGTCAGGCACGATGCGGCCCATCCCTTCGTCGTCATCGCCGGCAACCACCGCATCACCGATCTCGGCACCAAATTCAGCGTCCGCCGCGAAGCCGCCCAAATCGAAGTTGCGCTCGTGGAGGGCAGGGCACAGGTCGATGCGCTGAACGGCAAATCCACCGTCCCGTCCGTGCAAATGATGCCCGGCGATGTCGTGGTCGCCTCGCTCAACCGCATCGAAACGCTGAAGAAGCCGGTGGCCGCGCTGGCGCAGGATTTGAGCTGGCGTCAGGGTCTGCTCGTCTTCCGGCGCGCAACGCTTGCCCAGGTGGCGGCCCAGTTCAACCGTTACAACCGCGAAAAACTGATCGTGGATAAAAGTGCCGCCGAACTGAAGATCGGCGGCACCTTCCAATCCGACAACATCTCCGATTTCGCAGAAGTCGCAAGAGAAGTGCTGGGCGTGCGCATCGCGCGCCACGGCGATGAAACCGTGATCTCGCGTTAACGCGAAGCCGAACGAGGCGAGGGGGCCCTTATGAAGAATCTCAACCATCTGAAATCCGGCGCCGCAGCGTTTGCGCTTTTGATTGCCGCACCAGCAGTGGCCGAAGATTTCAATATCCCGGCGGGCGATCTCGCCGGCGCCCTCGATCTCTATGCCAGCCGCACCGGCGTGCAACTCATCTATGCCGACAAATCCGTGCGGGGAATCCAAACCAAGGGCGTTCACGGCGACCTCGCGCCCGAAGCAGCCCTTTCGCGCATCCTCTCCGGCACCGGCTTTGCCCCCCACCGCCGCCCGACAGGCTCGATCGCGATCGTGCAGGACCAGCAATCGGTCCTCGAAGAGCCAATGGTTCTCGCACAAGCCTCGCCGTCGCATTCCTCCGTCGAAACGGTGACCGTCACTTCGTCGAAACTCGGCGGTGCGGATGTGCAGAGTATTCCCATCGCCATCACCGCGCTCAGCCAGGAACAATTGACGGCCACGCAGACCGCCGGCGGCCCCGATCTCATCAAGCAGGTGCCCAACCTCACCTTCACAAAGACGAATTTCACCGGCTATTCCATCCAGATCCGCGGCATCGGCACGCAAGCCATTTCGGTCACCACCGATCCGGCTGTTGCGGTCGCCTTCAACGATACGCCGTTTATCCGCAACCATTTCTTCGAACAGGAATTCTTCGACGTGGCCCAAGTCGAAGTTTTGCGCGGCCCGCAAGGCACGCTTTATGGCCGCAACGCAACCGCGGGCGTGGTGAACCTCATTTCCGCCAAGCCGACCGATCAGTTCGAGGCGCAGGGTTCGGTCGACATTGGCAATTATCAGAACCGACGTTTCGAAGGCATGGTCAATCTTCCCATCGTGGATGACCGACTGGATTTGCGCGTGGCCGGGGAATGGACGAAGCGCAAAGGCTATTCGTTCAACGAAACGACAGACAAGGCCATCGATGGCCGCGATCTGTGGTCGAGCCGCGTGACCTTGGGCCTGAAGCCGCTGCCGCAATTGAAGGCCTATCTCGTCTGGGAACATTTCCAGGAAGACGACGACCGCATCCGTTCCGCCAAGCAATTGTGCAAAAAGGATCCGGGCCCGTCATCCGTCGATGGACTCGACATGTCAACGGTGACCAACGCGAACTTCTACAAGTCCTGGCTCAGCCAGGGCTGCCTGCCGGTTTCTTTCTATTCACCGGAGGCGTTTGAAACGCCGAACGGGCAAGCTTTGCCGTTCGTCGCGGCCGGCGAATTTGTTTTCAACGGCGCCGGCGGAAGCGCGGCCAACGGCTTCCTCCTCAATCAGATCGATCCCTACGCCAGCACCACGCAGTCGACGAATTTGCGCAACATCCAATCGGCTCTGTCGCCGACCTACCGTGCCAAGAATGATGTGTTCGAATTGAACATGGAATTCGAAGCGACACCCGAACTCACCGTGACATCGCAAAGCGGCTACAACCAGGATCAGCTTCGCTCGACACAAGACTTCAACCGCTTCAACACGGCGCCCGGATTGTTCGGAACCCTCGGCGGCCCCAATAGCCTGACGCCGAACGGCGTTTATTGCGATCCGCAGGTCGGCTGTTCGGACCGGATGGTGGCCGAAGACCTTTCGCAGGAGCATGCGTGGCAATTCAGCCAGGAAATACGCGTCGCTTCGCACTTCGAGGGGCCGTTCAACTTCAGCGCCGGAGCAAGCTACCTGCGCTACGCGACGGTTGAGGACTATTACGTCTTCTTCAATCTGGTTTCCGCCATCGAACAACTTTCCAACGGCGCGGGTCCGGGAGATTTCACGAACTGTCACTTCGGAAACGGACAATTCGAAGGCGGCTATACGTTTCCGATCCAGCCGAGCCCGACGACAACGACATTCTTCGGCCGGCTTCCGGGTTATTACCCTTCGAACTTTGGCTGCGGTTTCGGTGGCGGCGGTTTCGTCGGCACCTATATCGATCCGAACCCGATCACCGATCTCAACGGTAACGGCCACAATTATTTCCGCAGCGAAAATCCCTACAATCTCAATTCCTGGGCCGGTTTCGGCGAAGCCTATTACCAGTTGGCGCCCGATCTGAAACTCACCGGCGGTATACGCTGGACCGACGACAGGAAGACGTTTCAGGACATCCCAAGTTGGGTGTTCATTATCGGCGGCGGCTATCCGGTGCTGAACACCGTTCGGCAGGAGTGGAAGGAAGTCACCGGCCGCTTTAATGTGGACTGGTCTCCGAAGCTCGATTTCACCGATCAGACGCTCGTCTACGCATCCTATGCGCGCGGATACAAAGGCGGCGGCGCCAATCCGCCCGGTCCGACGCCGAACGTTTTCAGTTCGCAATCCTTTCTTACCCATCCGGCCACCTTCGCTCCCGAATTCGTCAATGCGTTTGAATTGGGGACAAAGAACACACTGTTCGACGGTTCCATGACGCTGAACGCAGACGTGTTTTACTATGACTACAAGGGCTATCAGATTTCGCAGATCGTGGATCGCACATCCATCAATCTAAATATTGATGCGAAGGTCAAAGGCATGGAAGTTGAAGGCACGTGGGAGCCGATCCCCGGCTTACGCTTCAATTTTGCGGGCGGACTCGAGGATGGAACGATCAACGATGGTCAGTCTGCCATCGACTTGATCGATCGCACCGCAGGCCATACCGATTGGATGGTGTTGAAGCCGTTCCTCACTTCAACATCGAATTGCATTCTTCCCGCGTCGGTGATCAGACAGTTGATCGTCGCAAACCCGCAACCGGTTACCGATACGGCGGCTTTCAACGGCTTCATCGATGCCTGCGACGCTGCGTATGGAGCGGGAGGAGATTTCTTCGGCTACAGTCACGATCTCCATCAGCTTGGCGTGACCGGATTCGACCCGTCGTCAGCACCGAACAACGGCGAAGGGTTCTCGAAGGATCTCGGCGGCAACAAGCTGCCCAATACGCCGCCCTTCACATTGTCGTTTGGTGCGCAATACACCGCGCCGGTCACGGAGAACTGGGCGGCGACGTTGCGCGGCGACTTCTACTGGCAGGGAAATTCCTACGCGCGTATTTTCAACGACAAGCCTTATGACCAGTTGCATGGCTATTCGACGACCAATCTGGCTCTTATCCTGACCAATGGAGATGGCTGGCAGGCCATGGGATATGTGAAGAATGTCTTCGACAAAACTGCCATCACCGGCGCGTTTCTCAATTCCGACGACACGGCGCTCACGACAAACGTGTTCCTGACCGATCCGCGCCTCTATGGCGTACGCGTCACGAAGAATTTCTGAGGGGGAAGCGATGAGCGAGTTGATCGTCAATAGCAGGAAGCAGCCGGGCCACCGGTGGGAACTGCTTGCGGGTGTTTCCGGCGCGGTTCTGGCTTCGTATCTTTTGTCAGCAAATGCGGCGCAAGCGTCGGAGAAAGACCAGCCGATGGTCTGGATCGAATTGGGCGCACAATTTGCCAATCAGTCTGCCGACGAAGAGCCGTTTATTCCGCCCTTCGTACAAGCGTCGCCATTCGATGGCGCGATACCGCTGGCGCGTAAGCGGCCGCCGTCAGGCTGGTTCGAGAACGGTAAGATTTCGTTCGAACCCGTCGACTCCGATTGGTCATTTTCTCTGGGTGTACGCTACGGAAAAAACAGCCGACAAGGCGTCACCTACCAGAAAACCAGGCATGGCTCCTACTATTTGCATACGGCCTATCAAAACAGCCGCAGTGCAACCAGCGAAAAGCATCTCATTGTAGACTTTCAGGCCGGCAAGGATGTCGGGCTTGGTCGCATTGGTGCGCATGGGACTTCGATGCTGAGCGCGGGCGTGCGCTACGCGAAGTTCGATTCGCATAGCAGCATGAACATCAAGTCGGTGACGCAGCTGGTTCCAAGTTCCTATTACATTTTCAACGGCTCGTTCGCAGCGCAACGCAAATTCATTGGCGTGGGTCCGTCGCTTTCGTGGGATGCGTCCGCAAATCTGACTGGAAATCCCGAAGCGGGGAGCCTGACACTCGATTGGGGCGTGAACGGTGCAGTATTGTTCGGACGGCAAAAAGTAAGCGGGCAGTATCAGAAGACGCAGCTTTTCCAGCCCAGCAACGCATACTTCCAACTGCCGAGAACCACCGTCTACCGCACGGTGCACCCGTTCTCGCGCAGCAAGGGCGCGACAGTCCCCAATCTCGGGGGCTTCGCGGCGCTGTCGCTGCGCTATCCCAACGCGAAGGTCAGCCTTGGCTACCGCGTGGATTATTTCTTCGGCGCGGTGGATGGCGGCATCGACCAGCACAAGGCGTATGACCGCGGTTTCTACGGTCCGTTTGCCAGCATCAGCATCGGTCTCGGCGGCTAGGCACCGCTGAACGAAATCTAAAAAGGCGGCGGAGAAATTCGCCGCCTTTTTCTTTCGTGTCCGCGCAACTTTCATTCGCGTGGCCTGCGCCCCCCCATTCTGCGCGCGCCATCCGTCCCAATATGCGTAGAGTCGAGCAACCAACCCGCAAAAGTTGGGCCGTTGGGAGCGGGATGATCGACAGAGGGGACAACCATCGTGAGGGCGCAAAGCGCCACTTCGGAGCGGTGATGGCCGCGCCCGGAGTTCAGGAGTGGTTTGTCCGCGAGGTTTTGCCCCTGGAGGCGGCGCTGGTGCAGTACCTGCAACACAATTGGCGCAACAAGGCCGATGTCGAAGACATCCTGCAGGATGTCTACGTCAAGGTCTGCGAAGCCGCCGCCAAGGAACGCCCGCAACAGACGAAATCCTTCGTCTTCACAACCGCCCGCAACACGTTGATCGATCGCGTGCGCAAGGAACAGGTTGTGCCCATCGAAGCGGTGGCCGATCTCGATGCGCTGAACATGGCCGCCGACGATCCCGGCCCCGAACGCGCCGCATTGGCACGCGATGAATTGCGCCGCGTGCAGGCAGCCCTCGATCGCCTGCCGCCGCGCCGCCGCCAGGCGGTCTATCTGCGCCAGGTCGAAGGCCTTTCGCGGCGCGAAATCGCCACCCGCATGGGCATCGGCGAGGAAACGGTGAAGGAATATCTCGCCGAAGGATTGTTCGATCTCGCCGAACTCCTTTTCTCCGAACCCGCAGACATGCGCAGGCGCCGATGAGCGAAACAACCAGCGAAGCAACCGGCGAAGCAACCAGCGAAGCCCGGGAGATCAAACGTCGCGCCGCCCAATTCGTGATCGCGCGCCGCACGTCGGAAGAATGGTCCGAGGTCGATCAGAAAGCGCTCGATGCCTGGCTTGCGGAACGTGTCGAACACAGTATCGCCTATTGGCGCATGGATGCGGCGTGGGAAAGCACCAACCGCCTCTCCATCCTGCGCCCGCAGCGCAGCGAACCCGCCCCGCGCACAAGCCTGATGCCGCGCACCGCCAAAGCGGTTGCCGCCATCGCCGCTGTCGCGCTTGTGGCCTATGCCGCGCAAAGCGAATTCGCGCCGAAGGAAAAGGTCTATGCCTCGGCGATAGGCGACCGTAAAATCCTCACGCTCGCCGATGGTTCCCGCATCGAACTGAACACCGACACGGTGTTGCGTGTCGCGCAGGATGAAACCGGCCGTAAGGTTTGGCTCGACAGGGGCGAAGCCTATTTCAGCATCAAACACGATGGGGCCCATCCCTTTGTCGTGCAGGTGGGCAAACATCGCATCACCGATCTGGGCACCAAATTCGTCGTCCGCGAAGCGGGCGAACGCGTGGACGTTTCGCTGCTCGAAGGCCGCGCCCGCATCGACGCGCCCGATGCCGAAGACAAAACCCATTCCGCCATCCTGATGCCGGGCGATGTGGCGGTCGCCACCAACAATTCGCTGTCGGTGCGCAAAACCGAAACCCGCCGCATCGAAAACGATCTGGCGTGGCGCACCGGGCTTCTGGTCTTCAACAACACCACGCTCGGCGAAGCCGCCAATGCCTTCAACCGCTACAACAACAAGAAACTCGTCATCGAAAATCCGCAAACCGCGGGCCTCACCATCGACGGCACCTTCCACACCAACAATGTGGGCGCTTTCGTCGATGTGGTGCAGCACGTCCTGAAATTGAACGTCAAAAACAACCAAAGCGAAATCGTCATCTCACCGTGAAATCGCCGCACATCCGGCAAGAGGGGGAATTGTGAAACATCCGTACCTGAAATCGCTCTTCCTGAGCAGCGCCGCAATTCTTCTGGCGGCCGGCGCCTCCGCGCACGATTTCAACATCCCCGCAGGCGACCTCAAATCCGCGCTCGATGCCTACACGAAGCAGGCCGGCGTCGAACTGGTGGTGTCGTCCAGCGCGATCAAGGGCGTGAAGACCAAGGGCGTCAGAGGCGACATCGCCCCCGAAGAGGCGCTCACCCGCATCCTGAAGGGCACCGGCTTCGGTATCTACCGCCAATCCACCGGCGCGCTCGGCATCATGCAGGAACAATCGTCGTCCGAAATCGAACCGATGCAGCTTGCGCAAGCAGCCCCCGCGCGCTCTTCGGTCGAAACCGTGACGGTCACCTCGTCCAAACTGGGCGGCGCAGACGTCCAAAGCATTCCGATTGCCATCACCGCGTTGAGCCAGGAACAGCTCACCGCCACGCAAACCGCCGGCGGCCCGGACCTGATCAAACAGGTCCCGAACATGACCTTCACCAAAACGAATTTCAGCGGCTACAGCATCCAGCTGCGCGGCATCGGCACGCAGGCGATATCGGTCACAACCGATCCGGCTGTCGCGGTCGCCTTCAACGACATACCGTTCATCCGCAATCATTTCTTCGAACAGGAATTCTACGACGTCAGCCAGGTTGAGGTGCTGCGCGGCCCGCAAGGCACGCTCTATGGGCGCAACGCGACCGCCGGTGTCGTCAATCTCACCTCGGCACTTCCATCGGATCAATTCGAAGCCATGGCCTCCGGCGAAATCGGCAATTACCACCAGCGCCGCTTCGAAGGCATGATCAACCTGCCCATCGTCGACGACCGGCTGGACATCCGCGTCGCCGGCGAATGGACCAAACGTCAGGGCTATTCCTTCAACGAAATAACGGACGAACGCGTCGACGGCCGCGATCTGTGGTCCGGCCGCGTCACCATCGGCCTGAAGCCGATGGAAGACCTGCAGATGCACCTCGTCTGGGAGCATTTCTCCGAAGACGACGACCGCATGCGCACGGCGAAACAATTGTGCAAGACGGCGCCCTCGCCCAGCGAAGTAGACGGCGTGCCTGTCTCGGGCGGGGATGGTGCCTTCGATCAACGCAACTTCTTGAGCCAGGGCTGCTTGCCCAGTTCGCTCTATTCTTCGGAAGCCTTCGAAGTACCAAACGGCTATTCGCTTCCCTATGTGACGGCGGCAAGGTTTGTCGGCACCATTAGCAGGAACGCAGATCCGTATGTCAGCACAACGCAGTCATCCAATTTGCGCATCATCGATACGACGCTCAACCCGTCGTACAAGGCGAAGAACGACACGGTCGAGCTCAACAGCACCTATGCGCTCACGCCCTCGCTGACCCTCACGAGCCAAACCGGATACAACTCCGATTTCCTGTTCTCGACGGAGGATTACAACCGCTTTAATACGGTGTCAGACATTTTCCTGCATCCAGAAGATGCAACGCCCAGCACCAGCTATAATCCCTATTCGCGCGGCGCTATAACCGAAGACGGATATTTCTGCGATCCGCAGCTCGGCTGCGCCAACCGCATCGTCGCGCAGGATCTCTCGGACGAACACGCCTGGCAATTGTCACAGGAATTCCGGCTGTCCTCCAACTTCTCCGGGCCGTTCAATTTCAGCCTGGGCGGCAACTATCTGCATTATGAGACCGAAGAAAATTACTACGTCTTTGTCAACACACTGACGATGTACACACTGAACTCCAGCGGCCCCAGTCTCAGTGCGTTCGGACCATGGGTTCCCGGTGTCTCCGATAACCGTCAATGTCTGTCGGCCTATCAGTTTTACGGATTTGCGCCGCTCGATCCGCGCATCATTACGAGCAGCCCCTCGATCAACCAGTGCAATTATATTGATCCCAACCCGATCGGCAGCGTCAACAACGAAGGGCACAACTACTTCCTCAGCCAGAACCCCTACACGCTTAATTCCTATGCAGGTTTCGGCGAAGCCAACTATTCCGTCACGCCGGACTTGAAGCTGACGGCGGGCTTGCGCTTCACGGAAGATCAGAAGCATTTCGTCGATATTCCAAGCGAATTGATTACGAACGGCTGGGGCTATTTCCAGACCGGAACAGTCGACCAGCAATGGGATCAATTCACCGGCCGCTTCGTCGCGAACTGGACGCCCAAACTCGACTTCTCCGATCAATCGCTTGTCTATGCATCTTACGCGCATGGTTATAAGGCAGGGGGCGCAAATCCGCCTGGCGCGGTACTGTTGACCTTCGGCGCGGGGACGACGTCGCTTCCCCAGCATCCGCTTACCTTCAAACCGGAATTCGTCGATGCCTTCGAGCTGGGCACCAAGAACACGTTCCTCGACGGTTCGCTCACCTTCAATGCCGATGTCTTCTATTACAACTACGAGAACTATCAGATTTCGGAAATCGTCGACCGCACCTCGATCAACCTCAACTTCGATGCCCATGTCAAAGGCGCGGAGGTGGAAGGCACCTGGGAGCCGGTCCCCGGCTTGCGCTTCAATTTCGCCGGCGGCTGGGAAGACACGTCGCTGGCGAACGGATCGAATGCCATCGACCTCATAGATCGCACGGCGGGCATGCCGGGCTGGATTGTCGTCAAGCCGTTTGTCACGCAAGCGTCCAATTGCATTCTACCCACCTATGTCGTCGCGGCGTTCTTGAAAAGCGGCACAGACGTCTCAGGCGCTTGCTCCACGGCCTATAACTTCGGTGCAGATCCGTTGACTTATCTTCCTTACAAAGAAAGTCCCACCATTGTCGGGCCGGATGCACCCTGTTGCGATGTGGTTCACATTCCGGCCGGCTATATCGGCTACGATCCTTCCACCGCGCCCAACAATGGCGAGGGCTTCAGCAAGGATTTGAGCGGCAACAAGCTGCCCAATGCTCCGCCGTTCACCGTCTCGCTCGGCGCGCAATATTCCCTGCCGGTCACTTCGGATTGGGCGGCCACATTGCGCGGCGATTTTTATTGGCAGGACAATTCGTGGGCGCGCGTCGAAAACGACGATCCCTACGACCGCCTGCACGGTTATCACACTTTGAATCTGGCGCTCATTCTGACGAGCCAGTCCGGCTGGCAAGTGATGCTCTACGACAAGAACGTGTTCGACACGACGGCCATCACCGGAACGTTCCTCAACAGCGATGATTCCGGCCTGACAACAAACGTATTCCTCACCGATCCCAAGCTGATCGGTGTGCGCGTGACAAGAAACTGGTGAGGGGGCGAAAATGAGCGAACTTTCCAAATTGAACAGGTCCGCACGCCGGACACCAGCGTTCTGGCTTTCGAACGTCTCGATGCTCGCGCTGATGCTGGCGGTTACCGGCAGCGAAATCGCAGAAGCGGCAGACAGTGATGTCGACCATCCTACCGTCTGGATCGAACTGGGCGGCCAGATGGAACGGCAAACCGGCCAGTCATCTGCGTTCGTGCCGCCCTTCGTGGCGAACAATCCGGATTCGCCGGCATTCGAGGGAGCTATAATTTCGAAGAGCCAGAATCCGACTCCCTTCACCAACGGGGCTCAAGGATCGCTCACCTTTGCACCAAAGGGATCGGACTGGGTGTTTTCCGCGTCCGTGCGTTACGGCCGCGCCAGTGGAGAAACGCGAGCGTCGCAGCAGCCTCCAAACAGAAAACTTAAAATCGTTTTGCCTCCAACGGCATACTATACTTCATGTGGGTGCTACGGCACGCATAACCGGACAACTTATTCGACGGGCCCCACTCACGTTTTCGGCAATACCGACGTGAGGAAACGGCAAACGCATTTGCTGCTCGATTTTCAGGCCGGCAAGGATGTTGGGCTCGGCTTTTTGGGTCCGCGCTCCAGCTCGGTGTTGGGCGTTGGTGTAAGGATCGCACAGTTCAGTTCTCGCATGAGCACGACAATTCATGCGATTCCCAGCGTACATGTCGTCAATGTGTTTGGTGAGGGTTCGGAATTTTATGCCCCCTCATCGTCGATGCACTCCTATACGGAAATTGCAAAGGCCGCGCGCAGCTTCCATGGCGTGGGGCCGAGCGTTTCCTGGAAAATATCGACCGAATTGGCGGGACGTGAGAAAAGCATGTCCTTGGATTTCGACAGCGGTATAAATGCCTCCGTGCTTTTCGGTCGGCAACGCGCAAGCGTCCAGCATCAGACCAGCGCTTATTTTCTGAAGGGCTGCAACTGCACGCGATTTCCGACTTATGTTCACGTCCATGATACGAACCGCTCGCGTGGCGTGACGGTCCCCAATATTGGAGCGTTCGCTGGCCTGTCGCTGAAATTTCCTAACGCCAAAGTCAGCCTCGGCTATCGTGGCGACTTCTTCTTTGGCGCCATGGACACCGGCATAGACACCCGCAAGACCAGCACCGTCGGCTTCTACGGCCCCTACGCCAGCATCAGCATCGGCCTCGGCGGTTAGCCTCCAAAACGGCGAAAATAGCGAGGGCGGCGGGAGCGATCCCGCCGCCTTTTTGCATTTTCCTTTCGCGCGCCCGCAACAATCTTGCGGCCCCGAAAAAATTCAACCTCCGGCCCCTAACAATCGCCCGTCCATTTCGTCGGAATAGCCACGCGGGGTCATGCGGCCCGGCGGATCGGTCTGGGGATGGTCGAAAGATCGGACAATTTCGGGAGTGCGGGCTTGGCGCCTGCGGACACATCCGACGCGGTGGGGCGCGCCGATGCGTGGTTCGCGCGCGAAATCCTCCCGCTTGAGGCTTCGTTGATGCAGTTCCTGCAACACAACTGGCGGCACAAGGCCGAGATCGCCGATCTCAGGCAGGAGGTCTACACCCGCGTCTATGAAAGCGCGCTCCAGCGCATCCCCGAAAAGCCCAAGCACTTTCTCTTCGCCACCGCGCGAAATCTTCTCATCGATCGCGCGCGTCAGGCCCGCGTCATTCCCATCGATGCGGCGTCCGATCTCGAAACGCTCGATCCGGCGTCCGACACGCCGGGCCCCGACCAGATCGTGATGGCGCGCGACGAACTGCGCCGTCTGCAGGCCGCACTCGAAAAACTTTCCCCCCGCTGCCGCGAAGCCGTGGTGCTCGCGCGCATCCAGGGCCTGTCGCGCCGCGAAATCGCCCAGCGCATGGGCGTGACGGAAGGCACCGCCGCCCAATACCTCGCCGATGGCATCTGCGCGCTCGTCGAACATCTGCAACGGGGAGGCAAGGCAAAGCCATGACCGTCTCCGAACAGCACGAAGACATCGTTGTGGATGCGCTCACGCGGCAAGCAGCAGTCTGGATCGAACGCCGCGATTTCGGCGATTGGACCGATGAAGCCCGCGCCGAATTCGACGCCTGGCTCGCCCACTCGCCCGCCCATCGCGTCGCCTTCATCCGCCTCGAAACCGGCTGGAAGCGCAGCGAACTGTTAAGCGCGCTGCAAACCTTCAAGCCCGCGCGCATCGCGCAACCGGCGCGCAAGCACTGGTGGGCCATCGGCGGGGCGGCAGCCGCCGCCGCTATCGCGCTCGTCGCCTTCGGTCTTTCCGGTGCGTTCGACGCAAAGAAACCGGCCTTCCAAACCTATGCCACCACCATCGGCGGCCGCGAAACCCTGGCGCTCGCCGATGGTTCCGAAATCGAACTCAACACCGACACGAGCTTGCGCCTCTCCAACGAGGCGCACGGCCGCAAGGCCTGGCTCGACAAGGGCGAGGCTTATTTCAAGATCAAACACGATGCCGCCCATCCCTTCGTGGTGATCGCAGGCGCGCACCGCATCACCGATCTGGGCACCAAATTCACCGTGCGCGACGAAGGCACCGGCATCAAGGTCGCGTTGATGGAAGGCCGCGCCCGGCTGGACAGCACCGGCAAAACCGGCCCGCGTTCCGTCACGCTCACGCCGGGCGATGTGGCTCTTGCCACGCCCACGTCGTTTTCGGTGAACAAGAAGCCGACAGCGCAGCTCATCAAGGACATCGGCTGGGAACATGGCGTACTCACCTTCGATCATTGGGCACTCGCCGACGCCGCGCGCGAACTGAACCGCTACAACACGAAAAAACTGATCATCGGCGATGCGGTGGCCGGCCGTCTCACCTTTGGCGGCACGTTTGCGACCAACGATGTCGATGCCGTCGCCAACGTCGCGCACGAAATCTTCGGCCTGCATGTCGAACACCAGGGCAACAACATCGTGATCTCGCACTGAGATCGAACAGTTCAACCACCGGGGGGCAAATGCCAAGCAATTTCAAATCCGCGCTGCTCACAAGCGCCGCCATCGCCACCGCGTCCTTGGCGGCGGCCGCGAACGCCGCCGATTTCAACATTCCCGGCGGCGATCTGAAAGCAGCACTCGATTCCTATTCGCGCCAGACCGGCGTTTCGCTTCTTTATTCCGATCAGGCGATCCGCGGCGTGCGCTCCCACGGCGTGCAGGGCGAGATCGGCGCGGACGAAGCGCTTTCCCGCATCCTCACCGGCACCGGCTTTCAGATCCGCCGCCACACAGGCAGCGCCATCACCATCGTGCGCGACAACACGCAAGCCGCAGCCGACATCGCCGATCTGCAAATTGCGCAGGCTTCGCCATCGCGTCCCGCTGTTGAAACGGTGACAGTCACATCGTCAAAGCTTGGTGGAGCCGATGTTCAAAGCATCCCCATCGCCATCACCGCGCTGAGCCAGGAACAACTCACGGCCACACAAACCGCCGGCGGCCCCGATCTGGTGAAACAGGTGCCCAACCTGACCTTCACGAAAACCAATTTCACCGGCTACAGCATTCAGATCCGCGGCATCGGCACGCAAGCGATCTCGGTGACCACCGACCCGGCTGTGGCCGTCGCCCTGAACGACATCCCGTTTATCCGCAACCATTTCTTCGAACAGGAATTCTACGATCTCAGCCAGGCCGAGGTTCTGCGCGGACCTCAAGGCACACTCTACGGACGCAATGCGACCGCCGGTGTCGTCAATCTCATAACCGCCAAACCGACGGATCAGTTTGAGGCCATGGCATCCGGCGACATCGGCAATTATCAAAACCGCCGCTTCGAAGGCATGCTCAATCTGCCGATCGTCGATGATCGTCTCGACATCCGCCTCGCCGGCGAATGGACAAAGCGCAAGGGCTACACGACGAACGATCTCACGGGAAATCAGGTGGATGGCCGTGATCTATGGTCGGGTCGCTTGTCCATCGCCTGGAACCCGCTCGAAAACCTCAAGGCCAATCTCGTCTGGGAGCACTATTCC
Source organism: Rhizomicrobium sp. (assembly GCA_035543495.1). GTDB lineage: Bacteria > Pseudomonadota > Alphaproteobacteria > Micropepsales > Micropepsaceae > Rhizomicrobium. The sequence goes on along the minus strand of DATKJT010000068.1, from coordinate 1,092 downwards.
GAAGACGACGACCGTATGCGCACGGCCAAACAGCTTTGCCATCGCGATCCGGGTTTGCAAAGCGTTGGAGGCGTTGCGCTCCCGACCCCTGAATCGACTGGTGGTGGTATAGGCTATGCATTCAAGCTGAATCAGGCGTCATTCAGCCAGGGTTGCTTACCGGCATCGCTTTATTCGCCAGAGTCTTTCGAAGTGCCGAACGGCTATGCGTTACCCTACTTTATCGCCGGCAATCTTTCGGGCTCCGTTGTCGGAAATGTCGATCCTTATGCGAGTACAACCCAGTCAACAGATTTGCGCGTCATCGAGACAAGGCTTAATCCGCGATACAAGGCCAAAAACGATACTGCGGAACTGAATGTCGATTATGCCCTGACGTCGTCGCTGACGGTAACCTCGCAGACCGGTTACAATCAGGATTTCTTATGGTCCACCGAAGACTATAACCGCTACAACACATCGCCGGGCATCTTTTCGGCGCCAAGCGGCTCGAGCATACGGCGCCAGACGTTAACCTATCAGGGTCCGGATGGATATTACTATTTCTGCGACCCTCAACTCGGTTGCAGCGACCGGTTGGTCGCGCAGGACGTCTCGGAAGAACACGCTTGGCAGTTGAGTCAGGAATTTCGACTTGCGTCCAGCTTCTCTGGTCCATTCAACTTTAGCGTCGGCGGCAACTACCTCCACTACGAGACGGAGGAAAACTATTATGTCTTCGCCAACACGCTGACGATGCTCGCGGCAACTTCGGCCGTGAGCGATTTGACTTGTCCAGGAAATGTCACACCGTGGATACCTGGCGTTAGTGATAACCTTCAATGCTTGAGGGTTGCCCCTTATAACAATCCCGGTCGTCAGTATGCTAATCCCTTCCAAGGCGCCGGCACTCCGACGGAAGTTATCTATTACATAGATCCCAATTCGCTCGACAATCTGAACAGTCAGGGCTGACCTGACTGGCCCTTTTTGTACCAGGCGGTTTGTTAGAAACTGTCTTGGGAAAGGGGTTTTGTCATGCCGAAGAAGCGATTTAGCGCGGAGCAGATCGTGGCGCTGCTGCGTCAGATCGAGGTTGCCACGGCGCAGGGA
>DATKJT010000067.1:0-27448 GCA_035543495.1 Rhizomicrobium sp. | reverse complement strand
GGGGGAGACTGGTGCAGCAATTTCATTGCCAAACAGGTGGACGCTCTCGCCCCCTCACCCCAGCCCTCTCCCCCTCCGGGGGCGAGGGGGAAGATTAGTTTGACGTGTCTTCTCACACTGAAACGCGACTGCTGCCATATTCCGCCGATCTCATGTTCGGGATCGTGGCGGATGTGGAGCGCTATCCGGAATTCCTGCCCTGGTGCACGGGTCTGCGCATTCTCAGCCGGTCGAAAGACGGTGATCGAGATATCCTGATCGCCGAAATGCTGGTCGGTTATCGTGCACTGCGCGAGCGCTACACGAGCCGCGTGGTGCTCGATCTCGCCGCGCGCATCATCGACGTGGAACAAACCACCGGGCCGTTCAAGGTGCTCGCCAACCATTGGCGCTTCGTGCCGAAGGAAAACGGCTGCGAAGTGACTTTCCGCATCGATTTCGAATTCAAGAGCCGCCTGCTCAACATGGTTGCAGGGCAGGCGTTCGAACACGTGCTGTTCAGGATGGCCGACGCGTTCGAAAAGCGCGCCAGGGATCTGTCAAAACATCCGCTGTAGGAGATTGAGCGCCGCTTCGACCGTGCGCATCCGTATCTCGCTGCGCCCGATGTCGCCGAAGCGATGCGCCTCATGCAGGATCGAGCGGCCTTCGCGCGCCGCAGCGATGTGAACCAGACCGACCGGCTTCAACGGCGTCCCACCGCCCGGTCCCGCAACGCCGGTCACCGCGATCGCGCAATGCGCGTTGGAATTTTCGACGGCACCTTCCGCCATGGCGCGCGCCACCGCTTCCGACACTGCGCCCATATCGGCAATCAGATCGCCCGGCACGCCCAGCATGTCCGATTTCGCGCGGTTGGAATAAACCACGAAACCCCGATCCACCACATCCGACGATCCGGGGATTTCGGTGAGTAGTCCCGCGATCAATCCGCCGGTGCAGCTTTCGGCCGTCGCGATGCGCAGCTTCTTCTCGCGCGCTTCCATCAACACGACTTCGGCCAGGCGCAGGAACGGAGCGGGAAACATCAGATGACTTTCCAATAATGCAGCAGCGACACGATAATCCCTGCGATCAGCCCTGCAACAATATCGTCCAGCATCACGCCCCATCCGCCGCGCGCCCGCTCGGCCGCTGAGACAGGCCAGATCTTGGTCATGTCGAAAAACCGGAACAGCACGAAGGCCGCCGCATATCCCGCAATCGACAGCGGCGCGAGCGAACAAGCCAGCCATTGCCCCGCCAACTCGTCGATTACCGCTTCAGACGGATCTTCGTTGCCGGTCTGGCGCGCGTAGAGTTCGCAGGCCCAGACGCCCACGATGCTGGCCACGATCGTCGCCGCGAACAGCCACGAAGCGCCGCAGAATTTCTGGATGAGAAACGCGAAGGGCAGCGACACCAGGCTTGCCGCCGTCCCCGGCGCAAACGGCGCGAAGCCGACGCCGAACAGCGTGGCAAATCGTTTCGACCAGATTTTGAGGAGCGGAGGCATCAGGCGGGCAGGCGGATGGTCGCCACGGCTTGCGCCGCAATACCTTCGCGGCGGCCGGTGAAACCCATGCCTTCCGTCGTGGTCGCCTTCACGCTCACCCGCGAAATATCGAGCCCGAGGATTTCCGCCACACGTTTGCGCATCGCCTCGCGGTGCGGGCCGATCTTCGGCGCTTCGCAGATCAGCGTCACATCGCAATGCACGACGCTGCCGCCGGCATTCGCCACCAGATCGGAAGCATGTCTCAGGAATTTATCGGAAGACGCGCCGCGCCAGCGTTCATCCGTCGGCGGAAAGTGCTGACCGATATCGCCATCGCCCAGCGCGCCCAGAATCGCATCCGTCAGCGCATGCAATCCGGCGTCGGCATCGGAATGACCGATCAATCCGGCGCCGTGCGGAATCTTCAAGCCGCACAGCCACACATGATCTCCGGGCCCGAAGCGGTGCGCGTCGAAACCCATGCCGGTGCGGAATTGGCCGCCCATCAAATTCTCCGCCAAAGCAAAGTCGTCCGGCGCGGTGATTTTCATATTGCGTTCGTCTCCGGCGACGGTGGTGATTTTCATGCCTGCATTCTCGGCGATGGCGATGTCGTCCACCGCCTCGCGCCCGCGTTGTGCGCGATGGGCCGCGAGTATGGCATCGAAACGGAAGCCTTGCGGCGTCTGCGCGCGAAACAATCCCTCGCGCGAAACGGCGGGCAGTCCATTCGCTTCTTGTCGCTTCAGTGCATCGGTCACCGGCAGCACCGGCACCACCGCCTCGCCACCTTCCCGCAATGCGCCCGTAACGCGCGCGATCAGCGCGGGCGAAACAAGTGGACGCGCTGCATCGTGAATGAGCACGAACTCCGGCGAATGCGCCGCCAAAGCCTCCAGCCCCAATCGCACGGATTCCTGCCGATTGGGCCCGCCTGTTGTTGGGGTGAGAATTTTCTGTCCGGCTGCCGCCGTCGCAAAGGCTTCGCCATCCGCCGCGCCGATCACCACCTGAATCAGGTCCGTGCTTTTGAAAGCCTCCATGGTCCAGGCCAGAACCGGCTTGCCCAGCAATGGCCTGTACTGCTTGGCCACGCCGCCGCCGGCGCGTTCGCCGCGTCCGCCGGCCACTATCAAAGCTGCAATCTTCCCCATGGCCCCAACCTAGAAGGGCGGCTTGTTCCCGCCAAGCATTGCGCGCGCCGCAGTTCGCCGCTAGATTGCCTATGGAATGTGCAAAAATATTATGTGATTAAAAAATGGGCAATGAAGTCAAGAAGTCGGCACCAAGGTCGGGATTTAGCGAAGCCGCTGCCCAGATTGCCGCTGCATTGCCAATGCCTGTCCTGATGGTGGGCCCGGGCCATGAAGTGCTGTTCGTCAACCCGGCCGGCGAGCAGTTTTTCGATATGGGGGCCGGCCTTCTGTCCAAGCGCAGCCTCGAAGAGATCGTGCCCTTCGGCAGCCCCATCCTGCAACTGATCGCGCAAGCCTGCGAGCGCGGCGCGTCGGTGGGCGAGCGCGACGTCGATCTTACCATGCCGCGTCATGGCGAGCGCGTGGCCGATGTCACGGCAACACCCATTGTCGAACCCGAGGGCGCGGTGATCGTCACATTACAGGAACGTAGCCTTGCCCAACGCATCGACCGACAGCTTCTGCATCGCGGTGCGGTTCGTTCGATGCACGGCATGGCAGCGGTGCTCGCGCACGAAATCAAGAACCCGCTCGCCGGCATTCGCGGCGCAGCCCAATTGCTGGAAGAGGCCGTTCCAGCGAGCGAACGCAATCTTACGGAGCTGATCTGCGCGGAAGCCGATCGTATCCGCACGCTTATCGACCGCATGGAAGATTTCAGCGACACGCGCCGCCATCCGCGCGTGCCGGTGAACATCCACGAAGTTCTCAATCGCGTGCGCAAGGTCGCCGAAACGAGTTTCGCGCGCGATGTAACTTTCCACGAACAATTCGATCCGTCGCTTCCGCCCGTGCTCGGCGACCGCGATCAACTGATACAGGTGTTCCTCAATCTCGTGCGCAACGCTGCCGATGCGCTGCCGGAGGCTGGCGGCGAGATCACGCTCACCACCGGCTATCGCCCCGGCGTGCGCGTGAGCGCGCCGGTTTCGGGCGAACGACTCAGTCTGCCGCTCGAAGTCACCGTGCGCGACAACGGCTCCGGCGTGCCGCCAGATCTGATGCCGCACATCTTCGATCCCTTCGTCACCACGAAGACGCGCGGCTCTGGCCTCGGTCTTGCATTGGTCGCCAAGATCATTGGTGACCACGGTGGCGTAATCGAATGCGACTCAGTGCCAAGGAAGACGATCTTTCGCGTTTTGTTGCCGAAAGCAGCGGTGGATGGGGAGGAGATGTGATGCCTGCCGGAACCATTCTCATTGCCGACGACGATTCAGCGATCCGCACAGTTCTTAATCAGGCGCTTGGCCGCGCGGGCTATGACGTGCGTTCCACTGGAACTGCCGCAGGCTTGTGGCGCTGGATAACGGCTGGCGAGGGCAATCTTGTTATAACCGACGTCGTTTTACCGGATGAAAATGGCTTCGATCTGATTCCGCGCATCAAAAAGACGCGACCGGATCTTCCGGTGATCGTCATGAGTGCACAGAACACACTGCTCACCGCGATCACTGCCGCGGAGCGCGGCGCATTCGAATATCTGCCAAAACCGTTCGACCTGAAGGAACTCACCTCCGTCGTGCAACGCGCGCTGGCGGCGCCGCAGCCCAAGCGCGGCGATCGTGCCGCCGAAGTGAACGAAGAGCGCCTGCCGCTGATCGGCCGCTCGCCCGCGATGCAGGAAATCTATCGTGTCATCGCACGCCTGACACAAACCGACCTCACCGTGATGGTGATGGGCGAAAGCGGCACCGGTAAGGAACTGGTGGCGCGCGCGCTGCACGACTATGGCAAGCGCCGCAACGGACCGTTCGTCGCCGTGAACATGGCTGCGATTCCGAAAGAACTTGTCGAAAGCGAATTGTTCGGCCACGAACGCGGTGCATTCACCGGCGCAACCAACCGCGGGGTGGGGCGCTTCGAACAGGCCGAAGGCGGCACGCTGTTCCTCGACGAAATCGGCGACATGCCGCTGGAAGCGCAAACGCGTTTGCTGCGCGTCCTGCAACAGGGCGAATACACGACCGTCGGCGGACGCACACCGATCAAGACCGATGTGCGCATCATCGCCGCGACCAATCGCGATCTGCGCCAGCTCATTCAACAGGGTCTGTTCCGCGAAGATCTCTATTACCGTTTGAACGTCGTGCCGATGCGCCTGCCGCCGCTGCGCGAACGCTCGGAAGACATTCCCGATCTCGTGCGCCACTTCCTGCGCAAAGGCGCGGAAGCCGGATTGCCGATCAAGAGTCTGGATGCCGAAGCGCTCGATCTGCTCAAGCGTTATCGCTGGCCGGGCAATGTGCGAGAACTGGAAAACCTGATCCGTCGTCTCGCGGTGCTGCATCCGGGCGAAGACATTCCGGCGTCCGCCATCGCCTCCGAATTGCGCGAACCCACGCTCGCCCGAACGGATGGGGCGGATGACGGCGCATCGCTCTCCGCCGCCGCCGAGCGTTATCTCACCCAATACTTCCGTGCCCAGGGCGACCGACTGCCGCCACCGGGCCTCTACGACCGCATCCTGCAGGAGGTGGAGCGCCCCCTGATTTCCATCTGTCTGGCGGCCACGCGCGGTAACCAGATTCGGGCCGCCCAGCTCCTCGGCGTTAACCGAAATACCCTGCGAAAGAAGATCCGCGATCTGGGGCTGGAGGTCATCAAGGGGCTGAAAGCCAGCTAATCCGCCCTTGTACAGGGGATGACGCTGCATTCTTGCAACAGTTTGTGTCCTGGCTACACTGTGACTGTTTGACGAAGCCGCTTAACGCCCGGCTTCCTCCACCAACGGACTGAATGGCCACCGCAAACGCTTTACCAGCGCCAGGGAGAACCGGGCTGCGCGCCGTCGTGATGGCGATATCGCGGCCGTCGCTGCTCGCGCTCGCCGTGGGCATTCTGGCGGTGCTGTCCGGCGTGGCGACCTATGCCAGCGTCACCGGCCTCGTTCCTTACAACCCCACGCCCGGTGGGTTGATCGCGCTGCTGATCGTCAACCTTACCCTCGTGCTCACGCTGGGCGCGCTGATCGGCTGGCGATTGGTGCGCATCTGGAGCCAGCGCCGCTCCGGCATCGCGGGCGCCAAGCTGCACGTCCGCCTTGTGCTCATGTTCACCGCCGTTGCCATCGTGCCGACGATCCTTGTGGCCATCTTCGCCGCCGTTACCCTGAACCTCGGCGTCGAAGCGTGGTTCTCCGAACGCGTGAAGGCCGCACTCTCCAACGCGGTGAGCGTGGCGCAGGCCTATGTCGAAGAACACCGTCAGGTGATCCGCGGCGACATCCTCGCCATGGCGTTCGACATCGACCGCGCGGCACCCGTGCTGCAACAGAACCAGGCCGAGATGCGCAAACGCTTCACCGATTATCTGGTGACGCAAGCCTCCGTGCGCGCATTGCCCGCCGTGTTCGTCATCGACTCCAATGGGCGTGTGCTCGCCAGCGCCAAACTTCCGTCGATGCCCGCCTACGAAGCGCCCTCCGCGCAGGCGATGGCGAAGGCGGCGCAAGGGGAGGTGGTTGTGCTCACGGAACGCAACGACAATCTCGTGCGCGCCTTGGTAAAACTGGACGCGTTTGTAGACGCCTATCTGCTCGTGGCGCGCGCCGTGGACCCAGAAGTGCTGGCACATCAGCAGCGAACGATAGACGCAGCCTCCGAATACCGACGATTGAATCAAAATCGCGCCGAAGTGCAGTTGATCTTCGCGGCTCTGTACGCAGTGGTCTCGCTGGTGATCCTGCTCGCTGCGATCTGGGCGGGCTTGTGGGCGGCGACGCGATTGGTGCGTCCGATCTCCAATCTCATCGGGGCTGCCGAACGGGTGACCGAAGGCGATCTGAAAGCGCGTGTCGAAATCGACCGCGACGACGACGAGATGGGCACGTTGGGCCTGGCCTTCAATCGCATGACGGCGCAGCTCGATGCTCAGCGCGATGCGTTGATGGCCGCGAACGTGCAGAACGAAGAACGCCGCCGTTTCACAGAAGCCGTGCTCGCCGGCGTCAGTGCAGGCGTGGTCGGCCTCGACAATGACGGCCGCATCACCATCGTCAATCGCATGGCCGCGCGGTTGTTGAATGCAGAGCCCGACGACATCGAAGGCAAGCACTATTCCGAAGTGATGCCGGAACTGGCCGCCCTCATCCGCCGCGCGATTCAGGAGCCGGTGGGCCGCGCCAGCGGCGAGGCCACGATCAAACGCGGTTCGATGACGCGAAACCTGAGCGTGCAGGTGTCGAGCGAAAGCGGCGTGTTCGAAGGCGGATATGTCGTCACCTTCGACGACATCACCGATCTCATCTCAGCGCAGCGCACCGCCGCCTGGGCCGATGTTGCACGGCGCATCGCGCATGAAATCAAGAACCCGCTCACGCCGATCCAGCTGTCCGCCGAGCGTCTGAAGCGCAAATACGGCAAGGAAGTCACCAGCGACCCCGACGTGTTCGACCAGTGCACGGATACGATCATCCGTCAGGTGGGCGACATCGAACGCATGGTCAACGAGTTTTCCTCTTTTGCGCGTATGCCCGCACCGAAGATGCGCCGCGAAAACGTGCAGGAGCTTTTGACACAGGCCGTGTTCCTGCAACGTGTGGCCCATCCCACCGTGTCGTTCGAAACGAAATCCCCAAAAGATCCGGTCTGGTTCGAAGCCGATGGCCGCCTGGTTTCGCAGGCGCTGACCAACGTGCTCAAGAATGCCTGCGAAGCCATCGAGGCGCGCAAGGCCAATGGCGACGATGCCAAAGGCCGCATCAACGTCCTTCTCGAAACGAACGAAGATCGTTTCTCTATCCGTGTGATCGACAACGGCATCGGCCTTCCCGCCGAACACCGCCACCGTCTCACCGAGCCTTATGTCACCACACGCGCGAAAGGCACGGGGCTGGGCCTCGCCATCGTGCGCAAGATTGTGGAAGACCACGGTGGTGAAATCGTCATCACCGACGCGCCGGAACAGCACGGCGCGGAAATCCGCATGACGTTTCCGCTCAAACAAAAAGTTCTTAAAGACCTGGGAGTGAAGAATGAGCAAGACCGGCTCGTTGATAGCGCCTGAAATCCTCATCGTCGACGACGAGGAAGACATCCGCGATCTGATTGCGGGCATTTTGCGCGACGAGGGTTACGAGACCCGCGTCGCCTCCGACAGCGACACCGCGCTCAATGCGGTGCGCCAGCGCCGCCCGCAACTTGTCGTGCTCGACATATGGTTGCAGGGAAGCCGCCTCGACGGCATTCAAATCCTCGATCTCATCAAGCGCGAACATCCCGATCTGCCGGTGGTGATGATCTCCGGCCACGGCACCATCGAAACGGCCGTCGCTTCCATCCGCAAAGGCGCTTACGATTTCATCGAGAAGCCGTTCAAATCCGACCGCCTGATCCATGTCTGCGCCCGCGCGCTGGAAGCGGCGCGATTGAAACGCGAAGTGCAGGAATTGAAACTGAAAGCCGGTGACGATCTCGAGATCGTCGGCATTTCCTCTGCCATCTCCCAACTTCGCCAGATGATCGAAAAGGTGGCCCCTGCGGGAAGCCGCGTGTTGATTTCTGGTCCGTCCGGTTCCGGCAAGGAAGTGGTCGCGCGCCTGATCCATGCCCATTCGCGCCGCGCGGGCAATGCCTTCGTGGCGATCAACTGCGCCAATCTCGAACCGGATCATATCGAGGCGGAATTGTTCGGTGTCGAAACAGCGGATGCGCCGCGCAAGACGGGCCTGCTCGAACTCGCGCACAACGGCACGCTCTATCTCGACGAAGTGGGCGACATGCCGCTCGAAACGCAGGCGAAGATCCTGCGCGTGCTGGTCGACCAGACGTTCCAAAGGGTAGGGGGCACGACACGCGTGCAGGTCGATGCGCGTGTGATCTCGTCTTCCACCCGCGACCTGCGCAACGAAATCGCCAACGGCCGTTTCCGCGAAGACCTTTATCACCGTTTGAACGTGGTGCCGGTGCGCGTGCCGTCGCTGTCCGAACGGCGCGACGACATTCCGCCGCTGGTGACGCATTTCATGAAGCGGCTCTCCGTTTCGTCCGGCCTTCCGATCCGCGAAATCGGCGACGATGCGATGGCCGTGCTGCAGGCTCACAACTGGCCCGGCAACGTCCGCCAGCTTCGAAACATCGTTGAACGTCTGTTGATCCTGGCGACCGACGATGCCGCGCAGGCGATCTCCGCGGATCTCCTTCCGTCCGATCTCGGCGCCAACGCGCCGTGGAGCAATGGCGGCAAAAGCGATCTGGTGATCTCGATGCCGCTGCGGGAGGCGCGCGAAATCTTCGAACGCGACTACCTGCTGGCGCAGATCAATCGCTTCGGCGGCAACATCTCGCGCACGGCGGCGTTCATCGGCATGGAGCGGTCGGCGCTGCATCGCAAGTTGAAGTCGCTGGGCGTCGGCCCCACCGGACGCGACCAGCAGTTCAACGCCTGATGCGCTGGCCCACGCGCGCACCCACCGGCCGCATCGCCTATGTGAACGGCCGCTACCTGCCGCATGGGCAGGCGCAGGTTCACATTGAAGATCGCGGCCTGCAATTCGGCGACGCGATCTACGAAGTCGTGGGCGTGGTGAACGGCGCGTTCCGCGACGAGGAAGAACATCTCGACCGCCTGGAACGCTCGCTGCACGAAGTGCGCATGGAAATGCCCATGTCGCGCGCCGCACTCAAATTCGTCTTCCGCGAAATCGCGCGCCGCAACAGGATGAAGAACGGCCTCATCTATTTGCAGGTCACGCGCGGCATGTTCCGCCGCGATCATCCGATACCGGCGGAAAAGCAGAAACCAACGCTCATCCTTACCGCCAAGGAATTGCCGCCCGCCGCCGTCGACGCGCGCCGCTCCAAAGGCATCAAGGTCATCACGCGGCCGGACGAACGCTGGGCGCGGTGCGATATCAAGACGACGCAACTTCTTCCCAACCTGCTTGCCAAAACCGATGCGCGGAAGGAGGGCGCCTTCGAGGCCTGGCTGATCGACCGCGACGGTTATGTGACCGAAGGTTCTTCCACCACCGCCTGGATCGTCACCGCCGATGGCGAGATCGTCACCCGCGATCTTACCAACGCGATCCTGCCCGGCGTCACCCGCCGCGTGATCCTGGAGGCCGCCGCCGCCGCCCAGATGAAAGTGGTCGAGCGCAAGTTCACCCCCGAAGAGGCCAAACAAGCGAAGGAGGCATTTCTCTCTGCTGCCACCGGCGCGGGCATCCCCATCGTTGCCATCGATGGCGTCCAAGTTGGCGATGGCAAGCCCGGCCCCGTCACCCGCCGGGTGCAGGAGGTCTATGAAGATTGGGCCCGCCACCATACCGAAAACCCGGAAAACCGCGGTTAGACCCTTTCGCGCCTGCAACAAAAGGCTCTATGCTCGCAATGCTTCGCAGGGGCCGCGGAGTGCAACCAGACAAATGGGTTCACCCATGAGCGAAAAACAACAAAATTTGCAGGACACTTTTTTAAACGCAGTTCGTAAAAGCAAATCGGCGGTGACGATCTTTTTGGTCAACGGCGTGAAGCTTCAGGGAAACATCACTTGGTTCGACAATTTCTGCGTGCTTCTCCGCCGGGACGGCCAAGCCCAACTGGTCTACAAGCACGCGATCTCGACAGTCATGCCGCTGGGTCCGATTCAGCTGCAGGACGTCGAAGCAAATCAAACGCATCCGGAGCACGCGTAAGCTCCGAGGTTCGGCGTACCGCGTTCGTAGTCCACATCGAACCGAAGACACGCCGCGCCTCGGGCGGGCGCGATGCGCAAGCACGGCTCGCGGAAGCTGTCGGCCTCACCGCTGCCATTGGGCTTGAGGTCATCGCCGAATATATCGTGCCCTTGGCGCGCGCGACGCCGGCAACTCTCATCGGCAGCGGCAAGGTGGAAGAGATCGGCGCGGAGGCGCGCGCCGTGGAACCCACCGTCATCATCGTCAACGCGCAGCTTTCGCCGGTCCAGCAACGCAATCTCGAAAAGGCGTGGGGCACCAAGGTGCTCGACCGCACGGCGCTGATCCTGGAGATATTCGGCGAACGCGCGCAGACACGGGAAGGTCGGCTGCAAGTCGAACTCGCCCATCTCACCTATCAGCGCAGCCGCCTGGTCCGCAGCTGGACCCATCTGGAGCGGCAACGCGGCGGCTTCGGCTTCCTCGGCGGCCCCGGCGAAACCCAGATCGAATCCGACCGCCGCCTGATCGGCGAGCGGATCACCAAGATCAAAAAGGAACTGGAGGGCGTCAAACGCACCCGCGGCCTCCAGCGCCGCGCCCGCAAGCGTGTCCCGTTCCCGGTGATTGCACTGGTGGGCTACACCAACGCCGGCAAGTCCACCCTGTTCAACACGCTGACCAAGGCCGACGTGCTGGCGAAGGACCTGCTGTTCGCCACCCTCGATCCCACCATGCGGGGGCTGAAGCTGCCGAGCGGGCGGCGCGCCATCCTGTCTGACACGGTGGGTTTCATCTCCGATCTCCCCATCGAACTCGTCGCCGCCTTCCGCGCCACTTTGGAGGAGGTTCTGGAAGCCGATGTCATCGCCCACATCCGCGACGCCGCGCATGACGAAAGCGAAGCGCAGAAGGCCGATGTGCTCGAAGTGCTGAGCGAACTGGGCGTGGACGAAGACCAGACCCGCATCGTCGAAGTTCTCAACAAAATCGATCTGTTACCACGCGAAGCTCAGACATCGCTTCTGGAGCAGGGCAATGGGGCAGGGCCCATCGCGGTTTCAGCACTGACCGGAGAAGGTTTGCCCGCGCTGCTCGCGCGCCTCGACGCGATGCTCGGCAAGGAGCAGAACGTGTTCAAGTTGACATTGGATGCATCGGACGGCGCAGGCCTCGCCTGGGCCTACCGCCACGGCCGCATCGTGAAGCGACGCGACAATGCGAAAGGCATCGCGCTGACGGTGGCGGTGGACCCGCAGGACATGGATCGGTTCCGCAACCACTACGGCCAGAAAATCGCGGGCGTGTAATCGGTTACAGAACGATCTTAAGCCCTCATCTAACCTCCCCCTTGTGGGGAGGTCGGAAAACGCGGAACGCGTTTTACGGGTGGGGGGCCGAAGACAATGACGACCACCGCCCCCACCCGAAAAATCCCTCGCTCCGCTCGCGATTTGTTCGACCTCCCCACAAGGGGGAGGTGAACTCACTTCGCTTCCCCCCGCTTCGCCTCCTGCCAAAGCGCCTCCATCTCCTCCAGACTCGCCTCCGCCGTCGTGTGCCCCTTCGCTGCAAGAGCGGCTTCGATGGCCTTGAACCGTCTTGTGAACTTGGCATTGGCGCTGCGCAGCGCGGCCTCGGGATCGACCTTCATGTGCCGCGCCAGATTGGCCGCGGCGAAGAGGAGGTCGCCGAACTCCTCCTCGATCTTCTCAGGCCCGGCGCCCGCCGCATGCGCCTCGGCGATCTCGCCGGCTTCCTCCACGATCTTCTCGACAACCTTTGGCGCCGAGTCCCAATCGAACCCCACGGTCGACGCCCGCTTCTGGAGCTTCACCGCGCGCAGCAACGCGGGCAGGGCACGCGGAACGTCGTCCAGTAGCCCCTGATCCGGCTTGGCCGCCCGTTCGCGCCGCTTGTGCTCCTCCCAGGCGATCGTCTGCGCCTCGGCATCCGCAATCCCGCCGGCCGCCGCGAACACATGGGGATGCCGCCTGAGCATCTTCTCGCAAACCGCCGCCACCACGTCGTCGAACGCAAACAACCCATGCTCCTCGGCCATGCGCGCATGGAACACGACCTGAAACAGCAGGTCGCCAAGCTCGTCCTTCAGCGCGGGCCAATCGCCATCCTCGATCGCGCCCGCCACCTCATAGGCTTCCTCGATCGTATAGGGCGCGATGGTCGCGAAGGTCTGCTCGCGATCCCACGGGCAGCCGTTTTGGGGATCGCGCAAACGCCGCATAATCTCAAGCAGCGACTCGATGTTCGTTTTGTCCGTCATAGGCGGATTGAAAAGACCGCCGGGCCCGCGGGCAAGACGTTCGCTGAAGATGGGCGGTGAGGGCGATGCCGACAGCCAAAAGAGACCGGGCGATCCAGGCCTTCGAGAAACTGGGGCTGACAGGCGCGAACCGCCGCCTGGCGGTTTATTGGCTCTCGCTGTGGAACGGCGACAATCTGCCGATGCGCGCGCAATTCCGGCCCGGCGCGATGCGCGATCTGTTGCCCGGCATCGGCATTTTCGCGGTGAAGCCGGGCGTGGCCACGCATTGCAGGCTCGCCGGCACCGAACTCACGCGCGCCATCGGCCGCGATCTCACGGGGCTGAACTGGCAGGCCTACACACCGCAAGACGAATGGAAGCTCAGGCTCGACCGCAATTCCGAAATCGCCAAAGGCAGCGTCGGCATCGGCATCCGCCACACGCAGGATCGCCACGGCCAGCCGGAGCGCGCCATCGAACTCCAGCTCCCATTCGCCGACGAGGCGGAAGACGGCACCCGCCAGATCCTGTTCCACCTCGATTGGCGCGTACCCAGACTAGCCGTCAGACCCGCACCAGCCCCGCAAGGCCCCCGCATAGCCGACCAATTCCTCGCGGTGGCGTTGAGTTAAGCCGAGCCAGCCCGAAACCCAAACTGTCATGGCCCGCGAATGCGGGCCACCCAGGTGGCCGCACGCGGCCCACGCAGGGGCAGGCGCCGTCACTCATCCTTTACGACGTTTGCTCGCTTCGCGTGACCCAGTCGCGCTACGACGCTAAGGGCCGGAACAGTCGAAGGCGGGAAACCCAAGTATGTTTCTCTACGCGTTTTTCCTGTTCCGCCATCACATGCTGATGGTTCTGCCGCTTGCCGCGGCCACGGTCTTCATCGGTTTCTACGCGGGCGGGCACATCGAACGGCTGATCGCCAAACGCGAGCAAGCCAACCTCCCAAGGTGGAAACAGGGTGGGCTGCGGCGTTGACGGGGCTGACGGCAGGCCTCCTGCGCCCGGCCCGACACCAATTTATCGTATAAGTAATATTATGGGAAATTATATGGCGATATTATACGTGACAAATGCTAAGGTCTGATTCGACAGGCCGACCCAATGCCACGGTTTGCGGGGCCTCCGCATATCGCTCGCCAATATTAACCACTGGAGGCTCCGCAGATTTAGGACCGGGCTATGGAGCCCGATGTTTGCTCACCGCCAAATCCCTTTGATGATGTGCCGGTCGATCAAGTCTTGGCCGAGATCGCAGCCAGCGGCCTTCCCCATGCCAAACTAGAAGCTGCTGCGTCACTGGTTTATCTCTACCTACACAGCGGGAGCCCAGATTGCCGCCTGTTGGTCGTGCGCCTCTGGGAGATTTTACGGCATGTCTGATGGCACCAGCGTTGCGGCGTGGCGCATTATGGCTCCTCCAAGAGAGAACGCCTTAGTGCGCATCGCTGTCAGCCGCCCAAGGGTAATAGGCTTTTGGATGATCTTTCCTGTCTGAGGGCCTAAATCGAGCCGCTTGAGCATAAGCCGGTCAGCGTCACTAAGGGCTAGACTGACTATTCCTTTCATGACCCAGTGACGGTCGTCCTTGATCCCATTGATTTCAGAAATCCATGTGGCGGCTTGTTTCTTGTGACCTCTGAAAGAAGCGTTCTTATTGTGCGCCAGCTTTAGGAATTCCAGTTTTCGGCGCATTGCCGTTGGCTGGCTAGAATCCATGCCGGTGAAAGGATGGTGCAAATAAATTGCATTTACCCAACCGCTAAGCGCAAATTCGACCGTTGACCATGCGAGTGTGAACTTGCCTAGTTCGACAATGTACCGATCAAGTTGTTCCTTGGAGACTTTCATGCCGAAGCCCCTATCCCGCGAGGACGAAACTCTCAAACGAATGCTGAGCACGCCCCCGAAACAGTATTCCGAAATGAAGGCGCGCAAACCTAAGACGAGTCGGGCCAAGGCTTCCAATCGCCGCAAAGCCGCCAAGAAGGCCTAGAAACGCGGATTCGCGCCGACCGAAGGGCGCGGCTATAACTGATTCCAGCGGGCCGCTTTCGGCCTGCTGGGGCGTAAGAACCCCTCCATCAGCGGCGCAAGTGCCGCCGCAAGGCACTCCTCACCACACGGTCGAGGAGGCATCGGCGTATGTTCAGGGCGAAAGCCTAAAGGCCGGTGCGGTCTTCTGATGGAGGCTTCTTAACTCCCCGATCACCAGGGGGAGGCCATGAAGCCGTTTTCCGATACCGTTGCCAAAGTTATCGTTTTGGCTGGCGCAATTGCCGTTCTGATTTTGTGGGTGAAATTCAAGGAAGCCAATGATCCTCCCGCGCCCTCGCAACCAGATTCAACCGAACAAACAGACAATGCTCCTCAAGGTGACGGTCTTTCGCCCGAAGCCATAGCGAAGGCCGAGGGTGCGCTGGAGCAAGATTTAAAAGACCCGGAGAAGGTCAAACTTTTGGAATGCATGGGCGTGAAGGTTTACGAAGACCCGCAACCGCCGGGTCATCCGCCATCCGCGCAAGAATGCGCTGAGGTTCAAGCGGAAAATGGGATGTCTCCATCCGATGCTCCAACGGCCGCAGCACCTCCAAACGACAATGTACCTTTTGACCGCGATGCCGAAATCAAAGGCGCGCAATTCGACCAGCTAGAAGCAGGGGCAGTTTCTTGCATGGATCAGCTATTGCACGGCTACTTGATGCAGGGAATGCGAAGCCGTGCTCAACTCATTCAATGGGCAACGCATATATGCGGCGTGCAGCTTTCGAAATTCATGGTGGAGACCGGAAAGCAAACAAAAGAACTTGCGGATTCCTATGTCGAAGTTTTGGCGAACAAGGAGTTGGATCTGATTTTGCGCGAAAACGGGCAAGAGTGATTCACTCGCGAATCGCTTTGCGCTATGATTCGCGCATGTCGATCTAGGAAGGAACCTACATGTGGAGCCAGCTTTTCAGCACCGGTCCAATGGCAATGATTGCTGCAATCGCGGCTATTATCGCGGCCATCGCTGCGATCCATGCAGCGCGCTTGGCACTTAAAGCCGTTGCGCGGTCAACTGCTCTTTCGGAATCCATGCGGACGCGTTCTTCTTCCTCGCGATGAGCAATCCATTGGATCGCCCATCGTTGCATCTCGCCGCTCCATTGAGAAACATAAATACGCATCGCCGATAGCCCCAAGGCATCAAATGCGGCGAGTTGTTCTGCTGGAATTTCCATCTGGATTTCCTAGATTTGTCGCGATTCCTAGGATGAAGGGGAAGCCCCAGAGAATCATTTCCGGGGCTTTTGCTTGTACCATTTGTGCCAAGGCGGGCGCCTTTTAGGCTCAACGGGATAGCCGCGAGCCTTGCGCCAGCGAATGAACGCTGCGGCTTGCTGCTTAGGAGTAACGGCTTTCGACAGTCCGCCGATAGGTGAGGCGCTTTCCAGCGATACCCTCAAGCGCCACGTCGGTACGCATGTCGTCGGTATAGCCGAGGCGTGCGCGGTGGCTCATGCGGAAGTCGAATTCCGCCAGATAGCGAGCCAGATGTTGCTCGCTCATATGCTGGTAAGTGCCGACAAGGCCACGCTTAAAGATCGAAAAGTAGCCCTCGGCTGTGTTGACATGGATTTTCTCGCCAGCGTCGGTCTCGCGGACGAATTCGCGGTTATGATTGACGGCTTCGTGGCTATTGACCGCCAGCGTGAATTCATAGTGCTGGGCACCATCGGTATGGAGCGTGCTGGCCGGATCGACATTGGTCCTGAGCACGTCCTGAAGTTCGCTCTTGATCGACCTCTTGGCCCCGGTGATGCGGCGCGAACGGACGGTGCCGTCACGCTCCACAAGGGAGACGAATTTCAGGTTCTTCGCACGAGCACGCGGGCGGCTCTTACGCGAGGGAGAGAGTTCAGTCTCGTCGGCTTCGACCACAAAGCCATCGCCACCCATGGGCGGCTCAGAGCCTTCCAGCGGAGCCATGGCGGCACGGATGCGATGGCTCATGAACCATGCCGTCTTGACCGTCACGCCCAGCATACGGGCCATCTGCTGGCTCGAAATGCCTTTCTTGGACGAGCAAAGCAGGTGGGTGGCGTAAAGCCATGTGTGAAGCGGTACTTTGGAACGCTCAAAGACCGTCCCGACCGTAACGGAGAACTGCTTGCGGCAGGCGTTGCAGAACCACAGGCCGGGGCGACCGCCGCTGATGGCCGAGGCGCGGTCAACCGTGGCGCAATGGGGGCAGATCGGGCCTTCCGGCCATTGCAGGCGCTCCAGATGGGCGCGGGCAGCGGCTTCGTCGGTAAAGCGTTTCGGAAGGGCTTTCGGCATGGCAACTAACTCCTTATGCAGCAAACATAAGGTTTCTCGTTGCATGTGTCAAGTATAATATCGCCAATTATATCGTTGGCAGTTGCTTTGCTCAATTAGGGATATCAAGATTCCAAGGTCGCAAAGCGATTCGCGCAAACAGTTGCGAGCGCGACAAATCTTGAAAAAGGTTCGAATGCGGCTTGGTTTCCCATCAAGCCAGCAAGCTATGCCTTTTGGGGGGGCGTCTTAATGCGCCTGGACGTGTCGTACAAAAAGCAATTGACGCGCTGGTCGTGCTCACTGGCTTGCCTTGAAATGGTGGCTAATTTCTATGGCGAGGCGATAGATCAAGTCGAGCTATTCGCACGACTAAAGCGACCCGTCCGAGGCCATAAGGGAGAATGGTGCGTAAGAAATGATGATGTAGTGGCCGAAGCCAGGAAACTAGGCCTTAGAGCTGACTACATCTTGGTGAATTTCACTGACCCAGCAGACATGATGCGTACCATTAGCCAGCATATCGATCAAAACATTCCACTCATAGCCACTCAGCGAACATCAATGCAGTCGCCGTTTGGACACAGTCGGCTGATTGTTGGCTATGAGGAATCTGGCGAAGATGCGGAAAGGAAAGTTGTGCTACACGACCCTGCCGCTTTTCCAGCTCACGGCGTTCCACAGGGAGGCGCTAGTCGGATATGGAAAGCCGATATCTTTGCAGGAATGTGGAAGCCAAATTTATCCGTCCACGGTGGCGTAGCAATCCGGATCCAAAAGTAGGCGTTAACTTGAGCACCCTGCTCCGCGATGAAATTTGTAGACTATCCATTCGCCTAGTTTCGCAAACCCGAAGTTTTTTACTCGCCAGCCCAACGTAACCATGCGTCCGGAAATCCACGATGCGCTGACGTCGCGCAAAGTTGACCTCGGCCATTCATCCTCTGATTTTTCAGTGACGACAGGCTCGGAACGAATCGCAGCGTGTTCCATGGTCATCGTCCTTTCTCCCCCTAAACAACTCCGCAGCACAGACATCGTAACACGGCAAAATGGTTAAAAATCCCACACTTTGGGAAATTTTGCAGTCATTTTCGACTCGGCAAAACTATTTCTAGGTAAGCGCATACAATACATTGTGTTCGGTGTCTGTCGGTACTCCGCCTCCTTTAATACCGAATCGCGGCCCGCCCCTTCCGACGTCCGACTTCATGGCCTCGCCTGTTTCTCGATCGTCCAATCCCAGATGATCGTATCGCGTGGGTGTTTCCTCTAACGGTACAAATTCGAGTCAGGTCACTTTGACGTCGTCGAGCCGTGACGACCGTATGTCGGTCATACGTTTCGCGGATCGTCTTTCGCATCGACATAGGAAAGTCCCAGCGGGCCGATCGCCATCACTTGCGTGACGTATTCGCCGGATTTGGCGAAATGGAAATGCGGCTGGTTGCCGGGAAGAACGATCACGCTGCCTGCCCCATACGCCGTCAGTTTCGCTTCGTCGAAGGTCTCGCCGAGCCCGATATAGAACACGCCGGACATCACCGTGTAGATGCGGTCTTCCGGGTGCTTGTGCGGCATCAGCTTCACGCCCATGGGCACCTTCACGCGGATCACATAGGGCCCGGCCTTCGCCGGATCGCCCACCAGCACCGCCAGCCGCGCGCCCGCCGGAAACGCCGGGAAGGGCTTCCATTCGATATCCTCGGGATGAATGGCGCGGAACCTGTCTTCGCCCGGCTGGTGCGGGCGCGGTTCGGGGGCGGCGGGATCGGCCATCGCTGGGGGCCTCAAGGGCAGGTGGAGGCGGGCAATCTACGCCCTGCCCGCGCCGAACCAAAATTTTCTGGCCTCTGCCCCTTGAAGCAGCGTAACGCTCCTCCCATCTATCCGATTATCTCCAGAATTGTGTCCGAACGCCCCGGCGGAACTCCCGCCGGGGCGTTTGCGCATCTGGAAGCCGCGGAATTCCGCGGTTTTTGAAAAACCCGAAAATCATTCCCGCCCGGACTCTGTCCAAAATGGGATGCAGCAGCGAGATATGAAAATTTCCAACAGAATCTTCCATGAAACCAATTGCTTATCGCCGCGTTGAAAAAGCCGAGGGAGAGTTCCAATGGCTTCGGCAGCGGTAATGTTTCCAGCTCCGGACGAGCGGACACCTGCGATTTTGATTGTCGAAGACGAAGTGCTGATCCGCTTCGTTCTCGCCGATTACCTGCGCGAATGCGGGTTCAAGGTGCTCGAAGCCGGCGATGCCGCCGAGGCGATCCAGATACTGGAAGCCGAAGTCGACATCGACCTGGTGTTCAGCGACGTGCAGATGCCGGGCGAGATGGATGGTTTCGGCCTCGCCCAATGGGTCCGCAGGAACCGGCCCAACCTGCCGATCACGCTGACCTCCGGCGACTCGAAGAAATCCGCCGCGGCGAAGGAACTTTGCGAAAACGAACCGTTCTTCGCCAAACCCTACGACGTGGCGAAAGTCGTGGCGCACATCCGCGTGCGCCTCGGCCTCAAAGATCCAGAGTGATCTTCAGCCCGTCATAAGCCGGTTCCACGCCGGGCGGCAGTTCCTTGCGCAACGTCTCGTAATCGAGATCGACGTGCAGGTTGGTGAGGATCGCCCGCTTAGGTTTCACCCGCTTTATCCAATCGAGAGTTTGTTCGACATGCGCATGACTGGGATGCGGCGCGTAACGCAGCGCATCCACAATCCAGCACTCCACGCCTTCCAGCGCCTTGAACGCGGCCTCATCCAGCCCGTTCACATCGCTGGAATAGGCGATGGGTCCGAAACGAAAACCGAGAGACCGTATCAGCCCATGCTCCATCCAGAACGCCAGAACGGGAATGGGCCCGCCCTCGCCCCTGATCTCGAACGGCCTGAACGGCTCGCGAATGTCATGCGCGTTGAGAATTGCGGGATAATCGCTGCCCTGCGGCTGCACGAAGCAATAACCGAAGCGCGAGAGGATGCGCTCGAACGCCGCTTCGTCGGCGTGCACGTCCACGCGCCTGCGCATGTTCATCGCGATCATGCGCAGATCGTCGATGCCGTGAAGCTGGTCTGCATGATCGTGCGTGATGAGCACCGCATCGAGCGTCGAGACGCGCGCAGAGATAAGCTGTTCGCGCATATCCGGCGAAGTATCCACCAACAGGGAGGTCGTACCCGTTTGAGATTTCCGCTGCACCAGCAGCGAACACCGCCGCCGCCGGTTTTTCGGATCGTCGGGATCGCAAGCGCCCCAGAACCCCGCGCCGCCCGGCCCGCCGATACGCGGCACACCGCCCGAAGACCCGCTGCCCAGAATGGTCACTTCCAACGTCATTGCGGACGCTGAACCTTGCCGAACAGCCGGAAGAAATTTTCCGTCGTGCGAGAAGCCATTTCCTCGGCGCTGACGCCTTTCAGCTCGGCTAACACGGCAGCCGTGTTCTTCACGAACGCCGGCTCATTGCGTTTGCCGCGGTATGGCATCGGCGCCAGATACGGCGCATCGGTTTCAACCAGCAGCCGGTCCAGCGGAACCTCTTTCAACACGGCACGCAACTCATCGGATTTCTTGAATGTCGCAATCCCGGAAACGGAAATGCAGAACCCCAGTTCCAATGCCGCATCGGCCAGTCTCTTCGTGCCGGTGAAGCAATGAATGAGGCCAGGGAAAGCCCCCTTCCCCATTTCCTCGCGCAGGATCGCAATGGTGTCGTCCTCCGCATTGCGCGTGTGCACGACCAGCGGCAACCCCGTCTCGCGCGAGGCCGAGATATGGGCACGGAAATTCCGTTGCTGTTCGGCGCGCGGGCTGTGCTCGTAGTAGTAGTCGAGCCCCGTCTCGCCAATGGCAACGACCTTGGGATGTTTCGCGCGTTCAAGAAGCGGCGCGGAATCAGACAGCAATTCCTTCTCCGCCTCATGCGGATGGATGCCGACCGAACACCACACATTCGGAAATTTCTCGGCGACGGCTTCCACTTGCGGAAACTTCGCCAGCGTCGTGCCGATGCTCACGCAAACCTTCACGCCCGCATCCGCCGCGCGCTGCACCACCGCGTCCAGTTCCGGCGCGAATTCGGGAAAATCGAGATGGCAATGACTATCGACCAGCATTCACAGCGCCCCGTGCCGGGCCGCATCGCCCAGCGTCATCGCCGCGCTGACGACCGTTTGCCGCGGATCGAGATAAAGCGCCGAGCTGCGCCCGAATTTGGAACGTACCTTTTCGCTCGCTTCAATCCAGCGGTCGAGACCGGTCGCGCCGGCAGCACCCTTCGCCCGAATGCGATCGCTCAAGGCATTGGCGAGAAACGCACCGAATGTTTCAAGTCCATCCGTTGCCCGCGCCAGCTTGTCTCCCAGCGCAAGCAACGCCGGCACATCGGGATGCGTCGCATTGTCGATCAACCGGTCTGCCTCCCGCGCGAAGGTAACGCCGTCCCCCTCGGCGAGCACCAAAGCCGTACCGATGGAGCCGCTGGCCAACCGCGCCAGCGATGCCCGCTCGTCGTCATCGAAATCGGGAAGTTTTTGTTTCAGCGCAGTCTCAACATCTGTATCGGAAAGCGGCCGGAGATCGAGCCGCTGACACCGCGAGCGAATGGTCGAAACGAGCCGCCCCGGATTGTTCGACAAGACCAATATCATCGCCCGCGCCGGCGGTTCTTCCAGCGTCTTGAGCAGCGCATTGGCTGCCGCATCGTTCATGTCGTCGGCAGTATCGATAATCGCCACGCGCCATCCACCCGCGCCCGACGTCATGCCGAAGAAGGACGAGAGCTTGCGCACCTCTTCGATCGAAAGCACGTTCATCAACTTGCCCGTGCGTTCGTTCACCGCCCGGCGCAGAACCAGCAAACCCGGATGCGCCCCGGCACTGACTTGCTGACTGACGGGGTCTCTCGCTCCAACCGCCAAATCTTCCGGCCCTTCCGCCGTCGCGCCAAAACGAAGGAGATAGCGCGCAATGCGATAGGCCAGCGTTGCCTTGCCGATGCCTTGCGGTCCAGTGATAAGCCAGGCTTGCGGCGGCCGTCCACTGCGAACCGCTCGCGCCGCACGCGCCAACGCCTCGCAGTGACCAATCAGAGCGCAAACTTCGCGCGGATGCGGCTGACCTTCGATGCGGTCGGCTTCCGGCAGTATTTCGGGTTCAGAACGTCGTGCCATGCGCCATCATAGGCCGAAACGCATCTGCACTTCACGCCAGATCCGCTGGGCCACGTCGTCCTCGGAACCGGAGGCGTCGATTACCACGCAGCGTTCGGGATTGGCCTTGGCGATCTCCAGAAAGCCCTCGCGCAGGCGTTTGTGGAAATCCATGTCGAATTTCTCGAAACGGGTTTCGTTTCCATGCCGCGCATGCGCCCGCTTCAATCCCTCTTGCACCGGCAGGTCCAGGACCAGGGTCAGATCCGGCTCGAGCCCCTCAAGAACGGCCTCTTCCAAAGCCGCGATCTTGTGCGCCCGCAACCGCCGTCCCGTGCCTTGATAAACATAAGTCGAATCCGTGAAGCGATCCGAGATCACCCATTTGTGTCCGTCGAGGGCTGGCTTGATGGTCCGGGCAACGTGGTCGGTACGCGCCGCGAACATGAGCAGCGCTTCCGTCATCGCGTCCCAACGGCCGGGGTCGCCTTCGACAAGGAGTTTGCGGATTTCTTCCGCACCAGGCGAACCGCCAGGTTCGCGCGTGAGCACGCTTGCGACGCCGCGTGTCTTCAATTGTTCGGCAAGTCGCTTGGCCTGGGTGGACTTTCCCGCGCCCTCGCCACCTTCGAGGGTAATGAAGTGCGCGCGTCCGTTACGGTTCATTTCGCGTCTTTGCTGCCAAGAAGGAGGCTCAAACCCTGAAGTCCACGACTTATGATGCCGGCACGATCAATCGCTTCGGCAGCGTAGAGCGCGTAGCTGCGTGCGGGAAATCCGGGTGCGGAGAGTGTCAACGCGCCGATACGTTGCCCTTTTGCAATCGGTGCCTCCAGAGGAGATGAATATTGCACCGAGACTTTCAGGTCCTTGCGAGAATCCACTTGCATGGTTTCGGCAAGCGGCGCGCCCAGCACCATCGCCACGGAATCCTTCGTGCCGTGCCATATCTTGGCCGTCGCAACGGTATCGTTCGCGCCGAACAGCTTGTATTGACGGAATTCCCGGAACGCTATCCCAAGAATGCGAGCCGCTTCCTCGGCGCGATAACGTTCAGCCCACCAATCGTTCTTGTCGGGATAGCGCAGGCCGTTGACCACAAGGATCAAGCGGTGCCCATCCTGTACCGCCGATGCCGTCACGCCGTAACCAGCTGCATCGGTGTGGCCGGTCTTCAAGCCGTCCGCGCCGGGAAATTTTTCCAGCACCAGATTGCGGTTTGGCTGACGGATGTTGTGCCAGGTGAACTCGCGTTCGCCGAAATAATGATAGTATTGCGGATATTCGTAGATCAGATGACGCGCGAGTTTCGCCAGATCCATCGCCGACATCAGCTGGCCCGGAGGGTCCGGCAGCCCATCGGGGTTGACGAAGTGCGAGTGAAGGAGGCCCAACTCCTTGGCCCGCGCATTCATCATGGTGACGAAGTTTTCCATCGAGCCGCCCAGCGCCTCGGCCACGACCATGCAGGCATCGTTGCCGGACTGGATGATGATGCCGCGGATCAGGTCTTCGATTGGAATGTTGGCGCCCAATTCGACGAAGGACTTCGAGCCTTGTGTGCGCCACGCACGCTCCGAAACGGGAAACGTATTCGTGAGCTTTACCCGTCCGTCCTTGAGGCGCTGGAAAAGGAGTTCGAGCGTCATCAATTTGCTCATCGAGGCCGGGGGCATGGCCACGTCGCCATCTTTGGACCACAGAACCTGTCCCGTTTCGCCATCCATCAGCACGGCGTGTTCGGCATCGGTCGTGATCAGCGCCTGAGCGGTACCCGCCTGCACAAATGCGAACAGGACAACAAGAAATCCGAGCCGTTTGAACGCCATTGCACCACTCACTGATCGACAACGATTTGCGCGTCGTTACTACCAAGCTTGACCACCCGCGCCAATGCCGCGTCGGCCGCGGACAATTCGTCGAACGGCCCCACCCGCACGCGGTAAAGCGTTTGGCCATTGCGGCTGATCGGCGAGACCAGAAGGCCCCCGGCATCCGCCAGCCGTGTTTTCAGCCGTTCCGCATTGGCCCGCGAGCTAAAAGCACCGACTTGAACATAGAGGTGAGTCACGGCCGGAACCGGCACCTGGGTCACCTGCCCTGTCACCGGTTCCTCGACCGGCTGTGGAGGCGGTGGCAGTGCAGCCGGCGTAGGCTCGGGCAACTGACCAACCTGCACGGGCGGCGCAATCGTTGCGCCGGGCACGATGTTAAGCGCGCTCATATCCACCTTTCCGGTGGGAGCCGCTGGCACGGCGGTCGCGAGCTCCGGTGGAGTTTCCTCAATCTGGTTGGCACCTGGCAACAAGGCCTTGCCCATATAGGTCACGCGAACCCGCGCTGTTCCCTGGTTCTTGAAGCCGAGAAGGTCGGCCGCCCGCTCCGACACGTCGATGATCCGGCCGCGCGCGAATGGCCCCCGATCATTTACCCGCACGATCAGCGAACGACCGTTTTGGAGATTGGTTACGCGCACGTTCACCGGCATTGGCAGCGTGCGATGCGCGGCTGTCAGGGCGTTGGAGTCGAAGACCTCACCGTTGGCAGTATGCTGACCATGAAATTCAGCTCCGTACCACGAGGCCACGCCCGTTTCGTCATAATCCGGCTGTTCGTGCGGATAATACCAGATGCCGTCTTGTTGATATGGGTTGCCGATCTTGTAGATGCCCGCCGACGAAGGAACACTGACCTCATGATTTTCAGGCGGTGGGGCGCTCGGCCGCGTGGCGCAGGCCGCGACGGTGACGGCCAGCAAGACAGCCGCCGCAGCGGATCGCAACGCACGCAACACTGGCAAAATCCCTTCGAATCAGAGGAACGCTAACCGAGCCTAACCCGAGCCTCAACCGCTCGGTTGCGGCGCTTCCATTTCGGCTGTACAGGCGGGATCAAGGATGGGTGGCCGAGTGGTTTAAGGCAGCGGTCTTGAAAACCGCCGGGCCTGCAAGGGTCCCGTGAGTTCGAATCTCACCCCATCCGCCAAATACCGAATTTTTCTCTACCAAGATCAACTGAGTAACTTTTGGGAAGCGGCTCTACCCATTGATTTACCCATATTCCTCGAGCGCTGCTGCCGCCGTAACCCTTAGGAGACCAAAATAATCGGGTACATTAAATTGGCGTTATTGCAATCGGGTGGCGGCAACAACCATGCAACGATAGCTGCCTCCACGGCTCGCATCTGCAACTTCCCCATAGCGATATCCCATTCGCAGTTTCCTCAGTCGCCTCGCATGATGCGCCTTTACAATCACAAAAGCGGTATCCGTTGGCTCATGGCCCAGTCGGCGTCTTCGGCTCATCATTTCGTGGTGGGGACGGCGGTGCCTGCACATAGATCACTGGCTGCGGCGAAGATTCCGCCAGTGCCCATACCAACGCTATTACCCACCCAAGAACCGTCCAACCAAGGAAAAAGTTGAGCGCGGCTATAGCTGTTACGTTGCGACGTTTGCGCGTTCGCGCGATGATTGTTGGAAGGAAATAAAGGGCGAAGAAGCCCACGCCGATCAGCAAAGCACTTAATATATGCTCGGCAAGGGTGGGCTGTCCGGATGGGGTTCGCAAATCGGGTACTAGCCCCGTTCTTGCCAGAACATGCCACAGGCCCAGCAACGGCCCAGCGGCAATCAGCGCAATTAGAACCTTAGCGCTTCCATCCAAGCCTTGCTGGCGTTGACGTTTATTCGGATCGTCACTCACGGCGCATTCGAAGCCTTGGGTTCATCGTTTCGAGAAGGTGGGGATCCCGCTTCGAGGTTTCGACCCGAGCCGACCTGCGTTGCTGTGCTGGTAAAATCCATCAGCTTTCCATCGGCATTGAAACGAAACATCACCATATTGCTATGCACGTCCGCCCCACCGACGAATGGTCCAACGATGGGAATGAAGCTTTCCGGTCGGGCAGCCGCTTGCACGTATGTATAAGCGATCATCCGCGTTCCATCAGGCATCAGGGAGCTTGAATTCGGCGGCCCCAACGTACCAATCACCTGCTGGTAAGTGGTCTCGCCAGCCTTGAACTGCGAAAGCTGCTGTTCTTTGACCTGAGTACCCGACGCTACGCAGCCCATCAATGCCGCGCATAGTAATGCACACAATAGATAACGCATGAATTTTCCCCCTTTCACCTGGTGATCGGGGAGTTGATAAACCTCAACTGAGCAAGGTCGCGGTGGCCTTTAGCCCTTTCGAGCCTGAACATACGCCAACGCCTCCCCGACCATAGGTCGAGGAGTGCGGGAGCAGCCCGCACAAGGCCGCCCAGTTGAGGGGTTATCAAGCCCCAGCCGATCATTGATCGGCTCGGTCTTATATGCCGCAAAACCTACAAGTTCGCTAGCGTTGCGCTTTAAGGTTTCCAATCAGCGAAGTGCCTCGGAGAGCTCGTGGGCTCATCAGCACGGCCGCATGTGCCCCTGCGGATGGCCCCAAGCAAGGCTGGGTCGGAATTCGCCGTCTACGAAGCCGATTAGTGCGTTCCCATCCAATTTTGGCCTTGGCGGTGACGGCAAAAGGGGTGACGAACGGCTTCACATCAGTCGCAGACGCCGCGCGCGTTGGGCTGGCGGCCAAGCGGCTGGGATCGCAAGGGGTGGCCAGCGTAGTTCTGAGACTCACCGCGCGCGGTGGCCATTTCGAGCCCAACTGATGCTAACAACGAGAGAGCCCTTTCTTCCGGCCCTGACATCCTTAGGTTCCGATGCCGGTCGAAGGCAATTGAGGGAAATTTTTGTCGCGTTGGACTCAGCGATACAGAGCATCCGACACGCTTACCGACAATCATCCCCTGTTGGTTGGGATGCCTCGTCAGTTGTGTGACACTAGAACGCTCAATGCCAACGCCTCTAACCATATCGAGTATGTCTTCAGTGTTGCCATCGATGCCTTTGAGCAAATAGTTGAGCGATCCACGAACACCGCGATTCAGGAAATCGAACAGCAGGGAGGTTCCATTTGCGTATTCTTCAAAGCCATACACGTTAGAAATCCTGATGATACCCGGCTGATAGTAGCCCCCGTAACTTGCGCATGCCGCCTCCACCCAGCGATCTGCGGCCAAACGAAAGTCTGGCCAAATCTGGAGTGGCACGTGAATAAGAATGTGAGAATGTAACCCCCCATCAAGCGGATTTTCCCAGACATAAACATAATACGGTTGAAGCCCAGCCCGTATGCGCAGCCAATCGGTGGCATGCTTCAGAAAATACGCTTGCAGTCGACGGGCCTGAGGGCGCATCCCGCCCTTGGCCGGATGAAGGGTAACCGATTGAACGAGCGGCTTTCCAATGCAGAAAGAATAGATCACGCCATTCACAACCAAGCATGCCTGCGAGCGGTCGATGAAATTGGATTGCTTGCCACCCTTGTTCATCGACCAATCCTACGCAGGGCAGCAGAGGTACGGTTGAGCCAAGGCTAACTGAAGAGT
>DATKJT010000066.1:0-56953 GCA_035543495.1 Rhizomicrobium sp. | reverse complement strand
ATCGATGTGCGATCACGCATGTCGGCTTCGACGATTTCGCAGCCTATGTCACTTACGTTCGCGCGGGGACTGGTAGAGCGCACAGTCGCCCGAACGTCGAAACCGCGCGCGACGGCGGCGCGGACAACCGCCGAGCCGACGAATCCTGATGCACCGGTGACGACAACGCGATCGGCCATTACGCAGCAGTAGGTTTGGGCGCGCGCATGAATTTGCGGGCAAACCGCACCATGCGCGGCACGAACATGGGGCGCAGCAGACGCTTGTCGTAGATGCCGAGACGGCGATCGTTTTCGGCCAGGCAAGTGTCCATCAATTGCGGAATCGTAATTTCGACGCCCAAATCCTTTGCGCCGTTGACGGTGAAGTTGTTGTCCTGGTTCTTTCCGCCGCCGTCGAGGTCGCCCGCGATGCCGATGCGCTCCCACACGAGAAACGCCCATACGGCTGCGATCTTCAACGCGAACCACGGCCTGCGCCATAGCGGCATGTTGCGGCGATGCCAGGCGACCCAGTTGACGAAAAAAAGAATGTGACGGCCCTCTTCACGCATCACCGGCTCGAAAGTGTCGACGAGTTCGGGTGGGAAGAAACCGGACTGCTTGGCCGTTTCAAACAGACCGAACGCAAAGAAGCTGTCGATACATTCGCTATAGCCCGTCACCATGAACGCCCATTCGGCATCCTTCGGCACAACGTATTCAGGTTCGGGTTCAAGCTTGATCCCATACGCCTGTACCATGTGATGCAGCACATGTTTGTGGCGGCGTTCTTCATAGGCGTTGAGTTCTGTCGCGCGCTTCAGCAGCGGATCCTTGATGAGATCGCCATATGTGGCCACGCGCAGGCCTGCCTTGCCTTCGGTCTGCACGGCGATGTCCCAGATGGGCAGCGAGGTGATCTTATCCTGCGTGTCGGGGGTGAGTTTTGGCCAGTCGATCACGGCGGGGCGATAGGGATCGAAGGTCGTGAGCAGGGTTTTGCAGAAAAGGGCCTTGTGTTCGTCGCTGCCGAGTTTGATGGGGCCGCCGGGAATGGGGGGGACGGGGATGGTGAGATCCGGCAGAATAAGGGCCGCAACGGTCATGACACCACCTGTAGTAGGTCCGGCATGTCCAAACCACATCTATTTATTTGGCGATTTTTCGAGGGGGGGAGGGGGTGGGGTGTCACGGCGGCACGAACCTCTGTTGCTTCCCTAATATAACCCATGCTGGGCGGCGTTCGATAAGTCAGGCGAAATCGGCGAGACCGCCGCGGGCAACCTGCGGACGGTTCGCGGCCTGGATCACCCCACTATCGGTCAGAGCGGCCAGTTCCTCGGCATAGCGGTAACCCGGTGCGGAGCCAGCATAGGGACCGGTCGCGGGGTGCAAGTAGATTTCGGTCAATCCGTTCGGCAGGCGATCAAGCAAGGCGTGGACGCGGCTCGCGGTCATCGCACCGGACCAGCGCAGGCCGAACACCTGATCTGGGGAGACGACGCTGTTCGCTTTCAGCCGACGGGCAAGAAGCGCCGACCATGGCGCGGTGATTACGGAGACAGGATCGGCCGGTTGCGGTTCGATTTCCGCCAACACATTGCGCGGCTCGCGCGGAACCCTGAGCGCGCGCATACCGAAGTTCTTGCCGATGCGCAGGATTTCCGAAGCGATGGTGGGATGCAGGTGAAAATGCTTGTGCGCGTTGACGTGATCGAGGGGAAGGCCGCTGGCGCGGAAGGCTTCGAATTGGGCTTCGATCTCGCGGGCGAGCTGACGGCGGACGCTGGGGAAGAAAAACATCTTTGCGCCGCTCGCCGCCATATCGGTTCGGAAGTGACCGGTCGAATCGACCAGATCGGGGACTTGCGACGGCGGCAACACGGGCTTGCCTTCCACCAGCACGACATGAAGGCCGACGCGCAACGAGGAAATGCGTTTGGCCAATGCCACCGCTTCGCTCGCGGCGGGTGCTGCCACCATCAGGCTCGCGGCCGTGAGAATGCCGCGCGTGTGCGCAATCTCGATCGCCTCGTTCACTTCACGGGCCGCCCCGAAATCGTCGGCGGTGACGACCAGTTGCTTCAAGCGGCGTGTTCCCGGCGCTCCCTCAGGAACTGGAAGAATTCAACGCCTTCGCGCAGGCGGCGCTTCATCATCTGGCTGGAGGAGAGCATCTCGCCGACGATAGAGGCGATCTTGCTGGGGCGGAAGTAAAACTCTTTGTAGAACGATTCCAGCGAGGTGAAGATCTCGTTGTGGCTGAGATGGGGATAGTGCAACGGCGCGATCTGGATACCGCTGTCATCGACCAGCTCTGCGTTCGCCGCATCGAGCCAGCCGTTCTGCACCGCCTGATTGTAAAGGAACGTGCCGGGATAGGGTGCAGCCAGCGACACCTGAATGGTATGCGGGTTGATGCGCTTGGCGAATTCCACCGTTTCGCGGATCGTTTCCCTGCTTTCGCCCGGCAGGCCCAGAATGAACGTGCCGTGGATCGTGATGCCGAGTTCGTGGCAATCGCGGGTGAACTTTTCGGCGACTTCGATGCGCATGCCCTTCTTGATATTGTGAAGGATCTGCTGGTTGCCGGATTCATAGCCGACGAGCAGCAGACGCAGACCGCCATCGCGCAGCTTTTTCAATGATTCATAGGGGACGTTGGCCTTGGCATTGCACGACCAGGTGACGCCGAGCTTGCCCAGTTCTTTCGCAATGGCTTCGGCGCGCGGCAGGTTGTCGGTGAAGGTGTCGTCGTCGAAGAAGAATTCCTTGGTTTGCGGGAACGCCTTCATCGCCCATTTGATCTCATCCACCACATGCTGGACCGAACGTGTGCGATAGTTGTGTCCGCCCACCGTTTGCGGCCACAGGCAGAAGGTGCAGCGCGACTTGCAGCCGCGGCCGGTATAGATCGAGATATACGGGTGCTTCAGGTAGCCGATGAAATAGTTTTCCATCACCAGGTCGCGCTTATAAACGGGCGTGACCCAGGGAAGGCTATCCATATTCTCGATCATCGGGCGATCTTCGTTATGAACGATCACGCCCTGCTTGTTGCGATAGGAAATGCCCTTGATTTCGCCCCACGGGATTTCGTCCGCGACATCCTTGATCGTGAAATCGAATTCGTTGCGGGCGACGAAATCGATCGCAGCACCTTCACGCAGCGAACCTTCGGCGTTCACCGCGACCTTGGCGCCAATCAGGCCGGCCTTCAGATTTGGGTTGGCGGCTTTCAACGCTTCGATCACCTTCACATCCGACTTGAACGACGGAACGGAGGTGTGCGCCACGACGAGATCGAAACCTTTGGCTTGCGCGACGACTTCGGCGAGCGAGGTTTTGTGCGGCGGGGCGTCGATCAGTTTGGAATTCTCCACCAGCGCTGCCGGCTGGGCGAGCCAGGTGGGATACCAGAAGGATTTGATTTCGCGTTTGGCCTGGTAGCGCGAACCCGCGCCGCCATCGAAGCCATCGAAAGAGGGAGCCTGGAGAAAAAGCGTCTTCAACATCACGAAACCTCAGATTGCGAGAAACCGCCGCTGGCATGCATATCGAACCGTTCGCCGCGCCAATGGATTGACGAGCCGAACAGAGAACCGAGAAACACGAAGAAGGATATGGCGTCCCTGAGCGGCAAAAGCCAGAGCGGGCCGGCCTTGGCGCCGACCAGGCCATCGACGCGCCATTTGAGGACGGCGCGGGCCAGAAGGGCGGCAGCGAGGACAACGAGGGACAGCGGGTTGAAGCCGAGCAGCAAGGCGGCAACGAACGCCAGTGGAAGCGCGTGAATGGCACCGCTGCCGATATGGCCCGACAGGTTGATGCTGCGGATGGTGCGGTTCCAGCGCAACTCGTGGCGGATCAATTCGCCGAGGCTTTTTTCCGAACAGATGTGATCGACCACGATGTGGGGCAGCGCCAGCGTGTAACCCTTTTCGCGGACGGCGCGGCCGATCTCATAATCGTCGGCGAGGAAGCCCGTGAAGGCGTGGAAGCCGCCGATCTCTTCCAGTGTCTTCCGCGTGAAGGCGATGGTGGAGCCGAAACAGGGCGCGGCAAGGCTTGCCTGCGTGCCGACGACGACGTTGGGCATGAACTGATACGAAATGCCCATGGCAGCGAGCTTGGACCACAAGGTGCCCAGCGGCTTGCCGATGTACAGACACGTCACCGCGCCGACGCCGGGTTGTTGCAAGGTGCCGATCACCGTTTGCAGCCAGTGGCGCGGCACGGAGATGTCGCTGTCCGATAAAATCAGCACGTCGTGGCGGGCGCGGGGGAACATGTTTATCAGATTGGAGATCTTGCGATTGGCGCCGAACAGGCGCGCATCGATCACCAGATCCATATCGCGTTCGGGATGTTTGGCCTGCAGCGCGCGCACCACGGCGATGGCGGGATCGGCGGCGTTCTGCACGCCGAAGACGATCTGCACGGGGGCGGGATAATCCTGCGCGAAGAAGCTCTCCAGATTTTCGGCGAGCATCGGCTCATCGCTGTGCAGCGGCTTGAGCAGCGTGACGGAGGGAAAGCTCATGGGCTCCGCGGCGGGCGACTTCAGCGCGCGCGCGGCCGCCGCCGAGGCAATCAGGGCATAGATCGCCCCGAAAAGGCCGAGCACGGCGGCGAAATCGCCTAAGAGATGAAGCCAGTGCATGACGCGGAAACAGACCCGAAGCAGTGCGGTTCAGCGGGGTATTACACCCCCTGCCCCCCAACAGTCACCCTGCGCCGAGGCTTCGGGTGACAGGTCAACCCTCGGTCTGTGGGGTTCCGGTGACAGGACGGCCCGCCGCCCGAAGCCCGCCAGGGCGCAGAACGGCAAAAGGGCAGGTCTTGCGCGGAATTGTTCCGGCGCGAGCGCCTGCCCTTTTGCCCGAAGCCACGGCCGGCGGAGAAGCCGGCGCCATCACGCGCCTTTGCCTTCCGCACCTACACTCCTGCTGCGGGCGTTGCGGACGGGCCGGTTCCCCGAAAGGCCTGCGGCCCAGCCGCCAAACCCTCGGGTCCTCCCCTCCTGCGCAGGCGCGCGCGAGCTTCGCGCCCTGCCCTGTATTTTCATTCGCGACCTCTATGGCTGCCTTCCGGAGGCGGCCGGTAATCTGGGGCTTTGAGACCTTTCTTTGTTCCAGAAAGGAATATAGATCAAGTGATTTCTGGTTTCAAGGCCT
Source organism: Rhizomicrobium sp. (assembly GCA_035543495.1). Lineage (GTDB taxonomy): Bacteria > Pseudomonadota > Alphaproteobacteria > Micropepsales > Micropepsaceae > Rhizomicrobium. The sequence continues at coordinate 51,795 of DATKJT010000066.1, read as the reverse complement.
ATAAAGGAAAATAATTCTACATCAGGAATCTGGCCAATGGAACCAAAAGAAAAGGCGGCGGATCGCTCCGCCGCCTGCGCTCACCTTGGTCAGACCCTCAGCCTCCAAGACCGATACTGATCGTGGCATATGGGCCATGGAAGTTGCGATCATACGTTTTGCGTACGTCGATGCCGCCGTCCATTGCCCCAAAGAAAAAATCGGCGCGGTAGCCAAAGCTGACTTTGGCGGCGCCATACTTCATCGAAAGCCCCGCGAAGCCGCCGAGGTTGGGAACGGCGACAGAATGAGACCGCGTGTGTGGCGTGGCGTGTTGGTAAACTGTGATCAGCTTTTTATAGGGATCAAACGGAATAATAATTCCGTTATAGTACCTCTGCGTCTGCTGATGCTCGATCTGCGCTCTTTGCCGTCCGAAAAGCACGGCCCCGTTCAAACCCCAATCAAACGTCAACTCACCATGATCAGAATTTCCGACCACTGGCGCCGATGCTTTCCATGACAGTGACGGGCCTATACCGTGGAAACTGCGATCTGCAAGAAGTGAGGCAGCATTACTATGATACGGCTGATCGAGAAACTTGTAGGTGTAACCGTAAGTCTCAAAGTATTGGATTCCGAAATGCCAATCGGGTATTGACCGTATCGCGATGTTCGACCGGCTGCTGAACTGCGCATAACGTACACCCAGATTGAAAATCGATGAGCCTTTGGCGTTGCCAAACAATCCAAGGCCAACATCCTTCCCCACATTGAAATCAAGAACCGTGTGCGACTCGCTGTTGCGAATTAGCGTATCAGCGAAATTTGCCGCGCGCGGGGGTTTTGATTGTGGAAAGACCGACGTGTGGATGGCGTGATAATAATCGGGGTATGTCTGCTGATGGACGTGTTTATTGCTGTTCGAACGGCCATATCGTACAGAAGCCGAGAAGACCCAACTTGAATTCTCCGGCTGGAACGACACCGCGCCGTTCGCGCCGAAACTTCGGCGCGGGGCATGTTCGAAAGATTGCGACGGCGAGAACATGGATGGCCTGGCGTCGAGCAGGCTCGGCGCGAAGGCCTCGTCACCGGCGCTCAGGCTATCAAGCTGTGCGCCCAACTCGATCCAGACGGTTGGGCGATCAGCATCCTCGGCTTTGGCCTGCGATGCCGCCGCCGTCAGCAACGACAGCATCGAGACGGTGGCAAGCAGGTGAAAACGGATATTAGTGTGCGTACGTATTTGAATAAGTTCGCTCATTGGTTCCCCCTTACCAATTCTTGGTGACGCGAATGCCGATCAATTTCGGATCGGTCAGGAAGACATTGGTCGTCAACCCGCTGTCGTCGCTGTTCAGGAATGCGCCGGTGATATCCGTCGTGTTGAAGATATTTTTGTCGTAGAGCATCACCTGCCAGCCGTTCTGGCTGGTGAAGATCAGAGTCAGATTGACATTGGTATAACCGCGCAGCCGGTCATAGGGATTGTCGTTGAAGACGCGCGCCCAGGAATAATCCTGCCAGTAGTAATCCGCGCGCAGTGTGCCAGCCCAATCGGTGGTGAGCGGCATGGTGTACTGTGCCCCGGCGGAAACCGTGAACGGTGGAGCGTTGGGAAGTTCATTGCCACTCAGATTCTTGTCGAAACCAGCACCGTTGTTGGGCGCCGTCGATGGATCGAAACCAGGATAGGACACACTGAGGCCGTTTTGCCCTGTATTTTCACCTATAACAGTCTCTGGATAGAGACCGTGATCGACTCCGTACTGGTACGTTTGCCCAGTATAGGGATCGAGGTGGTCGCTATACGCATTTGCGCAAGCTCCTGGCACGCCAGCAGGCCCGGGATTAAAAGGAAGAAGAAGGGTGGCTACCACGTAGGTGGGCAAGATGCAGTTTGAGGCTTGTGTCGGAAACGGCTTTACGACGATCCATCCGGGCTGGCCGGCGGTGCGGTCCATTAAATCGACCGCCTTCGATCCCTTCGCAAGAGCAGTATCCTCCCACCCTCCGGCGAAATTGAAACGCAAACCGGGAATCGGTTCATACGCGGCTTCGATCTCCGCGCCCTTTACGTGGGCATCAAAATTGAGATTTATTGCCGTACGATCGACAATCTCTGAGATCTGATAGTTCTCATAGTTGTAGTAGAACGCACTCGCATTGAGAGTAAGAGTGCCATCCAAAAGAGTATTCTTCGTGCCCAATTCGAAAGCGTCGATGAACTCCGGCTTAAATGTGAGTGGATGGATGGGGTTTGTTATATCACCACTGGTGAACGTCAGCAGGACCGCGCCAGGCGGGTTCGCACCACCCGCTTTATAGCCATGACCGTAGGAGCCATAGATCAGAGTCTGCTCGGTGAAGTCTATCTTCGGTGTCCAGTTGACGGCCGCACGGCCAGTGAACTGGTCCCACTGCTGGTTGACTACGCCGCTTATCGGATAACCGTAGCCGTGGACGAACAGCTCGCTCGGAATATCGGTGAAATGCTTTTGATCTTCCGTCCAGCGAAGACCTCCGGTCAGCTTCAGATCATTGAATATATTGTAGTAGGTCTCTCCGAACAGGGCGTAAGAATTGAGGTTGTAAGGATTCTGACTCAGAAAATAATTGTGCCCTTGATTGTTGAGGTTAGTGATCGGATTCGGATCGATATACATGCACTCATTGCTTTGTGAGTAGATTCCGATGTTGGTTGGCACTTTGGGATTGGTGTTGGAGAAACCACCTATGATGCAATTCGAATTGTCCGAAACGCCAGGAACCCACGGCGCTGTTTGATAAGGATGGCCGCCTGTTGAGATCGTCCAGCTATATGTGGCCAGGGTCAGGGTGTTGACGAAAACATAGTAATTCTCTTCGGTCTCGTAATGCAGATAGTTGCCCCCAACGCTGAAGTTGAATGGGCCGGAAAAATTCGACGCCAGGCGGAACTCCTGGCTCACCTGCCATGCCCGCTCCTCAGACAAATCTTGTGCAACCAATCTGTTGCTACACCCCAACTGCGGATCGCAAAAAACGCCATAAGCGTGACAGCCGCTCGTTCCAGGATCCGGGCAAGGATCTCCCTGCGCCAAACAGTTGCCAAAAACTTCCGTACAAACACCTTGGCCACCAGGATCGGGTGTAAGTAAACCAGGCTGGTTCGGCGCTGAGGGAAGAAAGGCCCCCGGTGCGGTATTGAAACGATTGTAGTCCTCGGTCGACCACAGGAAGTCCTGATCGTAGCCAGTTTGAGATGTCACCGTGAGCGCGGGAGTCAGTTTGTACTCCGCATTCAGCTCGACGATATCATTCTTGACCTTGTAGACGGGATCGAGCGTCGTCTCGATAACACGCAGATTATGGGATTGGACGGTGCTGGCATACGGATCGAAGCGGAAGTCGGCAGCAGTGATGGGCGCGCCCTTGCCATTTAGGGGCTCATAATATGGGAGTGATGCCCCATTCGGAACCTGAAATGCGTCATTAGAATAAAGCGATGTGGGTATACATCCTTGGCTCAGGAAGTTTCCGGCCGCGTATGCCTGAACAGCGCCACCAGTAAAGACTGGAATTCCGTCCACCTGCGTCAACCCGGGATCGGTCTTGCAGAGTTGTTTCGCAGTACGCATACGATCGTCGTCTTCGGAGAAATGTTCCCAGACCAGATTGACCTGCATATCCTCGATGGGCTTCCAGCCGATTGACAGACGGCCCGACCATAGATCGCGACCGTCGATGCGCTGATCTGTAAGTTCGTTGAAGGAATAGCCCTGGCGTTTGGTCCATTCCCCAGCGAGGCGCACGTCAAGGCGATCATCGACCAAAGGCAGGTTGATCATGCCTTCGAAACGGCGCTGGTGATAACTGCCGATTTCACCGCTCGCCATGGCTTCGAATTGATCGCTCGGCTTAGCGGTGATGAGGTTGACCACACCAGCGGTCGCATTGCGTCCGTATAATGTGCCTTGTGGCCCGCGCAGAACTTCCGCCTGGCTGAGGTCATAGAATTCCTGTTCGAAGAAATGATTGCGGATGAACGGAATGTCGTTCAGCGCAACGGCCACCGCAGGATCGGTGGTCACCGATATCGCCTGCGTGCCGATGCCACGAATCTGGATGCTATAACCGCTAAAGTTCGTTTTGGTGAAGGTGAGGTTCGGTACCTGCTTCACCAGATCGGGGCCACCAGCGGTTTGCGTTGCCGTGAGTTGTTCCTGGCTGAGCGCGGTTATCGAAATCGGAATGCTTTGCACATCCGCTCCGCCCAGTTTCGACGATGTTACCGTCACCGTCTCCACCGCAGCACGCGCCGGTGTTGCCTGCGCCATTTGCATCGGTTCGATATTTACTCCGCTCGATTTCATCGGGTCGCGCACGATGGTCACCGCGCTGTCGCCGTGGCGGTTCATGCGAAAGCCGGTGCCGTTGAGGATTTTGGTGAGGGCTTCCGTCGATGTGAGGTCGCCTTGCACGCCTTTGGTGGGGATGCCTTTGACCTCGTCCACCGGATAGAGGAGCGAGATGCCGGCCTGGCGCGAATAGGCGTCGAGCGCGGACTTCAGGTCTCCGCCGGGGATGTTGAAGTCTGTGGCATTCGCAGGCGTGGCGAGCGCGCAGATGGCGGCGCTTGCGAGTGCGGCGGTTCTTGTTTTCCAATATCCAGGCATTTGCCCCCCTTGCTTTACGTTTGCGCCGTGGCCGGCGCGCTTAGTTGCCCTTGCCCGTTTGGGCGGAGATGACGAATTCGGTTCCGGTGTCTTTGACTTTGAGGCCGAAGATTTCGTGTGCGGCGGTGGCGATGGCTTGCACGTCGCTGGTCGCAAACGTGCCGCCGAATTTCACTTTCGCGGCGGCGGCATCTGCGATGACGAGTTTCTTTTGGTTGTAGCGGTTGAGTTCGTCGGCGATTGCCGAAAGCGTCATCTGTTCGAAGATCAGCACGCCGTGGCGCCAGCTGAGTTCGGCGGTGAGCGTGGCCGGTTTCCTGTGGCTCAACGAAACCGTTTTCGCGTTCGCGATCACCACGTCGCCGGGGGCGAGCGTGAGGCTGCGGGAATCGCCGGACGCCGTGTCGTCGAAACGGGCGGAGCCTTCGACCAGCGCCACTTCGGTGTTGGCGGCGTGGCGTTTGACGAAGAAGGCGGTGCCGAGATCGGTGACCTTGTGGTTGCCGGCCATCACCTGGAACGGATGGGCCGCATCGTGTTGCACCTGGAAATAGGCCTCGCCCCTGTCGAGCCAGACTTTGCGGTGATCGCCGTTCAACAGGCGCACTTGGGTGTTGGTGTTGAGTTCGATCCTGGTGCCGTCTGCGAGTGCGAGGGTTTTGTGGCCGCCGATTTCCGTTGAGTAGGCGGTGTATTGCGGCGCGTTGGGTTGGAGGCCGAGCCATGCGCCCGCGCCCGCGAGGCCGCAGACGATGATGGCGGCGGCGATCTTCCACGATGTCTTTCGTTGCGGGCGCGGTTGTGTTGCGCGTTCCGGGCGGAAGGGGCGAAGGGCGGCCAGCATCTCCGTGCGTTTCCAGCCGGCTTCGGCGCGCAGATAAGCGATGCGATGGGCGGGGGATTGCGCGATCCAGGCGTCGAACGCGGTTTGATCTTCGTCGGACCACGCGGCGAAGTCGCGCTTTTCGAGCCAGTCGCAGGCTTCCAGATGCAGCGGATCGAAGGTTTCGCCTTGCGCGCTCATTGCTTCTTCTCCGGCGCGCGGGCGAGGATTTCGGTGAGGGCCGCGATGCCGAGCTTGAGATATTGCGCGGCGGTGAGTTCGGTGATGCCCATGCGGCTTGCGACGTCGCGGCGTGACATCCCTTCGATGCGGCCCAAGACGATCGCCTCGCGGTGGCGCGGCTGCAGTTGATCGAGCGCATCGCGCATGCGGCGCAACTCGTCGCGCGCCTGCACCACCTGATCGGGGCCGGGATCGTCTGCCGCGACTTCGACGAATTCGAGATCGGCCGCCGCTTCGATGGGGATCACGCGGGCGCGGCGCACGCGATCGATGATGAGATTGCGCGCGGTGGTGAACACAAACTCGCGCGCCTTCTCCGGCGGCTGTTTCAGCGCCGCTTCGTAGACCCGGATATAGGTCTCCTGACGGAGATCGGCGATCTCGGCCTGGTTGTGCCAGTTGCGGTGGAGGAACTGCATCAACTGCGCCTCTAGCGGCAACACTTCGCGCACAAACCAACGGTCCGCCCTCGACACGGCTGGCGCCGTATCAGCAGAGCGCATGGTGTCGCCCTCGTGCCTGGTTTCCGGTCTTTCGACCATTGTCCTCAAACTTCGATGCGCGGAGCCGATGCCCGGCGCTCATAAGATTCGACGCACGCCGAGGCGATGTGTGAGGGGTGGAATTGGGCGCCTGTTGGCGGGCCTCGCCAAGAGACCGCAGGTTGGCGGGGCGCGCACTTATATATGTGTGGCGCGCGGCCGGGTTCCGGCCACGGGCCCTATAGCCCTGACAAGCCTATTGAATCTTGGCCCCAGCTAGGCAATAACCCGCGCTCGCTTGGACCGCGGGCGTAGCTCAGGGGTAGAGCATAACCTTGCCAAGGTTAGGGTCGGGCGTTCGATTCGCCTCGCCCGCTCCAAGTGAAAACCCTTCAAAGACAGAGACTTGCCGGCTAGCGGCGGCGCAGCGGCTGTCGTGCGATTTTCTATCGGGGAATCCCTGGGAAACCTTTGAGCGTCAGACCCGGCCGACCCTCCCCATAGCGGCTCGCAACCATTGGCAAGCCCCGGCTCATCCGCTGACGATTTTCGCCTTGATGAAGTAAGCTAAATTAATCGTACTGCGGTCGAATTCGTCCAAGTTCACGATCAGCCCGCCTGCCCCACCTGCAACCCGAAGCGCCTTCTTTGTATCCCGTGTCAGAACCACGGAATGAAAGGACCGTGCTGCAAGTGCTGTGTCGGCCTCTCCCTTATAAAGACCAGTGGGCCTCAGCACAGTTGAAGGTTTGCGACTCTCTATGAACGCGATTTCTTGGGCAGTGGCGAAGCGGCCTTCGTCAACCCCCCTAACCCGCTGTTCACTATCCGGCTTGGTTTCATCGGCAAAACCAAAGAACGCGTCGGTATCGATATTGCAGGCGCTTATTGAGTCTTCGATATAGGCCTTCAATGCAGGCGGCGCCTTACGAATTTCCATTTCCGATTCAGGGGTCATGTGAATACTGAACTCGTCAGATGGCAGTTCAGACGCCAAGTCGATCTTGTGATCATACAGCCAGTACCAGCCACACTGGTCGATAAGCAAATTGATCGTCATAGCTGACACGCTCTTTCGTAAGGATTTGTTGCGGCGAACTCCTAATTAAGAAGATGCCATCCTGATGTACTCGTACGGATCGACAGAAAACGGCTTTCCAAGATGCTTCCCCCCGACTGAAACATCACATACCGGCGTAAGATATATCTTCGCCGAAACGCTGGCGCTGAGCAAAGCGCGTCCGATCTGTTCATATGACAAATACAGTTGCGCTCCATCGCCGTGCGCGGTCTCCGTGCCGTCGAGCGGGAAACGCTTGAACCGTAATCGGCAGATTGTCGGAGACCGGCGCCAAGGCCACAGTCCCGTGAAAAATTTCGGCCGACCGGCGAGCTGTAACGGCGGCAAAACCTAAAACGGCCGCTCGCCGACATAATTTCCGGCTTCCGCATAGCGGCAGACGAGGATGTCTTCCCGGGCGCTGGAAGATTCGGCGCAGCCGACTTGGCTGGTGCCGCGCCAGACCATTTGGGTGTAATGGCCCACGTCTTCCACATTGCCGGTGGTGCTGTTGTGGGGGAAGACGCCGGGTTTGAAATAACGCTTTTCGCGCGCCCAGGCGTTCACCATCGCTTCGACGCTAAAATAGCCGCGCGTTCCGGCCCAGAGGTTTTCGCCTTCGGCATCGGGACCGTCTTCGGGCGCGTGTTCGAAGCGACCGGTGGCGGCGAGATAATCGGCCCATTCTTTCGCGGACTGCGCGAGCGCGGGATTCCAGGTGAGCGGTTGCAGGCCGAGCGCCAGACGTTCCCTGTTGTGCATCGTGAGAATGCGCTGATCGAAATTCGCAAGCGGGCTCATCGCACCCATGAAAACAGGCGCAATCAGAATCGCCGCACAAGCTGCAAGCCGCGATGCAAAGCGGGTTCGCATAAAACCGGAAGGCTCCTACCGTCGGGCAGGATTTTCCGGTTGGCGGGGTTTAGATGGCGTGGAAAGAGCCGGTTAACCAATGTGCAAAAAGGTCATTCCAACGAGATTCAAATACGATTCAAATTTTAGGCAATTGGATTTCAGCCTTGTTTTTCAGGCGTTTTCGCCGGCACGATGGCCACGACATCGCCTTTGCTCGCGACCGTGAAAAGCAGGCGCGCGAAATCCATCGGCACGCCGATGCAGCCATGCGTGGCCCAGCCTTCGCGCACATTGCTGCCGTGAATGGCCACGCCATCCTTCGTCAGGCGCAGCGCATAGGGCATGGGCGCATGGTAGGCGTGCGAAAAATAGTGTTCGTCTTTCGACAGGACCGTGAAACTTCCCGTCGGCGTGTCGTGCTTGTCGCCGCCAAAGAGAATGACGGCGGAGCCGATTTCCTGACCGTCGCGAAAGACGGAGAGGAGTTGATGGGACAAGTCGATGCGTATCCAAACGGGACCTTTCGGCACGCCGGTTTCATTCCAGACGTAGTCGCCGAAGCGCATCGGCTCGGCGATGTCGAGCACGCTTGTCACCACTTCATGGCGTCCGTCGGGCAATATGAGTTCGGGATAACGTCCCGCCGTATACCGGATGCGCGCAGCGGCGGATTGCGGTTGGGATATTCCCTCTTCGGGGATGAAGAACGATACGGCTATCGCAACGAAGATCGCCAGATGCCGCGAGGGGCCGATCATGTGTGCCGCGTTTCCGATCGGGTTCGCCGGCGGCGGCGCTCCACCGCGACGGGTGCTACCAGTCCGAACAGCATCAATGTCCAGCTCGCCGGTTCCGGTGCGCCGGTCGGCGGCGGGTTGGGCCCGTTCGGCGGCGGATTCGGGCCGGTGGGTGGATTGGGCCCGTTCGGGCCGCCCGGCGGGTAGGTGGGAAAATCGGGATCGAACGGATTAACAACGGGCGGGCTCGTCAGGTCGAAGGTGACGGGCGGCGTGTCGGGAAAAGAGCCGTCGCCGGTGGGGAATCCGTCATTGGTAAAGAGCGTCGGCACGCCTTGAGGTCCGAGGTCGAGATCGCCAGGACCGTCCGATGTCAGGCCGCTGTCGAGCGGGCCCGGCTTGCGGTGATGCAGTGCGGCCAGAACACGCTCGTGCGGGCCGCCCTTGGTCAGGTGCAGCGGGCCGGGGTCGCGCGCGCCGGGCGAGCGATCGGCAAACAGCGCGAGCGGGTCTTTGAGCGCGGCGGCGAATTTGTTTTTGGCGGTAGCGAGGTCGCCGCGGGCGGAGGCAAACATGCCGTCGATCGCAGTCAGAACGCCGTGATGGGACTGGTTTTGATAGGCCTGCTCTGCAAGCGCTACCACATAGAGGCCGCCGAACAACGGCACGAGAAGGGCCGCACGACGCCATCTCGTCCGGCCGAGCCTGACAAGGCGACCGTGATCGACATCGGAACGGGCCTTTGAGCCGAAGGAACGCACGCCAAAAATGTTCAAAACTCTACGCAACACAGCCACACGATTTTCAGCGACGCAGTACGACCCGGCAAACGAGACTTAAAAGGCTGTGTGGATTTTTCAAGGCAGTCGCGCACACCACCGCGTTTCGCAAGCCGGTTGTATCGGGCGGAGCGGCATTTCGTTTCGCCGGGTTGCGGCGATTTCCCGGCAAACCTATGCGGAAGAGAGATTCGCCGAAGGGAACAGCGACGCGTCCCTGCGACATCGATGCTTAGAGAAAAGCGCCGAAAAAGCGGTGATCGGGTGGTTTTGAAGGCTGGAACGGAAACCCTTACTTATCAGGCACATATCGCGGGCCGCCTGGCGGGACCATGCTGTTTTCGGCGAGCGTGATGGAACTCTTGTTGCGTGGGGGGTGGCAGGTTCCTAACAATTGGCGTTGCGGGCTGGGCAGTGGGTTCTTTGGCAACAGTCGATGTGATCGGTGGGCGGTATTCGGGCGGGCTGGTGCGCTGGCTCACCTCGCTCTATCGCCGGTCGGATGCGGTCAGGGGCTATACGCTTCTGAGCCCGACGATGCTTGTAATGTTGGCGGCGATGGCAGCACCCATGCTGCTGCTCGCGCTCTACAGCTTCTGGACACAGGACGGGCTTGTCATCGACAAGCACTTCACGTTCGACCGTTATGCGGATGTGTTTACGCGCGATACTTATCGCGAACTGTTCTACCGCTCGCTTTATATCTCCTCGCTGGTGACGGCGGTCACCGTTCTGCTTGCCTATCCGATGGCATATTTCGTGGCGTTCTATGTTTCGCCGCAGACGAAATTCGTGTGGCTGATCCTGCTCACCATTCCGTTCTGGACGAGTTACCTGCTGCGGGTTTTCGCGTGGAAGATCATTCTCGGCTACAACGGCGTCATCAATTCGGGGCTGATGGCGCTGGGCATCATCCATGAGCCGTTCGAGTTCCTGCTCTACAACACGACGGCTGTGGTGGTGACGCTGGCGCATGCCTGGGCGGCGTTTGCGATTTTGCCGATCTATGTGTCGCTGGAAAAAATCGACCGTTCGCTTCTGGAAGCCGCCGCCGATCTGGGCGATGGGCCGGTCAGGCGGTTTCTTCGCATCACCCTGCCCCTTTCCTTGCCGGGCGTGATTGGGGCCGCGGTTCTCATCTTCGTGCCGACGACCGGGGATTATGTGACGCCGTCGCTGGTGGGCGGCTCGGACGGGGTGATGATCGCCAACGTCATCGAAGTGCAGTTCGCCAAGATCGGCGACTGGCCGATGGGCGCCGCACTTGCGATGGCGAGCATGGCGGCGGTGGGATTGGTGACGTTGCTTTCGGTACAGGCCGTCAGGCTTGCGGTTTCGAGGACGCGGTGATGGGCGGCAAGCGCAATTACTGGCTGTTCGGTTATGCCGTGCTTTATCTCGCATTCCTTTACGTGCCGGTGCTGTTCCTGCCGCTGTTCTCGTTCAACGATTCCGCGTTCATCGCCTTCCCGCTCGTGGGCTTCACCACCAAATGGTACGGACAGATGCTGGCGGACGACGCCATGCACACCGCGTTGTGGAACAGTTTGAAGGTAGGCGCGGCTGTGGCTCTGGTTTCGACGGCGCTGGGATTGCTCGCGGCCAAGGCGCTGACGCGTTACCGGCTGCCGGGAGGTGCTGCGGTGCTGGGCTTTACCAGCCTACCCCTGTTCATTCCCGATATCGTGCTGGGTATTTCGCTTCTGATCTTGCTGAACGCGGTGAAGATGCCGCTTTCGCTTGTCAGCGTGATGATCGGGCATGTGCTGATCTGCGCGCCGTTTGCCATCACCGTGTTGATGTCGCGGTTCGACGGGTTCGACAAGAGTCTGGAAGAAGCCTCGCTCGATCTGGGCGAGAACGGGTGGACGACGTTCTGGCGGGTGACGTTTCCGCTCGTGCTGCCGGGGATCATTTCGAGCCTGCTTCTGACGTTCATCGTTTCGTTCGACGAATTCCTGATCGCATATTTTCTGGCGGGCACCGACGCGACGTTGCCGATCTACATCTGGGGGCAGTTGCGCTTTCCTTACAAATTGCCGGTGGTGCTGGCGTTGGGCGCGGTGATTTTGGTTGCTTCATGCGTGCTGGTGGTGATTGCCGAATGGGTGCGCGGGCTGGGGACCGGCGGACGCCGCACGGTGGGGGCATAGGAGACAATGGTGGACGACGCCTTTATCCGCATCGAGAACATCACCAAACGGTTCGGCGGCGTGACCGCGGTGGATCGCGTCGATTTCGGAATCAAGCGCGGGGAATTCTTTTCGCTGCTCGGTCCATCCGGCTGCGGGAAGACGACGCTTCTCAGGATGATCGCGGGCTTCGAATATCCCAGCGAAGGCGAGATCTATATCGACGGAGCGCCGGTGACGGATCTGCCGCCGAACAAGCGGCCTTCGAACATGGTGTTCCAGTCCTACGCGATTTTTCCGCATCTGAATGTGGCCGATAATATCGGATACGGTCTGCGGCGTTCCGGCCTGAGCCGGGCCGAGCGCGCCACGCGCGTGGAAGAAGCGCTCGCGATGATCCGCCTGCCGGGAATGGGCAAACGGCGCGCGGACCAGCTTTCGGGCGGGCAACGGCAGCGCGTGGCGCTGGCGCGCGCGCTGGTGAACCGGCCCAAGGTGCTGCTGCTGGACGAACCGCTGGGCGCGCTGGACAAGCGATTGCGCGAGGCGATGCAGATCGAGCTGCGGCAAATCCAGAAAACGGTGGGCATCACTTTCGTGTTCGTGACGCACGATCAGGAAGAAGCGCTTTCGATGTCGGACCGGATTGCGGTGATGTCGAACGGAGAAGTGTTGCAGATTGCCGATCCGGTGACGCTGTACGAACGGCCCAATTGCCGCGAGGTGGCCGATTTCATCGGCACGATGAATTTCTTCGAAGGCAAGGTTATCGGCATGGGCGGCGATGTGGCGGAGATCGATGCGGGTGCCGCCGGAAGATTGCGCGCGCGCAACGTGCCGGTGGCACTGACCGCGCCGGGTAGCGACGTGCTGGTCGCGGTGCGGCCGGAAAAGATCGTGCTGCACAGGGCGGGCGCGCCGGGGTTGGTGGGCAAGGTGAGTGCGGCGGCTTATCTGGGCGAACGCAGCCATTTGCAGGTGACGGTGGACGGATTGAAGACACCGGTTGCCGTTGCGGCGCAGGCGACATCGGAACATGCGGGCGCGGATGTTTCGCTCTCATGGGAGCCGGATGCGGCGATTGTTTTGCCGAGAGAGTGATTCACCCTCCCCTTGAGGGAGGGTCGAACAAATCTTGAGCGCAGCGAAAGATTTTTCGGGGAGGGGTCAATACTCTCGCAGGCTTGGACCCCTCCCCGAAAAATTTCTCCGCTGACGCTGCGAAATTTTGTCGACCCTCCCTCAAGGGGAAGGTAAAATCTTTTCGAATACGTCTCGCGCATTCCTTTGCGCTGCCGCGAGTTTTTCTTCCAGCGTTTCGAAGTCGGCGGTTTCTCCGGCGCGGGCGAGCAAGGCTTTCAGGCCCGGTGAGGCCGATTGCGGGTCGAGCGTTTTGTCCAAAGCGATGCGTACCACCTGTTGCAGATCGCCTTGCAGCTTTGCGGCTTCGATGAGGGTGGCGGAATCGTCCGGCGCGAGCGCGCCGTGTTTGGAGAGGCGTTGCAGCGCTTCGATGGTATTTTGCGAGAACACATCGCCGGCGGCTTCGCGCAGTTGGAGGAATTGGGCGATGAATTCGATGTCGACCAGGCCGCCGCGCGCGAATTTCAGATCCCAGCCGGTGCGCGGCGGGAATTGGGCGGCGAGCTTGTCGCGCATGTCGCGCGCATCTTTCAAAAGCTTGTCGGGATCGGTCGCGGCGCACAGGGTTTTCCTGATGATCGCCTCGATATTCGGCGCAAGGCCGCGTGTGGAAGCAATGATGCGGGCGCGGGTGAGCGCCATGCGTTCCCACGTCCAGCTTTCGGTTTCGTGGTAGCGGCGGAAGGATTCCAGGCTCACCGCAACAGGGCCTTTGTTGCCGGTCGGGCGCAGGCGCATGTCGACTTCGTAAAGCGTGCCTTCGGCGGTGGGCGCGGTGAGCGCGGAAATGAAGCGTTGGGCGAGGCGCGCGTAATAGACGATGACGGGGAGCTTCTTGGGGCCGGTGCTTTCGGCATCGGGCGGAGCGTCGTAGACGAAGATGAGATCGAGATCGGAAGAGGCTGTCATCTCCCGGCCGCCAAGTTTGCCCATCGCGATCACGCTGAAAGCGCCGCCTTCGATGTGGCCCGAAGCGGCGGCGAGTTCGGCTTCGGTGACAGGTAGCAAGGCTGCGATCACCGCATCGGCGATGCCGGCGAAGGCTGGACCTGCTTCTTCCGCATTGGCCACGCCTTCGACAATCTGCACGCCGACACGGAATATCTGTTCCTTCGCCACGCGGCGGGAGGCATCGAGCGCGCCTTCGAAATCGCGCGCGGTGGCGAGCTGGTTGGCGAGTAGCTTGTCCAACTGACGGCGCGACGGGAGTTCGCCGAGGAAACCGGGATCGATCAGCGCGTCGAGCGTGGCGGGCGAGTGCGCGAGATGGGTGGCGATGCGCGGCGCGGAACCGGCGATCTCCGCGATCAGTTTGAGCAGATGCGGATTGGCGTGGAGCATCGAGAAAAGCTGGATGCCTGCCGGCAAGCGGCTGAGGAAATGATCGAACTGCGCGAAAGCGGCATCGGGATCGGCGGTTTTCGAGAGCGCTTCGAGAAGTGCGGGCGTCAAGGCGGTGAGGCGTTCGCGGGCGCGCGCGCTGCGCATGGCGCGGACACGGCCATGATGCCAGCCGCGGATTGCGGCGGAGACATGGCGCGCGTCCTTGAAGCCGAGCTTCGCGATCGTTTCCAGCGTTTCGGGATCTTCCTCGACGCCGGTGAAGACGAGGCTTCCGCCTTCCGAGGCGAGCGGTGCTTCGCGTTCGAACAGGCGTCCGTAATGGCCGGTGACGGTTTCGAGCCGCGCGGTGAGGGCCTTGCTGAAATCGGCCACGCTGTCGAAACCGGCGAAGGCCGCAATGTGGGCGAGACCTTCCTCGCTTTTCGGCACGGTGTGGGTCTGTTCGTCTTCGATCATCTGCAGGCGATGTTCGAGATGGCGCAGGAATAGGTAGGCCTCGTGCAGTTCTTCTTCGGTCTTCGGCGCGATCAGGCCGCGATCGCGCAAGGCGGCCAGTGCTTCGAGCGTGGCGCGCGGGCGCAGATCGGGCGCGCGGCCGCCCAATATCAATTGTTGTGTTTGCGCGAAGAATTCGATCTCGCGAATGCCGCCGCGGCCGAGTTTGATGTTGTGACCGGCGACGGCGATTTTGGCGTGGCCTTCATGGGCGTGAATCTGGCGCTTGATGGAATGGATGTCTTCGATTGCAGCGTAGTCCAGATTCTTGCGCCAGACGAAGGGCACCATTGCTTTCAGGAAACATGAGCCCGTTGCGGGATCGCCGGCACAGGCGCGCGCCTTGATCATCGCGGCGCGTTCCCAGTTCTGGCCCATGCCTTCGTAATAGGCTTCCGCGGCATCGGTTGAGATCGCAACCTGGGTGGCGCCTGCATCGGGGCGCAGGCGCAAATCCGTGCGGAAGACGTAGCCATCCGCTGTCGTTTCGGAGAGGAGCCTGACCAGCATCTTCACGATGTCGACGGCTGCGGCGCGCATGTCGTCGCGTTTGCGGAAGGGGAATACGCGCGCGTCGTAGAAGATGACGAGATCGATGTCGCTGGAATAGTTGAGTTCGTAGGCGCCGTATTTTCCCATCGCCAGCACGATGAGGCCGGTGGTGGATTCGAGTGCTGCGCCGTCGCGTTCGGGGAAGCCGGCGCTGGCCGCGGCCTCTTTCAGCGCGAATCGGAGCGCGCCTTTGACGGCGGCATCGGCAAAGCGTGTGAGGGCCGAGGTTACCTGTTCGACGTTCCATATCCCGCCGATGTCGGCGAGTGCGATGGCAAGCGCCGCTTTGCGTTTGGCGCGGCGCAGGATCGCCATGGCGGCGGCGATGTCAGGCGCATCGGCGGCGGAGAGGCATTCCGCTTCGAGTTTTGCGAGTTCGGTTTCGGGATCGCTTTCGGGGAGCGCTTGCAGAAAGTCCCGGTCGCGCAATGCGAGGCGCGCGAGATAAGGCGAATTGCCGAAGGTGCTTTCGAGCAAGGAACGGAATGCGCCTTGCGGGGCGAACGAAAGGTCTTCCAGCGTGCGCACGGCGCGGGCTGGATCGTAAGGCTTGGGGAATGGGCCGGGTGCGTTTCGGAAAGCGGACATAGGGACATCTTAGATGAGTTCTTATTCAACTCAATTTGTCATCCCGGACGCGCGCAAGCGCGATCCGGGACCCATTGAGACACGGCGCGATGGGTCCCGGCTCTGCGCGATGCTTTCGCATCGCTTGGCCGGGATGACAGGTGAGATTGTGCTTATTCCGCCGGAGCAGCGCGTGTGCGGCGGATGGGGAAGAGGAGTGCCGCGCGCAGGCCCGGCTTGTTGTCGGAGAGGGTGAAAACCGCGTCGTGCAGACGAGCGACGGCGGCGACGAGCGAAAGACCGAGGCCGGTGCCGGGTGAATTGCGGCTGGCTTCGAGTCGCACGAAGCGTTCCATCACGCGGGTATGATCTTCGTTCGGGATGCCGGGGCCGGTGTCGGCCACCGACAGTTCGACACCGGAAGGGGTTTCGGCGGCAGACAACGTCACCTCGCCGCCTTCGGGTGTGTATTTGATTGCGTTGTCGACCAGGTTGGCGAGTGCCTGCGAGACGAGGCTCTTGTTGCCTTCGACCGGTGCGGGCCCGCCGGGTTTGACGGTGAGCCTGATGCCTTTTTCTTCGGCGAGCGGCGCGTAGAGTTCGGCCACGCCTTCGACGACGGGGGCCAAGGTCATCGGCTCCATCGCTTCGCGCGCGGCACCGGCTTCGGCTTCGGCGATCAAGAGCAACGCGTTGAAGGTGCCGATCAGGTGATCAGTTTCTTCGATGGCGCCCTGAAGTTCTTCGGCATTGTCGCCTTCGGAATGGGACAGCGCGGATTCGAGGCGGTTGCGCAAACGGTTGAGCGGCGAACGCAGATCGTGGGCGACAGAGTCCGTCACCTCGCGCATGCCTTTCATCAGCCGTTCGTTGCGGTCGAGCATGCGGTTGAGATTGTTGGCGAGCACGTCGAATTCGTCGCTCGAGCGGGTGGTCGGCACGCGGCGTGAGAGATCGCCCTGGATGATGTCTTCGCTGGTGCGGTTGATGGAATCGAGACGGCTCAGCATGTTCCGGCTGACGAAGCCGCCGCCGATCAGACCGAGCAGCAGCATGAGCCCGACGGTCCATGGCAATGTGGTGGTGAACAGGCGCACGGTTTCGTAGCGCTCATGCACGTCGCGCGCGACGAGCAGTTGGAAGCCGCCGGTGAGCGCAAAGGCGCGGCCGCGGGCGCGGCGGCGTTCGGTTTCGGTGCCGAAGCGGCGTTCGTAATCGAATTCGATGAAATGTCCGGATTGCGATTGCACCTGCGGCCAGCCATCCAGATTGCCGGCAAGCGGGCGATGGACGGCATCCGTCAGAAGATAGAGGCCATGATCGCCATGGATCGAGCGGCTGATGATGACGTCCACCAGCCCGCGCAGGCCGAGGCGCTGATACTGTTCGGAAAGCCCGGTGATTTCAGCTTCGATGGTCTGGTCGGTTTGTGCGTCGAGCGCGCGGCGCGTGTTCCAGTAGCTGAAGGCGATCAGTGCCACCGCCGAAACGGCGAACAGCACCAGATAGATCAGCAGAATCCGGAAGGCTTGAGAGCGAAGAAGCCTTGGAATTCGGAAATTAGTTGCGCGCACGGATCATGTAGCCCGCCCCGCGGATCGTATGCAGGAGCGGCGTCTCGAAACCCTTGTCGATCTTGGCACGCAGCCGGGAAATATGCACGTCGATCACGTTGGTCTGGGGATCGAAATGATATTCCCAGACGCTTTCGAGCAGCATGGTGCGGGTGACCACCTGGCCGGCATGGCGCATGAGGTATTCCAGAAGCCGGAATTCGCGGGGCTGCAGATCGATGGGGGTGACGCCGCGATTGGCGGCACGGGTGAGAAGGTCGAGTTCGAGATCGCCCACCTGCAGCCGGGTTTTGACATTGGCGGGGCTGCGGCGGCGCATCAGCGCGTCGATGCGGGCGAGCAGTTCGACGAAGGCATAGGGCTTCGTCAGGTAATCGTCGCCGCCGGATTTCAGGCCCTTCACGCGATCGTCCACTTCGGAGAGCGCGCTCAGGAAAAGTACCGGCGTGGAATTGCCGTGTTCGCGCATTTCCTCGACGAGCTTCAGGCCATCGAGCTTGGGAAGCATCCGGTCGACCACCGCCACATCATAGGGGCGCGACAGGGCAAGCGTGAGGCCGGTGTCGCCATCGGCGGCGTCATCAACGACATGGCCCGATTCCTTCAGGCCGTTGACGAGATAACGCTGCGCTTCCAGATCGTCTTCAACGACGAGTATCCGCATGAAATCTCCTGTTTCAAAAAATGAAGTCCGCGCCGGCAGCAACGGGGGGATGGGGCCGCCACCGGCGCGGGGGCCGAGCGGTTGTTACGCCGCCCGATACGCCAAACTCATGTCACACCAAACTCACGTCTCTCCAATATCGACGGCGATGAAACGTTCCCCGCCGCCGCGGGTCACCAGAAGAAGAACACTCTTGCGGCCCGCCGCATGGGCTTCCGCGACACGGCCTTTCACATCCGCCGGCGAACGAACGGGCTTGTTGCCGACCGAGCGCAACACGTCGCCCGGGCGAAGGCCCTTGTCGGCGGCATCGCTGTTGGGATCGACATTGGTCACAAGCACGCCGTTCACGTCGTCGCCGAGATTGAATTGCTGGCGCGCATCGGGCGTGAGTGCCGCAAGGCCCAGACCCATCGCCTTGGTGTTGGCTTCGGGCGCCTGACCGGGGCCGCCGAACTTCTGGTTCGACGCGACCTGATCTTCCTTGCGCAAGGTGATGTCGGCGGTGATGTCCTTGCGGTTGCCGTCGCGCATGACGGTGAAGGTGGCTTTGGAGCCTGCGATCAGCGACGCCACGCGGCGCGACAGATCGCGGGAATCCTCGACCGGCTTGCCGTTGACCGCGATCACCACGTCGCCCTGCTGCATGCCGGCTTTGGCGGCCGGACCATTGGGAACGACTTCGGCGATGATGGCGCCCTGCATCTCTTTCGAGCCGAGGCTTGCTGCCATTTCCGGCGTGATCGACTGGATCTGCACGCCGAGCCAGCCGCGATTGACATGACCATGCGATTTCAGCTGCGCCACGACATCGTGAATGGTGGAGGCCGGGATCGCGAAGCCGATGCCGACGCTGCCGCCGGTGGGCGAATAGATCATCGAGTTCATGCCGATGACTTCGCCGCGCAAATCGAATGTCGGACCGCCGGAATTGCCGCGGTTGATGGGCGCGTCGATCTGGATGAAATCGGTGTAGGGGCCGTTGCCGACATCGCGGCCGATGGACGACACGATGCCCGCAGTGACGGTGTTGGACAGGCCGAACGGATTGCCCACGGCCACCACCCAATCGCCGACGCGCAATTGACGATCATCGCCGAAATCGACAGTGGGAAGCGGCTTGTCGCTCTTGACCTTGATGAGCGCCACATCTGTCGCCGGATCGGTGCCGATCAGCTTGGCTTCGAACTGGCGGCCATCGGGAAGTTTGACGGTGATCTTGGAGGAATGATCGACGACATGGTTGTTGGTGACGATGTAACCGGCCTTGTCGATGATGAAGCCGGAGCCGACGCCGATGGATTTCTGCGGCGCCATTTGCTGGCCGCCGAAATTGCGGAAGAACTGGCGGAAGGGTTCGGGGATGTCTTGCGGCATCTGACCCATCGCAGCCGTCGGTTCGGCCTTGGCTTCGACGGTGACGCTGACGACGGCGGGGCTCACACGCTCCACAAGATCGGCGAAGCTGAAGGGCGCACCGTTTTCCAACATGCGCGGGGGCTGGACGCGCGGCTTGGCAGTGTTGGCGGCGAAGACCTGAGTCGAATGAGGGACGGGCTGATTGGACTGCTTATCGGGGGCGAGCGCGAAAGCGCCCAAGCCGACGACGACAATGACAGCCGCAGAGGCCGCGGCGAGCAGGCGCGAATGGCGCTTGTGCTGGCTTGCGGTCGGCTGGTCGTTTTGCATGAAACTTTAGCTCCTTGAACGGTGATGCCCCGGACGGCCCCGTCTGTTGGGACAAGGACATAGCGGGGCTTTCTTGCTCAATTCTATCTTGAAGATTACAGATTAGTAATATAACGGGCTTTTCAGGCGCCCGTCAGATGGGCACGGCGGTTCGCTCGGATCACGACCACGGCGGCCACCCCACCCCCCAACAGCAAAATGGCCGCGGGGCCGAACCAGAGAAGCCAGGTGTTGGGCTCCAGCGGCGGCTTCATCAGCACGAAATCGCCGTAGCGGCCCACGAGATAGTCCTTGATCTGTTCGTTGGTTTCGCCGGCCTTGATGCGTTCGCGGATCAGGCGGCGGATATCGGCGGCGATGGGTGCGCCGGATTCGTCGATGGATTCGCCCTGGCAGACGACGCAGCGCAATTCCTTCTGCAGCGCGCGAGCGCGTGCTTCCTGCGCGGGATCGGACAGCGTGCCGGGCGCTTGCGCCGCCTGCACGGCAGTGGCGAAAAAGAGAAACGCGGCGACGAGGAATTTCATTCGGCAGGCACTGTGTTGGCCGCGGGTTGCGCGCTGCGCGCGCTAAGGCGGCCCCACAGGCTCGTCAAACCGCCGAGCGCCATGATGGCGCCGCCGAACCAGATGAACGGCGCGAGCGGATTGTAGTAAGCGCGAACGATGAAACGACCGGTGCCGCGTTCGTCGCCCAAGGCGAGATAGAGATCGGAAATGCCATTGGTGCGGATGGCGGTTTCGGCCGTTTCCTGTTGTTCGGTGGGATAGACGCGCTTGGCGGGTTTGAGGGTGGCGATCTTCTCGCCGCCTTTGCTGACGAGAATATCGGCACGGATCGCGGCGTAGTTCGACCCATCGGCGCGTTCGAGATGGCCCATCGTCAATGTGTAAGGGCCGACTTGTGCGGTATCGCCGGGGCCTAGCAACGACAGCGTTTCCGCACGCCAGAGCGTTGTTCCGGCGACGCCCATCAAGGTGACGCCCAAGCCTGCATGCGCAATGGCGACGGCGAAAGCGGCGGCGGTTTTGACGCGACGCTGGAAGAGATCGAGCAGGCTTGCAGAGATCACCCACCCCGCGAGGCCGAAAGCGCCTGCCGCGACGAGAACGTGGCTGTCGGCGAGAACCGAAACGATTGCCGCGGCAACGAGCGCCACGCCGAGCGCTGGCATGAGAGGACGTATGGCTTCGGCGATCTCGGATTTGTGCCATGCGAGGCGAGGGCCGAACGGCAATGCGATCAACAACGCGACGAAGACAGGAACGAAGGTGACCGCGAAGAACGGCGGGCCGACGGAGATCTTCGTACCGGTGAAAGCATCGAGAAACAGCGGATAGAGCGTGCCGAGGAATACGGTGGCGACGGCGGTGACGAGCAACACGTTGTTGACGAGAAGTGCGGTTTCGCGGCTGACCGGTTCGAAAGCGGAGCCCGTTTCGAGCGCTGGCGCGCGCCACGCGAACAATGCCAATGCGCCGCCGATGGCCAGCACCAGCATGATGAGGATATACGCGCCGCGTTCGGGATCGTTGGCGAAGGCATGTACCGAGGTCAGCACGCCGGAGCGCACGAGGAAGGTGCCGATCAAACTCAAGGAAAAAGCGGCGATGGCGAGCAGCAACGTCCAGGTGCGGAACGCGCCGGTGCGTTCGGTGGCGAGTGCGGAATGAAGAAGTGCGGTGCCAACGAGCCACGGCATCAGCGAAGCGTTTTCCACCGGATCCCAGAACCAGAAGCCGCCCCAGCCGAGTTCGTAATACGCCCACCAGCTTCCGAGCGTGATACCGATGGTGAGCGCGATCCAGGCCGCGAGCATGAAAGGCCGCGCGGCACGCGCCCATGAGGCATCGAATTCGCGGGTGATGAGTGCTGCGCCGGCATAGGCAAACGACGCCGAAAGACCGACATAGCCGATGTAAAGCGTGGGCGGATGAATGGCGAGGCCCAAATCCTGCAGCAGCGGATTCAACCCGCTGCCGTCGAACGGCGGCGGATCGATGCGCAGGAACGGGTTCGACGTGAAGAGAATGAAGATGAGGAAGGCCGCAGCGAGCAAACCCTGCACGCCCAATGCCGCAGAGGTGAGTCGTTCGCTGCCGCGTTTGGCGAATGCGATGGCCGCCGTATAGAGTGCGAGCACCAACACCCACAATAGCATCGAACCTTCGTGGTTTCCCCAAACGCCGGTGATCTTGTAGAGCAGCGGCTTGGCGAGGCTCGAATTGTTGGCGACGTTGAGGATCGAGAAATCCGAAACGATGGAGGCGTATTCGAGCGTGCCGAACGCCAGCAAGATGAAGACAAGCAGGCCCATCGCAGAGCTGGACGCCACGCGGCGCGAGACACCGGCCGTCACGCGTGCGCCGGACAAGCCGGTGGCCGCCATCACAAGCGACAGCGCGAGCGCAAGCGTGAGCGCGAGTTGACCGATTTCGGCGGTCATGTGCCGCCTTCTTTCCAGCGGCCGGATCGCTTCAACGCATCCACCACTTCCGGCGGCATGTAGCGTTCGTCGTGCTTGGCGAGAACTTCGGAGGCATCGAACATGCCTTTGCCGTCCAGCGCGCCGGAAGCGACGACGCCCTGCCCTTCGCGAAACAATGCGGGCAATACGCCTTCATATTTCACCGGCACGCTGTTCTTGCCATCGGTGACTGTGAAGGTGACCTCCGCGCCCGTGCCGTGTTTCAGGCTGCCGTTTTCCACCAGCCCGCCAATGCGGAAAGCCGTTCCCGGCGAAACCGGCTTCGCGGCGAGATCGCTGGGGCTGTAAAAATAAAGAACATTGTCTTTCAGGGCCGTAATGACGAGGGCGGCCCCGCCGGTGCCCGCTACCAGAAGGGCGAGCACGAAATAAAGGCGGCGCTTTTTGCGGGCGTTCATGGGGGCGGAATATATAGAGTGTGGCCCGGCGCGGCCAAACAGGACGGATGCGGCTTTTGGGCTCGGGAGACAGGTGATGAAGATTTTTCGCGTGCTTGTCTCGCTATGGGCGGCGTTGCTGGCTGTCGCCTGTTATCCGGTGACCACGGCGGTGCCGGTTGGAACCTCGGCCGGATTTGCCGCCGATCCCAACCTTGCCGGATTGTGGCGCGCAGAGATGGCGCAATCCGACAACGAGACCGTCTATTTCCATTTCCTGCCGATGGAGGATGGCAGCTTCAAGGTCGTGATCGTTTCGGGTGGGGAAAAGCTGGGCGGCGAATGGAACGTGGTGCGCGTGACCGAAAGCAATCTCGGCGGGCGCAATTTCCTGAATGCGGAAATGGTGTTCAGCAACGGGAAGAAGGAAGCGCCATCATCGCGCGGCACCGTTCCCCTGCTCTATCGGACGGAAAGCGACGGGCGGCTCACCCTGTTCCTCATTTCTGACGATGCAGCAAAGGGCGCCATTCAGCGTGGCGATGTCGCGGGCACAATCGAGCCCGGTGATTTCGGCGACGTGAAGATCACCGCCGAAGCCGACGACCTCGACAAATATTTGGGAAGCGACGACGGTGCTGCGCTGTTCACGCAGAAATTCGCGACGCTGACCAAGATGGATCAGTGACCGCCGCGGTGAAGAATTTCCCTGGCTTCACCGGTGTCATAGGTGAGGCCCGGATTCAACAAGGTGATCTGGCGGGGCCATTCCGCACGGGCAAGGCCCTTGCGGGTGAGTGCGTTCCAGACGGCTTCGTTGTAGAGGCCGGTCGCATCTTTTCCCGACACGACGGAATCGCCCAGATGAAAGTGATCGCCATGGGCCTGAGGGAAGGTGTGGATGGTGATCTCGCCCTGCCCCGGCCCGCCTTGTGCTGCGGCCGGTAGACGCGCCAGCGCCTGAAGCAAAGTCAGCGTGCGCAGCTGGAGCGGGTTCAATTTCAGCGGGTTCGATTTGGGCGGCATTCCTGTTTCCTGAGGCCATGTATTTCCGGCGGACAAGGGTATAGTTCGGGCTTCGAGATATCGCAATTACAGGGACGGATATGACGGGACCACTTCATGGGCTGAAGGTGATCGACTTCGGCCGGTATATTGCGGGGCCGTTTTGCGCGGCACTTCTGGGCGATCTGGGCGCCGATGTGATCCGCGTGGAAAAGCGCGAGGGGCGCGAGGACCGCACGCTGGTCCCGCTGGCCGAGAACGACGACGGCAGCCCGCGCGAAGGCGCGATGTTCCTGCAGATGAACCGCAACAAGCGAAGCCTTGTGCTCGACCCGATGCACGAGACCGGGCGCGAGGTGGTGAAGCGGCTGGTGCGCGGGGCCGATGTGGTGATCGCCAATCTGCCGGGCGAAACGTTGAAGGCGATGGGGCTCGATTACGAAAGCATCGCCGCGATCAATCCGCGTGCGGTGGTGGCGGTGGTTTCTGCCTTCGGGCTGGAAGGGCCTTATGCGGCGCGCGTGGGGTTTGACGGCGTGGCGCAGGCGATTTCCGGATCGACCTATTTTTCCGGCACGGAAGATCAGCCGGTCAGATGTTCGGCACCTTATGTGGATTTCGGCACGGCATCGCTTTTGGCGATGGGCGTGCTGGCGGCGCTCAGGTCGCGCGACCAGACGGGCAAAGGCCAATTGGTGGAAGGTGCGTTGTTGCGCACGGCGCTGACCTATTTCTCGCCGACGCTGATCGAAGAAGAAGTCTTGAAACTTGATCGCAAGCCTTCGCTCAATCGCAGCCAGACAGCGGGGCCATCGGACATTTATCGCACCAAGGATGGATGGATCACGGTGGCGGTAAACGGCGATCCGCTGTTCCGCCGGGCGTGCAAGCTGATCGGTGCGCCGGAATGGATTGAAGACCCGCGTTTCGCATCCGACAAGGCGCGCGGGGACAATGGCGAGATCATCTCCAAGCGCGTGGGCGAATGGTGCGCCACGCAGACGAGCGCGGAAGCGGTTGCGGCGTTCGAAAAGGCCCGCGTGCCCGCAGGACCGGTTTTGCATCCGCGCGAAACGCTGGCCGATCCGCATGTAAAGGCTGCCGGATTTTTCACGACGGTGGATTTTCCGGGTGTCGGCAAAGCGCCGATTGCGGCGACGCCGGTGAAGCTGCACGGCACGCCGGGCGAAGTGCGCAAGCGGCCGCCGCAGCTGGGCGAGCACACGGACGAGATATTGGGCGAGCTTGGCTATTCCAAAGATGAGATCGCGGCGCTGAAACAGAGCGGCGCGGTTTAGGCTGCGATATTCGCACGCGCACGGCGGCGCAGAAAATCGGCTTCTTCTTCGCTGAAGAGGATGGCGGTGACTTCGACAGCGGTTTGGAAAAACGGCTCGGCCTTGGCACGGCATGCCTCGTCCGGATCGCGCATCAGCTTAACGATATCTTCGTTATAAACGCGAAGGCCTTTTTCTATTTCGTCGCCCGCGTCCTTGTGCGTGGCACCGAAAGACGCGCGAGCGGCGAGATGGCGGCAACCGGTGACTAGCTTGGCATAACGGATGGCGCGATCGTGTTTCTCAGCCTGGTCGGGCATGTGCTCGATATTGGGGACGCGTGGGCCGCCGCCATAGGAACCGCTTTTGTGCATGGGCAATGCAGCGAAGATTTCCTTCGGCGCTTTTTGCATCATGCCGTCCATCGTGGTGCCGACGAGGCTTCTGTCTTTCAAAAGGTTCTGGCCCCAACGACCATCGCGGCGGATTTCAACTTCTTTCACCACAGCACTTGAGAGTTCGGTGAAGCGTGTGAGATTGCGGATCAGGACATCGACATCAAACTGCGGCTGGCGCACAGCGCGGATCTGGAAAGCGTAGTCTTCGAGATCCTGGAAGAGAAGCTCGCCCGCCAAGCCCATGTCGGTGGAGGAGATAAGCGTGTCTTCCTTCTTGCGCGAGATCAGCAGCGGCAGACGCAGGGCTTCCCATGGCTTGGCGAGACGGTTCATCGCAACGACGGTGACGTAAGGGGCTGCATCGGCGTTGGTCTGGAGCAAGGCTTCGTAGGTATCGCGCAAGGACCAGATCAGTTCTTCGGTCAGCGCGGCGGTGCCGCGGGGCAGTCTTTTCTGAATGTCGAGAACCTGATTGCCGATGCCAAGCATCAGCGCCATTTCTTCCGCATCGGCGAGCGCGAGATCGCCCAACTCATTGCGGGCGACGGCGCGCAGTTTTGCATCCGCCAACGCGTTGCGCATGGTGGCCGAAACAGTGAGCCAGAATTGGGACGCGTGTACATAGGCCGTCGTGACGTCGTGCTTCTCGACAGCCCGGCGGACATCGTTCGAATAGATCTGCACCTCGCCCGGCAACAGCGAATTGCTGATCCACGTCCACACAGGAAGAATGCTTTCGCGCGCGATGCGGCCTTTGAGTTTGGCTTTTCCGCCGGCGTTGATGAGCAGGTCTTCGAACGGCTGGCAGAAGATGCGCAACGGCGTGAGGATGCGGCCTTCGGGCGATGTCTGGCGCAAGGCCGGGCGCAGGCTTTCGAGAATGACGTCGTGCGGCAGGCCCTTGCCGTCATAAAGTTTGTCGGCTTCGACGGCGTGCGCGAGTTGCTGCGCAACCGTTGGCGGCAAGCGACTGAGTAATGAACGCAATAGTTTTTCTTGTGCGGGCAGCATGGCCTGGTCCGGTCCCCAGAGCGACCCTAGCGGCTTACGGTTAACGGGCTGTTTAATGTGGGCGGCGGCAGCGGAGTTCAGGCGATTGCGGGCAGCGTGAGCCGGGTTTGCAGGCCTCCGAGCGGGCTTTCGTTCAACTCCAGCGTGCCGCCATAGAGCTTGGAAATGTCCCGCACGATGGCGAGGCCTAACCCCGTTCCGGGCACGGATTCATCGAGGCGTTCGCCGCGCTCGAATACTCTTGCGCGGTCGGCAGGAGCCAAGCCGGGACCATCGTCATCGATGGCGATATGCAACTTGGCGTTGTTTCGCGTGGCCGTGACGCTGACACGGTGTTTGGCCCATTTGCAGGCGTTGTCCATCAAATTACCCGCCATCTCCTCTAGGTCGTGACGTTCGCCGCGGAAGAAGAGGTTGGGATCGCATTTGAGTTCGATTTCGATGTTTCGACCGGCGTGAATCTTGGTGAGCACGCGCGTGAGGTCGGCAAGCGCGGGTTCGACCTTCGTGCGATTGCCCAACACATCGACGGCGCCGGCGGCGCGGGCACGGGTGAGATAGTGATCGACCTGTCTTCGCATCGCGCCAACGTGGCGTTGCACGGCATCGGCCAACGGACCCGGCTGGGCTTCGGCTTCGCTCGAAAGAATGCTGAGCGGCGTCTTCAGATAATGCGCGAGATTGGAGACATGCGTGCGGGCGCGGCCGACGACTTCGGCGCTGTGTTCGATGAGGCTGTTCAATTCGCCGGCGAGCGGAGCGATCTCGGCGGGGAAATCGCCCTCCAATCTGCGCGCCGAGCCATCGCGGATGCGGGCCAGAGACTCGCTGACTTTGCGCAGAGGCAAAAGACCGATGCGGACCTGGATGAAGACGGCGGCAATGAGCCCGAGACCCAATATCGCAAACGACCAGATCAATGTGCCGTTGAATTTCGAAATGTTGGCTTCGCTTTGTTCGGTATCGCCTGCGACGATGAAGGTGAAGGCGCGCGTGTCGGACGGATCGGCGGTGGCGGCGACAGGAAACTCGACCTTGCGTTCGAGCACGCGCAAACGCTGATTATCGGGGCCGGCGGCGTGACCCCAGGTGAGGCTGCCCGATTTCGCCCGGTCCTGGAGTTTGATCGTCTTGTCCCACAGCGAGCGGGAGCTTTGCTGGAAGCTTTTGTCGCCGACGGGAACGATCTGCCAATACCAGCCGGAATAGATGCGTTCGAAACGCGGATCGGTGAAACGACCCAGAAGCGAGACCACTCCGAAACGGTCCGGCTCGGCAGCGGCGATCATGCCGTCCATGTCGAATTGAAGCTGCGAGTCGAAATTGCTTTCGACGGTGGCGCGGAAGGCGTTCGAGAGGATCAGCCCGCCCGCAGCTAGACCGAGAACGGTCCACACCGCGGCCGCGACGATGAGACGGGCCGATAGCGAATTAAGCCTTTGCGCGATCTTCACGCCCGCTCGTGTCCGGATCTTCGAGGCTGTAGCCAAGGCCGCGCACCGTTTGAATCAGGTCGGGGTCGAGTTTTTTTCGCAACCGCCCGATGAAGACTTCGATCGTGTTCGAATCGCGGTCGAAATCCTGATCGTAGAGATGTTCCACCAATTCGGTGCGCGACACCACCTTGCCGCGGTGATGGGCCAGATAGGCGAGCAGGCGGTATTCGAGCGACGTCAGCTTCACCGGATTGCCATTGAGGGTGACGCGGCTGGCGCGCGTGTCGATCCGCAAGGAACCGATTTCGATTTCGCTGGTCGCAAGACCGGCGGCGCGGCGCAGCAGCGCGCGAACGCGGGCGAGCAGTTCTTCCGTATAGAACGGCTTGGCGAGATAGTCGTCGGCGCCGGCGTCGAAGCCCGTCACCTTGTCGCTCCAGCGGTCGCGCGCGGTAAGGATGAGCACCGGCATGGTGCGGCCGTCGGCGCGCCATTTTTCGAGCACGCGCACGCCATCCATTTTCGGCAGGCCGAGATCGAGGATCACCGCGTCATACGGTTCGGTGTCGCCGAGGAAGTGGCCTTCCTCGCCATCCGACGCGGTGTCGACGACGTACCCGGCATCGTTGAGCGCCTTCTTCAAAAGACGCTGCAGATCCTTGTCGTCTTCTACGAGCAAGATGCGCATTCAATGTCCTCTGCGATGGCCGCCATTGGACCAGCCGCCACGATTGTTCCAGTTGCCGTCACGCCCGCGCCAGTCCCGGCCGTGATCGAACCGATTCGGCGGCGGCGACGTTTCCTGGTTGCGCGCGTCCGGCGGGCCGCCTTCCATGCTGTGCTGCGGACCGTATTTGTCGTCGAAATATTCCCGCGCGGTCGGCGGATTGAGCGCGCGGCGGCGCACACCTTCCACGCCCAGCACCCGGCCGGTACGCGCATCGGTATCGAGCCAGATGATGCGGCCTTCCGGCGTCATCCATTTCAGCCGGTAGCGATAGTCGCCATCCGGCCCTTCCACCGGGCCTTCGGCATCGTAGAACGTGCCGGGGTGGCTGCGGCGGATGTCGGGCAACAGCCTGTCCAAGGGAAGGATTTCGCCGTTTCGGATGTGTTCGCGCATGTGATCGCGCTGGGCCAGAGCGGGTGTTGCTCCCGCGGCCAGCATGACCAAAAGCAGCGCGGGCACACTTATACGCATGCGGTTTTTTAGTTCCCCCGGTATGAACCGTCGATGAACGCGGCTGCCAGAACGCGTTCAGAAACCATATCGCAATATCTGCCTCAGGAAACGAGGGCTATCCCCCAAAAGCCCGAATTTCTTGAGGTTGAGGTCCCACACGGCAAGCCCCTCCCCGTTAGGACCAAGGCCTTCAAGCGAAGACCCGCGCGAGAGAGTACGTCCTCGCGCGGGTTTTCATTTTCAGCGGTGGAACGTGGCGAATTCGTCTACGCCCGCGCGTTCGCTGACCAGCGAATTGACGGGTGCTGCATCATCCGCATGGCCGATGGCCATGCCGCAGAAGACGAGTTCGTTGTCCGGCACTTTCAAGTATTCGCGGATCACGGTGTGCCACACGGCCCATGCTTCTTGCGCGCAAGAGTGCAAACCATGTTCGCGCGCCATCAGCATGACGTTCTGGATGAACATGCCGAGGTCGGCCCATTGGCCTTCCTGCATCTGGCGATCCATCGTGAAGATGAGGCCGACCGGCGCGCCGAAGAATTCCCAATTGCCGGAGAAAAACTTCAGGCGCGCGGCCTTGTCTTCGCGCGGGATGTTCATCGTGGCGTACATCATCTCGCCGACGCGAAAGCGGCGCGTGCGATAGGGCTCGGTCAGGTCCGGCGGATAGATTTTGTATTCCGGCGGTTCGCCCATGGGATTCTCTGCGCGCCTGGCGCGGATGCGGCGCAGAAATTCTTCCCTGCCCTCACCCATCAAAACATGCACGCGCCACGGCTGAAGATTGCCACCGGTCGCCGCCCGCGAGGCCACCGCGAGGATATCGCGAATGGTTGCTTCCGGCACCGGATCGGATTTGAAAGCGCGGACGGATTTGCGCGTGAGGATGGCGTCGCGGACGTTCATGCAGGCACTCCGGAAATAGCAAGCCAGCATGAAGGCAGGCCGATGTGCGCCTGTAAAGACGGATCAGCCAAGCCCCGCCATCGCCGCGGCGATCTGGGCGTTCAGTGCGTTCCATTCCGCTTCCGTCGGGTCGCGGTTTTCGGACTGGAAGGCGGAAATCGTGGTGCGCAGTTGGGCGAGAAGCGAGGCGGCGTCGCCGCCAGCTTTTAGGATTTCGTCCAGTGCTGCGAGCGCCACGGCGACGTATTGCAGGATGGTCATGAGCTGGCTCCGGTGGGTTGTGCGGGCAATTGGGCGGTGACGGCGGTGAACGCGCTCACCGCGCCGTTGGCGGCGGCGATGGCTTTGGCGAGCACGTCGCCGTTTTGAAAGCTCGGATCAGTGACGACGGCTTGCGCGGCATCGAGGCTTGCTTCGGCTGCTTTCGCCGACGTCCTGATCGCGGTGACGGTTGCGGCGTCCGAACAGACGGGCTGTGCGGGGCAGCGGGGCAACTCCGCATAATTATCCGCCGTGCGCAGCGCGACCAGGAAAGCGGCTTTCGCTTCGTAGACGGATTGCGCGGGCGTTTGCGGCGCGGGGAAGAAGTTGGCGCAGGAGGCGAGCAACAGAGCGATGGCGCCTGCGAGAAATTGAACGCGCATCATTTGCTCTCCCGGAACACGTTGTGCAGGAGCCAGGTTGCGATTGTTTGTATTGCCTGGATAAGCGCCACGGTTTCGAGCTTCACATTGTCGGGCATGTCGATGCCGAACAGGGTGAGCAGCATCGCAAGGAAGGCGACGGCTTGCGTCCAGTTGATCTTGGAAACGGATGTGAGGTTCATGTCGGTTCTCCGAAAAAGAAAAAGCCCCGCACGAATTCCGCGCGAGGCATGATGTGTTTGCCCGGTGCCGCCGGGCACGGATGAGATTCAGCCGATCACAAAGGCGAAGGATCGTGCGGATGCGCCCGAAGTGGCCGGTGTGTATTTGATGACGATGATGCCTTGTGCGCCCGAACCGCCCGAGGTGGGTGTCGAGAAGTCCGTTCCGCCGCCGCCACCGCCGCCGCCG
The DNA here is from genome assembly GCA_035543495.1 of Rhizomicrobium sp. Lineage (GTDB taxonomy): Bacteria > Pseudomonadota > Alphaproteobacteria > Micropepsales > Micropepsaceae > Rhizomicrobium. The sequence goes on along the minus strand of DATKJT010000066.1, from coordinate 20,877 downwards.
TAGAGGCCGGCATTGCCGCCGACACCTGCCGGGGTGCCGCCTCCAGACTTTGTGCCGCCGCCGGCACCGCCACCACCGCTGCCATGCGTGGAATCCCATTCCTCGCCCTTGGCACCAGCGCCGCCGTTGCCGCCCCTCGTACCACCGGAGCCACCGCCACCACCGCCGCCCGCGCCGCCGACGTTGGCCGTCGCCGTTCCCGGATTGCCGTCGGTGTTTGAAACACCGCCCGTGCCGCCGCCGCTGCCCGCAGAATTGTTGCCGCCAGTGTTTCCATTGTTTTGTCCGGCGGACCCGCCGCTCGCACCACCGCCGCCGCCGCCGCCGGACCCACCGCTCGTGGATCCCTGCGCGCCATTTCCATTTGGGCCGCCGGCGCCCCCACCACCGCCACCGGCGCTGCCATTTGCACGGGTCGTGGCATCTTGGCCTCTGCCGCCTGAAAACGTGGTGGACCCAATGTTGGTCTGCGTGCGGTTTGCTCCCGCGCCGGGATTGCCTGTGCCGCCGTTACCGCCGTAGTCGCCCTGAACGATGATCGTGCCGGTGTTGTTCTTGAGCCAGGTCGCGTTGGTGGAACCGCCTGCGCCAATCTGAACGGAAAGAACATCGCCCACATTGATGTTCGATGGCGATGCGACTTTGCCATAACCACCACCCTGACCGCCGCCACCGCCGGCATTGCCGCTGGAGCCCGTGCCGCCACCCGTGCCGCCGTTGCCGCCGGGGCCCACGCATTCGATCGTCGCTCCGGTCGCGTTCCAATCGGAGGGGACTGTCCAGCTTGTGCCGGAGGTGAGGAAGATTGTGGTGGTCATGATTTGACGACCTTCAGGATCAAGGTCACGCGCGTCACGGTGGAGGCGGAAGAGACGTTGAAGCGCAACGTGTCGCCGGCGGAGATCGCGGTGCTCCAGCCGGTGAGTGTTGCATCCTGCGATTTAGCCGCGCTGGAAAGCGTGGGTTTGGCGGAGGCCGCGATGGAATCCGCCGATGTGGGCGGGAAGTTGGCATAAGTGTCTTTCCAGACGTCGATCACGATGGAGCCGGATTGATCGGCGAGCACGGTGGCGCTGGCGATGGTGCAATCGAACGGGATTATCAGATCGCCTTTGACGCCGGTGGTGATCGCCGAACCGCCGCCGTCGATGACGAAGGCGATGGCCGCGATCTTGGTGTTGTCGAGGCCGAGCGTGGTGACCATGGCGGCGGCGCTTGTGTCATCCAGCAGCGCACGGGCGGCCGAGGTGCAGGCGATTTCTTCGGCCGTTCCTGCGCCTGCGCTGGCGCGGCCGAGGATTTTATCGGTGGCGCTGATGTTCTGGATCTTGGCGTAGGTGACGGCCTGGTTGTCGATGTCGCCGGTCGTGGCGGTGTTCTTGCCCGCGAGCGCGCCGGCGCCGGAAAGTGCCGAGATCGCAATGTTCGCGGGTGCGACGTCGATGTCGATCTTGCTGTTGGCGGTGTCGTCGGTGATCGAGAGCTTGGTCGAGGCGGCGTTCAGTTTCTTGAACTGGAGATCGACGCCCGATTTCTGTTTGAAGATTCCGGTGCCAGCGGTGCCGACATTGCTGACGGTGTTGGTTTCGCCCACATGCGCATCGACATATTGCTTGGTCGCGGCTTGCAACGAGGACGTTGGATCGGCGGCCAGCGTGAGCGCGCCGGTGAGTGTGCCGCCGGAGAGGGACAGGCCTTCGCTGCCGGTCAGATATTGCGGGTGTGGATCGCTTGCCGCTTCGTGCGTGGCGACGGCATCCGAACCCTTATCGGTGTTGGCGACGGTGAGCGTGCTGTTGGCGCCTGCATCGGTGAAGCCGATGCCGCTTCCGGCTGTGAGCACGCGTTCGGCGGACAGCGAGGCGTTGGTGGCGAGTGTGAGATAGGACGCGCTGGTGGGCGCGCCGCCGCCCCCGCCGCCGCTGTTGGCATCGACATATTGTTTGGTGGCGGCGTGCAAATCGGCAGTGGGATCGCCCGCAAGCGTGACGAGACCGCTTGTCTTGTCGATCAACAGTGCTTCGGTCCAGGCGCTGCCATCGGGCGAAACCTTCACGTGGAAATCGTCGTCGCCGGTGAGGCCGGTTTCGGCGCGGCCGGAGAAATTGTCCTGGAACAGCAACGAAGCTGTGTTCGACGCGGCTTCCTTGTTCGCCGTGAAGCGGATGTCGCCGGTGCCGCTGGAAGCGGCCTCCAAGGCGGCGAACAAGATGGCGTTGGATTTGACGGCGAGTTTGTTGGTGGAATCCGCCGTTGTGTTGACGCCGAGCTGGGAGACGTTATCAAGCGGAATGTAACCCGCCAGATCGTTCCACGCGCTGCCGTCAAAAGCGATGAATTTGTTTTCATCGATCACCAGCGCAATGAGGCCCGCGAACGGCGCATAGAAACGCCAGCCGCCATCGAGGCAATAGGCGATTCTGCCGTCCTGCCCGGCCCACGCATCGGTGGCGGCGGCTTTGACGAGATAGGCATCGCCATCCGCAGGGCTTGACGGCGGCGATGTGAGATCGCGGTCGAGGAAACGCGCGGCGATCAACGCGTCGAGTTCGGTGAGCGCATCGTTGTGGGTGACGTGCTTCTGCGCCTGAGCCGCCGCAAGAAACGGCAGCCCCGCGCGCGGGGTTTCGGTGGTCATGGTTGGTCTTTCGTCAGATGTAAAATGCGGCGCTGGCTTTGCTGCCCCGGCCGACGGTGGTGGAAAGTTGATAGACGTTGAAGCGGAACGGCGACGGCAAACCGCCGGGAAAATCTGTTGCGATGTCGCTGGCGCTATAGGTTAGCGATGGCGACGACACCGCGTTGATGGTGCGCACAACGGTGTCCGAACCATCGAGAATTTCCACATCGTAGCTTTCGCTCGTTTCGCTCTGCGGAATTTCGGTCTGGTCCCAGCCGTCGCTGCCCGGCGAGCGGTCGCGGCGAATCCAGGAGAGCGCGATGTCGCTTCCGCTACGCGACGCGCGCAACTGGCACGGCGCGAAGGGGCGAAGGCCCACGCCTGCGAATTGTTCGGCGGCACCTTGAAAGGCCGGATCGGAAATCGGTTTGCCTTGCGGGCCCCAGAGATAGTTGAACGGCAGATTGTATTGATCGAGCGTGAGCGAGAGTTGCTTTTGCGATCCGTCCAGCAACACCACGCGGGCGCCGGCGGGGACCGGATTGCGCATCGCCTGTTCCGTTCCGGCCTGGCCGCGCAGCAGTCTGGTGAGCGACCATTGGTTGGGCGCGGTGAGCCGGGCGTTGGCGAATTGCAGCACTTCCCATTCGCCGTCTTCGTTTTCGAGCGCGAGCACGTTCGCGCCGCCCAGAACGGCGAGATCGTCTTTCGAGGCGAGCGTGCCGTTGAAAAGACGGATCTGGAGCGTGTTCACTTCGTCCCAGCGCCAGATGGGGCCGGTATAGAAATCAGATGCCGTGACGCCGATGGCCGCGGCGCGGGTGAGTGCGGTGTCGAGTGTGTAGCCGGATTCGCTGGCGCTTTTCAGGATGAGAACCTGGCCGGGCCATGGACTTGCAAACGCGGCGGCGGTGGGCGCCCACGGCGTTTCGTTGCCGGTGAGAAGCGGAAGATCCATGAACGCGACCAATGCGCGGCCGGTATAGGCGATGGATTGCAGCGCACTCAATGTGCGCGATGGGCCCACAATGGATTCATAGATCGACGGATCGGTGGCCACCGCTTCGATCTTGCGCGCGCCGGCATCGTCTATCGACGAAATGCGGATGCGGCGGGTGCGGCCTCCCGCATCGAGCAGGAGTTCGTCGGCGGCATCGAGCGCGAGAAGGGAGGGCGGCAAGGCGAAGGTGCCGGTTTCGCGCATCACCCACGCATCCTGCAGCAGCCGCGCGCCGATGCCGATGGCTTCGCCCTGATCGAGCACAAGAGGAAGATTGGAGGTGGCGACGCGATCAGACAGCGTGACGAGGCGGCGGGCTTCGGCAACGGCCTGACGATAGTCCGCACTTGCATCGATATAGGCGATGCGCGAGGCGTTGGGCAGATCGGTTTCCTGGGCACGGGTGAAGGAGAAGCCGAAACCGGTTTCGCCATCGGGCAGTACGAGATCGGTTTGCGCAATTGCGGTCGCCGTGGGGCGGCCGCGCATGACGAATTCGATCTTGCCTTCGCTTTCGACCGCATCGAAGCAATAGGCGACGCTCAATGGGCCGAGTGCATCGCGCGGGCTCATGGTATCGGTGACAGCGAAGCCGGTGACAAGGCCATCGAGATTCGAAACGTCGTAGTCGGTGAAGCCTGCGGCCTCGCAGATGTCGGCCACGAGATCGGACAATTGCACCGCGCCCAGGCGGCCGGTGAGCCAGTGGCCGAGACGATAGTTCGGCGCATCGCCCCACACATCGCTGCGCGACGGGAAGAAGGGAAAGGGCCGCGCATCCCACGTCCAGAGATAAAGGTTCGATGTGTCGAGCATCGGGGCGGAATAGACGGCCGATGTCGGGTTGTTCGCCGGATCGATCCAGAAATTCAGATGTGCTTCGAGGAAACGGCGCTGGAGGAGATCGTCGCGTTCGCCGTTGGAATAATACGGCAGCGCGCTTTCGGAGGATTTCGCATCCACGAACACGTTGGGCTGGTTGGCGCCTTTGTCGACGGCGGGGCAACCCAGTTCGCAGAAGACGATGGGTTTGGATTGCGGCACCCAATCGGTGGGGCTTGCGCTTTCGCTTCCGTCGGGGCGGTCGTAATGGGCGTTCGACCACCAGTTCCAGAAATCTTTCTGGCGGAAGACCCACGGTTTGCCCAGGCCATCGGTGATGGGCGTGCGCAGTTGGGCGTTGCGGTCGGCATCGCTTGCATAATACCAGTCGTAATCTTCGCCGCCCTGGATATTGCGCGCGAGATAGGCGGGATCGTGTGTGTCGGTTGGGCCGTTTTCGGCGTCGTAATCGGCATGCGCCGTGCCATCGCGCCAGTCGGCCAGCGGGAGATAGTTGTCGATGCCGATGAAATCGATATTGGCATCGGACCATAGCGGGTCGAGATTGAACAACACCGCGCCCGGTACATTACCGGTTTGATGGTTGTTGTATTCGGACCAGTCGGCCGCGTAGCCGATCTTCGTGGCGCCGCCCAGAATGGCGCGCACATCGGCGGCGAGTGTTTTGAGGGCGGCGACGGCGGGATAGGTGGTGGCGCTGTCGCGGATGCGGGTGAGCGCGCGCAATTCGGAGCCAATGAGAAACGCATCCACGCCGCCCGTATCTTTGCAGAGCTGGGCGTAATGCAAAATCATGCGGCGATAGCCCCATTCGGCATTGAAGAAATTTTCCACCTGCGTGGCGGCGGTGCTTGTTTGATCGGGCGAGCCGGAGACGCCGGGCGCGGGATCGCAGGTGATGCGGCCGCGCCAGGGATAGGCGGGTTGGCCGCCTTCGCCGGTGTAGGGATCGGTGAGCGTGTTGCCGGTTGGGATATCCAGAAAGAGAAACGGGTTGAACATCACGCGTAGGTTGCGGGTTTTCAGGTTTTGGATTGCGGCTGTGATGGTTTGATCTGACGGTGTGCCGCCATAAGCGGGACGGCCATCGACCTGGCTGACGACGTGTGCGTCTTCGCGCGCGATGCCGTTCACTTCCCAAGTTTCGGGATAGGTGGTTTTGGTATCGGTTTCGACGCCGGGTTTGATTTCGCAATTTCCGCAACGCAGATCGTTGGCAAACCATCCGGCGACCAGCGAGACCGCGCCGATGTTGGGTGCGAGGGATTGCAGTTCGTCGAGCGAAGACGAGATATCGGCCTCGCCATCGGAATTGTGGGCGTTTTCGGGGATCGTGGTGCCTTCGCCGTTGTCGGAGGTGACGATTTCGTCGGCATAGACGAATTCGCCCGCGCCGGGGATGAGGGTGACTCCGGTCAGGCGGTTTTCCAGTGTGTTGGGTTTGTCGGCGGAAATCGCGCGGATGATCTCGAATTGTAGTTGCGGAATACGGTTGCCGAATTGCGCGAGCGGCATGTCTTCGAAGACGATGTAGCTCAAACCTCGATAGGCGGGCGCATTCGCCGCGCCTTCGATTTCCTCGATCAGCGGATCGAAGGTTTGGGATTCATCGCCGTGATAAAAGCGCGTGGTGAATTGGGACAAGTCGATCAGATTTCCATCGGCCCAGACGCGGCCGATCTTTGTGGTGACGCCGGCGCACAGGCCCACCGCGAAAGAGATGGAATAGGTGTAGTCGGTTTCGGTGACCTTCACGCTGGAGCCGAAGCCCTTGCCGCCGCCGCTGTTGGTGGTGGCGGCAGTTTCCTTGAACTGCGAAGCCCATATGATCTGACCCGCCACGCGAATGCGGCCGTAGACGCGCGGGATCGGCGCGCCTTCGGTGGAAGACTGGATGTTGATGTCGCTGAGGCGCGGGCCCTGTCGCGTGATGTGCTGGCCGGGCATCAGCGCGGAATCGATGAGCGAGCCCGCAAGTGCGCCGATGGCGCTGCCGATTTCCGCGCCGGAGATGGTGACGCCGAAGACGGAAAAACCCGCGCCGAACAGCGATGGACCGACGGCCTGACCGACGGTGCCGAGAACAAGTGATGCCATGATGTGTGCTCAGATACGAAAGGCGTAAGCCAGTTTCTTTTTCCAGAACGGCGCGAACGGTTCTTCGCTCACGCGTTTGTTCTGGCGGGCGTGGATGAGGGTTCGCCTGCCCTCTTTCTCCGCGACGATGCCGCAATGTTTGGCGGGACCGCGCGGGTTCATGCGGAACAATGCGATGTCGCCGGGAGCGAGGTTTGCCGTGTCGATTTCGCGCAAGTGCCGCGAGAGCGCGAGATAGAGCGTTTCTTCGCCGCGTGCTTCGGCCCAATCGGGCGAATAGGGCGGTGCGGTTTCCGGTTCTTCGCCGTTCAGTTCGCGCCACACGCCGCGCAACAGGCCGAGGCAATCGCAGCCCGCACCTTTGACGCTTGCCTGATGCACATAGGGCGTGCCGAGCCAACCCCGCGCGGTTTGAACGATCGTTTCAGTTTCCATAGCGGCTGCCGCCATTGAGAGTTGGGGTTTGCGTGGCGACGGAGATCACCGCGTCGTTGCCCGGCATGTAGGGGAAGCCGCGGAAGTTGGCGGTGTTGGCGAATTTCGCTTTGCAGGTGGAGAATTGCTTGTCGCAACCGGCGGTGATCGAAAAGGAATCCGCGCTGGCGACGTCTTCGCTCATCGCCTGCCAGAGTTCGATACTGACACCGAGGCTGGAGACGCCGTGGCGTTTGACTTCCATCGCGCGGCCCGCGTTCGCGCCGGTCGTGAAAGTGAGTTTGCCGTTTGTGAACCAGCCGTCGGCAAAACTTTCCAGACCCGATACGGTAAAACGGCGATTGTCGCTGGCGGCGGCGATGGTGCCCGTGCCGGTGAAGGTTGGCGTCGCCAGAGCGATGGTGCAGCGCGCATCGCCCAGATCGGCATCGCAGGAATAGCCGAAGGCGTGGCCCACCGGCTGGTTCAAGATATGTGCGAGGCCGCGCACTTCGGCCTGGAACGAAGTGCGGCCACGCTGGACTTCGCCAAGGCTGCCTTTGCGCATCAGCACGCGCTGGTCCGGGGCGCACCAGTTTACGCGCCAGATTTCGATGCTGGCGTCGTCATAAAGACCGGCGGCGAGATCGGCTTCGTTGATCGTTGACGAATTGAGCGCACCGACGACGGTGAGATTGTCCACGGCGAGGCCGAGGGAAGATTGTACTTCGCTGGCGGTGAAGCCGGACGCGGCTTCATAGGTGACGCCATCGAAAGCGATATCGGTGTCGTGGTCGGTGAAGCCTTGCACCGCGGCATCGTTGCGGGTGATCTTCCAGCACCAGCAGAGCCTGGTGGCGCCGGAATCGAGATGGGTTTGCAGGTCTGCGGAAATGGTTTTCACAGCGCGATCTCCACAATCGGGATGCTGGGGATTTCGCCGGCGGCGAAGTTGGACAGATTCACCGATAACGTGTCGGTGTCGAAACGGACGGGTGTGTCGAATTCGAAACCGGCGGTGATGGTTGCTCCGTTGGCGGGTGCGGCGGTGAAGGTGAGTTGGCCGGTTGTCGTGTCGAGCATGAAGGCGCTTGTTTCTGTGCCGTTGATGGCGGCGCGGATGGTGCCGGTGACCGGCTTCTTGATGGTGCGCGACCAGCTTGAGGTGCCGGAGGTGTAGGTTTTCGCAAGCTGAAATACTTTGTTGCTGCCGTCGCCGGTGCCGATGGATTGATCGGTGGGCGCGAGTGCTGTTTGCGGGGCGCAGGATTTGAAATCGGCGAAATCCTTGAAGCGGAAACCGTAGAGCCTCGCCAGGCGCGCCTCGAAGAAAGCAATGACGGCGTGCAGATCGTCGAGCGTTTTCACGCCGTAGCCGACATCGTAACGCCTGCGGGAATTGGCCCAGACGGCATTGCGTTCTTCAAAACCGGAGCCGAGGGTGACGATTTCGGTTTTGCGTTCGGGGCCGCCACTGGAGTGAAATGCGATGGATGTTGGGAAGCGGATTTCGTGGAAAGACATGTTATACTTTCAGAAGATTGCGGGTTCGACGGAGAAAATGCTTGAGCAACGAATCACGTAAGCCTTGGTTTTGGCGCTTTCGTATTGGAGGGATACCTGTCCTTTTCCTCCCCTCCCATTGGGCGGGAGTTTTGCTCGCTCTGGGGTTGGTGATCGCCGTGATGGGATGTTTGTATGCCTATCCGGTATTGGGAATACTGCCCGCACATCCTGATTTCTTCCTTTTCTCCGCGGCAATTTTTTGCGCCGCACTTGTAATCGTCGCCATCAAGCGCTCCGAGGACTACTAACGCGTTCACAAATTCCTCTGGCCTCTCGCCAATGCTCTGGACATCATCGCGGCAAGTTGCGGTTCGGATTTGAGGAAGCTTGGCGCATCCTTCGTTTGCACGTTGAGCACGATCTGCGGGCGCGCGCCGCCGAGCGCGCTGTTGGGCGCGATGCTGCCGTTCGACGACGGCACGAACAATTCGGGGCCCTGTTCGCCGACGAGATAAGGCACATCGGCTGCAACCGGGCCGCCGCCTGCGCGCGCGCCGCCGATGGAGAGGATCGAACTTGCGATGTTGCTCACCACGCCTTCGATCGGCTTGACGATGAACTGGCTGATCGCGACGCGCTCGAAATCTGCGAGGATCGCGGTGACCATCTGGTCCATCGACAGTTTGCCGGAAACGGCGGCGCGGCTGATGGTGTTGGCGACCGAATTGAAACTGCGGTTGACCGCGGTTTCGATGCGGGAAGACGTATCGGCGACGGGGCCGTTGGCGAAATCCGACAACGCCTTTGCGGCGCTATCGAGCGCGCCGTTGAGCGGGGCGATGTCGGCGCCGAGGGAAATGTTTTCGTCAGCCATCGGGATGGGCTTTCATCAGATGTTCGAGATCGTGGCGGTTCATGGGGTTTGCGCGCTTGGGAAAATGGCGCGCCTGCCAGCCGGTGGCGGTGGCGCGCCATTCCTTCAAACTCATGCTCCAGAAAGTTTTTGGCGGGAGCGCCATCACGCCGAGGCCAAGTTCGAGCCAGCGCTCCCAGGAAAAGGGCTTTGGGCGCCCTCGGCCTTGGCATCGTTGAGGCCGGCGGCTTCGAAGGCTTCACGCACGGCGCGCACGATGCTGCCGAGATCGCAGGCGAGCTTCAGCACGTCTGCGGGGCAGATGTTGTGACCGCCGCCGCGCAACAACGCGGCCGCGACGATGGCGAGATCGGCGGCGCGCAAAGTTCTGAGGCGCGTGGAGACCTGGCTTAGGTCTTCGAGGCCGAGACCATCTTCGATTTCGGCGAGCGCGCCGAGCGTGAGCAGCAAACGGTAATCGTTGCCACCGGCTGCGAGGGCTGCTTCGCCACGGGCTTTGTTGGGCATGTCATATCCTTTTGTTTCCTCCCCCGCTTGCGGGGGAGGATGAAGAGGGCATTGGACTACGCTGATGTGAACGACATTGATCCTGCCGACGCCATCGACAGCGAGATTTTCACTTCGCCGTCGTAGGGGCCGTCATATTGCAGCGAGGTGATTTTGAACGGGCCCTGCACGGTGCCGAAGTTCGGGATCACGATCTGGAAATTCGGCAAGGTCTGGTTGAAGAATGCGGCGCGCAGGGATTCATCGCTTGCCGCATCCTTGAACACGCCGTTGCCGGAGAGCGTGGCGGATTTCACGCCGCTGTCGAGCAGTTCGCGCCAGGCGTTGGCGGAATCGGCGTTGGTGATGTCGACGGTTTGCGCGTTGAACGCGAGCGTTGTGGCGCGCAGGCCCGCGACGGTTGCGAAACTTTCAGGATCGCCGCCATCGCCGATCTTGATAAGCAGGTCTTTGCCCTTTTGGGCGGACATGGGTGTTCTCCTTGGTTGTTGGGATGGGTTGGTGAATAGGGAATTGTGAGTAGGGAGTAGGAAGCGTCTAAAACTTTTCAGCTACTCACTACTCACTACTCACTACTCCCTACTCACCATTCACTACTCACTTTCTTCCGTTACGGCTCTGAACTTCAGCACCGCGTGATAGGTTTGGCCGTCGGTCTGGCGCAGGAATTCCTGCGACTGATGTTTGATGTCGATCAGGGTGTGACCGGTGAGCGAAAGATCGGCATCGTCCAACGCGGCGCGAACGGCTTCGGCAATCGTTTTGGATTCCTTGCGGCCGCGGGCGCGGGACCAGACGTGCAGGGTGAGCGCGTGTTCGGCGCCGGTATCGGTGGAGGTGCTCCAATCGCTTTGCTTGTCGTCGCCGATGACGAGATAGGGCATGGCGGCTTCGCGCGGGACTTCATCGTAGATGCGGGCCGGATTGCCGAGCACGGATTTGATATTCGTGTCGGCTGACAGCGCGGTGAAGATCGCGGTTTGCAGGGCCCAGCTTGGCGAACTCATGGGATTTCCTCGCAGAGCAGCGTCATGATTTGCGCGTTCGGGCCTTCGTCGATGACGTTTTGGATGATCATCGTTCGGGCGCCGAGGCTGACGCGGTGGCCCGCTTCGATATCCGCATTGCGGCGGAGCGTGAGGCGGTAGCGGTTGCGGGATTCGCTGCGTTCGGGGCCGAACACTTCGCTGGCGCCATTCGGTTCGATGCGGACCCAGGCGGTGGCGATGGTCGTCCAGCCATCGTCGAAGCCGCCGCCGCCATCGGACGATGCGGTTTTCGCCGCGATGGTGGCGCGTTGGTTGAGTAAGCCGATCATTTTTTCCTTTTCTAACCTCTCTCCTGTGGGGAGGTCGGAGAGCGAAGCGATCCGGGTGGGGGGCGGTGTGCGTTGCGACACTGCCCCCACCCGAAAAATCTTCGCTGCGCTCAGATTTGTTCGACCTTCCCACAAGGGGGAGGTAAGCGGGAGTTACAGTTTCACGATGCGATACGGCGCCAGCATCGCCACGGCCGCTTGCGGCGGTTCGGCGGCGATGTCGCCACGGTTGGTGTAAAGCTCCGCCACAATTTCGAGGATCGCGGTGCGGATGGGTTGCGGTACGTCGGTTGCGTTGTCGCCGTAGCCCGCATCGAAAGCGATGGCCACTGCATTCAACGCGCGCGTCGAAACAATGATCGCGGGCGATTTGAGCGCGATGCGCGCGGGCTGGGACGATGCATCAACCTGGTAAAGGCTTGCGTCGAGAACCGTTGCCGTGTCGTCCATGGCGTAGGTTGTCAATGAGGTGACCGCCTGCGACGGGGGCAGCGGGATCTCGACGCAATTGCGTTCGGGCCAGCCATCGAGCCACAACACCCAGCTTTGGGTGACGAACGCTCGCCCCGTGTGCCATTCGGCGCGGGCACGCGCAGCGGCGATCAACGCGGTGATCAGCGTGTCGTCGTCTGTGGTGTCCACCTTGAGGTGGAGCTTTGCCTCTTCGAGCGTGACGGGCTCGATGGCTGGTGGGGTGATCAGTTGAAGGGGCATGTGTTCTCTTTCACCTCCCCCTTGTGGGGAGGTCGAAATTCTTGAAGCGCAGCGGAAAGAATTTCGGGCGGGGGGCGGTGCGTATTGCAAACACCGTCCCCCACCCGAAAAACGCGTTCCGCGTTTTTCGACCTCCCCACAAGGGGGAGGTCAGAGCGGATGAGGCGTCAGCTCGTTCCGAACTTCAGGAGCTTGAGGGCTTCGAAGTTCTGCACGCCGCCGCCGACGCGTTTGGTCGTGTAGAACAGGATGTAGGGTTTCGCCGTGTAGGGATCGCGCAGAACGCGGATGCCGACGCGGTCGACGATCAGATAGCCGCGATTGAAATCGCCGAACGCGATGGAGAAGCTGTTCGCGGCGATATCGGGCATGTCTTCGGATTCGATCACCGGATAACCGAACAAGGTTGCGGGTTGGCCCGCAATGTTGCTGGGCTGCCAGATGTAGTTGCCCGTCGTGTCCTTGAACTTGCGGACGGCGGCTTCCGTTTTGCGGTTCATCACCCAATTCGCATTGGCGCGATAGGATTGCTTGGGCAGGTAGGCGAGATCGAGAAGATTGTCGGACGGATTGGAGGCCGCGAAATTCGCGGAGACACCCGTGGCAACGTAACCGATATTGCCCCACGTCCACGAACCGTCGGCGACGTTGGTGTAGCTCAGGAAGCCCTTCGGCTTGCTGGAGCCATCGCCGGTGACGAAAGCGGTGCTTTCCTGTTCGGCGAAGACGGTTTGCACTTCGTTTGCGAGCCAGGTTTCGATATCGACCTGCGCATCGTCGAGCAGCACCTGCGTGGCGGCGGGCATCGCGTACAATTCCATCGCCGGGAAATCGACCACGGAGAGCGTGGGCGAATTCGTCTGCGGACGGGATGCCGTTTCGGCCACCCAGCCGGTGGTGGCGCCCACGGTGGTGATGGGCTTGCGATAAATATTGCCGCCGATCTGGCGCACGCTGGCAATGGCACGGATGGGCGAATATTTCTGCAGGATGCGATCGATGGTCTGTTCGATCTCCAGCGGCACGATATAGCCGCCATCCGGGTTGGAGCCGGCGGACAGCGATTTCAGTTCCAGCGCATCGAAGCCCGAGGCATCGCCCTTGCGGACGTAACGATCGAACGCGGTCTTGCGCTCGCGCGTGGCGCGATCCGGCGCGGCCTTGAATTCGCCGCCGAGAGACGGGCGGGAAGCGGCGAGCATCAGTTCGTCGATGGTGCGCTTCTGTTCGTCGAGCGCGCGGTTGATGCGGTCGACCTTTTCGTCGGTCACCACGTCGGTGCTTTTGCGTTCGACCTGGGTGAGGCGTTCGTCGTTGGATTCCTTGAACGCTTCGAAGGCGCGCAGGAAATCGTCGAACGCTTCCTTGATCTCAAGGTTGTTGACGTCCTTGGTTTCAAGGGATTTGGTTTCAAACTGCATGTTTGTTCCTTTTAAAACAATGAGGGTTAAGGGCGGATCGCCGCTGCGGCTTCGCGAATAAGCATTGCTGCGTCGGCTTTCGTTCCAATGGCCGTGACTTGACTTCCCTGAAGCAGCGGGAAGGTCACGACCGACACTTCCCAAAGCTCGATGTCCAAAAGCGTGCGCAGGCCCGTGATCGCATCGCGGCGCGCGCGCCTGGTGCGAAAGCCGATGGACAATCCGTTGAGCGCGCCTTCACGAAGCAGCGCCAGAACTTCGCGGCCCCGCGCGGTATCGGTGACGAGGCGGCCTTTCACATAAAGGCCGCGCTTGTCCTCGCGCATCTCTTCCCACACGCCGATGGGTTCGTGCGCGAAATGCTGGTAGAGCATGCGCACGTTTTCGAGACCCTGTTTCTTGAGCGAGCTGGCGAAGGCGCCGGGGGCGACGACATCGCCTGCCCCATCGGGCACGCCGAAGAGCGAGGCGTATCCTTCGAACTGGTCGCGATTGAGCGATGTCAGCGAGGCAGGCGCGCTGACATGCGCGAGGCGGCGCCTCGCGTGTTGCACTTTGACGGTCATGTTTTTCTATCTGTTGGTGCGATCGAGCTTGGCTTCGATGCGGTCGAGCGTTTGCTTGATGGTGGTGACTTGTTCTTCGAGCACGGCAACGCGCTCGATGGCGGCCTGGTTGTTGGCGGCGGTCTTCTCCAATACCAAAATCCGCTCGGCGGCGGACCCGGCCCAGAAAAGCGCGCCGGCCGTTTGCAACAAAAAAGCCGCCACAAGGGCGGCCGGAAGACGCTTATCCAACAGCGGTATGTGTTCGGCTATGGCGTTCATTCTATACTTCCCTAGAGATGCGCATCTGCAGTGGTGACGCATAGCTTGCCTTCTTTGAATACATAGAACAGATGCAGCTTCCGCAATTGGTCGGATCCAACAACTATATCCGGCACACCCAAGCAACGCATGACATGGCTGGGACGGCATAAAACTTTGCCGGGATAAACATAGATTTCCGGCTGCTTGAACGTGAACGCCCCAAATTCCAGCGTCTGGAAAGGATATATGTAGGTTTCATTTATTCCGAAGACCAAATTGGGCGTCTTTGTCAGACCATCCAGCGTGGTTAGCCCAACTACTTCTTGTGCCTTCTCACTGCTGATGAACCCGAAACCTCTGAACAAATTGAAGCCTGCCGTCACCAACTTACCGTCGAGCTTCAATTGATAGATGAGATTGCCAGCAGCATCTTGCGTGAAGGGAATCACCGTATAGGCTGATGACCAATATACAACATCGCCCGGACAGTGGTTTTGAGAATATAGATTCAACCGATTGTCTTTGAAATCCAATTCAACGTCGTAGTTCTCGAGTACGTTTAATCCGATAGTCCCGCTGACCCCAAACAAGGAATGTTTGGTGACATCTCCGCGGAGAAACTGAACATTCTTTAAAGCAAGATCACCCACCATCACATCAGAAGCTGTTGCGGTCCCGACCAAAAAATCGAAATGAAGGAGGGACGGTAAGTTCGACGTAAGATGCAAGCCTCTCTTTTCAGCATAATCGCTGGAAATTGCGGAGAAGCCATCATTGATGCTCAGCGCGAAGGTAAGCGGATCACCTGCGACTATGACGGGAACCGTCACAGTCCCGCTCGGAGTGACTGTCAGCGGTACCGTGGCGACTTTTTGCAGAGTACATTTTTCATCAGCTTGGACTGAACTCGTCGCAAGCGTGGTCAGCAGTAAAGCAATCCACCATTTCATGAAGCGACTCCCGTAGCGGGCATAGAGTAGTTGGTTCGCGGAATAGTTGAAATCAGATTTCACCGTGCGGTCTCATCCCCCTGTTCGACCGGGGAATAGCCCGCCGCCACGCGCTTCTCATTCAAGGTCAGGAAGCTGGCATTTCCTATGCGGTCCCAGACGGATTCGCGTTCAAGCGCCAGGGCTTCCACGGCGTCGGCGTCGTAGCCGATGCGCAAATTCTCGCCGAAGCGCGGGGTTAGCCAGCGGGTAAGGTCCTGCGCGGTGCGGCCGACGAGCGGCAGAATGGTTTGGCGCCAGAAGGCCAGGTTGGCTTCGCGATAGTTTGCGTAGGTGTTGTCGCCGGGGATGCCGAGCAACATTGGGGGCACACCGAAGGCCAGCGCGATTTCGCGCGCGGCGTTGGCTCTGGTGTCGCCGAAATCCATGTCAGAGGGCGTGTAGCTCATCGCGCGCCAGTCCAGGCCGCCTTCGAGCACCATGGGGCGGCCGGCGTTCGACGCACCCTGATAGGCGTTTTCGAGTTCGGATTTCAGGCGCTGGAATTGGTCGTTGGTGAGGCTCGTGCCATCGGGGCCTTTATATATAAGTGCGCCGGAGGGGCGCGCGGCGTTGTCGAGCAGCGCTTTGGTCCAGGCGGCGCCTGCGTTGTGCACATCGATGGCCGTTGCTGCGGCGCGGATGGGGGAATAGCCGTAGAGATCGTCCAGCGGGTGGAACAGGCGGGCGTGCATGACGGGGAGGAATCCGTTGGCATCGCGGTGGATGCGCGTGGTCTGGCTGTCGACGGTATAGTCATACGCTTGTGGCCAGCCGCGCGGGCCGGGGACGACCTTCACGCGATCGGGGCGCAGCACATGCAGCTCGCGGATTTCACCGCGCAAGGTGGCGGCTTCGAGATAGGCATCGCCCGCGCATTGCAGGAAGGCGTACCAGCGTTCGAACAAGGCGGCGCCGCTATCCTGCGGGTTGGGGCTTGCGAGCAGCGCAAGCAGCGGGTGGGATTCCAGTTCGGTGGTGCCTTCGTAGAGAAGGAACGGGACGCTGGCCGCACCTTCGGCGATCATGCGCACGCAGCGATAGGCGACGGCGTTCTGCATCACGCCTTCGCGGGCAAGCGTTGGGTAATCGCGCGCGGTCCAGGTGGCGGCAGTGCCTTGCATCAGCGCGAGGAATCCGGTCAGCGATTTTTGTTCCGGCGCGCGGGCGGCGCGGCGGGTGAGGAATTCGAACATTGTTCTTCCTTTTCTTACCTCCCCCTTGTGGGGAGGTCGGAGGTTTCGCAGCGAAGCGTAGAAAGCTCCGGGTGGGGGGCGGTGTGCGGTTTGGCACCGTCCCCCACCCGAAAAATCTCTCGCTGCGCTCGCGATTTATTCGACCTCCCCACAAGGGGGAGGTAAGTGGGTGTTACAGACTTCGCACCTTCGGCTCTGCTCTCTTCACACCGAACAAATCCGTCAGCGCCCAGACCAGTGCGTCCATGCGGTCTGGGCTTTTGCCTTCGCCGTCGTATTGGCACATCTGGTCTTCCATTTCTGCGAAAACGCCTGCGTGATGGATTCGGCTTTGTTCGTAGAGTGCTGCGATGGGCGCGGCGCGGGTGACTTTGCCGCGCGTGGCGTGAACCAGACGCACCGGCAAATTGGGTGCCGCCTGTTGCAGCACGCTTTTCACCATGTCGCCGCCCTGGTTGGCTTCGGCGACGATGGTGTCGACTTTCCAATGCTCGAACGCATCGGCCACGCGCGCGGCCCAGGCGTTGGGCGACAGACCGCCGGCGGAAAGATCGGCGAGCACGAAGCCCGCTTCACTTTCCGCGCGGCCGGCGACAACGATGCCGCATTCGTCGCCTTTCGACGACGCGGGCGGGTCCACGCCGATGACGACGCGGGTCAGCGCGGGC
Source organism: Rhizomicrobium sp. (assembly GCA_035543495.1). Classification (GTDB taxonomy): domain Bacteria; phylum Pseudomonadota; class Alphaproteobacteria; order Micropepsales; family Micropepsaceae; genus Rhizomicrobium. Next base: position 3,901 of record DATKJT010000066.1, on the reverse strand, counting down.
GGCATCGTGCAGCGCGTTCGCTCGATCCAGTCGCGGCGCCAGAGCGCGGACTCGTTGTCTTCGATCAGTTCGGCATCCAGTTCCTGCCGTCCCAATCGCGTGCCCGCATAGCGGCTCTCCAGCATCGCGAGGAAGCCCGGGGCGAGGTTGGCTTCGTTGTCGCGCGTGGTGGAGTGCGTGCGGATCACGTTTCTGTCTTCCAATAACTTCTTCAACGCCGCGATGTTGCGCGGGGTGGAGGTGAGTGCGAGGCGCGGATCGCTTCCCAGGCGCAGCGACATGAGCAGCATGTCGAGCGCGGCCTGCGCGTTCGACCATTTCGCAACTTCGTCCGCCCACACCGCATCGAATTGGTGGCCGCGGATGGAATCCGGTTCTTCGGCGCTGAGCACGGTTGCCATGGCGCCGGAGGGCCACCGCACGCGGTTGTTGGACGGTTCGTAACGGGCGTGGGGGGCCACGCTCAGCAAACCGCTTTCGCCTTCGATCATCACATGCCTTGCATCGTTATGCGTTGCGCCGATCAGGCCCACACGGCGGTAACGGCCGGTGCCGATGAGGCCCACGATCCATTCCGCGCCGGCGCGGGTTTTTCCGCTGCCGCGGCCGCCGAGGAACAGCCAGATGCGCCAGTCGCCGGGCGGCGGCAGTTGCGCCTGCCGCGCCCAGAACGGCCAGTCGTGGCAGAGGAATTCGGCTTCATCGTCACTTAGACTCGTCAGGAACGCTTGCCTGCGTTTCGCGGGCAGAGAGTTGATCGAGGCGGCGTTCAAGAATCGCGCGCTTGTCATCGTTGGTACCCGTCACTTTTTGTTCGCGCCTGGCGGCGCGTTCCATTTCGGTCCGCGTCAGACGGCCCAGCGCACGCTCCATCGAGACGAGCGTGCGCGCGACCTGGGCTTTCTGCGCGGCATCTGTGGAGACGTCTTGTTTCTCGATGGCGTGCAATTGCCGGTCGAGTTCACGGAATAAGCGTTTGACCATGAGATCCATCCATTCTTCATCGATGTCCTCAGGCATCAGCTCGGATAACGTCTTGGGCCTCCACGCCTCGGTCAGGCCGGGCGCAAGGTTTGCCTGCATGGACATTCTCGGTTTCTCCAAAAGAAAAAAGCCGGCTTTGAGGGCCGGCTGTAAGCATATGTGGACGCGTTTGCGCGCCGGTTTTCCGGTGTGCATCGCTTCGTTCGCAATTGTTGGGATGTAAAGAGTATGCACGGAGGAGCGTTGCGCTGCAAGTCCCGATTTCATTTTTCTTCGATGAAATCTAGAAAAAATGCAGCGTTACGCTGAGGGGGGTTAAACAATTGAAAAAATTCAAAGTGGGGCGATGCAATTGTGCGTGTCGAGCTATCGAACAGAAAATATGGGGTGGGTGTGTTCGTTCATGTTGGAAAAATTTTTCTCGGAAATCGAATCTTGGGGCGCCGAATGATTCACGCGGAGACGCGGAGGTCGAGGCTGCTCCGCGTCTCCGCGTGAAATCCCCACCCGCCGCTGCTTTGCAGCGTCGGTCCGCACGCTGTCGCTACAGACCCCCGCGCTGGGGGAGGTGAGGAAATATTTCGCGCGGTCGGGGGCGCAGAGTTGTTGTTCCTCCGCGCTTCTCCGCGGCTCCGCGTGGGCTATTTCTTGCGGTATTCGTTTTGTGCAGCGGGCCCCACCCGCCATCGCGCTGGCGCGCGCTGTCGACCTCCCCGCTTGGGGGAGGTAAGAAAAGAGTTCGCGCCTTGAATGCGCCGCAAAGTTCCGGGAATGAGGGCTTATGCCGAAGTCGAGTGCGAGTAAGGCCTTCCGGAAATTCTGGGCGCGGTGGCGCGGGGTTGCGGTAAAGGCCGGAATTGTCGTGGCGGTGCTCGCCGTGATTGCGGCGGGCACGCTTTATATATTGCCGAGCGTGGTGGCCTCGTTCGCGCCGAAGCTCGATCTCAGCCGCGATCTCTATGCGCTGAACCGGCCCGCGGCGTTCACCTTTCTCGATGCGGAGGGGCGCGAGGTGGGCCATCGCGGCGCGATCGTGGGCGAGCGGCTGAAACTGGAACAGATGCCCGCCTATCTTCCCGCCGCGTTCATCGCGATGGAGGACCGCCGGTTCTACGATCATCGCGGCTTCGACATTCGCGGGCTGGTGCGCGCGGCGTGGGTGAACTGGCATGCGGGCCATGTGGTGCAGGGCGGTTCCACGATCACGCAGCAACTGGCGAAGATATTGTTTCTCACGTCCAACCGCACCTATGCGCGCAAATTCAACGAGGTGCTGGATGCCGCCGCCATCGAGCGCGATCTTTCCAAGAAGCAGATTCTCGAACTTTATCTCAACCGCATCTATCTGGGTTCCGGCGCGTATGGCGTGGACGGGGCGGCGCATGTTTATTTCGGCAAGTCGGCGCACGACCTGACGCTTTCGGAAGCGGCGATGCTGGCGACGCTGACGCGTGCGCCATCCGCATTTTCGCCGCGGCGCGATCTGGCGGCGGCGCAGGCGCGCACCAAGGACGTGCTGAAGGCGATGACCGAGACCGGCGCGATCACGAAGAAAGATGCCGCGTTTGCCCAATCCCATCCCGCACAGATCATCGACCGCACAATGCTGGAGGCGCGCAACTACTATCTCGATACCGCGGCGGACGAAGCGAAAAAACTGGCGACGATTGCGGGCGAGATGCCTTCGGAAGATCTGATCGTCCACACCACGCTGGAGCCCAGGCTGCAGGAAGCCGCGCGCAAGGCGCTGCTGCGCAATCTGAAGAAGGACGGCAAGCGGCTGCATGTGCGCGAAGGCGCGATTGTGGTGATGAAGCCGGATGGCGCGGTGGTGGCGCTGATCGGCGGGCGGGATTACGACGAAAGCGTTTTCAATCGCGCCACACAGGCGCGGCGCCAGCCGGGATCTGCGTTCAAGCCGTTCGTTTATCTCGCGGCAGTGGAAAACGGGATGAGCCCGTGGGACACGCGCGATGACGGGCCGGTGGACATTGACGGATGGGAGCCGACCAACTACGGCCATCGCGAATACGGCACGGTGACGCTGACGCAGGCGCTGGCACATTCGATCAACACGGTCACCGCCGGGCTGGCACAGGAAGTGGGCATCAAGACCGTCATCAAGACGGCGCGCGAAGTGGGCATCACCTCGCCGCTCGAAGCCAATGCGTCGCTGGCACTGGGCACCAGCGAAGTGACGCCGCTGGAATTGACATCCGCCTACGCGACATTCGCTTCCGGCGGATTGAAGGCCGATGCTTATTTCGTGACCGAGGTCGAGGATCGGCGCGGGCACATCTATTACAACCGCAGCGGCAAACGGCCCGAACGCGTGATCCCCGAAGAGGCGAACAAGGATCTCACCGCGATGCTTTATGACGTGGTGATCGAGGGCACGGGCAACGCCGCGCGCCTGCCCGACCGGGAGGCGGCGGGCAAAACCGGCACCACGCAGGATTATCACGACGCGTGGTTCGTGGGCTTCACCACCGATTATGTGACCGGCGTCTGGGTGGGCAATGATGATTCCAAACCCATGCGCAATGTTACCGGAGGATTGCTGCCCGCTCGCATTTGGAAAGATGTGATGGTTGTGGCAGAGAAAGGATTGCCTGCCAGACCGCTTTCCAAATCGGAGCCGCAGGCGCCGGAGGAAACGGACGAGGATTCGCCTTATGCGGGAAGCGACGCCGCACCTGGCTATCGCGGCGACGACGAGAGCGGACAGAATTCGGGCGCGCGGGCCGAGAACCATCACCGCTCGTTCTTCGACTGGTTGTTCGGACGTTCGGGCAACGATGAAGACGAACAACGGCCGAGCAGGCCGCGAAGGGATCGCGGGGAGTACGCTCCGCAATATGGCGACGGGCCGCCGGGGGATGATTGATTTCAATCTCTCCCTCTCCCCCATCGGGGG
>DATKJT010000065.1:0-3495 GCA_035543495.1 Rhizomicrobium sp. | reverse complement strand
TTTATTGCTTCGTTCATATTTTCGACGACACCGGCAGGATATATGGTCTGCGCGAGCACTTTATTTTCGTTGGGCGATTATTCGGCCTTTGACTCGCGACGAACTTACGCGGAGCTGGGGATAGTTGAGCGTCATGTCGCCGAAGCGCGACACCCGCGGGCGAAGGCACGAGCTAAAAATATTCTGCAAGCGGCGAAGCCGGGACAGGCAACTGCGTCCAGTCCCGGTTTCGCGACGTGCGGGCTTTGCGAATCGGGCAGTTACAGCTCTTTTCAAGAGAGGCAGCCACTGTCCACGACGAGCAGTCCGATCAGGTGGGACTGTTTGGAGCCAGTCCCCGGCCGGTTCACTTTCTTAACAAACTGGAAGGCATTGACACGCGGGGTCGCGATCCGATATTCCTGAAGGCTCCATGAGCCTACTTGCAGAGATTTTATCGCGACGCGCTTTTCTGAGAGCTTCCGCCGCAGCGGCCGGCGCCGCAACGTTGCTAGGCGCCGAGCCGCATCTTGAATTTCCGTCGAATCCCCGTGACCGGCTGTCTCTGACCACGTGGCCGTTCCGTCACATTATGGACACGCCCGGCAACTCGGATCGTGATCGTTCGGAGCCGGGGCTGGATGCCAAGGATTTCGCCGCCATGGCGGTGGAGCGGTTTGGCATTCACAACATCAATCCGCTAACCAGCCATTTCCGGTCGACCGATCCTGCGTATCTGGAAGAGTTGCGCAATGCAGTGGCGAAGGCGGGATCGCACATCGTGGATCTCGGCCATGGCGGGCGCCCTTTTTATCATCCCGACAAAGCTAAGCGGCAAGCGGCCATCGAATTCGGCAAGAAGGGCGTCGACATCGCTTTGGCCATTGGTTGCCCCAGCTCGCGGCAGCACATCAACGGGGCGCCCGGCGTGAAGGCCGACGTCGCTCTCGCCGCCGAAAGCCTGGGCGAGTTGGCCGCGTATGGGGAGAAGAAGAATATCGTCATCAACCTGGAGAACGATGCGGCGGTGGCCGAGAGTCCGTTCTTTTTGGTGGCGGTGATTGAGAAGGTGCGCAGCCCTTACCTGCGCGCGCTGCCGGATTTCGCCAATTCCCTGAACCTGGGCGGCGGCGCAGAGGAGAATTACAAAGGCGTCGCCGCCATGTTCAAACACGTATTCAATATGGCGCACGTCAAGGATGCTTCCGCGGATGAAAAAGGCCAGATCCAGCCCGTGGATCTTGCGCGATTGTTCGGCATCGCCAAACAGGCCGGCTATCGCGGATATTTTTCCATTGAAGCCGAACTGCCCGGCGACCCGTTCGCGAACACTGCCAAGGTGATGAAAGAGACCTTGCAGTACCTGACGTGATAGTCTGAAATTTCCCGGGGAGGTAACGGTATGGCTGGAGCAAATGATCGCATTCGCGTGGCCGTGTGCGGAATCCGCGGCCAGGGTTTTCAGCACGTGGAGGAGTACTCGCGGCTGGAGAACGTGGAAGTCGCCGCGGTTTGCGATGTGGATGAAAATATCGTGCGCGGGCGCCTGGCGGACATGGAGCGGCTGGATATTCCTAAGCCCAAGGTCTACACCGACCCGCGCCAGGTGATGGACGACAAGTCGATCGACGCGGTCTCCATTGCCACGCCGAATCACTGGCACGCGCTGATTACGATTTGGGCGTGCCAGGCCGGCAAAGATGTCTACGTGGAAAAACCGTGCTCGCACTTCTGGTGGGAGGGCCGGCAGATGGTGCGCGCCGCGGAGAAATATAACCGCATCGTGCAGCACGGCGCCAACAGCCGCTCTAACCCGGCGGTGAGAGAAGGCATCCAAAAGATCAGGGAGGGGCTCATCGGCGATGTGTACCTGGCGCGCGGACTGTGCTTCAACCACCGGGACACGATCGGACGCACTCCGGCCGAACCCGTGCCCGCGGGCGTGAATTACGACCTGTGGACCGGCCCCGCTCCCAAACACGACTTTACGCGCAACCGGTTTCACTACAACTGGCACTGGTTCTGGGATTACGGCAACGGCGACGTGGGGAACCAGGGCGCTCACCAGATCGACGTCGCGCGCTGGGGATTGGGTGTCGGGTTTCCCATCAAAGCCACGGGCATGGGCGGGCACTTCATGTTTGATGACGACCAGGAAACGCCGAACGTGCTGAGCTGCGCGTTCGAGTTCGATGGCGCCGCCAAGCGCAAGGTTCTGGAATTCGAAGTGCGCCACTGGATCAGCAACCACGAAGCAGGCATCGGCACTCCGGGCTTTGGCGGAGATCCGATTCCCGGGTTCCTCGGGCCCCCCGGCCATGAAGAGAAACTGCACATGGGCGGCAACACGGTGGGCGACATTTTCTACGGCTCGAAGGGCTTCATGGCGATCACGAACGAAGAGGATTATCAGTCCTACCGAACCTGGCTGGGACGCGAGCAGACGCCGGGCCCGACCGCCTCTCGCCGCGGCAACAACTGGGCCAACTTCATCGATTGCGTTCGCAGCCGGAAGAAAGAAGAGCTGAATGCGCCCATCCAGGAGGCGCATATTTCCTGCACGCTGATCCACCTGGCCAATACGTCCTACCGGTTGGGGCGCACGCTGCACTTCGATCCCGCGACGGAACAGGTGATCGGTGATGAAGAGGCCGCGCGGCTTTTGCGTGGCGCGTATCGCGAGCCGTTCGTGGTGCCGGAAAAAGTCTGATGGGCAAACTGCTTCTGGCAATTTTGGCGTGCTGCGCCGTCTGTGCCGGCCAGCAGAACGTCGATGTTCAGCGCAGAGGGAATCAGATCGACGTCACCGTCGGCGGCAAGCCGTTCACCACGTATTACTTCGATCCGGCTGTCTCCAAGCCGTATCTCATGCCGCTCAGGAGCGCTCAAGGAACCATCGTGACGCGCGGCTTCCCCGTGGGCAACGACGCGTCGGCCGGCAGCCCGCGCGAACCCAGCTTCGAGCCGCACCAGCGCCCGCTTTATTTCGCGCACGGCAACATCGATGGCCTCGACTACTGGGGTGAAGAGGCGTTCGCGAAATACTATGACGATCACGGCAGGCAGGCGTACGGCCACATGGTGATGGAGAAAATCGATGAAGCGCGCGGCGGCGATGCGGGCGTCATCAAGGCCGAGTTCAGCCTGCAAGCCCCCAGCGGCCGGGTGATCGGCGAAGAAACGCAGGCGTTCGCGTTTCGCGGCGATGACCAGGCGCGCGTCATCGACTGCGAATTCACGGTGCACGCCACGCACGGCCCGTTAACCTTCGGCGATTCCAAGGAAGGAACGTTCGGAATCCGCGTAGCCAAGGAACTCGATTCGCCGCCCGCCCACATGGTGAATTCGCAGGGCGCCGAGGGCGAAAAAGCCATCTGGGGCAAGCGGGCCGACTGGGTCAATTACGACGGCAAAGTGGAGGGCGAGGACGTGGGCATCGCCGTTTTCGATCACCCCAGGAGTTTCCGCCACCCCACGACGTGGCATGCACGCGGTTACGGCCTGTTCGCCGCGAAT
>DATKJT010000064.1:0-6666 GCA_035543495.1 Rhizomicrobium sp. | reverse complement strand
GATTTCAATCTCTCCCTCTACCCCATCGGGGGAGAGGGTTGGGGTGAGGGGGCGGTCTCTCAACGCGCGCGGCGGATTGAGCTTGTGGCAACTGTGGTGCAACGCGTTTCGGCATTCGTATACGTTGAAACATCTCCCCCTCACCCCTGCCCTCTCCCCCTCCGGGGGCGAGGGAGACGTTATTGGACTGTCCCTTGCGCTTTCTCCTGAAACTTCTCGCCGTTCTCATCATCGGCACCGCGCTCGGCCTCGCCGCCACATGGCTTACGGTGTCGAAACTTTCCATCGGCACGGTGTCCGATGGGCCGTGGCGGACGAGTTTGTTGATCGGGTCGGCGCAGAGCGGGCCTTATCTGCGGGCGAATGTGGCGTTGCACGGGTTGCTCGCGCTCAATCGCGGCGAGACGATGTATTATACCGCCGATCACGACAGCGCGGGCGGATGGCTGGATGGCAATTGCGTCTACAAGATCGAGGGACGCGAGCCGAGTGCCAGGTGGTGGAGCATCACGGCCTATGGCGCGGACGATTATCTGATGGCGAACAAGGACGACAAATGGTCGATCTCGGGCGAGACCGTGCAATTGAAATCGGACAGCACGTTTATCATCACCGCCTCGCCGAGGAAGGCCTTCAGCAACTGGCTGCCGCTTTCGCAGCGCCGGTTCAGCCTGACGATCCGGCTTTATAATCCGGGTGCGGGCGTGGTGAACGATCCGGCAAACGCGATGCTGCCCACCATCAAACGTTCGGTGTGCCTGTGATGCGGCGGCTGGCCCTTTGGATCGTGGCGGCGCTCGCGGTGGCGGCGGTCGTGCATTACGTGACGCTGATGGACACGCCCGGCTTCATCATGAAGCGCGTGATGATGAAGATGGGCGAGGCGAACACCATCCATCATCAGGGGCGCGTGACGGCGGCGTCTCGCGGCGTGGTGCGGCCTTCGCCGGATCTGCTCTATTCGGTGTGTCCGTTCGATCTGACCAACGGGGCGTTGCATGTGACGGCACCGGTGCCGCCGGGCACTTACTGGTCGGTTTCGCTGTTCGATGCGCAGACCAACAATTTCTTCGTGAAGAACGATAAGGATGCCAAGGGCAAGGTCGATCTGCTGCTGACGACGCCTTATGTCGACGTGAAGCGGCCCGCCGGTGCGCAGGAAGTCGTGGCACCGACGCCGAAGGGGCTGGTGCTGTTCCGCACGCTTATCAACAAGGAAGAAGACTTTGCGGCGATCGATGCGGTGCGGCGCAAGGCCAACTGCACCTTCATCCGCTCACACGCATCATGAAGAGCGGCGTCTGGCCGGTGGCGATGAGAGCTGCATCCACGCGGTCGATCAGGCGATAGGGCTCGAGCGGCTTGAGGCAGAGCGCGGAGAAGCCCAGTTTCTTGTAAGCGTGCTCGGGAAGGCCGGTGATGTTCTCCGTCACCGCGATCACGGGCGCGTTGTATCCGCGGCGGCCGGAGAGACGGATCTGGTTGAGCGTGTCGAAGCCGTCGCCCGCTTTCAGGTTCATGTCGAGCAGCACCACGTCTATCATCAGTGTACGGAAGAGTTTGACCGCGTGGGCGCCGCATTCGGCAAAAATGGGGTTGGCATTGATGAGCTGGCAGCCGGCTTCGACCGCGCGCTGCTGGTTCGCATCCTCGGCCAGGCTGAGGATCTGAAGCGGCTGGGAGCGGCGGATCAGGCGGCTCATGGTCATACAACTATAGATTGCAATTTGAAACGTATGCGCCCTCCAGTTAAGGAGCGGTTTCCAAGGAACCTCTGAGCGTAGATGCTATGTCCTTGAGTCGCCCCGTCTTTCACCCTCCCCTTGAGGGAGGGTCGAAAAATCCGAAGCGCCAGCGGAGGGTTTTTCGGGGAGGGGTCAGGAGGCCGAAAGCATGACCCCTCCCCGAAAATTCGCCGCTTCGCGCCGAATTTGTCGACCCTCCCTTAAGGGGAGGGTTTGGGCATTTGCTGCCCTGTTGCTGATCACCGGCTGCGGAAGGGAAGAGAAGCCCCAAGGCGGGCCGATCGCGATCACCTTTGTCACCGATTGGAAGGCCCAGGCCGAGCATGGCGGGTTTTATGAAGCGCAGGCGCTGGGGCTCTACAAGAAGCATGGGCTCGAGGTGAAAATCCTCGAAGGCGGGCCGAGCGTGAACGTGCCGCAAATGCTTGCGGGCGGGGCGGCGGATTTCGGCATCGGCTCGAATGCGCTGATCGCCATGAACCTTGCGCGCGAGCACGCGAACATCAAGGCGGTGATGGCGGTATTCCAGAAGGACCCGCAGGTGCTGATCACCCATCCGCGCAGCGATGTGAAATCGCTTGCCGATATGAAGGGCAAACCGATCATGATTTCGGATGCCTCTACAGCTGCCTTCTGGCCGTGGCTGAAAGCGAAGTTCGGTTTCGACGACACACAGATCCGCAAATACACCTTCAACCTTGCGCCGTTCGTGAGCGATCCGAAGGCGATACAGGAAGGTTATCTGTCGAGCGAACCTTACACCGTGGAGAAACAGGCGGGCTTCAAGCCGCAGGTGTTTCTGCTCGCCGATTACGGTTATCCCGGTTACGCCAACATGGTGCTGGTGCCGCAGAAGTGGATCAAGGAGAATCCCAAAGCGGTGCAGGCGTTCGTGGATGCGACGCGCGAAGGCTGGCGGCAATATCTGTTCGGCGATCCGGCACCGGCGAACGCGATCATCAAGCGCGACAATCCCGAAATGACCGACGATGTGATCGCGCAGGCGCGCGACAAGCTGAAACGCTATGAGATCGTGATGGGCGGCGATGCCGCGAAATTGGGCATCGGCGCGATGACGGATGCGGGCTGGAAACGGTTCTTCGACACGATGAGTGCGGCGGGCGTTTACGACAAGTCGGTCGACTGGCGGAACGCTTACGATCTCCGGTTCGTTACGGCCAAGGGGACAAAGCCTTAAGCATTTTGGGGGATAGTTCGGCCAAGGGAGTTCGCCCCATGAGCAACATCGCCACCATGCTTTGCTTTCTGGCCGTGATCTTCGGCCTGCCCCTGGTGCTGGACCACGGCGGCTCGTTCCGCGAAGTGGACGAAGCGGAATAGGAAAGTATGATCCCCTCGCCTCTCCTCCCGGAGGGGATGGGGACTGTCGATTGCACAAAGCCGCCGACAAATTGGCCATCGCGCGTGGCCGCACGCTGCGCACGAATGCGACCGATGCAGAGCGAAAGCTCTGGGCGGAACTACGGCTGTTGAAACGGCAAGGTTTTCATTTCCGCAGGCAGGTGCCGTTTCAGAAATACACGCTCGATTTTGCCGACCATTGCACAAAACTCGTAGTCGAACTCGATGGCGGGCAACATGCTGAGCCGGGGCACGCCAAACGCGACGAAATCCGCGATGCGCTCCTGGAGCGAGAGGGCTACTACACGATCCGCATATGGAACGGCGACGTCGATACCGATATGAATGGTGTGATGGAAACCATTCATCGGATCGCCGAGATGCGGCGTGCGGGCGTGCCAAGAGGCAAGTTGCCGAAGCGATGGAAAGAATGAAAGCGTTTCACTTTTCTTCACCTCCCCCTTGTGGGGAGGTCGAAAAATCTGGAGCGCAGCGAGGGATTTTTCGGGCGGGGGGCCGTATGCGCCACGATGAGCGGCCCCCCACCCGAAAAACGCTTTCGCGTTTTTCGACCTCCCCACAAGTGGGAGGTTGGAAGTGATGCTTGTTCAGATTTCTCAGCTCACCAAAACATTCGCCAACGGCGTTTCGGCGTTGGGGCCGGTCGATCTTTCGATTGCGGCAGGGGAGTTTGTTTCGCTTGTGGGGCCGAGCGGGTGCGGGAAATCGACGGCACTCAGGGCGATCGCCGGGTTGATTTCGCCGAGTTCGGGCGCGGTGGAATTTCCCGGCGGCAAGCCCGAGATCGGGTTTGTGTTTCAGGAACCGACCTTGATGCCGTGGGCGACGGCGCTGGAGAACGCGCGGTTGCCGCTCACGCTCAAAGGTGTCGCGCGCGAGGAAGCCGACGCCGCGGCAAGAGCGCAATTGGCGCGACTAGGTTTGGCCGGATTCGAGAACGCTTACCCGCGCGAACTTTCCGGCGGGATGAAGATGCGCGTTTCGATTGCGCGCGCGCTGGTGGCGAAACCGAAACTGCTGCTGCTGGACGAACCGTTCGCCGCGCTGGACGAACAGACGCGCGGAGAACTGAACGACGATCTGATCCGGCTGTGGCAATCGCCAAGCGATCCGATCACGGTTGTGTTCGTGACGCATTCGGTTTCGGAGAGTGCCTATCTTTCCACGCGGGTGGTGGTGATGAGCCCGCGGCCGGGGCGGATTGTGGACGACATCAGGCTGCCGCGCGCGCCTGAGCCGGATGCGGGGTATCGTTTCACGGCGGAGTTTACCCAATCCGCGAAACGCATTTCGTCTTCATTGCATCACGCAAGGGCTGTGGCATGACGCGCGCGGCCCGCATTCTGGTACCGCTGATCGTGGGCATGATCGTGCTCGCGGCGTGGGAGATTTCGGTCAGGCAGTTCGATGTGTCTCCCATCGTGCTTCCGGCGCCGAGTGGGATATGGACCGCGTTCGTCGAACATTTCGCGCAATTGATGAGTGCGTTGTGGACGACGTTGCGGATTTCTCTGATGGCGTTCGTGCTGGCGGTTGCAGGCGGCGTGGCGCTGGCGGTGCTGTTCAGCCAGAGCAGGGCCATCGAGACCGCACTTTATCCTTACGCGGTGATCCTGCAGGTGACGCCGGTGGTGGCGATTGCGCCGATCGTGACGATCTGGATCGGCTATGAGCGGATCGATCTGGTGTTGCTGGTGCTGGCGGTGATCGTGGCGTTCTTTCCGATCCTTGCGAACACGACATTGGGGTTGCGGTCGGCGGATCACAATCTGATCGACCTGTTCCGGCTCTATGGCGCATCGCGCTGGCAGATCTTGTGGAAGCTGCAATTGCCGACGGCCCTGCCCTATCTGCTCGGCGCGATGAAGGTTTCCGGCGGGCTAGCGCTGATCGGCGTGGTGGTGGCGGAATTTGCGGCCGGCTCGGGAACGGCGACGGGACTGGCGTGGACCATCACGCTTGCCACGCGCGAATTGCACATTGCCACCGCGTTTGCGGCGCTGGCGTTGTTGTCGCTATTGGGGATTGTGATTTTCTTTGCACTCGCCGCACTGGAATGGGCGCTGCTGCATCGCTGGCACGAGAGCGCGGTGCGCAGGGAGATATAGCCCTCACCTCCCCCTTGTGGGGAGGTCGACAAAATTCTGAGCGTAGCGAAGAATTTTTCGGGTGGGGGGCGGTGCGTGTCATGATCTTCGGCCCCCCACCCGAAAAATGCTTTGCATTTTTCGACCTCCCCACAAGGGGGAGGTGAGATTCTTTTCTAACTGATCGAAACGCCGATCACATGGCCGATGCCGAAGGTGATGGCGGCGGCGAGATAGCCGATCAGCAATTGGCGGGCGGCAGTGAAGAAGACGTTGCGGCCGGTGAACAGCGATGTGATGGCGCCAGATACTGCGAGCGCCAATCCCGATAGCGCGATGCTGGCGTAGACGGCGATGTTTCCCGACGTGAAGAAGAACGGTGCGACCGGGACGATGGCGCCCATTGCGAACAGCGAGAAGGAAGATGCGGCGGCCGCATAGGCCGAACCGCCCAGACCTTCGGGATCGACGCCCAGTTCTTCGCGCACCAGCGTGTCGAGCGCCACATCCTTGTTGGAGAAGACTTTGGCGGCAAGCGATTTGGCGGTGGATTCGCTCAGGCCTTTCGACTGGTAGATCAGTTCGAGTTCTTCGCGTTCGAGTTCGGGGGCCGCGAGCAGTTCTTCACGTTCGGTTTCGATCTGGCGCGCGGCGAGTTCGCGCGAGGAGTTGACCGAGAGCCATTCGCCCATCGCCATGGAGCACGCGCCCGCGATGAGACCGGCGAGACCGGTGAGCAGGATAGTGCGGGAATCCGCGGCACCGCCGGCCACGCCCATGACGAGGCTCATGTTGGAAACGAGACCGTCGTTCGCGCCGAGCACCGCTGCGCGCAACGCATTGCCGCCGCCGCCGCGATGGCGGCCTTCGAGCTGGGCAAGCGTCTGGCCCGGCAGGCCGCCCTCGCTTTGTGCCACCGCTTGAATGATGCGGGCGTGGCTGCGTTCGTCATTCGGCAGGCCCGCGAGCACGGCTTCGGGTTGATTGTCGTAATGCGCGATGTCGTGGGCTTCGGCATTGGCGACGACGGGGAGCATCACCGAGGCGCCCAAACGGCGGCTGAGCCAGGCCATGATGTTGGCGCGCGTGGACGGGCGAAGGTTCGGTTTCTCGCCCAGCTTTTCGAGCGCCTTGGTCCAGAATTCGGCGTGTGCGCGTTCGACGGCGGCAAGGCGGCGATAGACGCTGGCGAGCTTTTCGTCTTTTTCGGATTCGGCGAGCGCTTCGTAGAGCGCAATGCCGTCGATCTCGCCTTGCAGGTTTTCGCGGTAACGGCGCGCGTCGGTGTTTGGCAAAGTTGGCCCCATCGCTTGTTGGAATGACTGTAGCGGCGATTCCATCTTCTTACCTCCCCCTACGCGGGGAGGTCGGGCGCTTGCATCGGCAAGCGACCGGGCGAGGCTTTTTAAATTTCTCACGCGGAGGCGCGGAGTACGCGGAGATCGAAACTG
>DATKJT010000063.1:0-21595 GCA_035543495.1 Rhizomicrobium sp. | reverse complement strand
TTGCCCAGCACGTTCTTCACCGCAATCCGCCCAAGCAACAGCAACACATCGGGCGATTTCAGTTCGATGTGCCGCCGCAGGAATGGCAGGCACATCGCCGCTTCTTCCAGTCCGAAATCGCGATTACCCGGCGGCTGCCACGGCAGCACGTTGGTGATGTAGAAATTCTCCGCGCGGCTGAGACCGATCGGCGCCACCATCTTGTCGAGCAACTTGCCCGCGCGTCCCACGAACGGCAGGCCTGCGCGGTCCTCATCGCGGCCCGGCGCTTCGCCGATCAGCATGATGCGCGCATCCGGATTGCCATCGGCGAACACCGTGTTGGTGGAATTCTTCTTCAGCGCGCCGCCATCGAACGCTTCCAAGGCCGCGCGAAGTTCCGCGAGCGAGTTGCACCGACCGGCAATGTCCAGCGCCGCTCCGATCTGGTCGGTGTAAGCCCCGGAAGGAGCGGCCTTGTTCTCATGCGGAAAGGCGCGTCGCTCACCTGCATGGGGCGGCGAGGCGACGGGAATCGCCCGCGAGACAGTTACCGTCGCCGCCTTTGGAACCGGGGCGGAGGCAGGCACGGCCTTCTGGGAAAACCGATTGGTCGGCGCCTCCAGCACGGCCTCATCCGCCCCAGCTTCGACGAGCCAGGCCAGATCGGCCAAGGGGTTGGTGCTTTGGGACGGCTGCATGGCGAAATCATAGGGCAGGGCCGCCCAATGTGCGACCATATCCAATTGACGCCCCTGTTAGCTGCCCGCATAACGCCCCAACGGGGATGACATCGGAGTCAGGGATGGCCGACGCGGTCGAACGCGAAAGCATGGAATATGACGTCGTGATCGTGGGAGCGGGCCCGGCGGGCCTTGCCGCGGCGATCCGGCTGAAACAGCAGGCCGCAAAGCAGGGCCACGAGATCAGCGTCTGCGTTCTGGAAAAGGGCTCGGAAGTCGGCGCCCACATCCTCTCCGGCGCGGTGATCGACCCCGTCGGGATCAACGAACTTTTCCCGAACTGGAAAGAACTGGGCGCGCCGCTCGACACGCCCGTCACCAGCGATCAGTTCTGGTTCCTGGGCCCTGCGGGTTCGATCCGTTTCCCCAACATCATGTTCCCGCCGCTGATGAGCAATCATGGCAACTACATTGCCAGCCTCAGCAACGTCACCAAATGGATGGCACAGCAGGCCGAAGGTCTCGGCGTCGAGATCTATCCGGGCTTCCCAGCCGCCGACATCGTGTTCGGCGAGAACGGCGAGGTGAAAGGCGTTACCACCGGCGATCTGGGCTTGGCCAAAGACGGCCATCACAAATCCGATTTCACGCCGGGCATGAACCTGCTCGGCAAATACACGCTGTTCGCGGAAGGCGCACGCGGCTCGCTGTCCAAGCGTCTGGGCGCGCACTACAAGCTGCACGAAGGCCGCGATCCGCAGAAGTTCGGCATCGGCCTCAAAGAACTCTGGGAATTGCCGAAGGACAAGCACAAGCCCGGCCTTGTGATGCACACCATGGGCTGGCCGCTGGACAATTCCACCGGCGGCGGTCTGTTCATGTATCACTGGGGCGAGAATTTCTGCTCCGTCGGTTTCGTCGTTCACCTGAACTATTCCAATCCGTTCATCTCGCCCTTCGATGAATTCCAGCGCGTCAAACATCATCCGCGCGTGAAACAATATCTCGAAGGCGGCAAGCGCATCGCCTATGGCGCGCGTGCCATCACCGAAGGCGGTTTCCAGTCGGTGCCGAAGCTGGTGTTCCCCGGCGGCGCGCTGATCGGCTGTTCGGCCGGTTTCGTGAACGTGCCGCGCATCAAGGGCAGCCACAACGCGATTGCCACCGGCATCATGGCGGCGGATGCGGCGTTCGATGCGGTCAAATTGGGCCGTTCCGGCGACTATCTGGACGCCTATGAAGTCGCCTATCAACATTCGCATGTTTACAAGGATTTAAAACGAGTCCGTAACGTCAAGCCGCTATGGTCCAAGCTTGGAACCGTGCTGGGCGTGGCGATCGGCGGCGTGGATATGTGGTTCAACCAGCTTTTCGGCTTCTCGCCACTCGGCACGCTGAAGCACGGCAAGGCGGACTATCAGACCCTTAAACCGGCGTCACAATTCAAGCCTATTGCCTATCCCAGGCCCGACGGGGTTATCAGTTTCGACAAGCTTTCCTCGGTGTTTCTCTCAAATACCAACCATGAGGAAGACCAGCCCGTTCACCTTGTGTTGAAGGACCCCTCCATTCCCATTCGCGTGAACCTGCCCGAATATGACGAACCGGCGCAGCGCTACTGCCCGGCAGGCGTTTACGAGGTTGTGCGCGAGGAAGCCGGGCCGAGGTTCCAGATCAACGCGCAGAACTGCGTGCATTGCAAAACCTGCGACATCAAGGATCCGTCGCAGAACATCAATTGGGTAACGCCTGAGGGCGGTGGCGGGCCGAACTACGCCAATATGTAAGGAGACGCCGTTGCGTATTCGCCAGTTTCTGTTTGTTTCGGCCGCCGCGATTTCGCTTTCCGCCTGTTCGACGCTCGGCATCGACATGGGCTCGTCGTCTTCGTCTTCGCCGACGAAGCAAACGGTGCCGGCGAATTCCTCGCTCAATTCGGGCGGGGCTCTCCCCACCAACGATGAGTCGGGCGCGCCTCCCGTGCGCGTCAACGAGAGTCTGGAAAAGAGCTATGGCGCCTATCTGAGCGCAAGGCTGGCGGCGAGCGAGCACGATGTTGCCGACGCCGCGAAGTTCTATCTCACCAGCCTCGACGCCGATCCGGACAATCCCGACCTTCTGGCGCGCGCCTTCCTCTACACGGCGTCTGCGGGCGACATGAACAAGGCACCCGAACTTGCTGCCAAGGTGGTGGTGGAGGAGGCAGACAATCGCGTCGCGCGCACCACGCTCGCCGTCGATGCGATCAAGCGCAAGAAATATTCCGAAGCACGAGACCAGCTTTCCAAATCCGCGCAGGGCCCGTTCGCGATCCTGACCATCGACCTCTTGAACGCCTGGGCGGCGATGGGCGAGAAGGATCTCACCACCGCGCTGTCCGATCTCGACGCGTTGAAGACTCAAGGCGGCACGGATTCGCTCGTCGCCTTTCACCGCGCACTGATGTTCGATCTCGCGGGTCATGTGCCGGATGCGTCCGTCGCCTATCAGGAAGCGTTGAAAGCCTCCGGCAACGGCCCGCGCATCGTGGAAGCCTATGGCCGCTTCCTCGAACGCAACGGCCGCAAGGAAGAAGCCAAACAATTCTACGACAAGCTCGCCTCCGACACGGCGTTGCAGCCGATTGTCGATGCGGGCCGCAAGCGTCTGGCCGACAGCAGGACGCCGGACGCATTGGTGGACTCGCCGCAGGATGGCGCCGCCGAAGCGATGTTCAGTATCGCCGCCTCGCTGACCGATGACTCCAGCGCCGACGTTTCGGTGCTTTATCTGCGGTTCGCGCGCTACCTGCGTCCCGATTTCGATCTCGCCGACATTCTTCTCGCCGACCGTCTGGAAGCGATGGAGAAGTTCGAGGAAGCCATCGACGTTTATCACGGCATCGCCAAGTCCTCGCCCTATCGCCGCGTGGCGATGGTGCAGGCCGCCGTCGACGAGGCCCGCCTCGAAAAGAACGACAAGGCGATTGCCGACCTGAAGGAAGTCGTCACCAGCCACCCCAACGATGCCGAAGCATGGACCGCGCTGGGCGATGTCTATCGCGGCGTCGAGAAATATGCAGACGCCGCCGACTCCTACGACAAGGCCATCGCGATCCGCGGCAGCACCGCGACCGATTCCTGGCCGCTGCTCTATGCGCGCGCGGTGTCTTACGAACAGTCGGGCCGCTGGACGCTTGCCGAAGCCGATCTCAAGGCCGCTCTCCGGCTCTCGCCGCAGGAACCGCAGCTTCTCAACTATCTGGGCTATTCGTGGGTCGACAAAGGCGAAAACCTGACCGAGGCGCTCGGCATGCTGGAGAAGGCGCGCGCGTTGCGCCCGTTCGACGGCTACATCGCCGACAGCGTTGGCTGGGCCTATTACCGTCTCGGCCGCTACAAGGACGCGGCCAAGACATTGCAGAGCGCGATCCTGCTGGTGCCGGGCGACCCCACGATCAACGATCATCTGGGCGATGCCTATTGGCGCGTGGGCCGCAAGCTCGACGCGACGTTCCAATGGAACCACGCGCTCGCCTTCGGTGCCGAAGGCGATGAGAAGGCCAAGATCGAGGCCAAGCTCAAAAACGGCCTGACCGGTGGCGGCAAATCCTGAGGCGGTAAAGGTCTTCGCGCCGGCGAAGATCAACCTGTTCCTGCATGTGGGGAACAGGCGCGACGACGGCTATCACGCGCTCGAAAGCCTCGTGGTCTTCGCCGATGTCGGCGACGAATTGCTGATCGAACCGTCAAACGGTTTCGCACTCGCGCTCACCGGTCCGTTCGGAACGAGGCTGGAAAGCGAACAGGACAATCTCATCGCCAAAGCCGCGCGCGCATTGGGCGCGAAAGCGGGCCGCAAAGTGGACATAAAGATCACGCTGACCAAAAACCTGCCGGTCGCGTCCGGCATCGGCGGCGGCTCGGCGGATGCGGCGGCGGCGCTGCGCGGCCTCGCGCAGTTCTGGGATTTGAAAATCTCCCAGCCCGAACTTCACACTATCGCCGAAACCCTGGGTTCGGACGTGCCCGCATGTTTGCTGAGCGAAACGCTCTGGATGACCGGAAGAGGCGAGGGCATCGAACCCGTCCCCGGCGTTCCGCCCGCGCCGCTTGTTCTGGTGAACCCAGGTGTCGGTGTTTCGACGAAGGATATTTTTTCCAACCTCAAAGATCGCGTCGGCGTCGGACAGGCCACGAAACCCAACGGCGATCTATCGATTTTGGCGCTCGCCGACTATTTCAAATCCAACCGCAACGATCTCGAAAAGCCCGCCCGCCAGATCGCACCCGTGATCGGCGAAGTCCTATCCGCAATCGCCGCCGGCGGCGCCTTGCGCACGCGTATGTCCGGCAGCGGAGCGACCTGTTTCGGTCTGTTCGCTGATGACAAAACGGCGGAAGCTGCAGCGGAAAAGCTCGCAAACGATCACCCAAACTGGTGGGTAAAAAAAGCGCGGATCGTTTAAGCATCCGACTTACCTCTCCCTTGTGGGGAGGTCGAACAAATCTGAGCGCAGCGAAGATTTTTCGGGTGGGGGACGGTGCCCGTCACAATGAGCGGCCCCCCACCCGTAAAACGCGTTCCGCGTTTTCCGACCTCCCCACAAGGGCGATTATGCACTAGTTGACTTGTTTGGTTAGGCATCCTATATTCCTCTTATCGAGAGGGATTGACGGCCATGGCTAGCCACAAACGCATTCACCAGATGACCATCGGGCAATGGGAAAAGGCTTTCCCGACTGATGACGCCTGCAAGGCCTATCTGGCCGCGAACCGCTGGCCGCAGGGCGTTGTCTGCCCCCGCTGCGGAAACCCTGAGGTGGGTGAGCACGGGACCAAGGCCTTCCACTGGCAATGCTACGCTTGTTCGGAAAAAGGCACGTCCTACCGCTTCTCTGTGCTGGTGGGGACCATTTTCGAGAACACCAAATACCCCATGCGCGAGTGGTTCCGCGTCATTCATATGATGCTGACCAGCAAGAAAGGCGTCAGCGCCTTGGAAGTCCATCGTGTGATCGGGACGGGCAGCTATCGCACCGCTTGGAGCATGTGCCACCGCATCCGCGCCGCCTTGGCCGACAAGAATTTCCGCAAGCTGATCGGTATCGTGGAAGTGGACGAAACGTATATTGGCGGGAAGGACAGGAACCGCCACTGGGACAAGAAATCCGGTGGCGTCGGTGGCCAGTCCACAGACAAGTTCATCGTCATCGGTGCCGCACAGCGCAAAGGCAGCGTTGTCGCCCGCGTGATCGAAAACACAAAGACAGAAACCTTTGAGCAATTCGTCCGCGAGTTCGTCGGCACCGATGTTTCCATTCTCGCCACCGATGAGCACAGCGGCTACCGCAATCTCTCTGCCGACTATCCGCACCATGCCGTGCGTCACCAAGCCAAGAACTACGTTGTTGGCGCAATCCACACCAATACAATCGAAGGCTTCTGGAGCCTGATTAAACGCGGTGTCGTCGGCACCTATCACAAAGTCAGCCGCAAATATCTCCCGCTGTACGTTGCCGAGTTTCAGTTTCGCTATAACAACCGCGAGAACGCGGACATTTTCGGTGCGGCGGTTCGCGGATGTTGATTCCGTGGTAATCATGGTTGGTAATATTCGCCGGGTATCTGAGAGAAACAATCAGACGAAAAAAGATTTTCGTTTTCGGGGACAAAGAACAGACGACCAGACGTTCCCGTTCCCTGAACTGGCCGCTCTACAAACACTGAAAACCGCTGGCTACCCCACAACTTATTTTCGGTCTGAATTTCTAGTGTAGCTATATGTTTGGCGTGACCAACTATTTGAACGTGGTTTGGTTGAGTTCCGTCTCCCCACTCGCCATTTCTGTGCATGTCGTTGGGGATGCGCGCTATAGACAATTTTAGCTCTTCGCCCAACGCATAGTGGCTGCGGTCTTTAATTTTTAGCGTGTGAGAATTGGCTCCATCTATGTGGAGCAAAAATTCTCCATTGCGTGCCTTGCGCCTAAATTTCAGATGCAGAGTCAAGAAAAGCCACTCGTGATCATCAACTACTCGGTGGGCGCCAACTACTTTTGGTACGTCAAAAATATTTGTTTTGCTTCGCAACCATTTCCGCAATTGGGAGTCGTGTGACCACAAATCCGCCCAAAGCGTTCCAAACAGCCATCCCGCGCAAAATATTATGAGGGGCCACCAAGGCACCAAGTTAAGCCACCACTGGTCGGCAACCCAGTGGTCCGCCACCAACTTAAGAGCGGACATGGCAACAGTGCTTGTGGTGGGTAAGACATAAGTGCTGGTCGGAAATTTTGGATCGGTCATCCGTTGCGCCCCCACTTAAACTAAGGAAACATGCAACGTAGGATTGCGCCCCTAGAAAGTCAACTAGTGCATAATCGCCCCCACAAGGGGGAGGTAAGTAGGATATAACTCGTCCGCGACGCGTCACCGTCCGATGCGGAAACGCAGGATTGGACCTTTCCACTCCGTCGTATCGAAATCCTTTTCTTCGATCTCGCTCGCAAGCGGGTGTGCGCGAATGCAATTGCGCCAGAAAGCCAGCGCTCCGGGATTGGTGCGTGCGACCGCGGCTTCCCAGCGGCCGGGATAACGATTGAAAATCTCATGGGCCACCGCAGTGCCCACCCCGCCACGCCGGTGTTTCCGCACGATGAAGAACTCGGCCATGTTGCGATCGACCGGAAGACCGCTGTGCGATACGGCATTGATGAGCGCGAAGCCGGCGAGGTGTCCGCCACGCCTTACCAGCAACGGAACGCGGTCATCCTCTCGCCAGTAGGACGCGAGATACGGATATTCGGGAAAGAGTCCGTTCTCATCCAGTTCGCCGCGTTCCGTGCCCGACCATTGTTCGGAGAAGTCGTGCACGTAAAGCTGCATCAAATTCTGGATGATATGTTCCTGCGACGCTTCCGCCTCGACAAGTTCGAGGTCGTCCATCAATAGGCGCGTTCCACGCAGAACTCGGCGACGGCCACCAGCGCGTCGTGAATGTCCGATTTCGGCAGATGTTCGATCGCCTTGCACGCCGCATTCGCGTAGCCATGCGCGCGGCGCAGCGTCTCGCGGATCGCGCCCGTCTGCTCCACCAGCGAAATGGCGTGGTTCAGATCGTCCCCGCTTTGCGTGCCGCTTTCGATCACGCGTTTCCAGAAGGCGCGCGCCTGCTCGTCGGCGCGCTGATAGGCAAGGATCACCGGCAAGGTCATCTTCGCTTCGCGGAAATCGTCGCCCACCGCCTTGCCCATCACCGCCTGACGTCCGGAATAGTCGAGCGCGTCGTCCACAAGCTGGAACGCGATGCCGAGATTCATCCCATAATCGTGCAACGCGCTCACGAAATCCGGTTCGCGTTTGGCAAGTGCCGGTCCCGCTTCGGCGGCGGCAGCGAAAAGCGCTGCGGTCTTGGCGCTCACCACCTGCAGATAATGTTCTTCCGTGGTGGCAAGATTATTGGCCGAATGAAGCTGCAACACTTCGCCTTCCGCGATCACGGCGGAGGCATTGGCGAGAATGCCGAGCACGTGCAGGTCGCCCGTCTCCAGCATCAGCTGGAACGAACGGCTGAGCAGGAAGTCGCCCACCAGCACCGAAGGCTTGTTGCCCCAAACCACGTTGGCGGATTGCTTGCCCCGTCGCATGTCGGATTCATCGACGACATCGTCGTGCAGCAGTGTGGCGGTATGGATGAACTCCACCGCGGTTGCGAGTTTCTGATGCCCGTCGCCCTGATACCCGGCCAACCGCGCGCCCGCGAGCGTCAGCAGGGGCCGCAGGCGCTTGCCGCCGGAATCGATCAGGTGCTGGGCGAGTTCGGGGATCAGCCGCACCGCACTCGCCATCCGCTGATGGATCAGCCGGTCGGTCGCGGCCATGTCGTCGGCCACGAGCGCATGCAGCCGCTCGATGGGCGACACGGCCTCGGTACTCTCGATGGCTTCGGCGACACTCATAAGGGGCGCGGCGGCTTGCCGGTACTGGTTGCGGTTGCGAGAGTACGCGATATACCCCGGCGAGGGGAACCTGCGGAAGGCGGGCCTGCCATGCGCGAAGTCCTGAAATCGAACAATCCCGTGGACTTGTCCTACGCGGAAGCCGTTCTGAAAGATGCGGGAATACCAAGCGTGGTGTTCGACGATCATATGAGCGTGATGGATGGCAGCATGGTCATTTTGCCGCGCAGATTGATGGTGGCCGACGAGGACGCCGAAGCGGCCAAAGCGCTTCTGAAAGACGCGCTCCAATCGTGAGCGCGATTACCGAAGACGGGTTCCTGAACAGCCGCCTCAAACTACGTCAGCCCAGACACGGTTTTCGCGCGGGCCTTGACGCGGTGATGCTGGCCGCTGCGGTTCCGGCGGGTACGGACGATCGCTGTCTGGAACTGGGCGCGGGCGTGGGCACGGCAAGCCTGTGTCTCGCGGCAAGGGCAGGGTGCAGGGTGACGGGTATCGAGATCGACGCCGAACTGACCGAACTCGCGAATCAAAACGCAACGCTCAACGCCATGGCGGACCGCGTCAGCTTCGAATGTGCAGATGCATTGACCGCTCGCGGTGGCGCTTTCGATCACGTTTTCTGCAACCCGCCGTTTCATGGCAGCGAGGGACAAACCTCGCCCAACGCCCAGAAAGCCCGTGCCCTTCAGGACGAAGGCACGTTGAAGGATTGGGTGAGGAGTGGGGTGGAGCACATTGCTTCCAAAGGGAGTTTCACCACGATCATCCGCGCCGATAGGCTGGACGAAGTTCTGGCCGCGTTGCCCGCACAGGGTGTCTACATTTTCCCGTTGTTACCCCGCGCGGCTGAACCGCCCAAGCGCGTGATCGTCCAATGGCACGAAGGCGGCACGGGCCAACCCACCCGCCTGCCGGGCCTGATCCTGCATCAGGCAAGTGGACGCTACACGCCCGAAGCCGATGCTATCCTGCGCGACGCGGCACCCTTGCGGATCACCCCATGAGCCGGATCTTCGGAAAGGTCTGCCAGAACGGCTACGTCGTTCGCGACATCGACGCCGCGCTAAAGCATTGGACCGAGGTGCTGGGCGTCGGCCCTTTCTATTATATCGAGCGGGTGAAGATGGATTGGTTCCACTATCGCGGCCAATCCTCCGAGGCCGAAGTCAGCATCGCGCTCGCCAACACCGGCGACCTGCAGATCGAACTGATCCAGCAGAGAAACGATGCGCCCTCCATGTATCGCGATTTCCTGAATGCGGGCCGCGAAGGTCTTCAGCACATGTCCTATTGGACGACCAACTACCAGTCCGATCTCGACCGTTTCCTCAGCCTCGGATTCCGCATCGGTCAGGAAGGCCAGATCGGCGGTATCGATGGCCGCTTCGCCTATTTCGAAACCGAAACCCATCCGGGCACGGTGATGGAAGTCTCCGACATCAGCGGCTCCAAGGGCGCCTTCTTCGAAAAAATCAAACGCGCTGCCGTGAATTGGGACGGCAGCAGACCCATCCGGCCTATCACCTGACCCCACTTCTTACCTCCCCTTCGCGGAGAGGTCGGGCGCGTGCATCGGCACGCGACCGGGTGGGGCCTCCAGCGAGCCTCGATCCCCACCAGCCGTCGGTTGGCACGCTGGCGCTACCAACCCCCGAAATGGGGAGGTAAGAACGGTTGTTCGCCGCCGTTGCCCCCTATAGGTTCCGCCCGCTTTCCCGGATGCCGCCATGCCCAAAGCCCGCACCTTTCAGGACCTTATCCTGACGCTCCAGAACTACTGGGCGGCGCAGGGCTGCCTGATCCTGCAGCCCTATGACATGGAGATGGGGGCGGGCACCTTTCACCCGGCCACGACCTTGCGCGCGCTCGGCCCCCGGCCGTGGAAGGCGGCCTATGTCCAGCCGTCCCGCCGCCCCAAAGACGGCCGCTATGGCGAGAACCCGAACCGGCTGCAGCACTATTATCAGTACCAGGTGATCCTGAAGCCCGCGCCGGAGGACGTGCTCGATCTCTATCTGGGCTCGATCAAGGCCATCGGGCTGGATCCCGCCGTGCATGACATCCGCTTCGTGGAAGACGATTGGGAAAGCCCGACGCTTGGTGCGTGGGGCTTAGGCTGGGAAGTTTGGTGCGACGGGATGGAGATCACCCAGTTCACTTACTTCCAGCAGGTGGGCGGTTTCGATTGCGATCCGGTTTGCGCCGAAATCACCTACGGCCTCGAACGCCTCGCCATGTATGTACAGAACGTGGAGTTCGTTTACGACCTCGCGTTCAACGATCAGTTCCGTTACGGCGAAGTGTTCCACCAGAGCGAACAGGAATTCAGCACCTACGATTTCGAACGCGCCGACACCGCGATCCTGTTCAAACATTTCGAAGACGCCGAGAAAGAATGCAAGGCGCTGCTCGGCGGCAACCGCAAGCTCGCGCTGCCTGCTTACGACCAGTGCATCAAGGCCAGCCACAACTTCAACCTGCTAGATGCACGCGGCGTGATCTCGGTGACGGAACGCGCCGCCTACATCGCCCGCGTCCGCGCGCTTGCCAAAGCCTGCTGCGAAGCCTGGCTCGAAAGCGACATGGGCAAATACACACCGAGGTATGGCTGATGGACCCGCGTACCTCATATCCCCATCCGTCATGGCCCGGCTTGTCCGGGTCACCGAATTTTTGCACGCGGAGCCGCGGAGTACGCGGAGAAGTGCAAACCTCCGCGTCTCCGCGCCTCCGCGTGAGCTTTTCGGTGGAGAGCAGCACCAATGGCTGACCTTCTCCTCGAACTCTTCTCCGAAGAAATCCCCGCGCGCATGCAGGCGCAGGCCGCGAAGGATCTCGAACGCCTCGTCATTGGCGCGCTGAGCGACCGTGGCTTGCTGTTCGAAGCCGCCAAAGCCTTCTCCGGCCCGCGCCGCCTGACGCTCGCCATCAACGGCTTGCCCGCCAAGCAGCCCGACGTGAGTGAAGAAAAGAAAGGCCCGCGCATCAACGCGCCCGAGAAAGCCATCGAAGGCTTTTTGCGGTCCGCTGGTGTGACGCTCGACCAATGCGAAAAGCGCGAAGATGGCAAAGGCGAATTCTACGTTGCCGTGATCTCGCGAAAGGGGCGCGACACCGCGGAAGTGCTGGCCGAAGTGCTGCCGGAAACCTTCGCGAAACTGCCATGGCCGAAATCCATGCGCTTTCCGGGCAGCCCGGTGCGCTGGGTGCGCCCGCTGCACGGCATCGTCTGCACGCTGGATGGCGAAGTCGTGCCGTTCGAATTCGCAGGCGTGAAAAGCGGCGACGTCACCTATGGCCACCGCTTCCTGAGCCAGGGCCCCATCGAAGTCCGCCGCTTCGAGGATTACGAAAAGAAGCTGGAAGACGCTTACGTCATCCTCGACGCTGCGCGCCGGAAACAGATCATCTGGGAAGACGCAAAGAACCAGGCCTTTGTGCACAACCTCGAACCGATTACCGACGAAGGTCTGCTCGAAGAAGTATCCGGCCTCGCCGAATGGCCCGTCGTGTTGACCGGCAAGATCGAAGACCAGTTCATGGATGTGCCCGCAGAAATCCTGCAAACCTCCATGCGCACGCACCAAAAGTATTTCTCCACCAAAGACAGCACCGGCAAACTGGCCAACCGCTTCATCGTCGTCGCCAACATGGTGGCGCAGGACGGTGGCAAGGAGATCGTAGCGGGCAACGAACGCGTGCTGCGTGCAAGATTGTCCGACGCCAAATTCTTCTGGGACCAGGATCGCCAAACGAAACTCGCCGACCGCGTAAACGCCCTAAAAGGCATCGTCTTCCACGCCAAACTCGGCACGCAGTATGAGCGCGTGGAACGGATCGAAGCACTGGCAGGCGAAATTGCCGAAAAGATCGGCGCAGACGTGGCGAAAGCCAAACGCGCGGCACGGCTTTGCAAAGCTGATCTGACAACGGGTGTCGTCGGCGAATTCCCAGAACTGCAAGGCGTGATGGGCCGCTATTACGCTCTGCACGATGGCGAAGACACCGAAGTCGCGGACGCGATCAGGGACCACTACAAGCCGCTTGGACCGAATGATGCCGTGCCAAGCGGTGCTGTCTCGATCTCGGTTGCGCTGGCAGACAAACTCGATCAGTTGGCTGGATTCTTCGGAAAGGATGAAAAGCCAACGGGATCTGGCGACCCGTTCGGGTTACGCAGATCTGCTCTTGGCATTATTCGATCGATCTTGACTTCGGACATCAGGCTCCGGTTGCTGGATACTTTGGTGATCGCCAATTTGCCGTTTTTGGATTCGGCTAAATTTCGAGAATTCGTGGCTGGATCGGAGAAAGGCAAGCTCATCGCGCCCGCCCAGGCTGAAACGCCCGATTGGCTTTCGAAACATTCCGGTATTCCAAAAGAAGTGTTGGCCTTTCTGGCTGACCGCCTGAAAGTTGCCCTTCGTGAAAAGGGAACGCGGCATGACTTGATCGATGCCGTTTTTGTTTTGGGTTACGAAGACGATCTCGTGCGTCTGGTCGCGCGGGTTGAAGCCTTGCAAACCTTCCTCAAATCCGACGACGGCGCAAATCTTCTGACTGCCTACAAGCGGGCCGCGAATATCCTCAAAGCCGAAGAGAAGAAGGATAAGACGGAATATTCCGGCGATCCCGATCCCGAAGCCTTCGTACTCCCCGAAGAAAAGGCGCTGTTTGTGGAACTCTCCACCGCCGCCGAATTGATCCGCGCCGAAGTCGAGCGGGAGCGTTTTGTCGAAGCGATGGGCGTTATGACGCGGCTCAGAAAGCCTGTTGATGCGTTCTTCGATAAGGTGACAGTGAACGACAAAGACCCCGCGTTGCGCAAGAACCGCTTGTTGCTGCTCTCGTGTCTGCGTTCCACGCTGCATCTGGTCGCCGATTTCTCGAAGATAGAGGGATAAAAAACCTCCAATTGTCATGGCCCGCGAATGCGGGCCACCCAGTTGGTGAAGGGCTCGGAACTGGAATGTGAGGAGTGCGATCTTTCGCACTCGCGTTTTACGATCACCTGGGTGGCCCGCATTCGCGGGCCATGACAGGAAATGAGTGGAAGATTGAAATGACCAAATGGGTTTACAGCTTCGGTGACGGTTCGGCGGAAGCCAATGCCTCGATGAAGAATTTGCTCGGCGGCAAGGGTGCGAACCTGGCCGAGATGAGCAATCTGGGGCTGCCCGTGCCGCCGGGCTTCACCATCTCCACCGAAGTCTGCACCCATTATTATGCCAACGGCGAAACCTATCCCGCCGATCTGAAGGCCGCCGTCGAAACGGCACTCGCCAAAGTCGGCGGCATCGCCAATGGCAAGCTGGGCGATCCTGCCAATCCGTTGCTCGTGTCGGTGCGTTCGGGCGCGCGCGTTTCCATGCCGGGCATGATGGACACGGTGCTGAACCTCGGCCTCAACCCCGAAACCACTGAAGGTTTGGCGAAACTCACCGGCAATCCGCGTTTTGCTTACGACTCCTATCGCCGTTTCATCCAGATGTATTCGGACGTGGTGCTGGGCGTCGACCATGCGCTGTTCGAAGAAATCCTCGACGCCACGAAGGAAGACAAAGGCATCGACCTCGACACCGATCTCTCCGCCGACGATCTGAAAAAGATCGCCGAAGCCTTCAAGGAACAGGTGAAAAAAGAACTGGGCAAACCGTTCCCGGACGATGTGAACGAACAGCTTTGGGGCGCCATCGGCGCTGTGTTCGGTTCGTGGCAGAGCCATCGTGCCAACACCTATCGCAGGCTGCACAACATTCCCGAAGATTGGGGCACGGCCGTCAACGTGCAGGCGATGGTGTTCGGCAATCGCGGCGAAACGTCCGCCACCGGCGTCGCCTTCACGCGCGATCCTTCGACGGGCGAAAAACTTCTCTACGGCGAATTCCTCATCAACGCGCAAGGCGAAGACGTGGTGGCGGGCATTCGCACGCCGCAACCCATCTCCAAATTGGTGCGCGAACGCCAGGGCGGCAAGAAGCCTTCGATGGAAGAGGCGATGCCCGCCGCTTACGCCGAACTCAAATCCATCGGCGACAAGCTCGAAGCCCATTACCGCGATATGCAGGACGTCGAGTTCACAGTGCAGGAAGGCAAGCTCTTCATGCTCCAGACCCGTAACGGCAAGCGCACGGCCGAAGCGGCCCTGAAAGTGGCCGTGGACATGGTGGCCGAGGGCCTGATCGACAAGAATGCCGCCGTCGGCCGGGTCGACCCCTCTGCGCTCGACCAGCTTCTGCACCCCACGCTGGACCCCAATGCCCCCAAGCAGCAGATCGCCATCGGCCTCGCCGCCTCTCCGGGTGCTGCCACCGGCGAAATCGCCTTCACCGCCGAGGAGGCCGAAAAACTGGCCGCCGATGGTCATGCCGTCATCCTCGTCCGCACCGAAACGAGCCCCGAAGACATCCACGGCATGCACGCCGCCCGGGGCATCCTCACCGCCCGCGGCGGCATGACGAGCCACGCAGCCGTCGTGGCCCGCGGCATGGGTCGGCCCTGCGTCTCCGGCGCGGGCATGCTCAAGATCGATATCGCCGCCGGCACCA
The DNA here is from genome assembly GCA_035543495.1 of Rhizomicrobium sp. Classification (GTDB taxonomy): domain Bacteria; phylum Pseudomonadota; class Alphaproteobacteria; order Micropepsales; family Micropepsaceae; genus Rhizomicrobium. The sequence goes on along the minus strand of DATKJT010000063.1, from coordinate 6,439 downwards.
TGGCCACGGGCCGCGAAACGCTGAAGCGCGGCGACGTCATCACCATCGATGGCGCAAGCGGGCAGGTGTTCAAGGGCAAGGTGCCCATGCACCAGCCGGAACTGACCGGCGATTTCGGAACGCTCATGGGCTGGGCGGATTCCATCCGTACACTGAAGGTCCGCACCAACGCCGACACGCCGCACGATGCAGAAACCGCGCGCAAGTTCGGCGCGGAAGGCATTGGTCTCTGCCGCACCGAACACATGTTCTTCGATGGCCCGCGCATCGTCGCCGTTCGTCAGATGATCCTCGCCGATCAGCAGAAAGATCGCGAAGCGGCGTTGGCGAAATTGCTGCCGATGCAACGCGGCGATTTCGAAGCGATCTTCAAGGCGATGGAAGGCTTGCCGGTGACGATCCGCCTGCTCGATCCGCCGCTGCACGAATTCCTGCCGAACACCGATGAGGAAATCGCCGAAGTCGCGAAAGCTGCGGGCGGCGATCCGTCGAAATTGCGCGCGCGCGCCATCGCGTTGCACGAATCCAATCCGATGCTTGGCCATCGCGGTTGTCGGCTGGGCATCACCTACCCCGAAATCTACGAGATGCAGGCGCGCGCCATTCTCGAAGCAGCACTCAATGTGGAAGCGGCGGGCGGCAAACCCGTGCAGCTCGAAATCATGATCCCGCTGGTCGGATTCAAGGCCGAACTGGATACGTTAAAAGCCCGTATTTCCAGCGTTTCAGACGCCGTGCAGAAAGAACGCGGAAAACTCCCGCACTATCTCGTCGGCACCATGATCGAGCTTCCGCGCGCAGCCTTGCGCGCCGGCGAAATCGCGCAGACGGCGGAATTTTTCTCCTTCGGCACCAACGATCTCACGCAAACGACTCTCGGCGTCAGCCGCGACGATGCGGGCACGTTCCTCACCGAATATCTCAACAAAGGCATCATCGCGCGCGATCCATTCGTCAGCATCGATCAAGAAGGTGTTGGCGAGTTGGTTAAAATCGCGGCGGAAAGAGGGCGTAAAACGCGCGCCAATTTGAAACTCGGAATCTGCGGGGAACATGGCGGCGATCCGGATTCGATCCGCTTCTGTCACAAAGCGGGCCTCGATTATGTGTCGTGTTCACCATTTCGAGTCCCCGTTGCGCGACTCGCTGCCGCACAAGCCGCACTTGAATCCGGTCCCGAAACGGATTGATCAGTGTACGAATAACCCGCAGAAAACCTGGCTTTTTTGCATTTACATGACGCAGTGTCATGTATGAAAACGATTCTATTTGACGATTCTCGATTTCGCTGGCACAAGCCTCGCACCAAACGGGGCTGCGGAACTTTTTTAAGCACGACTCACTGAACCGAAAATTTTCATTCGTTAGGTAGCCGGGACCAGCCTTCTATGCAGAACAATTTGCTCGAAACGCTTTGGCGCGCGGATCGCGTGCTGGCAGGTGCTGTGGCGATGGTCGCCATGGCAGCCGGCGGTATCGCAGGTGCTGCAATCGTACATGCTCCGCATACGGATAAATCGAAGACGGCGATCGTCGCGCAGGTGCAAGCGCCCGTGCAGAACGATACGGTGAGCGTTCTGCAATCCGATCCTGCGCTCGCCCAACTCGTCTCCGAACACAAATGTCTTTCCGAAGCGCTTTATTACGAAGCGCGCGGCGAAGGCGCGAAAGGGCAGATGGCTGTCGCCGAAGTGATCTTCCATCGCCTGCACAACAAGCATTATCCGCAAACGATTTGCGGCGTGGTTTATCAGGGTCAGGATACGAAGGACTGCCAGTTCTCGTTCGCCTGCGAAAAACACGCGAAGAAAGAAGGCGTGGAATGGGATAGCGCGCAGATGCTCGCCGCCCAGATCCTCACCGGGGTGGCCCGCATGCGCGACGTGACCGACGAAGCCACCCATTTCCACACGATTTCCGTGCAGCCCGAATGGGCCGATCACCTGGTCAAAACCATCCAGATCGGCAACCACATCTTCTATCGCGACGCCCCGATCACGCAGAAGAGCTAACGCCCCTCACTTACCTCCCCCTTGTGGGGAGGTCGGAGAGCGAAGCGATCCGGGTGGGGGGCCGAAGATCGTGACATGCACCGTCACCCCACCCGAAAAATCCTCACTGCGTTCGGATTTATTCGACCTCCCCACAAGGGGGAGGTGAGATTCATTTCTGCTGCCGCTCCACCGACCGGTTGAACGCCTGATCGATCTGCTTCTGTACCTGCTTGCGCATGAAACGCGGCGCGAAGGCCTTGATGCGGTCGATCCAGACAATACCCTTCGGCACGTACCAATGGATGTGATCGCTGTGGTAAGCGCCCCAAACGGCATCCGCGATCTCCGTCGGCTGGATCAGCCGGAACAGGCCCTTCTTGCGCTCGTAGAGTTCGTCTTCCGTCGGCTTCAGCCCTTCCGAACGGTTCGGCGTGTTGCGCAGGATCGCGGTGTCGATCAGGCCGGGCAGGGTGTCCGCCACGCGGATGCCGTGGCGCGCGAATTCGATGGAGAGTGCTTCCGTCAGCCCCTTCACGGCAAATTTCGTGGCTGCATAGGTCGCGATGCGCGGCATGCCATAGGTCGCCGATGACGACGAGGTGCTGAAGCACAGCGAATTGGGCGTCGCCTTCAAAAGCGGCAGCGCCGAATAGATGCCGTTGATCACGCCGATGAAGTTCACGTTGATCAGCCGCATCGTGGCTTCATACGGAATGTCCTCGAACCAGCCGCTCTCGCCGATGCCGGCGTTGTTGTAGAGGATGTCCATCTTGCCGTCGGTCTCCGCACCGAATTCGGCAATGGCCGCTTCGTAATCCTTCTTGTCCGTCACATCGAGTTTGCGCGTGAAGACGTTGTCGTTGCCCAATTCCTGCGCCAGCGTGGACAAGCCGTTCATGTCCACGTCCATCGCGCCCACGAACCAGCCCTTGGAATGAAAGAGCTTCGCCGTGGCCCGGCCGATGCCGCTTGCCGCACCCGTGATGAAGATCGATTTGCGCCCGCGCGCCTTGCCCGCCATGAAATGCCCCCTCGAAAAGATTTAGAAATTGACCCGGCGCGAAATAGCGCCATCGACCACCAGATTGACACCCGTTGTATAGGACGAAGCAGGGCTCGCCAGAAACACCGCGGCATTGGCAATTTCCTGCGGCGTGGCGGCGCGGCCTGTCGGGTTGCGCGCCAGTTGCTGCTTGAAATAGTCCGGCATGCCGTTCTCGATCATGTTCCACACGCCGCCCTTGAAATAGACCATGCCGGGCGAGACCACATTGATGCGCACGCTTTTGCTCGCATATTGCCGCGCCAGCCCCTTGGCGTGATGAATCAGCGCCGCCTTGATCGGCCCATAAGCGCTCGCGCTGTCGGATTCAGCGGCCGAAACCGACGAGATGATGACGAACGCCGCATCGCCTTTTTCTGCGGCGGCTTTCTCCAGCGATGCCCGCGCCGCTTCGAACGCCACCACCGCGCCCAGCACGTCGAGATTGAAATTCGCGCTCCACGATGCGGTGTCGTTGCCCACCGCCATCGCGCCCGCGTTGGAAACGAGAATGTCGATCCCGCCCAATTCCTCGCCCGCTTTCGCGATCCACGCCGAAAGCGCCTTGCCGTCGGTGATGTCCACCGATGCGCCGGTCACGCGCGTGCCCTTGTCCTTCAGCGCGGCCACTGCGTCGCTCACCTGTTCGGCGTTGCGCGCACAGATGGCCACGTTCGCGCCTTCGCCCGCCAGCGTCTCCGCGATCGCCCGCCCGATGCCGCGCGTACCGCCCAGAATGACGGCGTTCTTTCCCTTAAGATGCAGATCCATGGAACACCTCCTGATATTTCCGGGCGGCACTCTAGCCTGCGGGAACCGGAAGGTCAGGCCCCGATTTTCGCGGGGTTTTGCTTGACTGCCTCGGCGATGATGCGGCGCAGATCCTGCTCCAGAAACGGTTTGGCGAGTTTGATCAGGCCAAGGTCCGGCCCCGGCGGCAGTTCGGCGTAACCGGTCGCAAGCACGATCGGCATACCGGGGAATTCCCGCCTTGCCACTTCGGCCAGTTGCACGCCCGTCATCTTCGGCATCGCCTGATCGGTGATGATCATTTCGATGGATGGATCGCTGCGCAAAACGTCGAGCGCATCCGTGCCGGAATACGTTTCGACGACGGAATGGCCCAATTCCTCCAGCATCGCTGCGGTGTTCATCAGCACCAGCGCGTCGTCGTCAACGGCAAGGATCCTGAGCGAACGGACGTCGACGGTTTGCGTCTCCGGCGGTTCCGCCACCTGCTCGATGGCATGTGGCGTTGCTTCGGCGGCGGGAAGCCAGATTTCGGCGGTCGTTCCAGCGCCTGCGCGGCTTCTGAGAACAAGAGAACCGCCAAGCTGCTCGGCCATGCCGTGCACCATCGCGAGACCCAGGCCCGTCCCTTTGCCGATGCCTTTGGTGGTGAAGAACGGTTCCATGGCGCGGGCGAGCGTGACTTCGTCCATGCCTTCGCCGGTGTCCGAAACGGCGATGCAGACGTACCGTCCCGCCCGAAGCGGGCCCAAGTCGCCGCCCACATTTTCTTCCCTGGCCCCAATGGTGATACGCCCGTCGCCAGACATCGCATCGCGTGCATTCACCACCAGATTGAGGAGTGCGAGTTCAAGCTGATTGACGTCGCCGCGCGCCATCGCCAGTCCCAGCGGAAAGCGCGTTTCGATCGACACTTGCGGTCCGATAGAACGCTGCAACAGTTCCGTCATGCCGCGCACCAGTGCCGGAACATCGACGGCTTCCGTTTTCAGGTCTTGCCTTCGTGCAAAGGCGAGCATTCGTTGCGTCAGTGCCGTACCGCGTCGCGCGCCTTGAATGGCATTATCGAGAAGCGGCGTGATCCGCGGATCTTCGGCCAGGCGCTTTCGCACCAGTTCGATGCTGCCGATGATCGCCATCAAGAGATTGTTGAAGTCGTGCGCGATACCGCCGGTCAGTTGGCCGATGGCATCCATCTTCTGCGATTGGAACAACGCCTCGCGCGCTTTCTCCAGCGTTTGTTCGGCGAGCTTCCGCTCGGTGACGTCGCGGGTGATCTTGGCGAAGCCCAGAATTTTTCCGTCGTCATCATGTATCGCGTCGATGATGACATGCGCCATGAAGCGCGTGCCGTCCTTGCGGACGCGCCAGCCTTCCTTCTCGAAGCGCCCCTCGCGCGCAGCGGCGGTCAGTGCCTTGCGAGGTTCCTCCGTCTGCCGATCTTCATCGGTATAGAAGCGGCTGAAATGCTGGCCGATGATTTCGTCGGGCAGATAGCCTTTGATGCGTTGCGCGCCCGCATTCCAACTCGAAACCCGGCCGTCGGGATCGAGCATATAGATCGCGTAATCCGTGACGCTCTGAACAAGCAGCCGGAACTGCTGCTCGTGCAGCCGCAGTTCTTTCTCCCCCACTGACGAGGTTTTCGGCCCGGTTGCCGTGTTCATCCAATATGTTCCAAGGGCTTATCGCTAACGGTGGCAGCAGGAAAAGGTTCCGCCAGCCAGATGCTCAGAAATCCAACCCGACGTCCAGATTGGGGGCACTGTGGGTGATGGCGCCCGAGGAGATGTAGTCCACCCCCGTCTCTGCAATCGCCCGCACCGTGGCCAGCGAGACGTTGCCGGAAGCCTCCAGCACCGCCCGGCCCTTGGCCAGCGCCACGGCGCGTTTAAGGTCGTCTACGCTCATATTATCGAGCAAGATTGTATCAACGCCAATGGCAAGCGCTTCTTCCAGTTGCGCCAGCCCATCGACCTCAAGTTCGATCTTCGTCATGTGGCCGAGACCGGTGCGCACGCGCTCCATGGCCGGCCCGATGCCGCCCGCGGCGACAAGATGATTGTCCTTGATCAGCACCGCGTCGTCGAGCCCGAAACGGTGATTGAATCCGCCGCCGCAACGCACCGCATAGTTCTCGAGCACGCGCAAACCCGGCGTCGTTTTGCGCGTGCACACGATACGGGCCTTCGTGCCTTCCACAGCGTCGACCAGGGCACGCGTCGCGGTGGCAACGCCGGACAGACGCCCGGTGAAATTCAGCGCCACGCGTTCGCCGGTGAGGATCGCGCGCGCATGACCTTTCACGGTCGCCAGCACGGCACCTTTGCTCGCTTTCGATCCGTCGGGAACTTCAACATCGAACTGAACCTCGGGATCGACCAGCCGAAACGCACATTGCGCCGCGATCAATCCCGCAATCGTGCCGTCCTTGCGCGCCGCCAGTCTCGCCGTGATGCGCTTGTCGGCGGGAATGGTGAGCTCGGTGGTGATATCGCCCGCGCGTCCCAGATCTTCCTCCAGCGCGTGACGCACCGTGGGTTCGATCAGAAGCGCGTGCGGCGGGCGCGTGAAGGGCAGGGCGATCACAGACATGACCTAACCCTCCCCTTGAGGGAGGGTCGAAAAATCCGTCAGGATTTTTCGGGGAGGG
>DATKJT010000062.1:0-19361 GCA_035543495.1 Rhizomicrobium sp. | reverse complement strand
AGAGGGAGCGTCGTTTTAATTTGATAGAGCTTTGCCGATGGGCCAGACGTCATGACAACCTACAACCCCACCCAATGGCACGATCTGTTCGAGATGATCGGGGCGTCTGCAGGCGCTCTGGTCGGTCTTTTGTTCGTCGTCGTCACGCTGCATTTCGACAGGATAACCGAGCGTCACGACGACAATCTGCGCATCACCTTGCAAGGTGCGCGCTACAACATGCTCCACCTGCTCACCGTGCTGGTGGAATCCGCCGTCATCCTCGCACCGCAGCCGCCGACGTTCATGGGCGCCGAACTCATCGCCATCAACCTGTTCGGCCTCAGACTGCCGATCAACATCATCCATCGTTACATCAACAAACACATCACCATCAGCAACCGCGGCGGCTTCCCCACGATACTGCTCGCCACGATCATCTGCGCCTATCTGTTGGGCGCGGGCGGTGGCGTGCTGATGTTCCACCATCCCGAATGGGCGCTTTACCTGGTGACGGTATCCTGCCTGACAAAGCTGATCCGCTCGGTGCTCACGGCCTGGATGCTGATGTTCGGCGTCATGCAGGCGAAATTGGGATAAGTCTCACCGCCGCGCCAGTTCCTTCACATAGGCCTTGATGCGAAACGCATTCACGCCCATGTCCGGCCCCGCAAGCCGCGATTTGGAGCGGATGTCGAGCCGCGCCCCTTCGCCCGATTTCACCACGCGGATCACGATGTCGTAGGTGTTGCCGAACCAGAAACTCGTGTCGGTGCATTCGATCGTGCCCGCTTCCGGATCGAATCCCACGAGATGCCACCCCATCCGCTTCACGGCGAAGAACGCACGCCAGTAAAGCACCGGCACCTTGGTCAATATCGCGATGGGCCGGATGAAATTGTAATATTTCTTCTGCAACGCCGAAACGGTGGTGCGCTTGCCGTCATAGGTCAGCGTCAACGGCCCTTCGTAACTCGCGGGCGTATCCGCGCTCTTGCGCAGCGGCAACAGCGCCTTGAACTGCGGCGGGTTCATCACGTCGCTCGAAATGTCGTGGATCGGCGGCATGGTCTTCAACATCACCAGCCCGTCGATAGGCGTATAAAGAAACGCGATGGACCCGATCAGCGCCACCGCTCCGTACCGCGCGCTCCGTCCCACATTGAGGAACAACGCGAGCACTGCCCAAACGAGTGCCAGAATGAACGACAGCGCACCCGCCAGAACCGCCCACGGAAAAATCCGCCACAGCCCGTTATACGGGTCCCAAACGCCCACGCGCGTGCCCAGCGCTGCGGCGCCGCCGATCACCAGCGCAATCGCAAGCGCCGCGAAGGCCAGCTTCGCGAGGACAGGCAGAAACCGCATTCAACCCCCGTGCCCGTTATGACGTGGCCATCAGGCCGCGACCGTCGGCAGCCGATATTTCGCGAATTGTTCCCGCAACGTCGTCTTCTGGATCTTTCCGGTCGCGGTGTGCGGTATCTCGTTCACGAACGCCACGTCGTCCGGCATCCACCATTTCGCGATCTTGCCGTTGAGGTAGGCCAGAATATCTTCACGCGTCGCCGTCTTGCCCGGCTTCAGCACCACGATCAGCAACGGCCGCTCGTCCCACTTGGGATGGAAAATGCCGATCACCGCCGCTTCTGCCACTGCCGGATGCCCCACCGCGAAATTCTCGATGTCGATGGAGGAAATCCATTCGCCGCCCGATTTGATCACGTCCTTGGCGCGGTCGGTGATGGTCATGTAACCCTGCGGGCAGAGCGTTGCCACGTCGCCCGTGTCGAACCATCCGTCCTTGTCGAACGCATCCTTGCCGTCGCCGCCCATATAGCCCTTGGCGATCGCCGGCCCGCGCACCTTTAACCGCCCGAACGCCTTGCCGTCACGTGGCAGTTCGTGGTTCTCGTCGTCGGTGATTTTCATCTCCACGCCGAACGGCGCGTGCCCCTGTTTGCATTTGTAATCGAGCTGCTGCTCGTATGGCAGCTTGGAAATCGCATGTTTCATGGTGCCGAGTGTGCCCAGCGGGCTCATCTCCGTCATGCCCCACGCATGCACCACTTGTACGCCATATTTCTTCTCGAACGTCTCGATCATCGAACGCGGGCAAGCCGATCCGCCGATCAGCACCATTTTCAACGTCGAGAGTTTGAGTTTGTTCTCTTCCAGATATTGCAGCAGCATCAGCCAAACGGTCGGCACCGCCGCGGTCATGGTCACGCCCTCGCTTTCCAGCAATTCGTAAACCGAAGCCCCGTCGAGCTTCGGCCCCGGAAACACGATCTTCGCGCCCACCATCGGCGCCTCGAAGGTGATGGCCCAGGCATTGGCATGGAACATCGGCACCACCGGAAACACCGTGTCGGTGTTGGAAAGCCCATGCGCATCCTTCTGCGCCACGATCAGCGCGTGCAGCACGTTGGAGCGATGGCTGTAGAGCACGCCCTTGGGGTTGCCCGTGGTGCCCGAGGTGTAGCAAAGCCCGCAGGCCGTGTTCTCGTCGAAGTCCTTCCACTGGAATTCGGGATCGCCGTCGGCGAGAAAATCCTCATACGCCATCAATCCCGGCAGATCGACGTCGGGCAGATGCGCGCGGTCGGTCAGCGCGATGTAGAACTTCACATGCTTCAGTTGCGGGGCGATCTTCACCACCAGATCGGTGAAGGTGGTGTCGAAGAACAGCGCCTGATCCTCGGCATGGTTGGCGATATAGACGAGCTGGTCCGGGAACAGCCGCGGGTTCAGCGTGTGATAGACCGCCCCGATCCCGGTGATGCCGTACCAGGTCTCCATGTGGCGATGCCCGTTCCAGGCAAGCGTCCCCACCCGGTCCCCGAACTTGATGCCCCGCCGCTGCAGCACGTCGGCCACCTGGCGGGAGCGCCGGGCGATTTCCCGGTAATTGGTGCGGTGGATCGGCCCTTCGACCAGCCGGGTCACCACCTCCCGGTCGCCATGGTTCAGTGCCGCGTGGTCGATAATTTTGTGAACCAGCAACGGCCAGTCCTGCATCAGCCCAAGCATGGATGTTTCACCCCGGTGTTTTGCTGGGGCCATCATAGGAACGGGCCGGGCAGGCGGCAACGCGGCGGAGCGAGGCGTTGACGGGCGGGAACCGGGGGGCGCTAAATCGCCCGGCCAAAATCCAGGAACCCCAAATGCCGCTGACAAATGCCCAGATGCGCGACGTGAATTCCGTTCTCCACCCCTACACCAATCTCGTGAAACTGCGCGAAACGGGTGCGGTCGTCATCGAGCGGGGTCAGGGCGTGCGGGTCTATGACGACACCGGCAAGGATTATATCGAGGCGATGGCGGGCCTGTGGTCCACGGCCCTGGGCTGGGGCGAGAACGCGCTGGCCGAAGCCGCCGCCGAACAGATGCGCAAACTTTCCTTCGGCCACCTCTTTGCCGGCAAGAGCCACGAACCGGCCATCGCGCTTGCCGAGAAGCTGAAGGAGATCATGCCGTTTGCCGTCGGCAAGGTGTTCTTCGCGGCCTCCGGCTCCGAAGCCAACGACACCCAGATCAAGCTCTATTGGTATGCCGCAAACGCCCGCGGCCAGACGAAGAAAAAGAAGATCCTCTCCCGCCAGCGCGCCTATCACGGCGTGACCTTGGCGGCGGCTAGCCTCACCGGCCTTCCCGCCAATCACAAAAGTTTCGACCTGCCGTTCAACTTCGCCATTCATGCCGACTGCCCGCACTACTATCGTTTCGGCGAGACGGGCGAGACCGAAGAACAATTCTCGCAACGCATGGCGAAGAACCTCGACGATCTCATTGAACGCGAAGGGGCGGACACCATCGCGGCCATGATCGCCGAACCCGTGATGGGCGCGGGCGGCGCCATCGTGCCGCCGAAGGGTTATTTCGATGCCATCGGCAAGGTGCTCAACAAGCACGCCATCCCGATGATCGACGACGAAGTCATCACCGGCTTCGGCCGCACCGGCAACTGGTTCGGCTGCTCGACCTACGGCTTCGAACCGCAGAGCATGTCCATCGCCAAGGCTTTGTCGTCGTCCTATCTGCCGATCTCCGCTGTCGTTCTTTCGCCCGAACTCAGCGAGATCATCGAAGAAGAATCCGGCAAGATCGGCACCTTCGGGCACGGCTTTACCTATGGCGGACATCCCGTGTCCTGCGCGGTGGCGTTGAAAGCCATCGAAATCTATCAGGAGCGCGATCTCATCGGCCACGTTCGTCAGGTGACGCCCGCTTTCGCCCGCCGCCTGAAGAAACTCGAAGATCACCCGCTCGTCGGCAACGCCAACAGCGTCGGCCTGATAGGCGGTATCGAAATCGTCGCCGACAAAAAGACGAAAGCGAGCTTCGATCCCACCAAGGCGGTCGCCGCCACCATCGGCCGCTTCTGCGAAGACGAAGGCCTCATCATCCGCCCGCTGCTGGGAGGCCGCATCGCCGTCTGCCCGCCGCTCGTCATCACCGAATCCGACATCGAAGACCTGTTCGACCGCTTCGAACGCGCGCTCGCAAAGGGCCTCGATTGGGTGAAAGGCCAGGGTTTGCTGGCCACTTGAGCCGGTAGGAATTGGTAGGAAAGAGTAGGAAATACTGCTACCATACGGCCAGCAGGAGAATCCGCCGATGGGCAAAGTCGAAAAGATCAGCATCTCGCTTCCGGCAGAGATGGTGCAAAAGATCAATAGCGCCGTCGACAAGGGCGAGTATGCCACCGTCAGCGAAGCCGTGCGCACGGCTCTGCGCAGCTGGGAACTTGAGCGTGCCGAAAGCGACCGCGTCTATGAGATGGCCGTAAAAACCTACGGCCTCGAACGACTCCGAGAAATGGTACAAGAAGGAATCGACAGTGGGCCTGGAATACCGGTCGATAAAGCGTTCGATAGGTTGATCGCGAAATACGAAGCGATGGCACGCGAGCAAACGGCCAAGGGCACAAAGCGTCGCAAAGCCGGCAGATGAAAGCGACCCTGTCGCCGAAGGCCGACGCCGACTTGGAAGAGATAGGCGACTATATCGCGCAAGATAATCCACTTCGTGCTGCGTCGTTCGTCCGCGAGATTCGCGAAAAAGTTCAAAAACTCTCAGTCAGTGCGCGGGCATATCGCAGTCGTGATGATCTGGCCGAAGGTCTTCACGCGGCACTTCATGGCAGATACATGATTGTCTTCCGAATTCTGGAGAATGAAATCCGCGTCGAACGCATCGTGCACGGTGCCCGCGATCTGAAGAACATGTCATTCAAATAACAGCCGACAGAAACATCTTCAATTTCTGTGAAATTCGCGCGCATCTGACGCGGGAAAATGCGGAACGGTTTCAACATTCGCGCCTTATCTACAGTGGCGGGCATCCGCGCGATTAATCGGTTTCGCGCAAGCCCTATTTTGTCGTTTCTTTTTCAGGAGTGCGCGCATGAGCAAATTCACACTGGCCCCGCTTCCATGGGATGAATCCGCCCTCGAACCCGTCATCTCGGCCAAGACCATCGGTTTCCACTACGGCAAACACCACAAGGCTTATGTGGATACGCTGAACACGCTCGTGCCGGGCACGCGCTATGCCGACATGAAACTCGAACAGATCGTGCAGGCCTCCTTCGGCAAGGACAGCGCCGACGACAAGAAGATCTTCAACAACGCAGGCCAGGTCTGGAACCACGATTTCTATTGGCGCAGCCTCGCACCGAAACCCGGCAAACCGGACGGCAAGCTCGCCGACGCCATCGAAAGCGATTTCGGCGGCACGGCGAAGCTGATCGAACAACTCGCGGAAGCCGGCAAAACGCAATTCGGCTCCGGCTGGGCATGGCTTGTTTCGAAAAACGGCAAGCTCTCGGTCGAGAAAACACCCAACGCCGAAACGCCGATGGCCAAAGGCACCAACTGTCTTCTCACCGTCGACGTCTGGGAGCACGCCTATTATCTCGACTATCAGAACGCGCGTCCCAAATATCTCGAAGAAGTGCTGGCCAAAATCCTCAACTGGGATTTCGCCGCCGAAAATCTCGACCGCGAAAAAGAGCCAGTTCGCGCGGCCGCGTGAGACCGCCAGTGCGCGCGTCTTGAAAAACAGGATGCGCGCACCATTTCCGAAAAGCGCGAACGCTTTTCCTCGCATGTGCAGCAATGCACATGGCGGCTCTGGAAAATGCGCTTCCGCCTCCCCACATAAGGATTGTCCGGCAGCCGTCGGATGAACTCCTGCCGGACAAGCCGCACTCGCGCGGCGTCTGGAAAGGAGTTAAATCGTGTTGCGTCCAGCCCATCTCGCGTCTCTCTCGCCGTCACCTTTGACGAACAGGCGTTCGCTTGCCGCCGTGATCGGCGTGGGCCTTATTCACTTGCTTTTCTTCTATGCGCTGCTCAGCGGCCTTGCTGCGCGCGCCGTCCATTCGCTGCCCAACATCATCGACGTGCGCATCCTTGAAAGTGCGCCGCCGAAGCCGGTGGAATTGCCGCCGCCCGCGCAGTTGCCGGATATGGCGCAGCCGAAACTCGACATTGTGCCGCCGCCGCAAATCCGCATCGAAACGCCGCCCACGACTGCGGCCATCACCGTGGAACAGAAGGTCGTGCCCGCAACACCGCCGCTGCGCGCAGCCAAGCCTGCGCCGCAGGCGGCTGTTGCTCCGCCCAAACCCACCACGGCGGTCGGCATCGAGCGCACGCACACAACGCCGCCTTATCCGCCGCTGTCCCGGCGCTTGGGTGAGGAAGGTACCGTGCAGCTTAAACTCGCCATCGGCACCGATGGCCGTGTGCAGTCTGCCGATCTGGTGAAATCGAGCGGCAGCGAGCGTCTCGACGAAGCGGCCCTCAATTGGGTCCAGAGCCACTGGCGCTATCGCCCGGCCACCAGCGAAGGCCGCCCGGTGTCTTCGGAAACCCGCGTCAACGTGGTGTTCAACCTGAAGACCGCCCGCTGAGCGTTCACCAAATCTAAATCGGGCCCCCGCACAGTCCGCTCGGGCGGTTGTGCGGGGGCACTATGGCAACGGCAGGTTTCGGCAGGCGGGGCGCGGCGCAGCCCATCCGCACGATTTCCGTCAGCCAACCGGCGGTAGCGCCCAACCCGACACAAGCGTGGTTCGCGCAAAGCCGTATCCCGTTTGCATCGCTGGCCATTCTCGCGCTGCTCACCGTCGTCTTCATGATCGAGATGGATTACGGCAAGCCCGAAGCGCCGTACACGCCGTCGCTCGATACGCTGATCGCGCTGGGTGGCGTCGGCCGCAAACTTGTGATCGACGAAGGCCAGTGGTGGCGCATTTTCACCGCGCCGTTGATGCACGGCAGCCTCGATCATCTTGTCTCGAATGCGATTGCTCTTCTGCTCGCGGGCTGGCTGCTCGAACCGCTGATCGGTCGCGCATGGTACGCAGCGATCTTCGCCATCGGCGCGCTTGCCGGTTCCATCGGTTCACTGTTGATGACCGATGTGATCGTCTCCATCGGCGCATCCGGCGCAATCATGGCGTTGCTCGCCGCCGTGCTCGTCTGGTGTATTCCCTTTGCTGACGGAACGCGCGGCAAACGCTTGCGCCGCACGGCCATCTGGATGTTCGTCTCCGCGCTGTTGCCTGCTGCCGGAAGCCATGTCGATCTCGGCGCTCATGCAGGCGGCGCGGTCGCCGGCGGCGTGATCGGGTTTGTATTGCAGATCATGTGGCCCGAAACGGAAGAAAGCCCCGGCCATCGCCAGCTTGCCGCCACCATTGCCATCGTAGGCCTGGCCGTTTCGCTTCTGTCGTTCGCCTTCGTAGCTGCCTTTCCGACTCCCAATGTCGGCCAACACCAACTGGTTTCGTTGATACCGCCGTCCCAACTTCCGCATTCGGCGCTGGAAGGCGTCGAAAAATCGAGCGAGCTGGTGAAGCGTTATCCGGACGATCCGCGCGGCCACATGCTGCGCGCACTCTCCTATCTGCGTCTTCGCGAGATCACCGAGGCGCAGGCCGAACTGCGCATCGCCATGGCGAAAAGCGAAGCTCCGGGCCTCGAAGGCATGGAGGAATATCGCATCAAGATCCGGCTCATCCTCGCCGTCACCATGACCGCGCAGGACCGCATCGAAGATGCAAAAGCGGTGCTGAAACCCGGCGACTGCCGGATTGCATCCGAACCGGATTCCGACGATCTAAGCGCGGCCTATCAACGGCTTAGGGAAACCGGCGTCTGTCCCTGACCGGCCGGATTTGCATTCGTTCGCCCGCTCGCTATGACTCCCCCGAGATACCATCGGGAGAACGAAAATGACCGCCCTTGCCGTCGAAACGCCGTCGTGGATGACCGAAGACCTGCGCATCTTCGAAGACGGCGTTGCGAAGTTCATGGAACGCGAAGTCGCGCCCAACCAGGAACGCTACATGAAGCAACAGGGCGTGGATCGCGCGCTTTGGAAGAAGGCGGGCGAATACGGGCTGCTCTGCGCTTCGATGCCGGAAGAATATGGCGGCGCTGGCGGCACCTTCGCCCATGAAGCGGTGATCATCGACCAGCTCGGCAAGAAAGTGGGCGACGGTTGGGGCATCACGCTGCACAACGCGATCGTTGCGCCCTACATCCTGCATTACGGCAGCGAGGAACAGAAAAAGCGCTGGCTGCCGAAACTGGCGAGCGGCGAACTCGTCGGCGCCATCGCGATGACCGAACCGGGCACCGGCTCCGATTTGCAGAACATCAAGACCAACGCCAAGCGCGACGGCAATCACTACGTGCTGAACGGCTCGAAAACCTTCATCACCAATGGCGGCACCGCCAACCTCGTCATCGTGGTGTCGAAAACCGATCCGGCCAAAGGCGCGAAGGGCACATCGCTGATCGTCGTCGAAACCGACGAGGTGGAGGGTTTCCGCCGCGGCCGCGTTCTGGAAAAGCTCGGCCAAAAAGCCAACGACACCGCCGAACTCTTTTTCGACGACGTGCGCGTGCCCACTTCCAATCTCATCGGCATCGACGAAGGCATGGGTTTCATCCAGCTTATGCAGCAGCTCCCGCAGGAACGCCTCATCATCGCAGCCCAGGGCATGGCGGTGATCGAACGCGCGCTGCAGGTGACGACCGACTATGTGAAAGAACGCAAGGCCTTCGGCAAGCAACTCATCGAATTCCAGAACACGCAGTTCAAACTCGCCGAGTGCAAGACAGAAGCCACCGTCGCCCGCATTTTCGTCAATTACTGCGTCGACATTCATCTGCGCGGCAAGCTCGACGCCACGATGGCGTCGATGGCCAAGCTCTGGCTCACCGATACGCAGTGCAAGATCGTGGACGAATGCCTGCAACTCCACGGCGGCTACGGCTACATGAACGAATATCCCATCGCGCGCATGTATGCCGACAGCCGCGTGCAGAAGATCTACGGCGGCACCAACGAGATCATGAAGCTGTTGATTGCGCGGAGTTTGTGACGGTCAGACGCTACTCGAATATGGCACGGGCGGCGTTGCTCAATCCCTTTGGACCAAAAGGATTTCGCACGATTATATTTCCGAGCTTCATTCCGTCTGCCATGTCCTCGCTGAAACAAACGGTGCAACCGGCTTCTTCAGCGCAAGCGAGCATTACCGCATCCCAAAAGGAAAGCCGCCCGGCAACGCTTTCAAGTGCTGCCGTTTCCAGCGTGTCCGTTCCATAACCGACTACGGGAAATAATGTGATCAGATCGGCAAGGTTTTGGCGCGCGCGTAGTGGAGGCACGACGGCTTTGCGCGATGTCACATGAAAGAACTCGCCAAGAACAATCGTTGTTAGAATTGCGCCGAGATCGTTGGCGCGCCAAAGCAATTCATTGGCAACCGGCTGCTTGGTGGTTTCGTTTTGATCGAAGGCATAAACCAGGACATTGGTGTCCAGTGTGATGCGTTCAGCCACGGCGCGCTTTTTTCTCATCATGGAGCCAGGCACGCCTGACAACCGAATGCCTCAATACGGCTTCATCATAAAGCTCTTCCCGGTCGAACTTCCAATCGGGGGGCATTTTGTAGTGATTGGCTGGATCCATCAGCCGCTTCTTCGCTTCCTGTTGCGCGCGTGTAAGCCGCGAGCGTTCTTCGACAGGCGCAAGTTTGATGGCGGGCTTGCCGTTTCGCAGCACTAGCACCGTCTCTCCAGTCTCCTCGATTTCACGCACCAATTTGGAAAATTGCTGATTGGCGTCACGCAGGCTGATTTCACGCATGATAACCTCATGTGCTACACATGTAGCACATTCGAAGCCCATTTTCAATCCCCGCGACTTCGCTAGTGTGCCGCCACGCTATTCACACGGAGAAAACGCATGTCCTACAAAGAAATTATCTATGACGTGAAAGATCAAATCCTCACCCTCACGCTCAATCGCCCGGAGAAGCTCAATGCCTTCACCGGCACGATGATGAGTGAGATGATCGATGCCTTCGGCCGCGCGAGCGATGACGACAATGTGCGCGTCATCGTGGTCACCGGCGCGGGCCGCGCATTCTGTGCGGGTGCCGATCTTTCGTCGGGCGCGGATACCTTCGATTCCCAGAAGCGCACCGATCGTCCCGAACGCATGCGCGCCGAAGGCTCGGAAATCGACTGGAGTGCGGAATATGTGCGCGATGGCGGCGGCCGCGTTTCGCTTGCGATCTTCAAATGCCTGAAGCCCGTCATCGCCGCGGTGAACGGGCCTGCGGTCGGCGTCGGCGCCACCATGCAATTGCCGATGGACATCCGTATCGCCGCCGAAGGCGCGCGGTTCGGTTTCGTGTTCTCGCGCCGCGGCATCGTGCCGGAAGCGTGCTCAAGCTGGTTTCTGCCGAAGGTCGTGGGCATCAGCCAGGCGCTCGAATGGTGCTATTCCGGCCGCGTGTTCGATGCGAAGGAAGCATTGCACGGCCGTCTTGTGAAAGAGGTCGTGGCGCCCGATCAATTGCTGCCGCGCGCCTATGAACTCGCCGCCGAAATCCGCGACAACACTGCGCCGGTTTCGGTCGCGCTCATCCGTCAGATGTTGTGGCGTCTGTCGGCCACCGACGATCCGATGGAAGCGCACAAGATCGACAGCCGCGGAATCTATTCGCGCGGTGCTTCCGGCGACGTGCGCGAAGGCGTGGTTGCGTTCCTCGAAAAACGCAAAGCCAACTTCCCCGAAGTCGTTTCGAAGAACATGCCGCCCTACTTCCCGTGGTGGGAAGATCGGCCGTACAAATAATGGCTTACAGGCGGCGCGCCAGCGTCGCCATCAGCCGCCACATCCATCTGAAATAATGGGGCGCGGAACCGCGCGCCTCATCGTCGTGATGGGTAAGAACCAAATGGCCCAACATCGCCTTTGAAACCTCGCAAAGGACAAATGAACCGTACACGGAAGATGTTGCGCTTTTGCGACCATCTTCCGCGTACGGATTTTACCACAAAAGGTTAACAGCGCATTAACTTTCGCGAAGCGGCTAGTGGATCGGCCCGGCGCTCGGCAGCGGGTTCTGCTGGCTTCCCGGCTGCTGGGTATAGCCGCTGCGGCAGGCCGAAAAGCCCGAATGCCAGCCGCTTCTGTAGGCCTTGCTGGTGTTGAACAGCTCTTGGTCGCGGTTGCCGTCGCCACGCCGGTAATCGGTGTTTTGCGCGTTGGCCGAGGCGCAGCCATCGCCATATCCGACCTGATAGTTCGGGTCTTTCTTCAGCGCCCGGTCCTCGCTGGAAACAAAAAGCCCGCACGCCGAAAGCGTCAGCGCGGCAAGCAAAAGCGGGAAAAGCCGTTTCATGCCCCCGCTTTATCGTTTTGATACAAACCCGGCAACCGCCGCGCACCAACCCTTAACCGGAGTTTAATACCACGCCTCGAAACTATTGCTCATATCGGGGAAAAACCCGAACGGGGTGTTGCATGGCGGGCCGGGTAGACATCAGAAAAGCGCGCGTATTGCTCGTGTGCGGGCGCGCGCACACCGTGCAGGTTTTGCGCACGACGTTCGGCCTTCTGCATGTCAAAAGCCTTGTCGTCATGCCGACCGCATCTTCCGCGCTGGAAGCGTTAAAAGGTCATCCGTTCACGGCGGTTTTCTGCGACGGCGGGATCGAAGACGTGGCGGGCCTTCCGTTCGCGCTCGCCGCGCGCCGCATGCCCGGCATGCTCAATCCCATGATTCCCATTTTCACGCTCGCCTCTTTCCCCAATCAGAGAGATGTCGAACGTGCCCGCGACGAAGGCGTGACCGATGTGCTCGCCCAACCTGTCAGCGCCGCCGTCATCAGCCGCAAATTGCGCGCCGCGCTTGCATGTCCGCGCCCGTTCATCGCCGCCCCCGATTTCTTCGGGCCGGATCGCCGCGCGGGCGCGCGCAAACCGTTCTTCGGCGAAGATCGCCGCACGCGCCAACCGAAGAAGGTCAAATTGCCGGAAGCTGCTGTCCGGGAACTGTCCTGACCACTGCAACCGTTGTTTACACCCGAATCGCCCACCGACCGCAAAATGCCGGTATTTGGCGGTTGGAACGAATCTTGCTCTATATTTTCTTGGTTCAGTTCGAGGAATTTGTAGATGAAACGTACTCACATCCTGCTGCTCGGCGTTGCGATTTCGGCGCTCGCGGCAATGCCTGCCTCCGCCAACACGATCACCTGGACCGATTGGACCCAGGCGACGGTCAGCGACACCGCAGGCAGCGCCTCCGGCACGATGGGCAGTGTCAACGTTTCCTACACCGGCCAGGTCTTCAGCCAGACGGTCACGGACGGCTCGTTCACAAGCTTCGCACCGGCGACCACCTTCCAGGGCGGGGTTGTGGATAACGCACCCAACACTGGCGATATCATCGCGCTGACGGGCGGCGTGCCCGGCGCGGCGCCGCAGGTGAACACGATCACCTTCGACTCGGTCGTCACCAACCCGATCATCGCGATCTGGAGCCTCGGCCAGGGCAGCATAAACGCGGAATTCGATTTCAACGCCACCCCCACCCTGCAGGGCGGCGGCGCCACGTCTCAATATGGCGGCCAGTCGATCACCGTTCTGGGCGACAACGTCTATGGCGTGGAAGGCAACGGCATCATCGAGTTTGTCGGCGATTTCACCTCCATCAGCTGGACCAACCCGGTTTATGAGAACTGGTACGGCTTCACGGTCGGTCAGGCCGGCGCGGTTCCAGAACCTGCGTCTCTGGCGCTTTTGGGCGCGGGCCTTGCCGGTCTCGGTGCGATCCGCCGCCGCAAGGCAAAGAAAGCCTGAACGGAAAGCCTCGGAAATCCTGCAAAACGGCGCCTTCGGGCGCCGTTTTCGTTTGTGCGCCGCCCGATTGATTCAAATTTGAATCGATGGAGAACCAAATCCGCAGAACCGCATTTCCTTATTTGCACGGGAACTTTGCGATCTGCCTTATTGTCTACAAGTTTAATCGAACAATTCAGGTCGCGGCAAAAGCCAACCCGCTAAGGTCCTCGCACGAAGAGGTGGTGGACGTGATTCTCAGGGCGGCCATTGTGTTTGCAGGCGTGCTGATGCTGATGCCCCACGAAGAGGGCAAGGCAGGCAAGGCTGCGCCCGCCAGCGGCGCGCTGAAAACCGTGCAGAAAGCCGTGCTGGAAGATATCGCCCAGGTCCGCGCCGACATCGCCGAAAGCCAGCGCGAACGCGGCGGCAGCCTGCTCGACAGGATTTGACAGAAAAGTTCCCCCGCCGCCCAATGCGGGCCATGACGGACTCATTCGATCCAAAAAACCATCGCGTCGTCGCCTTGCGCGGTTTCCGCGAATTGAAGGTGGGCGAGATCTTTCGCAATCCCTCGCGCACGCTGGGCGACGGCAATTTCACCGCGTTCCAGACGGTGAGCCTCGACAACCACCCCATCCATTACGACGTGGAATATTGCAAGGCGCTCGGCCATCCGGCACCGCTCGCGCACGGCCTGCAAGTGCTGTCCTTCACCGCCGCCGGCGCCGGCCTGTTTCCGCATGTCATCGGCGAAAGCCTGATCGGCTTCATCGAAGTCAACGCGAAGTTTTTAAAAGCCGTCTATCCCGGCGACACGCTGCACCCCGCACTCGAAATCGCCGAACTCATCCCCCAGCGCACCACCGGCATCGTGGTCATGCGCGCGACCGTGCACAATCAAAAGAAAGAACTCGTGCTCGACGGCACGCACAAATATCTGCTGAAGCTCTGACTTACCTCCCCCTACGCGGGGAGGTCGACGCTGCGAAGCAGCGGCGGGTGGGGGTTGCACGCGGAGACGCGGAGCAGTCTCGATCTCCGCGCACTCAGCGATTCCGCGTGAGACACTGCTAAGGCCCCACCCGTCGTCGCGCCGATGCGCGCCGCCGACCTCCCCGTAAAGGGGAGGTAAGAGGGCTACGCTACCGCCGCCCAACTTCTCATCCGCGCGCGCGATGGCGCCTTCACGCACAGCCCGTAATGCTCGCCCAAGCGGTCGAGTGCGATCTGCAGCACCACCTTGGCGGAGCGCTGCGGCCAGCCGAATTCCTGTTCCACGCCTTCCAGCCGCATCAGATGGCAGCACACGTCGAACAACAGATCGGACAGTCCCGGCCCCACCGCCTTCATCGCCAGCAGGAAACGCTGTTTGGCCGCCAGCACCATGTCGGAGAATTCGCCGAGCGATTTGCCGCCCGCATCCACCACGGGGGCCTCCAGATCGGCGGCCATCCGCGGGGTCAGTTGCGCCAGCGTGAAATCCCGCCGCAAGCGGTCGCCCGCTTCGTATTGCATCGCATCGATCAGCCCGCGATGGCGCAGCCATGCGATCGGAGATTCCAGCTCGTTGATCTCGACATCGCGTTCGAGCCCGTTCAGATCCTGAACCTTGCGCCGGGTGATGACGCGATGCTGGGCCGCAAACGGATCGGCGCTATCGCATTCCGCGCGCTTCAGCCAGCCGAGCCCCACATCGCTCAACACGAAACCTTCGTCCGCCGTTCCGCGCACCCAGTCGCGCGCCACGAACGCATCCACCGTCGCGCGTTCCACTTTCACCGCGTTGCGCAGCGCGCCCGTTCCCGTCACCGCAAAGCGTTCCGCATCGTAAGCCACCAGTCGTTTGCCGCTCGCCAGCTTGCGCAACACCCGGCGCGCCTCGCGCAGCACTTCCTGTTCGCCCGCGCTCATGCCGCCGCTCCCGCCGCCATGCGCAGCTGGTGTTCGAGCGATTCCACCGCCGTATCGAATTGCGGTTCCTCGCGCCGCTGCTCCACGCATTTGCAGGCATGCCACAACGCGGCGCGGCTGCGGCCCGTCACCTTTGCCAGATGGCTGAAGCCCACCTCGAACACCACGCGTGCCAGATAGGCCGCAAGCTGCCGCGCCTTCTCCGCTTCGCCTCCGCGGGTCCGGCTGCGCATCTCGTCCATCGGCACGCCATAGACCCCGGCCGCCACGCTTTCGGCCAGCCAGATGCTTTTCGTCTGTTCTTCTCCGTTCTCGAAAATCCCAACGCTCGTCATCTTGTCCCCATGATTTCCATCGCGACCGGCAAGGCCGCAAGAGACAATTCTCCTACAGTTTTGGGACCGTTCGATAGCTTTTCGCAAAAAAATTGCAAAAGGCGGCCGATAAACGCATGGGAATCAGCGGTATATATTTGATTTCAATGAAGAAAATAGATGTAAGAAATTTTTCAAGTCCTCTACCAAAGCTAGGACTTATGGCTGAATTTTGAGTAAGTGTGACTTTTATCGCAGCGCAATATTGCGTCTGGCCTTCAGGCCACCGGCAGTTCCAGGATCGCCGTGAAGCCGCGCCCGAACACGCTTTTCAGCGTCAGCGAGCCGCCATGAAGTTCGGCCAGCGCCTTGGTGAGCGTCAGGCCAAGGCCCGCGCCGCCGCGATGATCGGCGGTGCCGCGTCCCACCTGTTCGAACGGTTCGAGAATGCGTTGCAGGTCTTCCGGTTCCACGCCCGGCCCGTTGTCGGCCACTGTGAAGCGCGCATAAGTGCCCATGCGATCGACGCTGAGATCGACGGCACCGCCTTTCGGCGTGAAGTTCACTGCGTTGTCCACGAGTTGGCTCAGCATGTTGCGCAGCGCATTTTCATCGGCATCGACGACGATCTCGCCGTCGCCCTTCACGTCGTCGAACGAGATCGCTTTCTCGCGCGCCCGTTCGCCGAAGGATTCGCACACGTCGCGCATCGTATGGCGCGCGTTCAACGGTTCGCGGCGCAATTCGTAACGCCCGCCCGCGATGCGCGTCAGATCGAGGATCTGCGTCAACAGCCGCAGCAAATTCATCCCGCCGGCATGGATCAGACCGGCATATTCCACCACCTGCAGCGGCGTCCACGTCACGCCCGGCGTGCGCAGCAGATCGGCAAAACCGATGACCGCGTTCAGCGGCGTTTTCAGTTCGTGGCTCATCGTGCGCAACAGCGCGGTCTTGGCGACGCCCGCCTCGGCACGCGCGGCCCCCAGCTTGCGCGTGGCGTCAGCCAGATAGCTTGCCTGTCTGAGCGATTCCGCGCGCAGGCTTGCCAGCGCACTCTGCGTGCGGCGCAGCGCCTGCAATTGTTCGTCAAGCGCTGCTTCGGTACGGCGCCTGTCGGTGACGTCGGTGAACACCACCGCACGCCCGCCGTCGCGCGTGGCGCGGTCGCGCACCAGATAGCTCGTTCCCGCCTTGGTCTGCAGCGTGTAGACCGCGCTCGGCACCTGGCGCATACCGATGCGTTGCGCCACGAAATCCACATCGGGATCGATCAGAAACTGATCGCTTTCCACGGCGCGTTTCAGGATATCGACAAACGAAAGCCCTTTGAGCTGTTCGGGCGAAACGCCGCCCACCAGGCTCGAATATCCTTCGTTGCAGGCGATCAGCCGGTCGGCCTCGTCGTAAAACGCCACCGCATCGGTCGAAAGCTCGGTCACGTCCTCGAAGCGCATCAGGGTGTGGCGCGCATGGGTGACGTCGCTCCACAGCGCAATCCAGCCGCCGTCCTTCGTCGGCCGCGCCTTGATCTCCACAATGCGCCCGTCGGAAAGCTCGATGTCGATGGGCCGGTATTCGCCCTTGCGGAACTGCGCATAACGCCGGGCGATGAATTCGTTCACGCCGCCCACCAGGGCTGTTTCGGCGATCTCGCCGCCGTCGATTTCGCGGCGAATCAGGTGTTCGTAGGTGATGCCCGTCAGCTCCCCGCGGTCGGGCATCGAACGGAACAGATAGTTGAAATGCTGGTTGGCGTAGACGAGATGCATCTGCGAATCGAACACGGTGATCGCCACGCGCAGCGCATCCAGCGCTTCGGGCAGCACGTCCGATTCGGGCGCTTCTATCGGCGCGCGCAGGATTTGTGAGAGCTTCAAGTGGGCCCCGGCCGAATCTCCACCACAACCGGAATTTGCGCTCGCGGGCCTTAGGGAATCGTTGCAAAACAGCGAGGTAGGACGCCCATTTTACCATGGTTACCAAGTGGTAAACGGCGTTCCAGGAACTCATGTTGAAGATTTCGGAAAGAAATTCGCCTCGATTCAACCTTCGTTAAGCATGTCCCTTGAGGATGCGTTAGGAAGTGAAAAACCGGGACGCGAGATGAAGAATTTCATCGGCATCGGCACCAGGTTTGCGAGTTTGGATCGGTTCGCAAAGGAAGAGCGCGCTCAGCGCCAGCGATTCTTCGCGGTGCAGATGGCCAAGGCGGGTCTCGGCGCGCTGTTGGCGCTTGCCTTCGTGATTTTCGTCGGCCGCCCCGATTGGGCCGAAGCTGCCGCCATCATCGGTCTCTTTGCGCCCGGCGTGCTCGCCGTCTTTGTCTTCAGCGATATTCCGGTCGAAGAACTGGAAGGTGCGGCGCTTGCGATCTTCGCCGCCCTCATCGGTTATCTCGCGGCACTCACCGGCGGCCTCAACTCGCCGTTGATGGTGTGGTTCGTGCTCGTTCCCGCCGAAGCGGCCATCGCGGGCGGCCGCCCCGCCGTCTTCCGCGCCGGCATAGCTGCCGGCGTCGCGCTCGTGCTCGTCACCGCGATGCAGGCCTTGGGCGCGCTTCCCGATTCGCGCCTGCCGCTTCCGGCCTGGCAGCTTTATGCCGCTTCGATCCTCGCAGCCGTCGTGCAGGCTGCCTTCATCGCCGCCGCAGCACAAGACCGCCAGATCGCGGCCGACCGCGCGCTCGCGGAGAACGCGCAGATGTATCGCTTCCTCGCCGACAACGCGATGGACCTCATCACCCGCCACGGCCCCGACGGCACCATCCGTTACGCAAGCCCCGCCGCCGAAACGCTGTTGGGCGTGAAACCGGATTCGCTCATCGGTCTCGCTCCCACCGCACTCGTCCACCCCGACGATCTCAAATCCGTGCAATCGGTATTTGTGCGCGCGAGCTATTTCGGCCGCGCCGCCTCCGCCGAAATCCGCCTGCGCCGTTCCAACGGCAGTTACATCTGGACCGAAATCCGCTGCCGCCCGGCCACGCGCGCCGACGGCAAGAACAATCTCGTCGCCATCACGCGCGACATCTCCGAACGCAAGGCCAACGATCTGGCGCTCATCGAAGCGCGCGACATGGCCGAAGCCGCCAACCGTTCCAAGTCGCGGTTCCTGGCGAATATGAGCCACGAACTGCGCACGCCGCTCAATGCCATCATCGGCTTTTCCGAGGTGATGACGCACGAGATGTTCGGCACGCTGGGCAGCCCGCGCTATGTCGAATATGCCCGTCTGATCCATGAATCCGGCGGCCACCTGCTCGAACTCATCAACGGCGTGCTCGACATGTCGAAGATCGAAGCCGGCAAGTTCGAGATCAGCGAAGAGACCTTCAATTTCTCGGCCATCGCGCGCGAGGCCCTGCGCTTCGTGAAAATGCCCGCCGAACGCAAGGGCGTCACGCTCAAGGCCGCCATCGCGCAAAGTGCGGCGACCATGGTTGCCGACCGCCGCGCAATCAAACAGATCCTCATCAACCTGTTGTCCAACGGCATCAAGTTCACGCCGAAGGGCGGCGAGGTGCGCGTCACCGCCGTGCGCCGCGAAGGCGGCATCGAAATCGCGGTCGCCGACACCGGCGTCGGCATTTCGCACAACGATGTCGAACGTCTGGGCCAGCCTTTCGAGCAGGTGGAAAACGAACACGTCCGCAGCCAGGAAGGCACGGGCCTGGGCCTCGCGCTCGTCCGCGCGCTCGCCACCATGCATGGCGGCGAAGCCATCATCGAATCCACGCTCGGCGAAGGCACCATCGTCCGCGTCCGCTTGCCCCACGCAATCCCGCAGCAAGCACCCGCAAGTGCGGAACCCGCCATCGCCCCCGAACTCGCCGCCAAATCCACCAAATCATCCGAACTGCGCGGCGCCGCTTAAAACCACTTACCTCCCACCACGCGGGGAGGTCGACGCGCGGAACGCGCGGCGGGTGGGGATTTGCACGCGGAGGCGCGGAGGACGCGGAGCGGCTCCTTCTCCGCGTCCTCCGCG
>DATKJT010000061.1:0-74264 GCA_035543495.1 Rhizomicrobium sp. | reverse complement strand
AACATCTATCCCGCCGAAGTCGAAAGCGCGATCTACGGTCACCCCGATGTCGCCGAGGTGGCGGTGATCGCCGTACCCGACGAAAAGTGGGGCGAAGCGGTCAAGGCAATCGTCGTTCCCAAGTCGGGCACACGTCCGGATGCCCAGGCGATCATCGAATTCACCCGCAAACGTATCGCCGGCTACAAGCTGCCCAAATCCGTCGATTTCGTGGACATGCTACCCCGCAATGGCACCGGCAAGGTGTTAAAGCGCGAACTCCGCAAGCAATATTGGGAAGGCCGCGACCGCCAGGTAAACTGATCGTCGGTTGCACCCAACGACCGCATTGTACATTTCATTCCAGCATCCAACCGTGCGGAGGCCCTTCAAACCTCGGGTTGGACGATCGCTGGAGGTTAAAAGGAAAACGACCGGATCCCGTTTGGGGAGGTGCCGCTGGCCGCGTCCCGGCCTCAAGCTAAATCACAACTGCCGATCGGCGCTTGCCCCATTCGGGCGATATTCCGCTCAAATGCGATTTGCCTTTGCGATAGCGCCGAGATGATAGGCGCTTGGCTTTGCGGTGCGTTTGAAGGTGTTCAGATCTACCGCCACCAATCCAAAATGCTTTTCGAAGCCCGCGGTCCATTCGAAGTTGTCGAGCAGCGACCAATGCATGTAGCCGCGCACGGGGATGCCTTCGGCCATGCAATCCCAAAGACTCGCAAGTGCTTGATCGATGAACGCGATGCGGCGCGTGTCGTCGTTTGTTGCGATTCCGTTTTCGGTGACGTAGATCGGCTTTCCGATCGTTGCATGGGCCCAGCGGATCGTGTTGCCGAGCGCTTGCGGATAGAATTCGTATCCTGCGTCGGTCAGTTCTGCGCCCTTGGGCGGAGAAGCGATCCCGCTCGCATCGACGAGAAAGCGGGTATAAGTCTGCACACCTACGAAGTCGGCATGCGTGCGCGCAACATCGGGCCATTCGCCGTAAAGCCGCTTGCGATACGCATCTGCGAGCGAGTTAGATCCCGCTGACTGAACGTCTTGCGTGGTGAGTGAAAGGCCCACGGGCAGATTTGGGCAAGCCCGTTTGATGGCTTCGTAAGCTTTTCGGTGCGCCGATATCAGCAGCGGTGTTGCGACATCGGGATCGGCGAAAGCGAGCGAGGAGAATTTGGGCGAACCGCTCGCCCTGGCCGCCGCGTCGGTCATTGCTTTCGCAGCAGCAACCGATTGGGCGTATCCCGGCATGATCTGAACCAGCGACTGGATATTGGCTTCGTTGAAAGTGGTGGCCATGTGCATCAAGCCGCCGAGATGACGGGCCGCCTTCTCGCAGAAGGCCGCAAAAATATCGGGCGAATCGGCCATCTCGAAACCGCCGCGCGCCGCAAACCAGATCGGCGTCGTGAAATGGTTGAACGTGACGATCGGTTTCAATCCGTGGGCGCGGCAGGTCTCCAGCACTTTTGCGTAATGATCGAGTTCGGCGTTCGAATAGAAGCCCTGATCAGGTTCGATACGTGCCCATTCGATTCCTAGCCGATAGCAATTGAACCCAAGCCCGGCCGCGATGGAAATGTCTTCGGCGTAACGGTGATAGCTGTCGCAGGCATCGCCGGAACGCTCCTTGAATAACGTGGGACGCACATTTTCGCGCAGCCAGGCATCGCTGTTGATGTTGTTGCCTTCGCTTTGATAGGCGGAAATCGCCGTTCCCCAGAGAAAATCCGATGGAAATGCCCGCTGCTTGCCTGCCGGCAGGGCATTGGAGGCAGGTATGCCAAGGCCGATTGCGGCACCGGCGACAACGCTGCGGCGGGTGATTTCCATGCGTGTTTCTCGTCTTCCGGTGGCGCAGCGCGCGCCGTCGCTCCCAGGGCGGCTGATCCCAAAAGCCGCAAGGAAACCCTAATCCCTTTGGCCATCGTGGCGGAGATGCATCACGACCCAAAGATATTCATACACATGTGAATGAATATTGACGAGGGGCGAAATCCCTGCCAGCCTCGAAATGTGCCGCAGAGCACATGTGACCGCCCCCAAGGCGGCAAGGGGAGAAAACGAATGAAGCGCACGTTCAACCTGTCGGCATCGGTCCTCGCGCTTGTTGTCAGCGGCGCGGCTTATGCCCAGACCGACACCACCGATACATCGTCAAAGGCGCCCGCCACGACCGGCGGCATCGAAACGGTGGTCGTCACTGCCGAACGCCGCAGCGAAAACCTGATGACCACGCCGATATCCGCCGACGTCTTCAGCGGCGGCGATCTCATCAACAAGGGTGTGCTCAAGGTCGATGACCTGCAATTCGTTTCACCCGGCGTGACCGTCAACAATTTCGGCCAAGGCATCGATTTCAACATTCGCGGTATCGGCAAGGGCGAGCACAACACGCAAACCCTGACGGGCGTCATCACCTATCGCGACGGCGTGGCCACGTTCCCCGGCTATGTGGCTGAAGAACCCTATTACGACATTCAAAGCGTGCAGATCCTGCGCGGACCGCAAGGCACTTTCGTCGGGCAGAACGCCACGGGAGGCGCGGTGTTCGTGACGTCCAACGACCCCGTCATCGGCGGTGGTTACGATGGCTACGTCATGGCCTCGATCGGCAACTACACCGACGGCCAGCTTCAAGGCGCGGTCAACATTCCAGTGAGCGATACGTTTGCACTACGCATTGCTGGCTTCGGCGAGGCGCGCGGAAGCTTCTATTCGATCACCGACAATGATCCGGCCGACAATTGTCCGGGCGGCAAATATGCCGGTTGCAAGCCGGGTTACAATCCCGGCGACATGCGCTGGGCCGCAGGCCGTATCAGCGCGCTGTGGAAGCCGACGGAAAGCCTTACCGTATCGTTCAAATATGATGCTGACTATCTCGACAACGGCGCGTATCCGGCAAGCCCGAACTACGAAGCATTGCCCACACTCAATCCTCCGTTCGGTACCGGCCAGCCCAATCCGTATTATTCCGATATCTTCCACGTTACGGCCAATGCGGCCATGCAGGGCATCGACCGCTTCACGCGCGGCATCCTGAAAGTCGATTACGTTTTGCCCGGCGGCACGACCTTACGGTCTATTTCCGGCTATCAGTACGCCAGCACCATCTACAATACCGATCTGGACGGAACCGATTACGGCGCTCTCAACTACGCAGGCTTTCCCAAAAACTGGACGTTCTTCGACCATGTCGACGAAACGATCTATTCGCAGGAATTCAACTTGATTTCACCGGATACCGATCGGTTCTCTTGGATCCTGGGCGCCTTCGGACAGCACGACCTCTACAATTTTCCGCCCGGCCAGTTCTATACCGGCGTGCCGCATGGCGTCCTCGACTCCACACTTGAAGGCAAGAACGCACAGATAGCCTTCGCCGGCTTCGGCCAGATCGGTTACAAGGTGCTCGACAATCTGCAGCTCCAGTTCGGCGCGCGCTACTCCTACAACCGCACGACGAACGACGGTATCTGGAACCAATACGGGACCGTCATCAACGCGCACGACGTCGCCAAGTTCTATTCCTTCACCTATAAGGGATCGATCAACTGGCAAGTGGATGAAAACAACTTCCTCTACGCCTTCGTCGCCACAGGCTATAAGCCCGGCGGTCTGAACCCGCCGATCTACAGCTACTATCAGCCCGTGCCGTTCGATCAGGAAAAGGTCACCGAATACGAAACCGGCTGGAAGGCCACGCTGCTCGATGGGCATCTTCGCACCACCGTGGATGGCTATTACAACCGTTATCGCAACTTCATCGTCACGGTCGCCTTTCCAGACGCTGCCCTGCCGGTCGCAGGGTTCATATCCGAAGTCAACGTGCCCAATGAAACCAAGGTCTACGGGTTCGAAGCCGAGGCCGATGCGGTGTTTGGCAAGCTGACGCTCGGCGGCGGCCTTGGCCTGCAGCATTCCTCGCTGGGTGCGTTCTATGCGGTGGACAGCCGTTTGCCCGGCTTCGGCGGAACATGCGATCCGGCTACCGGGCCCGCCAATGTCTTGAGCCAGTGCCAATATCTGGGCGGACGGCCGCTCACCTATGCGCCGTCGGTTTCGTTCAATCTCAGTGCGCAATATCAGTTCGATCTCGACGGCGGCGATACGCTGACCCCGCGCGCGAATTTCGGTCATCAATCCGGGCAATGGGCGACGCTGTTCGACAACGTCGCGGTTGGCGACAAGCTCGCACCGCGTGACATTCTGGGTGCGCAACTCGAATGGGTGCACAACGATTACGTCATAACCGCTTATGGGACCAATCTCACGGACCAGCACTACGAAGCCGCGCTTCTTTCGCCGCTGCGTTTTGCCGGTGCGCCGCGTCAATACGGCATCCGCATCATGAAGGTGTTCTGATCGGAGGACGTTCCACTGGCCGCAGGACGGCAAAACCGGCCTGCGGCCAAAACTTTTTGTAAGTGTGTTCGAAAACGGCAATGCAATCCTACGCTCTCACGGTAGACAAATTTCTCGACCACGCCGCCAAGTGGTTTCCCACCCGCGAGATCGTCACCGCCGGAACCCATCGCATCGGTTATGCGGCGTTGCGCGAGCGAAGCAATCTCCTCTCCGGCGCGCTTGCCTCGCTGGGCGTAGGCTTCGGCAGCCGTGTCGCGACGCTTGCCTGGAACACCCAGCATCATCTTGAAATATATTATGCTGCGATGGGCTCGGGGCTTGTCTGCCACACCCTCAATCCGCGCCTCACCGTTGCGCATCTCGCTGCAATGGTGAACGAAGCCGAGAACCGCGTGCTGGCAGCGAGCGCGGATTTGGCAAATCTCGCGCAACAGCTTGTCTCGCAATGCCCATCCATCGAAGCGGTCGTCCTTCTTGACGGCCCACCGGGCGAGGCGGCTTCCATCGCGGGCCGCCCCACCTATGCGCTCGAAACCCTGCTCGCCGAACGCGGCGAGGAAACGCGTTGGGGCCAGTTCGACGAGGAAACGCCTGCCGGCCTCTGTTACACATCAGGTACAACGGGCAGACCCAAGGGCGTGCTTTACACGCATCGTTCCAACTATCTTCACACCATGCGCGCGTTACAGGCCGATGCGGTCGCGCTGACAGCGGCTGACGTGGTTCTCGTTGCCGTGCCGATGTTTCACGCCAATGCCTGGGGCTTTCCGTTTGCCGGGCCTGCCGTTGGCGCGAAACTCGTTCTGCCTGGCCGCTCGACCGACAGCGCGCACCTGTTCAATCTCATTCGCCATGAAGGCGTGACGATTGCAAGCGGCGTGCAAACGGTTTGGCAGAGCCTGCTCGACTATCTCGATGCCACGGGCGGCGATGTGCCGACGCTGGAACGTGTGCTGATCGGCGGCTCCACCTGTCCCGATGCGCTGATCGACCGGATGGAAACCCGCCTGAAGGCGCGTGTGCAGACAAGCTGGGGCATGACGGAGCTTTCTCCGCTCGGAACCATTGCGCCGGCGCGCGACGACAGCCGCGCCATCGCATCAGGCCGCCCGCCCTTCGGTCTCGATCTCAAGCTGACGGATGCCTCCGGCGTGACGCTTGCCCAACAGCGCAACGTCACCGGCCATCTGAAAGTGAAGGGCGCGAGTGTCGTCGACCGTTATTTCAAGGCCGATGCCGATACGCTCGATGCCGAGGGCTATTTCGACACCGGCGATCTCGCCAGCATCGACGACGAAGGCCACCTCACCATCTCGGGCCGATCCAAAGACCTTATCAAATCCGGAGGCGAATGGATCAATCCTGCCGAGATCGAGACGATCATCGGGCGGCTGCCCGGCGTGGACCTGGTTGCCGTCATCGGCCGGTCCGATCCCAAATGGGGCGAACGCCCGGTGCTGATCGTTCAACCGCAGCAGAGCTTCACACTTGACGACAGGTCGCTGCTGGCCGCGCTGTGCGGCAACGTTGCCGACTGGTGGATACCGGACAGGGTGATACAGGTGGCGCATATGCCGCTGGCGCCGACGGGCAAAATTGACAAAAATCGTCTTCGCGCGGAGTACGCTGGTGCTGCAGGCTAGGGCGGAGGCCCCTGTCCGCCCGCCTCGCGGATCGAAGACCGGACAGATGATCAAGGCCAAGAGTTCTCCCAAAAAGGCGGTCAAGAAGCCCGCCAAAAGTGTACCCCGGACCAAGGCGGAACAGCGCGCCGAAACCTTGGAGCAAATTCTGGACGCAGCGGAGTATCTCTTCTCCAAGCACGGTCTTTATGGCGTGACCTTGCGCGATGTGGCGCAGCAGGTCGGTGTCCACACCTCATTGATGCACTATTATTTCGAAGACAAATTTGCGCTGTTCAAGGAAGTTTTTGTGCGTCGCGCGCCCGTGACGAGCGAGCGGCGCATGAAGGCGCTCGATCAGTATGAGAAGGAGGCCAAGGGCAAGCCCACGGTCGCCGGCGCGCTGCATGCCTTTCTCGACACCGATTTCGATCTCTACATGACGGGCGGCGAGGGCTGGAAAAATTACGGCGCCTTCGGGTCGCAGCTCTCCAACACGCCGGAAGGCGGAACGATGTTCGACGAACACTTCGATCCCGTCGTGCTCCGCCTGATCGGATTGTTGAAGAAAGCGCTTCCCGGCGTCCCCGAAGAAGACATTTTCTGGGGCTATCATTTCGTGACGGGCAGCTTCATGCATTCCCTGTCGCGCAGCGGGCGGCTTGATCGCCTTTCGGGCGGCCTTTGCAAATCGGAAGACCTTAAGGCGGTGAAAGCGCGCATGGCCGATTTCATGGCCGCGGGCTTCCTCAGCCTCAAACGCTGACGTTCGTCTATTCGAGACTTTCCGGCAGGCGAAATGTCGGCAGGTGATCCGACACCACCGTTCCGACATATGCCGTGCGCCCCTCGGCACCGCCGAAGGCAAGGCTGGTCGGCAATTGCAGCGGGCCGTTTTGTGTTGTGCAGGCCGCCAGGTGATCGACCGTGCTCTCATGCCGATCCATGGCCGCGGCCATTGCCTTCACGGCCACTTCGTTCATGTCGCGAAACACCATATGAACATCACCCTGTTTGTCGATCACGAACAGCGCGTTCTGATTGATGATCGTCACCCAGATGTTGCCCCACGGATCGAAGGTGAAGCCATCCGGCAATGCACAGCGGCCCAGACTTTCGGGACCAACGGTTTCCTTGTCGCCCAGCGAGCCATCCGGCCGTATCGGAAAGCGCACGATCCGGCATGCCATCGTTTCCGCGGCATAAAGATATCGCCTGTCGGGCGAGACTTTCACCTCATTGGTCAGGTCGAGGCCGTCGGCCACGATTTCGCAAACACCGCTCTCGATGCGCAGGATGTATCCGTCCGGCTGTCGCTGCGTGAGGGCGTCGTGCCATTGAGGCGCGCGTGTCATCACTGAGAGCCATATCCGGTATAGCCCATCGGCGCAGGCGTAATTGACGGCGCCTAACGGTTGGCCGCCGAAGTTGTCGAGAAGCACGTTTGTGCCGCCATCTGGAGAAATCTGGTAGAGTTTGCCGTCGCCAATTCCCGCCACCACGAAACTGCCGTCCGGCATGCGGCTGAAACCGTTCGGCTCCGCGATGCCCGCACCTACCACGCGTGGTTTGGCCTTGTCGTTTACCTGTGCGATGCCGCCGCGCAGATCGGAGGCCCAGACGCCGTCGCGATCCACCCAGACACATTCGGGCCTCTGCAATCCTTGTCCGAACTTACCGAAATCCCTCGCGGTCAGTTTGAAATCGGAAAGCTTCATCAGCGGCCCTCAGATCATTTGCAGCGAGATACCTGCGGCGGCAATGGCGGCGAAAGAAGGCCCGCGTTCCAGTTCCATTGAACGTTGCCGCTCGCATGCCTACGGCAGACCACGTCTTCGTCGAGCTTGAACATTCCCGGCAGAATATCGTGCGAAGGATGCGGCGCGTCCGAAAACGCCATATAGCTGCGGTCTGAACCATATGGCGCCCAGGTGGGGGCATCGGCCGCAACCGGCTTTCCGTCTTTGGCAAAGCTCGTCCAGTAATCCACCATCGCGTCGGAAAGCTTGTGCTCGGTTTCGGTGTTCGGAATTTTCGGCCATTTGGGTGGCGTCCTGTCGAGCATGCCGAACATGAAGGGCAATTCGCTCGCGTGGAAAGCGTGCAGTCCTGCTTCATCCGCAGCCGGATAACCGTGATCGAAGAAATAGAGATAAGAAGCTTGGCCGCGTCCCGTCTGGCTGCGAACAAGCCGCTCCGCCGTCCAGCCGTAAAGCGCATCCCGCGTCGTCGCTAGAATACTCTCCGGCATGTCGGTGCTCGGGTAGAGTTTCAGGAATGCGTCGGCGAGATCGCCGTAATTTGCACGGATCGTCTTTTCGTAATCAGCAGCGCTTGCGGGCGTGGGCGGCACCAGAATTCTCAGCGAGCGCGCTTCGCCGCTGTTGAAGCCTGCCAGAACCGGAACTTGCGCCTGTTCGCCCTTGTCGAACACGTCCACCAATTGTCCCGTCAGGATATGTCCGTCCACCACGCCCAGCGGCGCGAAATGAAGGGCGGCCGCGACCTGATTCAAACTTTCCCCGCTCATCGCGCGCAGCATGGCCATGTTCGAGGCGTGAAAGGCCGCCGACAATTGCACGCCGGCCTCTTCCGCTGCGGGATGGCCGAACGCTGGTTTTCCGAGTTCAGGCATCGAAACCATGTAGGCGCTTTGTGCGATGGCCTTGGAAAAGAGACCGCGCGCCACGGGCGAAGCCATCAGATAGACAACGCTCAAGCCGCCCGCGGATTCCCCCGCAATCGTCACATTGCCGGGATCGCCGCCGAAGGCGGAGATGTTCTGTTTTACCCATCTAAGCGCCGCGATCTGGTCGAGCAATCCATAGTTGCCGGAGATATGCAGCGGAGATTCCGCATCGAGCTGGGGATGGGCAAGCCAGCCCAAGACGCCCACACGATAGTTGATGGTCACCACAACAACGCCGCGTTCGGCCATTTTCGCCCCGTCATAAACGGGATCGTTGCTCGCTCCGCCCCAGAACGCCCCGCCGTAGATCCAGAAAAACACAGGCGCGTTCTTCGCATCTTTCGGTGCCCAAATGTTCAACGTCAGGCAATCTTCGCTCATTGGAATGGGATCATGCGAATAAACGCCCGCTGCCGCTCCGCTGGGTTGGATGCATGCCGGCCCGAACGCCGTCGCCTCCTTCACATCGCTCCAGCGTGCAAGAGGCTGCGGCGGCCGCCACCGCAACTTGCCGATCGGCGGTTGGGCATAAGGAATGCCTTTGAACACATTGAACCCGCCTTGCGCTTCGCCCTTCAACGCGCCGGCCGGCGCATCCACCGTCACAGCTTGCGCCAACGCGGAACTTAGCGAAAAGGCGAACACCGCCGGTATCAATCGCAGGATCAACCGCATCATCATCGCGCCCCTTCGCCTTCCTTTTTCAGCACTCTTGCCAGCCACAGAAACAACAGGACCGCCAGAACATAAAACGGCACCAGGCAGTAAAACGCGAGCTGCAGCGAATGTTCCGGATGAGCGGCATGGAAATAATCGCTCATCGCGCCCACCAAGGCCGGGCCCACGCCCATGCCGGTGAAATTCATCACCAGCAGAAGCAATGCGCCGGACATCACGCGTTGGTCGGGCCGCACCTCCTCCTGCACCAGCGTCACACAGGACGATAGGTAGAAAAAATTCAGGAACGTCGGGCCCAGCATGAACAGAAGTGCAGTTTGCCAATCGGACGCCCAGACGAAGCCGAGGAAAAATGGAACGGCGAGCGTGAGCGATGCCGCCGGGATCAGCGCGTAGGCTTGTTTGGCGACTTTCGTGTACCGGTCGATGACATAGCCCGAAACCAGAATGCCCGATCCCATGCCGAAGCCCGCGACAAGCGCGGAATAGACGGCCACTTCGCTTAGCGTCATTCCCTTCTCGCGCATGAGGAACAGTGTCGAGAAATTTCCCGAACCGTAGGTGATGATCTGCGTCACGCCGCTCGCCACCGCGGCCAGCACCAGCGAGGGCCTGGAGAAGTACATCACGATGGTTTGCCAGAAGCCGGATGCTTCTGCTTCCACGTCTTTGTGATGGAGCGGATCGAGCCCGCCGCGCACCGGCTCGCGCACCACGAAGATGATCAGCAAGGCCGACACGACACCGACGCCACCAAGCACAATGAATGCGTCGCGCCAGCTATAGGCGGCGGCGATGGAAGCCCCGAATGCGATACCGAGCGCTGCCCCGATGGGCGGCCCCAGATTGTAGATCCCCAATGCCGTTCCGCGTTTGCCGGACGGAAAGTAATCGGAAATGATCGCGTAGGACGGCGGAACGCCGCCCGCTTCGCCGAAGCCCACCGTCATACGCGCCGCCGCCAGCTGGGCGTAGTTCGTAGCGACTCCGCACGCCATCGTGGCCGCGCTCCAGATTGCGCATGCGACCGTCAGTACCCAAACCCTGTTGGTGCGGTCCGCGATCCAGCCGACGGGGATGGAGATGAAGCAATAGAAGAGTGCGAAATAGAGGCCGCCTATAAGGCCCAACTGCCCATCCGTAATGTGCAACGTATCCTGGATGGGCTTGGCAAGGATCGATAGCAACGACCGATCCAGAAAATTCAACACGTAGACGAAGCACAACATTCCGAGCACGACCCAGGCCCGTATGCCCGGAGACGCAGGCGGCGGTTCGGATCCGCGAGATGTGTTTGTCCGCGTTGAATCCATGAGCGTCGTCATCGCTTGGGTCCCTGCGGGCAGTGGGAAGAACGGATGCCGCAAGGGTGCGATTTGGCGCTCGTTTGTTTCACTGGGCTCCCTTTACGGCATGGTCGAACCTGCCGATTTTGCAAGCACTATGGGGAGAAACACGCGCTTCTGTCAATTTCATTATAATGTGAATGAATATTATGCATCCCTCACCGCCGCTTGGTTCGCCTCAGGCTCGGAGCCTGACGGCTTGTGTTTCCAACGGGGCGCGAAAGGGGGCGCTATCCGTTATGATGCGGACATGCCCGCAACATCACCATCGTCAAAGAACCCTGCCCGTTTTCATCGTGACGGGGTAACGCCGGAGCCCCGAAAGGGGGATGGAACGCTGCAACAGCGAATCCGTCAGAAGCTCATCGATGGCATCGCGGCCGGAGTGTATCCGGCCGGTGGAAAGTTGCCCTCCACACGAAAGCTGGCCAAGCAACTGGGCGTGGCGCGCAACACCATCGTTCTCGTTTATCAACAGCTTGTTGCGGAAGGGCATGTGGTGCCCCGGGAGCGCAGCGGCCTTTACGTCAACGAGAAAATAGCTAAACGGCGGCTGCAATTTGAGCGGATAGGCGGCCGGGCAGCGCTGGAGACTGCCACGGAATGGTCTCACCGCTTTCGCCGTCGTGTGAACGAACCCGATGTTTATCGCTATCCTCCCGATTGGCAGAAATATCCTTTTCCCTTCATCGAGGGCCGGTTCGATCGCTCGTTGTTTCCTTTGAACGAATGGCGCGAAGCAACGCGATTGTCGCTGTCTGTCCGCGAAATCGCACAATGGTCGATTGATTCCGGCGAAGCCGATGATCCTGTTCTGGTGGAACAGATCCGGACGAAAGTGCTGCCGCGGCGGGGCATCACCGCGCGCGCCGAGGAAATTCTGATCACACTCGGCACGCAACAGGCGCTCGATCTTGTTGTCGGCCTGCTTGTCGATCGCACGACACCGGTGGCGATCGAAGAGCCGGGAAATCCTGCGCTTCGCGAACTTCTGTCCGCACAATCCGCTCCGTTGATTCTGCAGCCGGTGGACGAGAACGGTATCGTGATAGACGACCGGCTCGACAGGGCAGGGCTTGTTTACGTGAGCCCGAGCCACCAGCGGCCGACCGGCGCCACACTTTCGGTTGCCCGGCGCCGGGCCCTTCTGCAACGCGCAGCCGCCAACGATTTCATCATTCTTGAAGACGATTTCGACTGCGAGACCAACTATCTCGACGATGCTTATCCCGCGCTTCGCAGCATGGAAGGCGGCGAACGCGTGATCTATGTCGGCGGGTTGTCCCGGGTGTTGTCTCCCGGGCTGCGGCTGGGATTTCTGGTTGCGGCGCCCGAAGTCGTCAGCGAAGCACGCAGGCTCCGTTCGCTCACGACGCGTCATCCGCCCCTGAACAACCAGCGCACGGCCGCACTTTTCCTTTCGCTTGGACATTATGACACTACGATGCTGCGGCTCGGCCGCGTTTTTCGCGAACGGCTGATCGCCCTGCGCGACGCGCTGAACCACTATCGCCCCAATGAAATTGCCATTTCGCCATTGCGCGGGGGTACGACCTATTGGGTACGGGGGCCGGAAGGAATGGATGCGCGCGACCTGGCGCGCAGGGCTGAGGCGCGCGGTGTCTTGATAGAGCCTGTAGGCCATTACTATGCCGGCAGCGAGATTCCAAAAAATGTCTTTCGCATGGGTGTTACGGGAATTGCGGTCGAGCGCATTCGCGATGGTGTTGCGACGCTCGCTGAAGTCATTCGCGAAATGGCCCCCGGCGAAATTCCGGTTCTCGACACACGACGTTGGATGAGCGGATCGTTGCTCCACAAAAAACTCGCCGGCGCCACTTTTTTGTACAAAACCGTCTATGGCGATCCCTGTACGATTGAGTTGCGCGAGGATGGCCGCATGGTCGGCCGCTCTGGTTATGCCAACGAAGATCGCGATACCGGCCGCTGGTGGATCGAAGGCGATATGTGGTGCCGCCAGTGGAAAGCGTGGGCGTATGGAGAGGTCTCCCGTCTTTACACCCGCATTGACGGGGACTTGATCCAATGGTTTCGGGCGGAAGGGCCTTTGGCCGGCCGATTGATAGACTCGGCGGTCTATCTGCCCCCGAAAAAAAGAGCTGATGTTGCAATGTCCGGCCGGTAGCGATGGGGCCAGATTCCTTATTCTTTCAAGATAGATAGCCAAAACTGGACCAATAACTTTCTGACAACTGGCCCTACGCGCGGCCCCTGCTTGCTCTCATGCTGCAGCGCAGAAGGGTGGAGCGGGCATTGCGCAAATTTTCGATTGTGGGCTTGCAGCTTGAACTCGCGCGCGACGGCAACATGGCGCTGTTGGCCGAACAGGTTGCCATCGCCAAACGTCGCTTTCCCTGGCTCGACATGATAGTGGCCAGCGAATTGAGCTGCCATGGCGTGAGCACGGAGCGCGCCGAACCTCTGCCCGGACCAAGCGAGGAAGCATTTGCCGAACTGGCGCGTCAGCATGGCGTCTGGCTGATTCCCGGCACCTTGTTCGAACGCGACGGCGACAAGGTTTACAACACCGCGCCGGTCATCAATCCCGCAGGCGAAATCGTTGCGCGCTTTCGCAAGATTTATCCCTTCTATCCATATGAAGAAGGTGTGACGGGCGGGACCGAGCTATGCGTCTTCGATGTTCCCGGCATAGGCCGCTTTGGGCTTTCGATTTGCTACGACATCTGGTTTCCCGAAGTCACGCGTTCGCTTGCATGGATGGGGGCGGACGTCGTCATCAATCCAAGTCTCACCAATACGGTTGATCGTGACGTTGAGTTGGCGCTGGTGCGCGGCGGCGCCGCATCGAACCAGCTCTACGTCTTCAATGTGAATGGCGCAGGCAAGCTCGGTTGGGGGCGTTCCATCGTTTGCGGGCCAGGCGGCGAAATTCTGTATCAGGCCGGAACCGGGCAAGAGGTTTTCGCGCTCGAACTCGATCTTGATGACGTCAAACGCGTGCGCGAACGGGGCTGGAACGGTCTGGGTCAGGTGCTGAAGAGCTTCCGGGACCATCCGATGTCGTTTCCGCCGTATGAACGCGGCGCCCGCTCGGCCACGTTTGATGCGCTTGGACCGCTCAAGAAGCCGGATAAAACGAACGAGTAATTTCTGCACGGGGAAGGGACGGGCAGGAATCCGAAACCGATGTCACGAATTGCGAAGGGGCAGACAATGATTGGATTGGCAATACAAAATTCCGGCGCTACTCGGCTTACCGGAGCGTTGCTTTGTGGTACCGCGCTCGCGGGAATTGTTTCGCTATCTCCTGCGCTCGCTCAGAGCGACGTCTCGGCCAGCAACGCCAACACCATCGAAACGGTGACGGTTACCGCACAGCGCCGCAGCCAGGACATTCTCGACGTTCCCTACAACATCAGTGCGGTTTCGGGCGAAACGATCGAGCAGAACCAGATTCTCGATACTGCCGAACTCATGCGCGGCATTTCCGGCGTCTCGGTGGTCGATCGCGGCGACCGCAACGCCAGCGTCGTCAATGGCATCCGCATCCGCGGCCTGAACGTCGACAGTTCGGCGCTTGGCGATTACGCCGTGTCGGCGGCGTCCACCGTTTCCACCTACGTCAACGACACGCCGATCTTCGCGAATTTTCTGCTAAAGGACATTGCGCGGGTTGAGGTGCTGAAGGGCCCGCAGGGAACGCTTTACGGTTCGGGCGCATTGGGCGGCACGGTTCGCTATGTTTTGAACGCACCGCAACTCGACAGCCTCTCCGGCAGCGTCAGCGTGACGGGATCGCATGTCGGCGGGTCCGACGGCGCGGGCTATTCGGTCACCGGTATCCTGAACGTGCCGGTTGACGATACCCTTGCCGTGCGCGTTTCGGGAACGCGGTACGATTATCCCGGCATCACCGACAGCGTGAATCTCTACAAACTCGACTCAAACGGCATCCCGGTCGCGCCGAACGGTGAGCTATCTCCCAATGCGAGCTACTATTCGAAGAAAGACACCGACTATGCGCGCGGCTGGAATGGCCGCGTCGCGGTGCTATGGAAGCCCACTGAGAATTTCGACGTCACGGCGAGCTTCATGGGTCAATCCGACCAATATGGCGGCCGGCGCGTGCAGACCCTCGGGACCGATGGCTATGGACGGCCCTACCAAAGCAACGAATCCGGGAACGTGCTGCCGGAACCCGGATCGCGTGACGTGTATCTCACGTCGCTGGAAGCCAATCTGGATCTCGGCTTTGCCACGCTGACGTCGAGCACGTCCTACTACAATCATCACGGCGACCTCGACAGCGACAACACCGGCTTCTACGCACAGAACGGCTGGTACGCCAATTTCTATTACAACTATCCGCGCCCGGCTTCGCTGGCAGCGCGCGGCTATGGCGACAAGGCGTTTGTCGAGGAAGTGCGGCTGGTATCGGAGGGTGAGGGACCGATCGACTACGTGTTGGGCCTCTACTATTCCAACCAACAGACCTACAGCTTCCAGAACAGTTATCTTCTCGGGTTCAAACAGTGGTGGGACGCGGCCTATCCGGGCATTTCTTCACTGGTATCCGGCGATCAGGACTGGTTGTTCCGCCGTCACGAACGTTACGTCGACAAGGCGGTTTATGGCGAAGTGACGTGGCACATCACCGACACGGTGCAGCTAACCGGCGGCATGCGGTATTTCGACGATAGCTCACATGCTGCCGTTCACATGGAATTTCCGCTTTGGGTCGGCCTGTTCCCGATCTCGGACTCGGAGTTCGACACGTCCAAGAGCAAGCCGATCTTCAAGGGCAATGCGTCATGGACATTCATGCCGGAGAATATGGTCTACACGACGATCTCCCAGGGCTATCGCCGGGGCGGCACCAACGGCACGCCGACATCGGGGTATTTTTATGAAGATCCAGCCTGGCTCACTTACAAACCGGATTCGGT
Organism: Rhizomicrobium sp.; assembly: GCA_035543495.1. Lineage (GTDB taxonomy): Bacteria > Pseudomonadota > Alphaproteobacteria > Micropepsales > Micropepsaceae > Rhizomicrobium. The sequence continues at coordinate 58,645 of DATKJT010000061.1, read as the reverse complement.
GGTGAATTATGAAGTCGGCGCCAAAGGCAAAATCGACAACATCGTCTACAATGTGGACCTGTTCTACGTGGATTGGAGCGATCCGCAGCTAAACACTTCGACCACCAATTGGGGCTTCTTCGCCGTACAGAATGGATCGAAGGCAACCACAAAGGGTATCGAGGCGCAGGTCGATGCCTATACCGGCAACTGGCACTACGGGCTGGGTTATACTTATACCGAGGCGACACTCGGCGCCGATCTTTATGCGGCCGACGGCACCTATCTGATCAATACCAAAGGCGCTTCATTACCGGGCGCGCCCAAGCATGTGGTCAACGGGGCCGTGGACTACAGCCTCCCGTTCGAAGACGGCACGGCTATGTTCTTCCACATCGACGGCTACTATCAGTCGTCCGCTCTCGATACGGCGTTCTCGGAGAACGTGTTCCCGAATTCCCTGACGATCTATCCGCCCCCGACCTATCTGCCGGTCAACAGCCCCTTCTTCGGCCAGCCGAAATATTACGACAAGATGCCGGGCTTCATGCTGTGGAATATCTCCAGCACCTATTCCTTCGGAAAGTGGAACACCACCTTGTGGGTCAAGAACCTGTTCAATGCCGATGGGGTGACCGGCGTTTATACAGAAGCGTATATGGGGCCGTTCCCGGCGGAGAACTATTACGGCAACGCTTCGAAGGCGCTGATTTCTCTGCCGCGCACGGTCGGTGTCACCGTCAACTACAAGTTCTGATCGTTGGGGGCGGCGCGCGCCGGGCACGCGCCGCTCTCACCGTTTTCGACTATGATCGCAGCCGTGAAAAAAGACCACGAACAGACCGGCGCTGCGATCCGGCGCATCGAGGATTTGCTACGCGGTGGCAGGGCGGCCGACGCCGCGCGCGAAGCCCAAACCCTCACCGCAGCCCAACCGCAATCCGTCGAAGGCTGGATTTTGCTGGGCCGTGCGCTTCAGGCAAGTGGCACCTTTGATCATGTGCTTGCCGCTGCCAGGCGTGCGATCGCAATCGATGCCGCCCATCCCGGCGCAAGGCTGCTTTTTGTCGAGGCTCTGTTGCAGGCAGGTTTTGGCGAGGAAGGCCGTGCCGAGCTTGCGTCGCTGGAACTGGCATCCGGGCGGGATGGACGAATGCTTCAGCATATCGGCCAGCTTTATACCCATCTGGGTGCGCATGAGGCCGCGGCTCGCGTTTACCATCAGGCCGTATCGCTCGCCCCCTCGAATGCGTCTTATCTCTATAACCTCGCCACTGCGCAGATCGGTCTGGGCAATCTGACGGAAGCCGAACGCTTGCTGGATAGGGTGATCGCGCTTGCGCCTGAAGACTACGACGCGTGGTACAATCGCAGCACACTTCGCCGCCAGACGCCTGAGCGCAACCACGTGGTGCAGTTGGAACACATGCTTGCCGCGCGCCTGCGCCATCCGGCTGGCGGCGTGCCGCTGAATTACGCGCTGGCGAAAGAGTACGAAGATCTGGGCAAAAGCGCGGAAAGTTTTGCCGCGCTCAGGAAAGGCGCCGATCTGCGCCGCAAGATGCTGGCATACAAGGTCGAAGACGATATCGCGACCCTGGAAGCGATAGCACGTGCATTTACAACAGATGTTTTCAACTCAGCACAGCGGGGGCATGACGACCCGCGCCCGCTATTTGTTCTGGGTCTGCCGCGCAGCGGCACCACTCTGGTCGACCGGATTTTGAGTTCGCACAGCCGGGTCAGAAGCCTTGGTGAGCGCAGCGATTTCGCGGTCTCTCTTGTTCGCCAGGCGGGTGCTTCGAGCAAGGCCAATCTGATCGAGCGGTCGGCCACTCTGGATTTCGCGGCGCTGGGCCGGGCTTATTGTGGCTCCGTCGTTGGCGGACAGGAAGATGGCCTGCGGCTCATAGACAAGACGCCCGTGAACTTTCTCTATCTTGGTCTGATCGCGCTCTCATTACCCAACGCCCGCATCGTGCATGTGCGCCGCAATGCAATGGATGTTTGCTACGCGATGTACAAAACGCTGTTTCGCATGGCCTATCCGTTTTCCTATGATCTTTCCGATCTGGCGAAATATTATCTCGCCTACGACAGATTGATGACGCATTGGCGCGAAGTTCTGCCCGGGCGTTTCGTCGAGATCGAATATGAAGCGTTGGTGGCAGACCAGGAAACAGAAAGTCGGCGTCTCATCGCAGGTTGCGGTCTGGAATGGGAAGAGGCTTGCCTGCATTTCGAGCGTAATAGCAGCCCGTCGCTCACCGCCAGCGCAGCGCAAGCACGCCAACCGATCTATGCAAGCTCTGTCGGCCTTTGGAAGCGCTATGCCGATGAATTGGACCCGCTGGCGGAGTTGCTGCGCAAGGGCGGCGTGAGCGTCGCATGAGCAAAGCGCTCTTAGTTGCGTTCGCGTTTGCATGTGCCGCGATCCCGGCAAAAGCCGAAACGCTGTTTCACGCCGATTTTCAGAACGGTAAGGCCGAAGGGTGGCGCGTCACAGGCAGCGCCGGGCTTAGTGTCTATGGAGGCAATGTATCGCTGAAGCTCAGCGGGCCTGCATCTGCAACGGTCAATGTTTCCACCGCGGGCTATCGGGATATCTCGGTTTCGTTTTCCTTTGCGGGGATGACGCTCGGCCACGGCGGATGTCTGGGCGAAGTCTCCACCGATGGCGGCGCAACGTGGCAGACGTCCTTCAAGATCGGACGCGGCAGGGATGATGGCGTGACCTTGCACACTGGTGGCGGTGCAGTTGCCAATGCCAATGACGATAGAGATTTCCAGATTCGCGTCCGGGCCGCGTCAACCGGGGAGACCTGTTGGGCTGACGATATCCTCGTCACTGGAAGACCGCTCGCGCTTCCGCAGGCAATCGACTCGACCGGCACGCGCCGTCTTCTCGATTTCGCAGCCCTCACCGGCACCGGAAATCCTTCGCCGGTGAGTTATTCGGCCTTCGCGCCGCCCGCGCATCCAAGCGCCACGAAAAATCGCTTCGAAGGCCGCCTCGTTTTCACGGGCGCATCGGCACAGTCACGTGTCTATCGCGACGACTACGGCGATTTCAAAGACAAAAACTCACCCGCTCACAGCCTTCCGCCTTTCGATTTCGCCTTCGTGCAAAGCGGCAACGCGTTGCTACCGGTGCGGCGCGGCGCCATCGCGTCCAGCAGTCCCGACTGGGAATTCATCCTGGAACCGGGTCGCGTGTGGGACGAGCCGGGCGACCGCGGTTACAGCCGCGCAAGTCTTCCGTTCACGCTGGAAGAACGAAACGCCAATTGCATGCACAATGGCGTTCTCACTTTTCTCTTCCGCAATGACGGTCAGGTGAGCCGTATTGCCTATCAGATCGGCAGCGAAACCTGCCTCTATGCAAAATTCGATATGTGGGGCACGGCTTCCGCTCATTACATACCGGAAGCAATTCCGGCGGCATCCACCGTCGCAAGCGCATATGACTCCGAAATCGCCCACCGCCTTCCCACCAAGCCGATTGCCGATCTTGCTGTGGATCATCCCGGCATCGATCCGACGCGATTCGGCAGCGCGAGCGAAATAGATCCCGACACAATGACGGTCTTTGGCCTTGTTGTGGACGGTGTGAATTACACCGGCGGATGCGCCACGCGGTTTGGCCCCTATCCGTATTGCAATGAAATGGATCTGCCGTCCTATTCGCTCGCCAAGTCGATTTTTGCCGGTGAAGCCAGCATGCGGCTGTCATTGCTCTATCCCGGCATGATGCAGAACAAGATCGCGGATTATGTTCCGGCTTGCGCAGCACAGGGCACATGGGGCGACGTCACGTTCGAGAACGCGCTCGATATGGCGACTGGTCACTATCTGTCGCCCGCAGATCAGGCCGACGAGGATGCGCCGGATATCGCTCCCTTTTTTGCCGCCGACACGCACAATGGCCGCATCGAATTTGCCTGCACCCACTACCCGCGCAAAACCAAGCCCGGCACAAAGTGGATCTATCACACGGCGGATACCTACATTCTCGGTACGGCGCTGCGCGCCTTCTACCGCTCCAAGGCAGGTCCGGAAGCGGACTTCTACAGGGGCGTGTTGGTCGATCCCATATTCCGCGCCTTGCATCTCAATCCTGCGATCGATGTCACGCGGCGCAGTTACGACGACGTGCGCGAACCCTTTGCGGGATGGGGGCTCACACTGCACGCGGACGACATCGCAAAGATCGCCGACTTTCTCAACATCGATGGCGGCAGGATTGCCGGCGAGCAGTTGCTCGATCCGAAAATGCTTGCAGCAGCTCTTCAGCGCGATCCCCGCGATCCGGGCTTGCAGGCCTCGAATGAGAATATACGCTACAACAACAGCCTTTGGGCATGGAACGCCCAATCGGTGCTGGGCTGCAAAGATTCGGCATGGATTGCGTTCATGTCGGGTTATGGCGGCATCGCCGTCGCCATGATGCCCAATCACATCACTTATTATTATGTCAGCGATGGCGGCCGGTATGTCTGGGCCAGGGCCGCCGCCGAAGCCAATCGCATCAAGCCTTTCTGCGAAAGAGGAAGCCATGGCTGAGGATGTTGCAGGTGCTGTACGGCGTCGCTTCCCGGCCGCCGCGCCCGACGGATTGCTGGCGGCACTTTTGCTTTCGTTTCTCGCAACCGCCGGTCTCTTCTACGTCAATATCATGCCGGCCCTTATCGCGGGGCTCGTGGATGGCCTGCACTACACGCAGCGGCAAGCGGGGCTGGTCGGATCGGCAAATGTCTATGGTGCCGCGTTTGGTGCTTTGATCGCGGTGTTCTTCGTGCGCCGCGTGCCCTGGCGCCCGGCTGCCCTGGTTGTTTTGATCTCGCTGATCGCGGCCGATTGCGCGTCGATGTTTGTGCGCGCACCGGACGCGATGATCGTCATGCGCTTCGTGCACGGCAGCATTGGCGGGTTGCTGGTCGGCATCGGCTTTGCCGTCATTGCGCGCACGCGCATGCCCGACCGTGTCTTCGGCATGTTGCTGGTCGTCCAATTCGGATTGGGCGGCGTGGGTGTCATGACTTTGCCGAGGCTCGTTCCGGTCTTCGGCGTCAAGGCGCTCTTCTTTGCGTTGATTCTGTTCAGCGTGGTAACTCTGCTGATGTTGCCGTTCCTTGCCGACTATCCCGTGCGCGAGCTCGACACCGCAAAAGATAGAGGGCCGGATAGAATCGCGTGGATGCCATTGGGTGTCGCACTGCTTTCCGTCTTCCTGTTCCAGGCGGGCAATATGGCACTTGCCGCTTACATGATCGAACTTGGCCGCGCTTACGGGCTTCAAACGGGCTTCATCAGTACCACGCTCGGCATTGCTGCGTGGATCGGGGCAATCGGGTCGTTGCTTGTCGTTGCCTTTGGTACGCGTTTCGGGCGCTTGAAGCCTCTCGCAATTGCTCTGGTTCTCACCGTCCTTGGCAATGCTGCGTTTCATTTCGGCGGTTCGGTCGCGATCTTTGCCGGCGCCAATATCGGCACAGCAATCACCTGGGCTTTTGTGATTCCCTATCTGCTCGGCATGTGTGCGGCCTTCGATGCGACGGGACAAACAGCGGCGATGGGCGGCTTTGTTTCCAAGATGGGGCTGGCGACAGGGCCGCTCATCGGCGCAGGGCTTTTGGGAAGTACCGACTACCCCCTCTTGATCAACGTGTCGGTCGCCGCTCTCGCGGCAAGTGCCGTTGCCGCTCTGTGGCCGGCTTATGTCCTGGACCGAACGCGGCAGCTTTGAACGTCCTTCCGATTTGCAGGAGTGCCTCATGATGACGAACGCCGACCTTCTTTCTCGCCGCATGGCCGCGGTGCCGCGCGGCGTTTCCACCGCGACACCGGTTTTCGCCGCGCGCGCCGAGAACGCCGAATTGTGGGATGTCGAAGGCAAGCGCTATGTCGATTTTGCTGGAGGCATTGCCGTGCTCAACACCGGCCATCGCCATCCCAAGGTAATAGCTGCCGTCAAAGCACAGCTAGAAAATTACACCCACACGGCGTTCCAGGTGGTTGCTTATGAGCCTTACATCGCGCTCGCCGAACGGTTGAACGCCTTGGCGCCCTTCAAGGGCGCTGCGAAAACAATTTTCTTCACCACCGGCGCCGAAGCCGCCGAAAACGCGGTCAAGATCGCGCGCGCGGCAACGGGGCGTTCCGCCGTCATCGCTTTCACCGGCGGTTTCCACGGCCGCACGATGATGACCATGGCGTTGACCGGAAAAGTGTTGCCCTACAAGCGTGCTTTTGGCCCGATGCCGGGCGAAGTCTGGCACGTGCCCTTCCCAATTACCCATTACGGTGTGACGGTCGAAGATTCGCTGAAAGCCCTTCAATTCCTCTTCAAGGCCGATGTCGAGCCCAATCGCGTAGCCGCGATCATCATCGAGCCGGTGCAGGGCGAGGGCGGCTTTCACACCGCACCGCCAGAACTGATGCGCGCTCTGCGCAAGATTTGCGACGAGAACGGCATTCTTTTGATCGCCGACGAAATTCAATCCGGCTTCGCGCGCACGGGAAAGCTGTTCGGCATCGAGCATTCCGGTGTCGAACCCGATCTCGTCACGGTTGCAAAATCGTTGGCCGGCGGCTTCCCGCTTTCCGGAGTAATCGGCCGCGCAAGCATTATGGACGCCGCCGAACCCGGCGGCCTGGGCGGCACTTATTCCGGCCCACCGATCGCCTGTGCTGCAGCACTCGCAGTGTTGGACGTGATTGAAGAAGAGAAGCTTCTGGAACGCGCAAATGCGATTGGATCACGCCTTCGCGAACGGCTTGCGGCTTTCTCCCGCCGCAACGATTTGCTGCCGGTGGCCCATATCCGCGGGCCGGGCGCCATGGTCGCCTTCGACATCGTCAAATCGCATGGTTCCGATGAACCCGATGGCGACAGCGCCAAGCGCGTGACCGCCCGTGCTCTGGATGCCGGGCTCATTCTTCTATCCTGTGGCGTCTATGGCGAAACTATCCGTATCCTTGTCCCACTGACGGCCAATGAGACCATCATCGACGAAGGACTGGCGGCGCTGGAATCTGCGCTGCATGCCTGATTTTCTGCACGCACCTTCTGGCACCGGACAACTGAGAGAGGGTTGAACTCCAGCATTGAGGGTCGGCGGTGGCCCGGTTCTGCGTTGCGGATTTGATTTTGGCAGCACAACAACGGCAGTCCGGACAGAGCTTTTATACCGGCAACAGAATGGTCCGCTGCGCGGCAACAGTCTCGCCGATCCAGCGCCTGACTTGCCGGACCCTTGCGGTTTGCAACAGGTCGCGCCGTGCCGAAAGCCAGAATGTTCCGACAATGGAAACGTCCTTCGGTAAAACGCGCATGAGACCCGGCGCCGTCTCGGCCATGAAACAGGGCAGCACGCCTATGCCGCAATCGCGCGCGATCATCTCCTGCTGCGCGCGGATCGACGAACTGGAGATCGAGGGTTTCAATCCGGGCAGCACATCGTCGAGATAGCGAAGCTCGTTTGCGTAAAGCAGATCGTCGATATAGCCGACCACGATGTGCCGGCGCAGATCCTCTGCATTGGCGGGTGTGCCCTGACGGTCGAGATAGGCTTGTGAGGCATAAAGGCCGAGCGTGTATTCGGTAAGTTTTTCGATTTCGAGCCGCGCATCGTCGGGCCGGCCGAGCGTGACGGCGATATCCACCTCGCGCATCGCCGGCGACAGGAAGCCCGGCATCGCCACGATCTCCAGCTGCAGCTTCGGCCGTTTCGCCAGAAGCTGCGGTACCGCGGGCGCAAGTATCGCGGTGCCGAAACCTTCCGACGTCGAAATGCGCACCACGCCGGAGCCCGTTTCGCCCACCGCCGTGCGCACATCTTCCGTCGCCATCTCCACCCGGCTGGCCGCTTCGAACAGGCGTTTGCCGTTGGCGGTGAGAAGCTGGGCCTGCCGGCCGCGTGCGATGAGCGTGCAGTTGAGCGCCTGTTCGAGGCGTGCCACGCGGCGGCCGACCGTGGTTGCGTCCAGCCCCAATTGATCGGCCGCGCCTTGCAGCGATTTGTGCCGCGCGACAGACAGGAAAATCCGCAAATCGTCCCAGTTGTACATGGGCTTAGCCTATGCTGCATTTTTGCAGGTCTCAACCGGAGAATTCGCAGGGAGCCGGACCTGGGGCCTGTGCTATGCCCGCTGGAGAAAACAGGCACGGGAAACGCCATGCGCACACACGGACACTTCATCGCCGGAAAACATGTTGACGGTAAGTCGGGCCGTTTCGGCGATGTCTTCAATCCCGCAACCGGCGAGGTGCAATCGAAGGTCGCGCTCGCCTCCCGCGCCGAAATGCGCCACGCGGTGGAACACGCGCTCAAGGTTTTCCCCGAATGGTCGAGCGTGAACCCGCAGCGCCGTGCGCGCGTGATGTTCAACTTCAAGACGCTCGTCGAGAAAAACATGGACGAGCTCGCGCTGATGCTCTCCAACGAACACGGCAAGGTGCTGGCCGATGCGCGCGGCGACGTGCAGCGCGGCCTCGAAGTGATCGAATTCGCCTGCGGCATCCCGCATCTGCAAAAGGGCGAATACACCGAAGGCGCAGGTCCCGGTATCGACATCTATTCCATGCGCCAGCCCTTGGGCGTGGTCGCCGGTATCACGCCGTTCAATTTCCCCGCCATGATCCCGATGTGGATGTTCGGCGTGGCGATTGCCTGCGGCAACTGCTTCATCAACAAGCCGAGCGAGAAAGACCCATCCGTTCCGCTGCGTCTGGCTGAGCTGATGATGGAAGCGGGCGCTCCCGCAGGCGTTCTGCAAGTGGTGAATGGCGACAAGGAAGCCGTCGATGCAATTTTGGAAGATCCGGATATCCAGGCCGTCAGTTTTGTCGGCTCGTCCGCGATCGCCGAATATGTCTATTCGCGCGGCACGAGCCATGGAAAGCGCGTGCAGGCGATGGGCGGTGCGAAAAACCACGCCATCATCATGCCCGATGCCGATCTCGATCAGGTGACGAACGAACTGATCGGCGCAGGCTACGGCTCCGCGGGCGAACGCTGCATGGCGATCTCGGTTGCCGTTCCGGTGGGCGAGAAAACCGCAGAGGCATTGATCGAACGCCTGAAGCCGCGCGTGGAAAGTCTGCGCGTCGGCATTCCCACCGATCCCGATGCGGATTACGGCCCACTCGTCACCGCCGAACATCGCAAGAAGGTGATGAACTATATCGAGATGGGCGTGAAGGAAGGCGCCAGGCTCGTCGTCGATGGCCGCGATTTCAAGCTGCAAGGCTATGAGAACGGCAATTTCCTCGGCGGCTCGCTGTTCGACCACGTCACCCCCGAGATGCAAACTTATAAAGACGAAATCTTCGGCCCCGTGCTGCAGATCGCGCGCGCGAAAAATTTCGAAGAAGCGATTTCGCTTCCGACCAAGCACCAATATGGCAACGGCGTCGCCATCTTCACGCGCGATGGCGACAGCGCGCGCGAATTTGCATCCCGCGTACAGGTGGGCATGGTCGGCATCAACATCCCCATCCCCGTGCCGCTTGCCTATCACACCTTCGGCGGCTGGAAGCGGTCGGCTTTCGGCGACGTCAACCAGCATGGTCCGGAAGGCGTGCGGTTCTACACCAAGGTGAAAACCGTTACGGCCCGCTGGCCCAAGGGCGGGGTGCGCGAGAATGCCAGCTTTGTCATCCCGACAATGAAGTGACCGCCATGAGCACCATCGCATTCATCGGCGTCGGCAATATGGGCGGGCCCATGGCGCGCAATCTTTTGAAGGCGCAGCACAAGGTCCGCGCCTTCGATCTGAGCGCCGCCGCACTAAAGCCTGTGACCGATGCCGGAGCCACCGCCGCCAAGACCGCCAACGAAGCGATCGCGGGCGCCGATGTCATCATCACCATGCTTCCCGCGGGTCAGCATGTGCGCACCGTCTATCTCGAAGACGGCGTGCTTGCACATGCCGCCAAGGGCGCGCTTCTCATCGACTGTTCCACCATCGACATAGATTCCGCCCGCGCGGTTCACGCCGCGGCGGAAAAGGCCGGCTTCGATTTTCTCGATGCGCCGGTCTCCGGCGGCGTCGGCGGCGCGGAAGCCGCCACGCTTGCCTTCATGTGCGGCGGCAGCGAAACGGCATTCGGCCGCGCCCAACCCGTTCTCGAAAAGATGGGCAAGCGTATCGTTCATGCGGGCGGCGCCGGTGCGGGGCAGGCCGCCAAGATCTGCAACAACATGCTGCTCGCCATTTCGATGATCGGCACCTGCGAAGCGTTTGTGCTGGGCGAAAAACTCGGCCTCGATCCGCAGAAGCTGTTCGACATCATGTCGGCGGCTTCGGGCCAATGCTGGTCGCTCACCACCTATTGCCCCGTGCCCGGTCCGGTGCCCACGGCACCCTCCAATCGCGACTACACGGGCGGCTTCGCGACCGCGTTGATGCTGAAAGACCTGAAGCTCGCACAGGGTGCCGCACAAGGCGCCGGTGCGGCCACGCCATTGGGCGCGGAAGCCGCTCAACTCTATGCCATGTTTGCCGCAAACGGCCACGCGGCCATGGATTTCTCGGGCATCATCAAGATGCTGCGCGGAGCGGGTTGATCTCCCTATCCCGGCGGGAACTTGTTTGGGATAATGCTGTCCCATTCGATTGCGCCCACGGGAGCCAGCATGAGACTTTCTTCGCCTCTGACGCTTGCCTGTGGTGCGCATCTCTCCAATCGTCTGGCCAAAGGCGCCATGACCGAAGGTCTGGGCACGGCGAATGGTTTGCCGACAGCGGAGCTGGAGCGCCTTTACAGCCTGTGGTCGCAAGGCGGTGCCGGCATTTTGCTCACCGGCAATGTGCAGATCGACCGCCGGCATCTCGAACGGCCCGGCAATGTGATCATCGACCGCGAGCCGGATGCCGCGATGCGCGAAGCATTGACGCGTTGGGCAAAAGCCGGAACGGAACGGGGCAATCATCTTTGGATGCAGATCAGCCACGCGGGGCGGCAGACACCCGCGCTGATCAACAAGACGCCGAAAGCGCCGTCCGCCGTCAAACTCGGCCTGCCGGGAGGGCAGTTCGGGCAGCCCGTCGCTCTCACCGAAGAAGAGATTCTGGATATCATCCGCCGCTTTGGCGTGGCCGCGGTCGCGGCGCGCGAAACCGGCTTCACCGGCGTGCAGGTTCATGCCGCGCATGGCTATCTCATTTCTTCGTTCCTCAATCCGCGCGCCAATGTTCGCACCGATGCGTGGGGCGGCAGTCTTGAGAACCGTGCGCGCCTGCTGATGGAAACGGTTCGTCACGTCCGCGCGAAAGTTGGCGCGGATTTTCCCCTCACGGTCAAATTGAACTCCGCCGATTTCCAACGGGGCGGCTTCGCATTCGAAGACAGTCTTGCGGTCGCGCAGATGTTGCAGGAGGCGGGAATCGATCTGCTGGAAATTTCGGGCGGATCGTATGAGCAACCCGCCATGATGGACATGGAAGGGCTGGAGCCGGCGGACAAGCCGAAGGTCGCCGCTTCGACAATCGAGCGGGAAGCCTATTTCGTGGATTTCGCAAAAGCCATGAAGGCGAAGGTTTCGCTTCCGCTCATGGTGACAGGCGGTTTCCGTTCGTTGCGCGCGATGCAACATGCGCTCGATACCGGTGCTGCCGATGTGATCGGAATCGGCAGGCCTTTGTGCGCGGACACGAAAATTCTGGCGAGCGTCCTCGATGGTTCGGCAACCGAACTGGACAGATGGGAAAATCGCCTGCGCCTGCTTCCCGGCTGGCTCGATTGGTTGAAGGCCATCAAGATGGTCCGCGGCCTCGATGGCTTTGCGGTGCAATACTGGTACTACGCGCAACTCTACGCGCTTGGCCGCGCGGGCAAGCCCGATCATTCGATATCGGTCTGGTCGGCCTGGTGCGAGGTGGAGAAAACCCATAAGCGGCTCGCGGCAAGTATCGCCTCGTCCCAATGAAAGCTGCGACAGATGCATGACGCGTTCCGCGATGAGGTGAGGAATTTTCTGTCGCGCTCACTGACGCCGGAAATCCTCGAAGGCGGGCGCCGAATGACCAGCGTGTTCGCCGAGAAAAGCGTGAGCGTTGCCTGGCAAAGCGTACTGCACGCCAAAGGCTGGGTCGCGCCCAGCTGGCCGGTGGAATATGGCGGAACGGGCTGGAACGAAGCCGAGCGCTATATCTTCGCCTCCGAATGCGCGAAGGCCGGCGCGCCCAGCCTGGCCCCGATGGGTCTCAAGATGGTCGGCCCCGCGATCATGCATTTCGGAACGGATGTTCAGAAGACCTTCTTTCTGCCGCGCATTCTTTCGGCCGAACATTACTGGTGTCAGGGCTATTCCGAGCCGGGATCGGGATCGGATCTCGCCTCGCTGCAATTGCGCGCGACATCGGATGGTGACGACTATGTTCTGAACGGTTCGAAGATCTGGACGACGCATGCCCATGTCGCGGACTGGATGTTCTGTCTCGTCCGCACGCGAACCGAAGGCAAGCCGCAAGCCGGGATCACCTTTCTGCTGCTCGACATGAAAACGCCGGGCATCACCGTCAAGCCGATCATCACGCTGGCGGGCGATCACGAACTGAACCAGGTGTTCTTCGACGACGTGCGCGTACCCAAAGCCAATCGCCTTGGGCAGGAGGATGACGGTTGGACGGTCGCCAAATATCTTCTCACCTTCGAACGCGGCAGCGGCGGTGCGGCAGCAGGGCTGAAGGCAAATCTCGACCGCCTCAGAAACGCCGCGCGCGATCTCGCAGAAGATACGGCTTTTCAGGCAAAGGCCGCCGAACTCGCCATCCGGATCGAGGCCATCGAAATGACGGAACGCCGTCTGGTGGCGGCGTTCTCGACAGGCCAAAGCGTCGGCCCGATTTCATCGCTGCTGAAGATTCAATCCACCGAAACGATGCAGCAATTGGACGAACTGGCCATCGAAGCCGCCGGCCTCTATGGCCTCGTGCGGCAGCCCGAAGTCCAGACCGCGGGATCGAACGCACAGACCATCGGCCCGCCGGAACATATGCTGGCAATGCCGCGCTATCTCAACAACCGCGCGGGCTCGATCTATGGCGGCTCGAACGAAGTCCAACGCAACATCATCGCCCAGATGATGTTGGGACTTTGAGGCCTGGCGATCAGCTTGCCGGTGTGTACCAGATCGGCGACGACCAGCCGCGCTCCTGAATCGTGGACACCACTTCCTTCGGGATCGGCAGGTTGTTCTTGATGGCGAGCAGGGTGCTCCAGCGCGGCGTCGGAATTTCGAGCACGCGCGCATAATAGACCGCGGGCGTCTTTGCTTCGAATTCCGGATCGGACCACACGGCAGATAAGGTCGCCGCACCGATGCTGTTTTTGTACGTACCGGTCTTCAGATCGACGGTGTTGCCCACGGCAGGTGCATGGCCTTTGGCATCGTCTTTCCGGTGGCCGGAAAGTGCGACGTCGAATACCTTCTCCTTGTAATTCTTGCCGTCGAGCCAGACTTTGATGATCTGGATGCGATCGAGATTTGCGCCATCGGGATCTTTCGCGGCCTGAAGGATGAATTTCGGTGCGGATGCATCCTGCGGCCTGACCGGCATGTCGCCGCCCATCGGAACGCCATCGGCATAGGCTTTGGCCACCCAGCTTCCGTTCTCCATCATCGCCGGATTGAAGCCCCAGCCACCGAACATGCGGATGCGCATGCGCGTGCCGGAAGTGGCGAAGGTTTCCTTGCGTTTCAACGCGGCGAAAATGGCGTTGCGGGTGTTTTCCTCCGCCCATACGCCGGTCAAGCCGGACGAACTGAATTCCAGATTATGTTCCATCGTCTTCGGGGCTTTGTTGACGACGGCGTCCATGTCCAGCAACGCGGGTGTCTTGATGATGTCGAGATCGCGTTTGGCTGCATCTCCATGGGGCAGCATCGTTTTCGGATCGATGCCCCAGGGTCCGCTGGCGGTGGCATTCTCGTCGCTGGTTTCCAGCCCGTTGTGGAAATCCGATCCGCCGACCACGCCATATTTGTAAGGATTGGCGCCGACCGATGCCTGAATCACCAGCCCGCGCCCGTAAGCCTGGCGGACATAGCTGCCGTTCGGATTGCTCTTGATGTTGGGCCACGTCAGCAGGTGGTCGAACACCTCGAAATTGGCGAATTCGTCGCTGGAGGAAAGCTCGGGCACCGTGTCGGACTGGCCCTTGTTCTGCACGATTTCCGTCAGCGGTTCGTTCATCGCGCGCCGCTGGGCATATTGCTCGTCGATAGGGCGGCCGTCGGAGCCGTTCCAGTCATACATCAACCCGCCGGAGACATTGCCGTTGTGCGGAATGGCAATCACGTCGATGCCGTCGGCGCGCGTTTTCTCTAGGTAGCTCCACAAATTTTCCGGCTTGTCTGAATCGGCCGAACTGAAAGGCATGGGCGCGTGATCGGAATTGAAGATCACGTTGCGGTGCAGATTGTATTTGCCTTGCGCCATGGAGGACCATTCGTAGGCGATGAAGGTCGTGAACTTGCCGGGAATGTAGTTTTCGTTGGCCGCCTTCATTTCAAGGTCCCACGCCGTCTTCATCGCCGCCGGCGCGTTCAGGTTTTGGGGCATCGCGGCCGAGCGGTCGTTTTTGGCGACGAGATAGAACGCCATTTTCGGATTCTTCACGATCTGCTCGCCGGTGGGCGTCTTTGCGAGCGGATTGTTGGGATCGTCGAACTGGTTCAACACGCCCATGGCTTCGGAATGATCGGTCAGCGCCATGAAGTCGAGCGGCCAGGCACGCTTGGCCTTGACGTCCTTGGAGCCGTCAATGCCCTGCTCCAGGCCAAGCTGCGATGCGGGAACGGTCACGGTTTCGCCGCGCGCGAATTTATAGGCCTCGTCCGGCTTGACCTTCGTGCCAAAGCTCCACGCATCGAACGACATTGCGGTGTGCATGTGCAGTTCGCCGAAAAAGACGCGGCGCTGCGAGGGCGGAACGTCGCTCTTGTAGGTTTGTCCGGGGGGCGTGGAGGCTTCTTGCGCAAGAGTCGCTCCCACACCCGCCAAGAAGAATGAAGATGTCAGCAGAATCTTCCGGATGATCATTTGCTAGTCTCCCTGTTCCAGTATTCTTATGCCTTCAGCACGTGACGGCGCGGATGGCGCGCGGCCCGGCGAAGTGGCGATGTGCAGTGATGGCCCCTTGTTGATGTCCGACGGCGGCAAGGAAAGCGGAATTGCAATTCCCATTGTAGGCCGCAAGCGGGCCTTGTCAATTCACAGTCGCAAAGCGGCCAATGACAACTCGCAAAAATTACCGGCCCGATTGACACCCGCGCGCCCTGCGCGCAATGTGAATGATAATTCCGGTTATGGACGGCCCTGCCGCCTGCCCGGTCCTGCGGGAGGGGACAATGAAATCGCGCACGCTTGCCGCGTTGTTGGTTGTCGCCGTGGTGCTGGTCGGCGGATATATCTGGTTTCAGAGCCACTGGTATTACATTCCCGGCTGGATTCAGGATTTCAAGAATCCCATAGAGCCCAATCATCCCGTCACCTGGGGGCAAGGCCCTGCCGTTGCAGCGGTGCCCGCCGGCCAGCGCCCTCCCAACGTCATCCTCATCCTCGCCGACGACATGGGGTTCAACGACATCACGGCCAATGGCGGCGTGGCGGGCGGCGCGGTGCCCACGCCCAACATCGATTCCATCGCGAAGGATGGCGTGCGTTTCGCCAATGGCTATGCGGGCAACGCGACGTGTGCGCCCTCCCGCGCGGCGATCATGACGGGACGTTTCGCCACCCGTTTCGGTTTCGAATTCACGCCCACGCCCAAAGGCTTCGAAAAACTCATCAGCACCTATGACTACGGCCAGCACAAGCCGATCTATCGCTCCGAGCTTGAAGACGCCGAACCGCCGATGGAGCAGATGACGGTTCCCACCAACGAGATCATGATCGCGCAGGTGATGAAGAGCCGCGGTTACCGCACGCTGTTCCTCGGCAAATGGCATCTGGGCGAAACCGATGCCACGCGCCCCGAAGCACGCGGCTTCGACGACGTGCTCGGCTTCCTGAGCGGCGCGTCGGATTACCTGCCGCAAGGCGATCCGCGCGGTGTGGAATCGCATCAGGAGTTCGATCCGATCGACAAATTCCTTTGGGCGAATCTGCGCTTCGCGGTGGTCAACAACCGCAGCCATCGCTTCGCGCCGTCGGAATACATGACAGACTATCTCGGCAAGGAAGCGGTGAAGGCGATCCATGCCAACCGCAACCGTCCGTTCTTCATGTATTTCACGCCCAATGCGATCCACACCCCGCTTCAGGCCCGCAAGGAGGATTACGACGCGCTGCCCCAGATCAAGGATCATCGTTTGCGCGTCTATGCCGCCATGGTGCGCGCGCTCGACCGCAATGTGGGCCGCATCCTCGACGAATTGCGCAAGGACGGCATCGACAGGAACACGCTGGTGATCTTCACCAGCGACAATGGCGGCGCCAACTACATCGGCCTGCCCGACATCAACAAGCCTTATCGCGGCTGGAAGCTTAGCTTCTTCGAAGGCGGCATCCATGTGCCGTTCTTCATGAAATGGCCCGACAGGATCCCGGCAGGCAGCACCTATGCGGGCGCCGTCGCCCATGTCGATATCTTCGCGACGGCCGCCGCCGTCGCAGGCGCCGAAATGCCCAAGGATCGCGTGATGGATGGCGTCAACGTGTTGCCGTTCGTGCTCGGCGAGGCGCAAGGCTATCCGCACAAGACGCTGTTCTGGCGTTCGGGTTCCTACCGCACGATGCTCGAAGGCGAATGGAAGATCCAATCCGCCGAATTGCCCAAGAAAGTCTGGCTGTTCGATCTCAAAAACGATCCCACCGAAAAACGCAATCTCGCATCCTCCGATCCCGGCGAAGTCAAAACGCTTCTGGCCGACATGATGGCGATGGACGCCAAACAGGCAAAACCGCTGTGGCCATCGCTGCTCGACGGTCCGGTGGATATCGATCATCCATTGTCGTTCCCGCAGAAGCCGGATGACGAATATGTCTATTGGTCGAACTGAATGGCGGCGAAGGCGCTGATTGCTGTCGCAGGTCTCGCCGCGTTGACGACGGCGGGATGGTTGGTCTTTGCCGAAACGCCGTCCTTTGCCGCGAAGCCGCCGCCGATCTGTCTCAAGGATGCGCCCGCCAACGGCCCGCATTCCGGCATGGTGTGGATTCCGGCGGGCACGTTTCAATTCGGCGGTACGGTCTATGGCGAGGAAGGCCCCGTCGTCAGCGCCCATGTCGCAGGTTTCTGGATGGACCGCCACGAAGTCACCAACGCCCAGTTCGCGGCGTTTGTGAAAGCGACCGGCTATGTCACCCAGGCCGAAAAACCGGTCGATACCAAACTGCATCCCGATCTACCGCCCGATATGCAGAAGGCGGGGGCAATGACGTTTGTCATGCCCAAAAGCGTCGACGGCATGCAGAACATCGCGCAATGGTGGCGCTATACGCCCGGCGCAAACTGGCGCCATCCGGCAGGACCGGGCTCATCGATTGCCGGGCACGAGAATTATCCGGTGGTCGAGATCACCTATGCGGACGCGCTGGCCTACGCCAAATGGAAAGGCCGCGCGCTTCCCACCGAACGCGAGTGGGAATGGGCCGCGCGCGCCGGCAATCCCAAAGCCGGCCTCGATCACGACCAGCCGAAGAACGCCAACACCTGGCAGGGCATCTTTCCCGTCGTGAACAGCGATGAAGACGGTTTCGTGGGACTGGCACCTGCGGGCTGTTATCCGCCCAACGCCTATGGGCTTTACGACATGATCGGCAACGCCTGGGAATGGACCTCCGATGTCTTCGCGCCGGGCCATGCGGCACAAGAACCCTCGCAGGCGGGCGAAGCGCGCGCAGCACTCGCGAGCAACAGCTACGTCATCAAGGGCGGTTCGTTCCTCTGCGCGCCCAACTATTGCATGCGTTATCGCTCCGGCGCGCGCGAGCCGCAGGAAGCCGATCTCGCCGCCAGCCATTTGGGCTTCCGCACCATCTCGCGCGCGCCCGGCCCCAAATCCGCAACAGCAGAGAAACCATGACCCTTGCAAGTCCCATCCTCGCCGAATGGAGCGAGCGCCAAGCGACGCTTCGCCCCGATGCCATAGCGATCCAGTTTCAAAACCGTACGCTCACTTACGGCGAACTCGAAACGCGTGCCAATCGCGTGGCGCAAGGATTGATCGCCGCGGGTTTGAGGCCCGGCTCACGCGCAGCCATCGTGTCGCGTAATTCCGACACGTTCGTCGAAATCCTCATCGGCGCGCTGAAGGCGAGGGTGGTGCTGCTCGCCGTCAACTGGCGTCTGGCGTCTCCCGAAATCCGCTACATCCTCGAGCATGGCGAGGCCGAACTGGTGTTCGCCGAAGAAGATTTCGTGGGCGCGGTGAAAGAGGCAAGCGCGCGTGCGCCCATTGCGATCGGCGCGCAATACGAAGCCTGGCGCGATGCCAATCCCGCCGTGGCCCCGCATCTGGCATATGAGCCGGACGATGTGGTGGTGCAGATGTATACCAGCGGCACCACCGGCCTTCCCAAAGGCGTGCAACTCACCAACCGCAACTATTGCGCCTATATCGAGATGTTCGAGAAATTGCCATGGCAGCAGAACGCGCCGGACGACGTGATGTTCGCGCCCGCGCCGTTCTTCCACGTCAATGGAATCAACGCGGCACTCCGAAGCCTTCATGTCGGCTCGCGCCTCATCACCATCGATCAGTTCCGCCCTGCGGAAGTGGTGGAAATGTTCGCGCGCGAAAAGGTCACGCGCGCCACGCTTGCACCCGCCATGCTTCAGATGTGTCTGGAAGTGCCCGGCCTCGACAAGCTCGATTTCTCCAGCATCCGGCTCATCACCTATGGCGGCTCGCCCATCGCCGAGCGCGTGCTGAAGGAAGCGGGCAGGGTGTTCGGCTGTGCGTTCGCGCAAGGCTACGGCATGACCGAAGCCACCAGCGCCGTCACCATGCTCGCGCCGGAAGATCACGATCCCTCGCGCGACAAGCTCAAATCCTGCGGCCGTCCGCTGCCGGGTGTGGAGGTGCGCGTTATCGATTCCAACGGCAAGCCGTGTCCGCCGCGCGCCATCGGCGAAGTGGTGGTGAAGGGGCCGGTGGTGTGCAAAGGCTATTGGCGCGATGAAAAGGCCACGGCCGGCGCCATCTCCGACGGCTGGCTGCACACCGGCGACGCCGCCTATTTCGACGAAGAGGGCTATCTCTACATCCACGACCGCGTGAAGGAGATGATCGTTTCCGGCGGCGAGAACGTCTATCCCGCCGAAGTCGAGAACGCGCTGTTCCACCATCCCGATGTCGCCGACGTCGCCGTCATCGGCGTACCGCACGAGAAATGGGGAGAGGCGGTGAAAGCGCTGGTGGTCGTAAAGCCGGGCAGGGCAGTTTCCGAACGCTTGCTGATCGAACATGCCCGCTCGCGAATCGCGGGCTTCAAAGTGCCCAAATCCGTCGATTTCGTGGCCGCGATCCCCCGCAATGCGGCGGGCAAGATCCTGCGGCGGGAGCTGCGCAAACCCTATTGGGAAAATCGGGAAAGGAACGTCAATTAAACCGCATTTGCCAGATCGTGTTTTTGCGCTCTACTTGCACTTGGGGGCTGACCGGCAATGACTCGCAAGACAACACCAAAGACGGCGCCAGGCGGCGCGCAGTCTTCGAAACAGACCGAAGGCTGGGTTCTGCCGGCGCACCAGTCGCGTTCGCGCGAACAGCGCGACCGGCTTCTGAAGGCGGGCGAGCGCGTGTTTGCTTCGCAGGGGTTCTGGGAATCGCACGTCTCGGAAATCGTGAAGGAGGCCGATTGCTCGGTCGGCAGTTTCTACCGCCGCTTTCGCGACAAGGAAGCGCTGTTCCTGGCGTTGCAGCAGGATATGCACGCCCGTTCCCATGCCAATATCGATCGCTTCTTCGCCAATCCCATCGGCGAGCAGCGGTCGCTGACCTCGATCTTCTTTCATTTGATCGACAACACGGGCTCCGAAGCCATCAAGATCAAGGGCTATTACCGCGCCCTGTTCGAAATCAGCCTGCGCGGCCGCAATGTCTGGAGCCGGATGCGCGAGCTGGAGGAATACCAGGCGCGCTGTTTCGAAAAGCTGCTGCGCAAGCGAGGCGTGAAGAATATCGGGCCCGATTTCGTGCCGTCGCTTGCATCCGCCATCCGCATGATGACCGGCAGCCAGATCAGCATCATGCTGCACGGACCCGGTCCCTATAATTTCAACGATCCCGAACTGACGGCGCAATTGACGCGCAGCCTGATGGCGATAGCGGGCGTGCCCGTCGACGAAGACGAACTCGAAAAGCTCGTTGCCTCGCGCAAATCCTCCCGGCGCAAGAAGTAGACGCCGAGCACTCTTCTTCGATTCATCCTGCCGTGTTGCAAAGTTCACACGCGTAAGCGCGCGGGTTTGGTTGACCGCGATCCTTCGTTTGCTAATATGTGAACCGAAACTCCGGTTCGTGTCAGAAGGCACTTGGGGAGAATTTCGCGGCAGGCGTGCTTGACTAAGCGGGCGGCCCGCAATGCCAACAACAGCAGGGGAGTGAAACATGCGGAGAGATTTCAAGCGCTTATCGCGCGCGTTGCTGATCGGCGCATCGACGTCGGCTTTGGCGACATTTGTGTCAGCAGGCCCGTCCTCGGCGCAGGATGCAGCACCCGCCGCCGATAGCGGCGGAATCGAAACGGTGGTGGTGACCGCCGAAAAGCGTTCCGAAAATGCTCAGGATGTCGGCATGTCGATCAGCGCATTCAGCGGCGATCAGCTGGAAAACGCGAACATTACGAGCATGACAGACCTGGCGAAACTGGTGCCAAGCCTCAACATTTTCCAGGCGAACAACAACCGCAACACCTCGATCATCATCCGCAACATCGGTTCGTCGGGCACAAATCCGGGCATCGAACCCAGCGTGGGCGTCTTCCTCGACGGCGTTTATATCCCCGCATCGGGCGCGGTGATGAACGAACTGCTCGATGTCGCGACCGTTGAAGTGTTGCGCGGTCCGCAAGGCACGCTCTATGGCCGCAACACCCCGGTGGGCGCGGTGAACATCACCTCGCGCGTTCCGACCGACCAGTTCGAAGCCATGATCGACCTGCAATACGGCAATTACGACGAGAAAAAAGCCTCCGGCTATATCGGCGGCGGCCTGACCGACGATCTGGCCGGACGCGTGTCGTTCTGGATGGATACGCGCTCGGGTTACGAGAAGAACCTCTACTACGGCACCAGCATCAACGATTCCGATCAGTATGGCGGCCGCACGCGTCTGCGCTGGGTGCCGGACGAACTCACCACCGTCGATGTGATCGCCTATTATTCGAAGATCTTCAGCCACGGCACGGTCGGCGCGCAACTCGATCCCTACGGCACCGGCGGCATCGCAACACCGGGTTTCATCACAGCGTCGAATGCCGCAGCACCCGGTCATCCATTCGTCGCTTTGGGACCGTTCCAGGTCAACGAAGACGACATTCCGGCAGACGCCACGCAAAGCTATGGGCTTTCGGTTCAGGCAAATCGCGAACTGCCGTTCAACGCCACCGTCACCAATATCCTCGCCTACAACTCCTTCCAGGATCACCTGGAAGAATTGTCGGCGGACGGCCTGCCCCAGGATGTGGCGCACGGCAATCAGAACGATCTCCTGTCGTCGGCCAGCGATGAATTGCGGATCGCTTCCACCGGCAAGAACTGGATCGATTATGTGGCAGGCGCCTATCTGTTCCACGAAGACCTGGTCTATGTGAACGACATCCTGATCGACAAGGGCGCCAATCGCGTCTTCGGTCCGGCCGGGCCGCTTTTCGTCGGCGACTATTCGGCCTTCCGCTACGAACAGGGCACCGACAGCTTTGCCTTCTTCGGACAGGCGACGGGCCACATCACCGACAGCCTGCGGGTCGTCGGCGGCATTCGTTACAGCTACGATCACAAACACGTCTCGATCTTCAACGACGACACGAACGTCATCACGGGCATTCCGTCCGCCCCGCTGACCAATACGTTGTTTCCGGAAACGAACCAGCCGCATCTGTCCAGAACGGATACGAGCACCACATGGACCGGCGGTTTGCAATATGACGTGACCGAAGGCGTATTGGCCTATTTCACGGCCGGCAGCGGCTTCAAGGATGGCGGCTTCAATGCGCGCGCCTCGAACACGCCACCGTTCGATTTCGGGCCGGAACAATCGCTGACCTATGAACTCGGCCTGAAGTCGATCTTCCTCGACAACCACCTGCTCATCAACGCAGACGTCTATCGCATGCTCCTGCACGGGTTCCAGCAATCGACGCTCAATCCGGTCACCGGATCGGGCTTCATTGTCGGCAACGCGGGCAATGTGCGTGTCGATGGCATCGAAGTCGATGCACAGGCCCATGTGTTCGGGCCGCTGACCTTGAACGGCAACCTCAGCTATTCGGATACGACTTACACCTCCTATCCAGAAGGCCAGTGCATTACCACTTATCCTCCAGTCGCGCCTACTGGATCGCCTCCCAACACCCCGGCAGGCGCTCCCGTTCCCAATTTAAACAGCCTCGGCGGTTGGGAAGGAACCTGCAACTACACCGGCCACACACCGCCCTATTCGCCGAAGTGGCGCTGGAGCATCGGTGGACGCTGGGAACAGCCTTGGATCAATCCGCACTACAATTGGTTCGTGTCGGCGAATGTGAGTTCTGTCAGTTCGCAATTCCTCGATGCATCGCTCGATCCGCGTTCGTTCCAAGGCGGTTACACGCTGCTCGATGCCAATGCGGGCTTCGAACCAGAATCCGGCAATTGGCGTGTCAGCCTGTGGGGCCGTAACCTCACCGACAAGGTCTATTTCCCCGTCGCTGCGGCGCAGCCCCTGGGTGCGCTTATCGGTGCGGGCGGTGCGGCAAGCGCCAACGGCTTCTTCGGCTGGTACGGCCCGCCGCGCACCTTCGGTCTCGAGGGTACTTATCGCTTCTAAGGACAAGGTTCTTGGAAGGTGGGGCGGGTCCCAAAGGCCCGCCCCTATTTTTTTATCCGGCGTTCAAATTGTAATGCTGATCTTCCGGCTTCCAGTCATTGATCATGCCGACCATGCGATGCCCCGCCGCTTCGGCGCGAACGATGTGTCCGTTCCAAACCCGGTCGAACACCGGCACGTCGATGTCGGCCACAGCATGTGCGATGCCGTCGATCTGCGTTCCGTCGTCCAGCGTGGCGCGAAAGCGCCGCTCCGGCGACCATTTCTCGATGCGGAAATCCGTGATCGCGCGGTCGGTTCCGTCCGCTTCGAAATCACCATAGTGCCGCTTGCCGGCGAACAAGCCGGTGAGCGACGCATCCGCGCTCCACAGCATGGCGTAGGTGAAGGATGGTCCGAAGCGCGGATTTTCCTGCGTCTGCTCATGCGCCTTGGCGACGCCGCTCAACGATATGGTTCTGCCGGCGACCGATATTGTTGCATCGACCTTGCCGGTCCGTTCGAAGCGCCCGGCGGGAGAGCCCGCCCGCAACGGCCCGGGATGAAAAATGCCGTCCAGCTTGAGCGGAATGTCGCCGGGCCCATTCACGCCCTTGCCGCCGTCATGTGCGTTCACATGCGCGGAAAAAGACAGCGACGTCATGTTCTGCGACGTGCCGTTCCGGATGAAATGCGCATCGAGCCCCGGCACGCCGTAATCCGCCGTCGCGGTGTCGGGCCGCTCATGTTCGGCCGTGCTGGGAAGAAACTGGTCCGCATAGGCATAGATGCGTCCGTCCACCATCGCCATGCACCACACCCACGATGTCTTCAGATCGGGATAGCGCGACAGCCGGTAGCTGAAGCCGTTGCGAGCCTCTTCATCGAAATAGAGCACCATCACGGATTCGCTCCAGGTGGTGACACCCTCGATCTTCGGCCATGGGCTGGCGAATGCGGCTTTCGGCGGAAGCGCAAGCAACGAAAGAGAACTACCGATCAGCAAGCGCCTGTCGATCTGCATGGTATTCTCCTTTTGAAGGTATCTA
The DNA here is from genome assembly GCA_035543495.1 of Rhizomicrobium sp. Lineage (GTDB taxonomy): Bacteria > Pseudomonadota > Alphaproteobacteria > Micropepsales > Micropepsaceae > Rhizomicrobium. The sequence goes on along the minus strand of DATKJT010000061.1, from coordinate 34,653 downwards.
TGCCAGCAACCGCTCGCAGCCCGTGCCTTTGAGGATGCGGTCCACCGCCGCGCGATCCTTCTCGGTCAGCGCGCCGTATTCGGCCCTCAGCCATTGCAGGCATTTCACCTGATAGGGGAACGGCTGTTGCACCCACGGTTTGCCGTCGACTTCGGTTTTCACTTCTTTTGCGCCTGTCCGCTGCGCCTCGGCATTGGCCAGCATCACCGGAACATAGACGCGGCCCACTTCCGCGAGCAGCGCTGTCAGCGTTTCCGGTATGGCATCGCGGGCAATCCAGTCGGCCTCGGTTGGTTCGACGCCCGAAAGGTCTTCCACCAGATCGACCCAGGCCGAAACACGCGGTGCTTCGTGTTGCGCCACCGCCATCGGCGTGGGGTCGAAGCGCACAAGCTGGGTCAGTTGACCGTAAGCGCCGAAATCGGCGGAGCCGGGCCGGTTGCCCAAGGTGAATCTGTAGGTCTGGAAATGCCGCTCCATGATCGCCAGATAACGGCGATAGCTTTCCTCGATCACCGGCGCGGTGGTGTCGTTGGATCCCACCACATAAAGCCGTCCGATCTGGCGTTCGGCGATGTATGTCTTCATCTGCGCCAGCTCGTCATCCTTGATCGGCCAACCGGCCCAGATCGGAAGGATGTTCCCGGCATTTTCGATATCGGGTTTGTAATACCAGCGATAATGGAACATCGCCTTGGTCAGCCATTCGTCGCCGTAATCTTCGAGCAGAAAGTCGAGGAACGCGATCACCGGATCGGTGGGGATGATCGAACGCCCGTGATAATCGTTTTCCAGCCGCCGGATGATGGGCGAGGAATCCGTCACCGCTTCCAACTCGCCCGTCGGGCCGGGAAAATAAAAGGTCGGCAACAGCGGCACTTTGGAACGCGGCAATCCTTCGGGCGGCGAACGGTGCGAGGCGAGCAGCAGACGATAGGGGATACGGCGGTAGCGCAGCACCGCGAGCATCTTGCGGGTGTAAGGCGAACCCGGCACGCCCATCAGCGGTATGCTTGTCTCAAGTCCCATGCGTTTCCCCTGTGGCCACGATCTTATCGGAACGGGCCGGGGTTTACAGAACCGGAATTCCCGTTCATCATTCGCGACAATGACCGATTAAACGGGCCGCCGCAATCGAAAAGAGCCCGCGACTGGGGAAGGATTCACCCGTGCCCGTTTCCGGTTTCGTCTGCGCCGACTTTATCATCGCGGCCATTCTCTATCTCGTCTTTCTTGCCTGGTATGACGGCTGGCCGCGTCGCCCGCTCTCGCCCGCCGAAGTCGAAGCCTACTACGCCAAAATGAAAGCCCAGCGCGCGCCGCAGGGCGAAACGGCGCTTGCCATGTTGGAACGCTTCCGCGCTTTCGCTGCCAGCGATGACGGCGGCGAATTCCACATGGTCAATCTGCTGCGCTGGAGCAAGGCTGATGTGAACAGCGAAGCCCACAAACGCTACATGCGCGCGTGGAGCAAGGTCGCCGTGCCGCGCGCTTCCCATCCCATCTATCGCGGCAGGATTGCGGGCAAGGTGCAGGGCGCGCTTCAGGATCATCAATGGGACGACGCGGCCTTGATGCGTTATCGCAGCCGCCGCGACCTGATGGAGATCGTCACCAACGAAGGCTTTGCCCGCGATGTTGGGCAAAAGGGCGTGGCGGTGGAATATACCGATGCCTATCCCGCCACGCCGAAGATCCTGCTCGGTTCGCCGCGCGTGCTGGCGTTCCTCGTGCTGCTCGCGATTGCGCTTTTCTTCGCGGCCCTTATCGGATGAAGCCTTACATTCTTTATGGCGCCTATGCTTCGTTCTACACCGGCAAGACGCGTTCCTATCTGCGCAAGAAGGCCATCCCCTTCATTGAACGTCTGCCCAGCCATCCGCGCTTCCGCGACCATGTCAGCCCCACGGCGCAATCCAAACGCATCCCGATTCTTGAAACGCCGGACGGGCAGGTGATTCAGGACACGACGGAGATCTTCGAATATCTCGAACCGCGTTTTCCCCATCCGCCCGCCTTGCCGCCCGGCCCGCGCCAGCGTCTTGCCGCCTATCTGATCGATCTCTTCGCCAGCGAGAACATGCGCATCGCCTGGCACTATCGCTGGAATTTCCCCGAGAATCTTCCCTTCGTGACAAAGGATTTCGGCCGCACCTTCAAGCCGCAAGGAAGCGACGCCGATCTGCAACGCTATGGCGACATCATCGCCAAACAGATGGATGGTCACCGCGCCAATACGGGCGTCACGCCCGAACTCTATGGCACGCTCGAGCAGATCTATTTCAACCTGCTCGACACGCTCGAACGCCACTTCACAAACCATCCGTTCCTGTTCGGCGGTTTGCCCAGCGTCGGCGATTTCGGATTGATGGGTCCGCTGTTTGCCCATCTGGGCCGCGATCCCTATCCGCTCAACATCATGCAATCGCGTTCCCCCCGCGTTTTCCGCTGGGTCGAACATATGAACACGCCGGAAATCCAGTCGCCGGAATTCGCCGAAACGCCCATGGAATATCTGGCAAACGACGAAATCCCCGACACCGCGCTCGAACTCCTGCGCCAATGCGTTTCGGATTATGCGGCCGTCTACACGGCAAGCGCCCGGCTTTACAACGATTGGGCTCGCCGCAATGCGGACAAGCCCAAGGGAAGCCTCGTTTCCGACGACGACAAGGATCAGCCCAATCTCGGCCGTATTGCCATTCCCCTGCGCGGGCAGACGATGACGCCGATGTCGCAAATCCATTCGCTCTGGCTCCTGCAACGGACGTTACGATGGCTGCGCACGCTTGGCCCCGCCGAAAAAGCAGCCTGCGAAAACCTCGCCGCCGAATGCGGCGCAACCGAACTTCTGTCGATCGAACTCGCGCGCCCGCTCATGCGCACCCGCAACAGACTGGCCGTGGAGTAATGCCGATGGATGCGCGCCCCAACGACATGCCGCTCGCCTTGCCGCCCGCGCCGCCGCTCTCCGCCGCGCGTTACACGCTTGCATTCCTTTTCGTGATCTATGCGTTCAACTATGTCGACCGCCAGCTTCTCTCCATACTTATGGAGCCGATCCGCAAAGAACTGCATCTCAGCGACACGCAGCTCGGCGTTCTCTCCGGCTTCGCCTTTGCGCTGTTCTACGCGACCTTGGGCATTCCTATCGCACGCCTGGCCGACCGCCATTCCCGCCGCAACATCATCGTGGTCGCGATGGCGATCTGGAGCGTGATGACGGCCGCTTGCGGTTTCGCGCAAGGCTTCATCAGTCTGCTGTTGCCGCGCATCGGCGTCGGCATCGGCGAAGCCGGTGCAAGTCCGCCCGCCCATTCCATGCTGTCGGATTTCTATCCGCCGCAAAAGCGCGCGGCGGCGCTTGCGATTTATTCCACCGGTATTCCGGTCGGCATCCTTCTTGGCCTCGCCGGCGGCGGCTGGCTCAACCAGTCCTTCGGCTGGCGCACGGCGTTTCTCGTCATCGGTTTGCCCGGCGTCCTGCTCGCGGGTTTTTTCTATCTCACTGCGGAGGAACCGGTTCGTGGGGCCCAGGATGGTGGAGCGCCCGATGCCATGCCCGGCATGGCAGAATCGCTCCGCCATCTGTGGGGCCTTGAGACCTTTCGCTGGGTCACGCTCGCCTCGGCGCTGCATGCGGTCTGCGCCTATGGCGTCCTGCAATGGAATCCGTCCTATCTCATTCGCACCTTCGGCCTCGGCACGCGCGAAGTCGGATTGTCGCTCGGCCTCATCATCGGCGTGATGGGCGGATTGGGCACGCTGTTCGGCGGTTTCGTCTCCGATTGGCTGGCGAAGCGCGATCTTCGCTGGTACGTTTTTCTGCCCGCGCTGTCTGTCGCGCTTTCCATTCCGTTCTATTTCGCAACCTTCCAGGCCGCCAGCGCCACACTCGCGCTCATGCTGTATGTCGCGCCCGCCTTCCTTGCCAATCTTTTCACCGGCCCATCCTTCGCCACCATCCAGTCGCTTTCGCCCACGCGCATGCGCGCCATGGCGGCTTCGCTTTATCTTTTCATCCTCAATCTGATCGGTCTCGGCTTCGGCCCCGCCGCCGTCGGCATCGCGAGCGATCTGTTGCATCCAACGCTCGGAACGGCCGCCTTGCGCTGGGCGCTGTGCGGGATCAGCCTGTTCGAATTCGCCGCCGTCTATTGCTTTCTGCGCGCCGCCAAGACCATCCGTCGGGAGATGAGGATCTGATAAATTCCGGCGCAGTCTTTCCCAATCTGCAACGCTGGTTCAAGCTGGCGGGCGCTCGGCCCGCCGCCGGAAGGAATTGAGAGGAAACACATGACCGGACTCTACAAAATCTTCGGCTCGGAAATGTCGCCCTATTCGGTAAAGGTGCGGTCCTATTTCCGCTTCAAGCAGATCCCGCACGAATGGATCGCGCGCAACCCTTCCAACGAGGCGGAATACAAAAAATATGCCCGCATCCCCATCGTGCCCGCCGTGGCCACGCCGGAGGGCGAGGGCATTCAGGATTCCACGCCGATCATCGAAGCGGTGGACCCGAAATTCCCCGCGCCCTCCATCCATCCCGACGGCGAATTGAATTTTCTCTCCGCCTTGATCGAAGAATTCGGCGACGAATGGGGCAACAAGTTGATGTTCCACTATCGCTGGTGGGACGAGATCGACCAGCGCGCCTCGGCGCAGACGCTTGCGCGCCTGTTCGCGCCGCACGGCACCCGCGAAGAAGTGGCCAACATCTCCAAGATGATCCTTTCGCGCATGACAGGCCGCGGCCATTTCGTCGGCTCAAGCGCCGAGACCGCGCCGCTGATCGAGGAATACTTCTTCGAACTGGTGGACATTCTTCAAACGCACCTTGCATCGCGCAAATATCTCTTCGGCGCGCGCCCCGCTTTCGGCGATTTCGGTCTCGCCGCGCAGCTTTACGAAGCCTCCGTCGATCCCACCTGCGGCAGCATCATCCGCGCCCGCGGCCCCAAAGTGCTCGACTGGTGCTTCCGCATGAACGAACCGCGCGAAGATGGCCCATTCGAAAGCTGGCAATCGCTGTCGCCCACCCTGAAGCCGCTGCTGGATTATGTGGGCCGCTATTTCTTGCCGTGGTCCGTCGCCAACGCGAAGGCTTTGCAGGCCGGCGAACAAAGCTTCTCGGTCGAACTGGCTGGCAAAGCCTATGTGCAGGGCCCGCAGAAATATCACGCCAAATCGCTGCAAGTGCTGAGAGAGAAATACAAACAGGCGTCCGGCGATGCGGGCCTGAACGAGATTCTGAAATCCTCGGATTGCCTGCGTTATCTGGCGTAACTCGCCGGAACATCAGGCAAGCGGTATCACGAGCGAACGTCGCGCGCCTCCGGCAACCGCTTTCGAAAGGTGGCCTTTGCCGGTGGTGTCTTCGGCCAGAACGATTTCGCCCGGCCCGATGATTTTGCTTTCGCCGTCGCTCGTTATGATTTCCACCGACCCTTCCAGATTGACGATATATTGGCGGCGCGGCGCGTTGTGCCAACCCAGATTGTAATTCCCATCCGTCACGCGAAACGAAACGCTCGAAACCTGCACGGGATCTGAAGTCTTTCCGGCAGGCCCGGTATGGGCCCATTCGACATCGATTTCGCGAATGTGCGACTCGCCCGCAGCGTCCGCATAGATATTGTGGATTCGCATGCTTGTTCCCTTTCCGATTTGCCCGAGAAAATAGCCTTTTTATCGTTATAACCCCTCGGTCTTGCCGACGGAACGCCGCGCATCCCCAAGTTCCCGGTAGACCATCGAAGAATTGTATGAACCAATGCGAGAAGTGGGGAACGCCTCGCGCGAAAGGGAAAACAATGGCAACCGCCAAGAACACCATTTGCATCTGGTACGAAAAGGATGCCGAAGCCGCGGCCCGCTTTTATGCCGAGACGTTTCCCGACAGTTCGGTGAGTGCGGTGCATCGCGCGCCGGGCGATTATCCCTCGGGCAAGGCGGGCGACGTGCTGACGGTGGATTTCACCGTCTGCGGAATTCCCTGTCTCGGCCTCAATGGCGGACCCATGTTCAAGCAGACCGAAGCCTTCTCGTTCCAGATCGCAACCGACGATCAGGCGGAGACCGATCGTTACTGGAACGCCATCGTGAACAATGGCGGCGAAGAAAGCGCCTGCGGCTGGTGCAAGGACAAATGGGGCGTCTCCTGGCAGATCACGCCGCGCGTGTTGACCGAAGCGCTTGCGGTCGGCGGCGAAGAGGCCAAACGCGCGTTCGCCGCCATGATGGACATGAAGAAGATCGACGTCGCCAGGATCGCGGCGGCGAGGCGCGGCTAAAAACTCATTATCGCGTGAACGCGCCGTAGCGAACGATCCAGCCGACGAGCAGGAGGCCGAGGGCTGCGATCCAGCTTCCGCCGACGCGCGCGGCAACCACCAGCCACAGCCGCTTGAGCGGAATGGTGAGCGAAGCGGCCATGGCAAACACCGCAAAAACGCTGGCCGTCATGCCGATCAGCGAAAGGCCGTGCGCAACACTTCCGTCAACGCCCGCAAGATCGGCCATGCCGCGAACAAGGCCAAGGCTTGCGCCCAATGCTGCGCAAATCGCGGTTGGAACGGTGAGGTTCGCCGAGAGCGCAATGCCGATCAGCATGAAGAGTGCGGCGGTGGCGGAGGAAAGAACAAGGTTGGATGCCGCAAAACCTGAGAGCGAAATCATCCCGCCCGCCAGCCAGAACCGCGTGACGGCGCCCAATGTCAGCCGCGAATGGCCGGGGCCGCGCAAGCCCGCGAAGAAGCCCAGTGCGATCACCGGCAGGAAATCTTCCGGGCTCAATCCGAAATGCGAAATACCGTCGAACACCGGGCCCATGCCCGTGGCCATCAGATGCGCACTGGCCGATGTGGGAAGAAGGGCGGCGGTCGCAACGGCGATGGCGATACGGCGTTTCATGAGAGCGCACCCCACAGGAAGAACGCGCCGCCGCAGAGCACAAATGCGCCCGCACCGCGCAAGGCAAGCTTGCCCCATTGCCAGCGATGGATCAGACCGATCGTGATGCCAGTTGCGTGCAGAAGGCCGGTCGCCAGCACGAAGCCGAGGCTATAGAGCAGCGCGTTCTGTCCCGGCGGAAGTTCGGCGCCATGCGCGTAACCATGGAACAATCCGAAGATGCCGACCAGCACACCGGCCATCCACAATGGCGGGCGCAATTCCAGAAGAACGGCGGCCCCCAGACACACGCCCGAAAGCGCAATCGCGATTTCGCTGCCGGGAAGCGGCACGCCGATCAATCCCAGAAAACCGCCAAACGCCATCACCAGCGGAAACGTCACCGGCAACACCCAGATCGCGGGCATGCCCAATTGCGCGCCCCACAGACCAACCGCCACCATCGCAATCACATGGTCGAGCCCGGAGATGGGATGTTCGAAGCCGCTGAAGAAGCCGATGGCCTCGCCTTTCACGATATGCGCGCCCGCATCGCCCGGCAGCATGGCCGCCACAAACGCCAGTATCATGGCTGCCGCGAGAAACGAATTGTCATTGTGTTTCATCAGATCACTCCGAACAGTACGGCGCAGTATTGGATGGTCCATGACGCGCCGAGAACGCCGATGGCATAGGTGGGCGCGGCGGCGACGGCTTCGGGCCAGCGCAATTCCATCAGGCGGAACGACCGCCTGAGCGCAAACACAAGCGCAATAAACGCAAGCTGGCCGATTTCGACGCCGATGTTGAAGAGCACAAGTGCGGCCAGCAGCGCGCCTCTTTCAAGTCCGAGCGAGGTCAGGCCGTTCGCGAAGCCCATGCCGTGCAACAGGCCGAACAAAAACGCCACCACCCACGGATGCCGGATGGTGAGGCTCGTTCCGCCGCGCTGGGCGCGGATCACTTCCGGCGCAATGAACAGAATGGAAAGCGCGATCAGCGCGTTGAGCAACGTGGTGGAAAGCTGGATCAGCCCGAACGTGGCCAGCGCCAGCGTGATGCTGTGCGCCAGCGTGAACGCGCTTACCGTTTTGAGCAGCATCATCCGGTCGCGCACGATCAGCAGAAGGCCCAGCACGAACAGCAGATGATCGGGCCCCGTCAGGATATGCTGGATTCCAAGCAGGAGGAACGAGGGCAGGCCCATCGATTGTCCGTCGCCGAAGGATATGTTGAAGCTCGGGCTGTCGGGGCGAAGAATGGTGTCGAACTGCCGTCCGCCGGAAAGTTTGATCCGCACGAACGCATCGGTGATCGTGTCCTGAAGGCCTTCGATGAAAATGGTTTTCCCTTCAAGCTCCGCCGGTGCCTTGGCGGTCGTCTTCCAGGTACGGATCAGAAAGCCCCCGGAAGCATACTGATCCGCCGGCTGCTCTTTCAGCCAGCCATTGGAGATATGCGGCACCAGATGAATGGCCACGTCGCCCATCGTGGGCTGTTTCCACGTCACGCGATAGTTCGTGGCCGAGGTCTGGTCGATTTCGAGATAGGCGGGCCGCACCTCATGGGCGAACGCGGCCGTTGCAGCGAACGCGGCCGCGAGAAAAGCGAAGAGCGAAAGAAGCCGTCTCATGGCGTCTTCTTCCTGTCGTCGCGAACGATGGTGTATTGGGCGGCCAGACCATCGAACGCCGCGTGGTTCGCCTTGTCCTGTGCGGCTTGCAGATAGTCGGTGCGCACGGCGTCGCGCACCTTGGCAAGCGGCGGGCTCTCCTCGGCCTTGCGCGCACTTATATATATAAGGTGCCACCCGTAAGCCGAGCGGACGGGGCCGAACCATTTTCCGGCCGGTGCCTTGAACAGCGCATCCGCAAACGGGGTGTGGCCGAACAGGCGATACACCTGCTCGGAATCGTAGTTCGAGAAATCGTAGAGATCGGGAAACGGATCGCCCAGATCGGGCGCGCGCGTGGTGCCTGCGGGGATTTTGGCGAGAACGGCCTCAGCCCGCTTTTGCGCGGCGTTCGATCCGCCTCTGTCCGACGAGAAATAGATATGGCTGAAGGTGACGTGGGCCGGTTGTACGTAACGGTGCTTGTGCGCGTTGTAGAAGGCGGTCAGCTGCGCATCCGTGGGCTCGGCGGGCGGGTGCAAATCCTGCAGCAGGAACTGCATTTTCTGCACCACGCGGCGGCGAACGATCTCGTCGTCCTTGTCCAGGCCGAGCGCCAGTCCCTGCCGGAACAATATCTCGTCATGCAGATCGCGCTTCACCAGCGATTCCAGCGTCACGGGATCTGGCTGCGTGCCGAATTGCAGCGCATAGGCGTTGGCGATTTCGGCGGTGTGCGCGGGCGTCTCCACAATGCGATAGACGCTCGTCTGCTCCTGGTAAAAGCGTCCGGCGAGGAAAAGCACGACACCGGCCACGGCAAATTGAAACAACGGCTCCTTGAGCACGCCAAGCAACAACCGGCCGCCACGTTGCGTCCATCTTTGCAATGTCATTCCTGTGCGCCCCGCAGCGTCAATCGCTTCGCTTGTTGACACGCTTGGTTCTCCCTGAACCGGACGGACGCCGCCGGAAATTGTTTTTGATATTGAACGACAACCACGCCGTCATGCCCTGCGCCCGACGATGCCGCATTCGATTGGGAGCGGCAAGTAACGCTTCCGATCATGTTACGGCTGCAAGCTTTGCACTCCCGTTGCCGGATGCGCGCCGGCCATGGCGCGTGCTGGGCGTGCAATCGAGATTCATGTTTTCGGCAAGATCTATCGCAATGGCGATGCAGCGTTCGACGATGAGCGAATGCCGCGACTCCGGGCTGGTGAACGCCTCGCAATAATGAAGCCCCTCGTAATCCACATCCAGCCGCACGATGCGCCCTTCGCGAATGTCGTTCAGGAAGAACTGGCTCAACCCATAACCGATGGTATCGGTCGTCAATATCAGATGCCTCACGACATCGTTGTCCTGGATCATCGCCGCGTTGAGGTTGTGCCGCTGCGCCCGCGTCAATTCCGCTGGGAATTCGTCGCGCTGCTGCTTGGTCAGGCCAGCGCCGGCGAACGGAAAATCGAGCAGTTCGATGCGATCGAGCCGCCGTTTGCGCACGGCAAGCGGATGGTCGGGGCGCGTGAAGAAATGGATATGCGATTTGAACAGATGCACAGCGCGGATGCCGGTGGTCTCTTCCGCATCGTTGTTGGCGCGGTCGCCGCTGGCCGCCAACGCCAGGTCGATCTTTCGCTCGCTCAAAAGCGAAATCAGGTCCTGCCCGTAATGCGTCACGATGCGAAGGCTCAATTGCGGGAATTCGCGCATCAGCCGCTCGCTCAACGGCGCCAGAAGAAGTTCGCCCACGAATGGCCCCACGCCCAGCACCAATCGCCCGGCAGATCCTTTCGCCATCATGCGGGCTTCGTGTTCGAGCGCCGCAATGCCGCGGATCGCAAGATCGCCGCGCGAAACGATGTATTGCGCAAGCGGGGTGGGCCGCGCACCCTCGCCGCTGCGTTCGAACAACGGCGCGCCCAGCAAATCTTCCAGCCGCGCGATACTGCGGCTGAGCGCGGGCTGAGAGGTGCCAAGGTGTTTGGCGGCGCGGGTGAAACTGCCCAGACGGGAGATTTCGATCACCTGCCGGATTTTCTGGATGTCCATCGCGCCCATATCGGCCCCATATCCCAAATGCATAGCCTTCAAACTATCAAAGCATTTCCGGTGGGGGGTAGTGAAAATCTTACAATCCAACCCGCCGGTGGGATTTGGTGAGGGTATCGGCCGGCTATTTTGCGGCGAAAAGGCCATGCAACCGGGAGATAGAGCGGCTTGTCGTCAAATATCAAAATCTTGACGCGAGATATCAATTCGCTTTCGAATAACCTTGCAAAGTCAGGGGCAAAGGCCAGGTGGGCGGGGGCGCCGGGGGCCGAAATGATCGGGGCGACGGGCGTGGAAAATATCGATCCGGGTATGAGTGCAGAACTCGCCGAACTGGCCCAGCCGGGCGCCATCGCAGCCTCGCGGGGAAGATGGTCCGCGCATTTCGCGGGCACCCGCAACGTCGATCATTCAATCAGCATATTCGCGGGCATTTTCACCTTCGTCTTCGGCTCGCTCGGCTATCCGCTTCTGCCGATGATCGTGGGCGCGCTGCAGGATCATCTGCATTTCACCATCCGCCAGGTGGGCGCCATCGCCTCGGGCGAGATGTCGGGCATGTTCGTGTCCGCGGCTCTCGCACTCCTCTGGATTCGCAAGGTCGATTGGCGGTGGACGGCATTCGGCTGCTGCATCGCGCTGATCGCCTGCCACATCCTTTCCGGCCAGGTGTCGTCGTTCGCAGCGCTATTGAGTTTGCGGTTTCTTGCCGGTCTGTTCGGCGGCTCGATGATGGCCATCGGCGCGACCGCGGTGGGCGATTCCTCCAATCCCGAAGCAAATGTCGCGCTGCTGAACGTGGCGCAAACGGCGATGTGCGCCATCGGCTTCTACGTTATGCCGCCGCTGGTCGACAGTTACGGCACGACGGGCGCATTTGTCTTCCTCGCAGTCTATGTGTTGCCGGCGCTCGTTATCGCCATGCTGCTTCCGGCAAGCGGGCGCTGGCCGAAGCCGGGACACGCGATCGATACCGCAAAACCCGCGAGCAAAGGCGCAATCGCCGTGTTGCTGTTCGTGTCGTTTCCCGCCTTTCTTTTCTTTGCGGGCTACGCATCGAGCTGGGCTTATATCGAACGCATCGGCGTCACCGCGGGCCTCTCGCACAAGGAAGTGGGCACCGCGCTGTCCATTTCGCTCATCGCAGGCTCGGTTGGTTCGATTGCGGCGTGGCTGTTGCGCATGCGCGTCGGGCGCCTGATCCCGACTTTCGTTACCTTGCTCTGTCAGTTGGCATCGCTTGCCGTGCTATTGTGGTTCCTGCAGGGGCCGCTGTTCTATCTCGCGGCCCTCATGGTGTTCGTGTTCTTCGTCAACTTCCCCAATTCCTATCAGGTGGGGCTGGCGGTGAATGCAGATGTCACGGGCAGGGCCGCGGTCGTCTTCCTGTTGATGCTCAAGGCGGGCATTGCGGTTGCGCCCTATCTCGCGGCCACTTTCGTTATCGGCAGCGATTTCCATGGGCCCATGATCCTGGGTGCGGTGCTTTACACGTTGAGCTTCCTCAATTTCTGGGCCGGCGAAATGTATACGCGGCGCAAGGCGGCGTGATGAACGTGCAGAAACCCGCGCAATCCTTCTGCACCGACAATATGGTGTTCGTCGCGGGCGGCACGTACCGCATGGGGTCCGATCGGCACTATCCCGAAGAAGCGCCCGCCCATCGCGTGACGGTGGACGGCTTCTGGATCGACCGCACGCCTGTCACCAACACGCAATTCGCCGATTTCGTCACCGCCACGGGCTACGTCACCGTCGCCGAACGCATTCCGCTGGCAAGCGATTATCCCGGCACGCCGCCGGAAATGCTGCAACCCGCCTCGCTCGTCTTCGCGCAGCCGGACGAGCCGTCTTCGCTGCACGATTGGCGGCGCTGGTGGGTGCTACGCTTCGGCGCCAATTGGAGCCAGCCGCTGGGCGATAACAATTGGGCGAAGGGCGATCATCCCGTCGTCCATGTCGCCTATGAAGATGCGCAAGCCTATGCCGAATGGGCGGGCAAGGATTTGCCGACCGAAGCCGAATGGGAATTTGCCGCGCGTGGCGGATTGGAAGATGCCGAATATGCCTGGGGCAACGAATTGATGCCCGATGGCAAATTCATGGCCAACACCTGGCAGGGCCAGTTCCCGCATTTCAACAGCATGGCGGACGGTTTCGACCGCACTTCTCCCGTCGGCAGCTTTCCGCCCCACGGCTATGGCCTCTCCGACATGATCGGCAATGTCTGGGAATGGACGAAGGATTTTTACGCGCCGCGGCACACATCCGATGCGCAGAAAAGCTGCTGCGTGCCGCGCAATCCGCGCAACGACAACGCGGAAAACAGTTACGACAGCCGCGTGTCCGGCAAACCCATTGCGCGCCGCGTGCTGAAGGGCGGCTCGCATCTCTGCGCGCCCAACTATTGCCAGCGTTATCGCCCGTCCGCGCGGCAGGGCCATGCGGTCGATACGTCCACCAGCCACATCGGTTTTCGCTGCGTGGTCCGCGCCACCGCGATGACCTGATTTCAATTTCGCTACGAGAAGGTGTTTGAGCCATGACAAGACAATTCGGATCGGCGGCAGAAGCTCTGGTGCGCGCCCGTTACATGACGGCGTTCAACAGTTGCGTGCGGTCGCTGGGCGGCAATCCGTCGTCCATCCTCGGCCTCGTGGGCCTGCAAACCCGCGATATCGAAGATCCCGCCCGCTGGATTTCCTTCAAATCCTGCCTGCGTGCGCTGCAGCTTGCGGCGCGCACGCTCAACGAACCGGCCTTCGGCATCAAGCTGCAACGCTCGCGCGATTTCAGCTTTTTGGGTCCGCTGCTTCTCATCGCGCAGCATTCGGAAAATCTCACGGCAGCCCTTCTGAACGTCAGCCGCTATCTCAGCATCCAGAACACCGGCTATCGCACGGCCTTCGTGGTCGGCCCGGAGACCTGCGTGCGCTCCTATGAAATGGCGCCGGAGCTGCGGCTGATCGCCGATCAGTTCATCGAAGAATCGCTTCTGTCCACCCGCAAGATGATCGCGCTCATTACCGGCGACGTCGTTCCGGTCATCCACTACTCCATGCGTCACCGTCCCTTGCGCAGTCAGGATGCGTATCTGGAAGACTATGGTGCGCCGGTGTTGTTCGAACAGGAATTCGACGGCGTGGTGATCGACCGCAAATTCGCCGATCACGAAATCCCCAACCGCGATCCCAACATCCAGAAATTCGTGCTCAACTATCTGGAAGAACGCATCCTGCCGACCTCAGGCGAGGTTATTTCCGCCACACGCAGCCTGCTCGAAGCGCTCGTTCCCATGGGACAGGCCAAGATCGAGGTCGTGGCCCAGCATCTGCACATGCACCCGCGCACCCTGCAGCGCCGCCTCAACGAACATGGCTGCAGCTTTTCCCAATTGCTGGAGGAAAAGCGGCGCATGATGGCGGAGCGCTTGCTGCGCGACGGCAACCTGCCGCTGTCCAACATCGCAAGCTATCTGGGCTATGCCGAACAGAGCGCTTTCAACCACGCTTTCGGGCGCTGGCACGGCCAATCGCCGTCGAAATGGACCAAGCAGGCGGCCCAAACGCAGGGCGAACAGCGTGTCGCCGGATAGCAATATCTTGTCACCTGCGATCAATTAAGCCTGCACCGGATTTGGTAGATGAAGTAGCCGCCACTTTTTCGACAGCGGCGAAACAACCAGACCGGAAACGCCGATGACCAGCAAAACCCGTAGCGCCTTCCCGAAAGGCGGTGCGACTTGGGAAACCTTGCAGCGCGAAATGCGCGAACGCTGCGCCCACGATTTCGACTTTCGCCACGGACGCACCTCCATCTTCTTCTTCTATTCCGATCAGGAGACCTACGAGATCGGCAAGAAGGCCTATATGGAGCACTTCTCCGAGAACGCGCTTGGCAACGGCCGCGCCTATCCGGGCCTGGGCTCGATGGAGCAGGACGTTCTCGACTACGGCCTCGATATGCTGCACGCGCCGGAAGGTGCAAAGGGCGTGTTCACCACTGGCGGCACCGAAAGCATCTTCCTGTCGATGAAGGCCGCGCGCGAGGCCCACCGCGCCAAGAAACCGGGCTCGCTCGGCAAGCGGCTCAACATCGTGATGCCGGTCACGGCCCATCCCGCCTTCGACAAATCCGCCATCGTGATGGATGTCGATATCCGCCGTTCGCCGCTCGGCGAAAACCGCCGTGCCGATCCCAAGGCGTTGGCGGAACTGATCGACGAAAACACCATGGCCATCGTCGGCTCCGCGCCGTGTTTTCCGCATGGCGTGATCGATCCGATTTCCGAACTCAGCAAAATAGCGGTGGAACGCGATGTGTGGCTGCACATCGATTCCTGCGTCGGCGGCTGGATCGCGCCGTTCTTCAAGCGCAACGGGCGCAAGATTCCCGATTTCGACATGGCGCTGCCCGGCGTGCGTTCGATGTCGGCAGACCTGCACAAATTCGGTTTCTGTCCGAAACCCGCATCGACCGTGTTCTTCCGCAACGAGGAGGACATCGCCCGCTCCACCTTCAAGCTCGATGGCTGGACGAGCGGCGTCTATGTCACCGCCACCTTCTGCGGCACGCGGCCTGCGGCGGCGGTTGCTGCCGCCTGGTCGGTGCTCAATCACATGGGCACAACGGGCTTTGAAGACGCCGCGCGCCGCATGGCGGCGATGGCCGACAAATATGTCGCCGGGATCGAGGCCACGCCGGGCCTGATGATGATCGCCAAACCCGATCTGACGGTTCTCAACTTCGGCTCGAACGAAGTCGACATTTATACCGTCGCGCAATTGATGAAAGACAAGGGCTGGTTCCCCGGTCTCACGCGCGAGCCCAAGGGCATGCAGACCATGCTCTCCATGCAGCACGATCCGGTGAGCGATGATTATTTCCGCGACCTGCGCGCCAGCGTCGAAACCGCGCGCACGGGCAAAACCGAAACCACCATCAAGGCAACCTATTGAGGGCCGAGCATGAGCAATGCGAGAGACCGCGCCACCCCCATCGACTGGTCGACCGATGGCGTCGCCGCCCGCCGCAACCGGTATTTCGCGGCGTCGCAGCGGAAATTCGTGCCCTATGAAAAGCCGCTGATCTTCCAGCGCGGCAGCTACCAATATCTGTGGGACGAAACGGGCCGCAAATACACCGACCTGTTGGGCATGAATCTGTGCATCTCGGTCGGCCACGCCCATCCGCGCGTGGTGGAAGCGGTGTGCAATCAGGTGGCCGAACTCACCCATTGCACCACGATGTTCTATCATCCGGTCCCTGCGCATCTGGCCGAAGAACTCGCCGCCACCATGCCCGCCGGTCACGAATGGGTGGTGCATTTCACCAACAGCGGCAGCGAGGCAATCGATCTGGCGCTCGTCATGGCGCGCAGCTTCACCGGCAACACCGACATGATCGCGCTGCGCACGAGCTATCATGGCCCCACCATCGGCGCGCAATCGCTGACAGGCATCGCGGGTTTCCGTCACCCCAATTCGCAACTCGGCGGCGTCGCCTTCGTGCCGGAGCCCAACCAGTACCGCGGCATCTTCGGCGAAGGCGTCGAGCCCTATCTCGATGAAGTGGATCGCGCGATCTCATCCTCCACCACCGGCAAACTCGCCGGAATGATCATCGAACCGTTGCAGGGTTATGGCGGTATCGTTGCCATGCCGCCGGGTTACATCGCGGGCGCGTTCGAGCGTGTGCGCGCGGCAGGCGGGCTCGGCATCATCGACGAAGTGCAATCGGGCTTCGCCCGTACCGGCGACAATTACTGGGCCTTCGAGGCCGATGGCGTGGTGCCCGACATCGTGGTGATGGCCAAAGGCATCGGCAACGGCATTCCGCTGGGGGCTGTGGTCGCGAAACGTCACATCGCCGAATGCATGGCCGACAAATTCCTGTTCCACACCTATGGCGCCAATCCGGTGGCCTGTGCCGCGGGCCGCGAAGTCTTGCGCATCATCCGCGAAGAGAAATTGCAGGAGAATGCCAGGAAAGTCGGCGGGGCGTTGAAGACGCGGCTTGAGGAATTGCAGCAGAAATATCCCGTGATCGGCGATGTGCGCGGACGCGGGCTGATGATGGCGATCGAACTGGTCAAGGATCGCTCGACCAAAGAACCCGCGACCGATGTCACGGCAAAAGTGTTCGAGGAAACGCGCAAACAGGGCATCGTCTGCAGCAAATCCGGCCCCAATCGCAGCATCCTGCGTATGGTGCCGCCCTTGTGCCTTTCGATGGACGATGTCGATCCCGTGGCCGAAGCCATGGACAGGAGCTTTGCGGCGGCACTCGCGTAAAGCCATTTTGCCCTTGCATTCGGTCGCGAATGCGACGTGAATTTGATTTCGCTATCCGAACGGAGTCCCCCATGGCAGAGGACAATTCGCCAACACGGGCCGATCGCCAAACGCTCGCGGAACCCCGGCGGCGCGACGTCATCCTTGGTGCCGCCGCGGCCACCGCATCGTTGACGCTTCCTGTTGCTGCAGAAGCAAAGCCGTTGCAGAAAGCAGCGAAAGGCCGCCCCAACATCGTCTTCATGCTGGTCGACAATCTGGGTTACGGCGATCTCAGCTGTTATGCCGGCCCCATCCGCGGCGTCGCCACGCCGCGCATCGACAAATTCGCGAGCGAAGGCATCCAGCTCACCAATTTCAACGTCGAACCGGAATGCACGCCGTCGCGTTCGGCGCTGATGACGGGCCGTATGCCGATCCGCAGCGGCACTTCGTCGGTTGTGATGACCGGCGGCAAGGACGGGCTTTCGCAATGGGAATATACGATTGCGGAATTGCTGTCGGACTCCGGTTACGCCACCGCCCATTACGGCAAATGGCATCTGGGCTCCAACGAAGGCCGTTTCCCGACCGATCAGGGATTCGACGAATGGTACGGCATCCCGCGCAGCACCGGCGAAACCATGTGGCTCGATCAGCCGGGTTACGATCCCAAAATCTACACGCCGGAACCCGTTCTCGAAGGCGTGAAGGGCGAGAAAAGCAAATTCGTGCGCAATTACGACACGCATTTCCGCCCCTTCATCGACCGCGAAATCGCCAACCGCTCCGTCGCCTACATCAAGAAACAGGCTGCGGCCGAAAAGCCGTTCTTCCTTTATATTCCCTTCACCCTGCCGCACGAGCCGCCGCTGGCGCATCCCGATTTTCAGGATCCCAGGCGCACGCAATATCAAAACGTGCTCGCCGAGATCGATCACAACGCCGGCATGGTGCTCGATGCCATCGATGCCGCCGGCATCCGCGACAACACCATCGTCGTCTTCGCCAGCGACAACGGCCCGCAAACCATGTTCGGCCGCGACATCGATTTCGGCGCGCAGGCCGATTCCGGCCCGTTCCGCAATGAATTCCCCAGCGCCTGGGAAGGCGCGATCCGCACCGCCGGCATCGTGCGCTGGCCGGGCCGCACGCAGGCCGGCCGCGTCAGCAACGAAATCGTTTCGCTTCTCGATTTCTACCGCACGCTCGCGGTCGCCGCAGGAGCCGCGGATCGCGTGCCCACCGACCGCGCCATCGATTCCATCGATCTCACCGATTTCCTGTTCGGCAATGCCGAGCAATCGCCGCGCGATCATGTGCTGTTTTTCTATCGCGACGATCTCATGGCCATCAAATGGCGCAACTTTAAAATGCACATGACGGTGCGCGATCCCGCAACCGGGCCGGTTGTCGTGCCGGGGCAGGGCGAAGTGCATGGCTTCAAGAAAGAACTCAACTATCCCTGGTTGTTCAACGTCGACAACGATCCCAAGGAGCTGTGGGACATCGGTTCGTCCAACGGCTGGGCCAATCGCGCCTTCGCCTCGATCCAGCGGAATTACATGGAAAGTGTCGCGCGCTTTCCCAACATCAAGCCGGGAGCGGAAACGCCGGGTTGAACTTTGCGCACAGTCGCCGGCCGATTCCGATCCTGTCGCGACAAGTCAATTGGATGGCGTGGCCTAGCAAGTTCGGCTGACACGGCTTTGTTACCTTTCCATCGCTCGAACAGGGAGCCTGCGAACGCGGTCCGGCAACGGCCTTCGTCCGGGTTCGACCATACCGCGCAGGTATGGCTCCCGGCATAAATCAGCATTTCCTGTAATGGGGCATTGGTACGTAGGATTCCGGCAGTAGGCGAGGGAAAGCAGGGGCATACGTCTGATTCAATGGGGGGAAATGCGGCGCTCGAGGGCAATCGGCACGCATCCATGCAGGCAGCCCCGGAAGACACCGAACCTACCAAATGCGCCTCAGAAGAGGCGCAAGCCAGGATCCGTTGGACAACTCGGATGACGGCATTCAAGCAGGGGTAGGAATCATGACCATCAAAAATCGCACATCGCATTCGTTCACGAAGCTGCTGCTGGCCTGCGCTTCGGTCGCGGGACTTTCGGCAGGCGGCACGCCTGCTTTCGCGCAGTCGGATGCGACGGCAGATGCGGGCACGCAAGGCATCGAAACCGTCACCGTGACGGCGGAAAAGCGCGAACAGAATATCCAGGCCGTCGGCATGTCGATCTCCGCTTTCAGCGGCGACATGCTCGAACAGAACAACATCGCCTCGGTCGCGGAATTGTCGTCCTATGTTCCGGGCTTGCAAATCACACAGGCGAACAACAATCGCAATTCGCAGATCAACATCCGCAACGTCGGCACCTCCGGCACCAATCCCGGCACCGAACCGGACGTTGGCGTGTTCCTGGATGGCGTGTTCATTCCGGTGGCGGGTCCGATCTACGGCGAAGTGACGGACATTTCGACGGTGGAAATCCTGCGCGGGCCGCAAGGCACGCTCTATGGCCGGAACACGCCGGTCGGCGCGGTCAACATCACCACGCGCGTGCCGACGCAGCAAACCGAAGGCATGATCGACCTGCAATTGGGCAATTACGGTCAGATGCGTGCGACCGGCTATTTCGGCGGCGGCATCACCGATGATGTCGCGGGCCGCATGTCGTTCTGGACGGACCGCAACAGCGGATACCTGCTCAACATCTACAACGACGAACGCGTGATGAAACGCGATCAGTTCGGCGGCCGCGGCCGCATCCGCTGGACGCCGGACAACGACACCACGGTCGATTTCATCGGCTATTACAGCCGCATCGATGCGGAAAACAATTCCGGCATGCAGATCGATCCGCTGGGGCCGGGCGGCATCGTCTTCGGCTACAACCCGACGCCGACAAGCTTTGCCACTTCGCCCTTCATCATCTCGCAAAAGGCGGCGAACCCCGCACATCCCTACGAAGTTCCCGGCAAATGGGAAGTCAATTCTGCCACCGGGGCGCCGGATACAACGACCACCTGGGGCGCATCGATCGAAGTAAATCACAATCTTTCGATGATCGACGCAACGCTGGTCGATATTCTCGCCTTCAATTCCTACCTTGACGATGCGCCGAACCAGGCGCCGGGCAGCCTGCCGCTCGACATCGCAACCAACCTGCAACACACCAACATCGGCTCGACGAGCAACGAATTGCGGCTCGTGTCCAACGGCACGCATTTCATCGATTACGTCGCGGGCCTCTACATGTTTCATGACGATCTGGCCTATCACCTCAACCTGACGATCGATCAGGGCGCGACGCGCAACTGGCCCGCCTCGACGGGTGGCGGCGGGCTGATGCATGTGGGTGACAGCAACGACCTGAACTTCGTGCAGCACACCAATTCGGTTGCCGGTTTCGGTCAGGTCACTATGCACATCACCGACGATCTGCGTGCGGTTGGCGGCTTGCGTTACAGCTACGATGCCAAGGGTTCGACCATCGCCAGCACGCTTACCAACATTGCGGGCAACACGGTTTCGGGTCCCGCGATGCAACAATATGCGCCGGGTGCATTGGCCGGTACGATCTCCAGCAATAGCTGGACCTATATGTATGGCGGTCAGTACGACATTGTGAAAGACGTAATGGGCTATTTCACCATCAGCACCGGCTACAAGGACGGCGGGTTCAATTCGCGTTCGGCAACCGCCACGCCCTATGTGTTCAATCCGGAAACCTCCATGAACTATGAAGTCGGCGCCAAGACGTCGTGGTTCGACAACAAGGTGGTCTTGAATTTCGACTTCTATCACATGCTGGTGCACGGTTATCAGCAGTCGACATTGTCGCCGACCGGCGTGGGCTTCATCATCAGCAATGCGGGAAATTTCCGCACCAACGGCGTCGAAGCGGACATTCAGGCCAAACCGTTCGAACCGCTGACTCTGACCGGCGGTTTAAGCTATGCCGACAGCGTCATCACCAGCGGCGACGATCACGCACAGTGCGATACGACTTATCCTTATCAGGGCTCCGTACCGCCGCCGAGTTCGGGCCCATTCGTGCCGGGCTCCACCACCATCTGCGATTTCGACGGCAAGGTTCTGCCGATGGCGCCCAAATGGCAGTGGAATGTCAACGCGCGCTTCGAACAGCGGTGGATGGCAAGCTCGGTCAACTGGTTCGTGCAGGGCGGCGTCAGCGGTATCAGCGGTCAATATCTGGATTCGTTGCTCGATCCGCGTTCGTGGCAGGAAAGCTATGCGCTGTTCAACGCCTCGGCTGGCTTCGAACCCGATAGCGGCAAGTGGCGCGTGTCGCTGTGGGGCAAGAATCTCGGCGACAAGAAATACTTCGTGGCGGCGGCGGCCCAGACACAGGCGGCCAATGTCAGCGCGGGAGGAACAAAGCCCATCAACGGTTATATCGGCTGGCCCGGCATTCCGCGGACCTTCGGTATAGAGGCCAGCTACTGGCTTTGAGTTTTCGGGAGCCGGCCGGGGCGGCTGCGGCGCAGCCGTTCCGGTTCGACTTTCGATAGCGAAACGTTTCTTCTGCGAGAAAGCAGGTGGGAGCGTCCGCTCCGCGGGCGGGCGACAGGAGCGTGATTCATGAACGGGACAGAACCAGGGCGCATGGGCTGGCTGATCGTCGCCATGATGTTCACCTTCATGCTGCTCAATTTCGCCAGCAAGGTGGTTCTGGGCCTGGCCGCCGTTCCCATCATGCGCGAGATGCATCTCACGCACGAACAGTTTGGCGAACTTTCCGCCAGCTTCTTCTATCTGTTTTCGCTGTCCTGTCTCGTCATCGGTTTCATGGTCAACCGCATCCGCACGACGCTCGTGATCGGCGCGATGAGTTTTCTGTGGTCGGTCTGCCAGCTTCTGGCAGTCGGCAATATCGGCTACGGCTTCCTGCTGTTCACCCGTGTCGCCCTCGGCGCCGGAGAAGGGCCAGCGTTTCCGGTTGGAATCCACGCCGTCTATAAATGGTTCCCCAGCGATCGGCGCACGCTTCCCGCCGCCATCATCTCGCAAGGTTCGAGCGTCGGTGTGGTGCTGGCATTGCCGCTGCTCAACATTCTTGTCGTCAATCTGTCCTGGCATTGGGCATTCGGCGTCATCGGCGTTCTGACGCTGTTGTGGACGCTCGTCTGGCTTCTCGTCGGCAAGGAAGGTCCGCTGGAAGATCGCGAAGCCGAAGGTACCGTGCGCGTGCCCTATCGCAGGCTTCTGTCAAATCCCACTCTGCTTGCAGCGTGGTTGTGCGGCTTTGGCGGCTATTGGGGTGTCGCGCTGCTCGTGTCCTGGTTCACGCCCTACATCGTGGAAGGTCTGGGTTTCTCGCAACGCGAAGCGGGCTATATGAGCACCGCGCCGTGGGCGACCTCCATCTTCATCGCCATCCTTTGCAGTATGTGGTCGGAACGTCTGGTCAAGCGCGGCGTCTCGCGCAGGCTCGCGCTCGGCATTTTCGGCGGCGGCATGGTGGCGATGGGCGGTGCCGCGCTGATCGTCGCGCCGTTCATCGCAGCACCCATACCAGCCTTCGTGCTGATCGTGCTCGGCCTGTCCCTGCCGTCGGTGATCTATGCCATGCAGCCCGCCATCGCGGCCGAGCTTGTGCCCGTGTCGCAACGCGGCGCGATTCTTTCCATCGGCACCGCCATATGGTCGTCCTCCGGCGTGATCGCGCCGGTCGTGATGGGCAAGCTGATCGACATCGGCCACGCCTCGGCGGATGGCTACGAACGCGGCTTTATCGTCGCCGGCGTCATCGCGCTGGTGGCGGGCCTCATCGGAATCCTCATCATCAATCCAGAGAAAGCAGCAAGACAGTTGAGCAATCCAGACAGTCGAAGCACGCAAAACCTTTCCCGCACCGTCATTTCCGGACGCAACGCATGAGCGGACGCATAGCCGGCAAAGTGGCCCTTATCACCGGTGGCGCACAGGGCCTTGGTGCCGCCACCGCGCGCATGTTCGTGCGCGAAGGCGCGCGCGTGGCGATCAGCGACGTCAACAAGGACGGCGCGCAAGCCGTCGCCGACGAGATCAACGCCAAGCATCCGAACTCGGCCATCGCCATCGCCCATGACGTGACCGACGAAAGCCAGTGGCAGCACGCCGTCGCCGAAACGGAAAAGGCGTTCGGCGGTCTGCACATTCTTGTCAACAATGCCGGCATCAGCCTCGTGCGCTCGGTGGAAGACCTGACGCTCGAAGAATGGCGCCGCGTTCACGCCATCGATCTCGACGGCGTTTTTCTCGGCTGCAAGACGGCGATTGCGCCGATCGCGCGCGCGGTGAAAGCCTCGGGGCTCGGCGGTTCCATCGTCAACATTTCGTCCATCTCCGGCATCATCGCCGGACACAACATGGCGGCCTACAATTCTGCGAAAGCCGCGGTCGGTCATCTGTCGAAATCGGTGGCGCTGCATTGCGCGCGCAAAGGCTATGGCATCCGTTCCAATTCGGTGCATCCTGTGTTCGTCGCCACACCGATCCTCGATCACCATGTGCAACGCCACGGCAGCAAGGATGCGGCTTATGCCAAACTCGGCAGCCAGGTGCCGCTCGGCAAGATCGCAGAGCCCGACGATGTGGCCTATGCGATTCTTTATCTCGCTTCGGACGAATCCCAATTCGTTACCGGAGCCGAACTGAAAGTCGACGGCGGCATTTCCGCGATGTGACGCGGAGGTTTGCGGATGAAATACGGAAAGACGAGGAAGGTAACACTTATGAAAATTCGAAACCTCGCAAGCGCGGCAATACTCGCAGCTCTCGGCGCATCAT
This sequence comes from Rhizomicrobium sp., assembly GCA_035543495.1. GTDB lineage: Bacteria > Pseudomonadota > Alphaproteobacteria > Micropepsales > Micropepsaceae > Rhizomicrobium. The sequence goes on along the minus strand of DATKJT010000061.1, from coordinate 11,021 downwards.
CGGCGCAAGCCGCCGAAGTGCCCACGCCACCGGGCGCCACCTACAAAAGCGACAGACCGGCAGACGAACGCCGCGCCTTCTTCGGCGAACTGCATCTGCACACCGGCCAATCCTTCGATGCCTGGACCTTCGGCTCGAAAGTGACACCCGATCAGGCCTATAAATTCGGCCGCGGCGAAACCGTCATGGTGCCGGCCTCGCAGGTGAACGCCGAGCAGGGCCTGCACGAAGATCACGACGTTCCGGCCAAGCGCGCCTGGCCGCTCGACTTCATGGCGGTCACCGATCACTCCGAATATATGGGCGTGCTGAACCAGCTCGACGATCCAAGCAATCCGGTCTCGCAATTGCCGGCGTCCAAAAAGATCATGGAAGATCCCGGCTCGGCCTTCTATTTCGTGCGCGGCAACAAGAAGAGCAATTCTCCGGAAACCGCCGCCAAATTCCACGTCAAGGAAGCGATGGCATCGGCCTGGGACCGCGAGGTCGCCGCCGCCAACAGAAACTATGAACCCGGCACCTTCACCACTTTCGTCGCCTACGAATGGACGGCCAATTCGCAAGGTAAGTACAATCTGCACCGCAACGTGATCTTCAACTCCGATCACGCGCCGCTGCCTTTCTCGTCTACGGATTCCAACAAGCCGGAAGATCTCTGGGCCTATCTCGACAAGGCCCGCGCAAACGGCATCGATGTCATCGCCATCCCGCACAACGGCAACGTCTCCGGCGGGTTGATGTTCGACTGGAACGATTCGCAAGGCCGCCCCATCGACGAACATTATGCCCAGGAACGCGCCCTCAACGAACCGCTCACCGAAATCGCACAGACCAAGGGCCAGTCCGAAACCGTTCCCGAACTGTCGCCGACGGACGAGTTCGCCAATTTCGAAATTTTCGATCACCTCATCTCCTGGCCCAACGAGAAAGCCGAACCCAATGGCAGTTTCGTTCGGCAGGCCTATGGCCGCGGCATGATCATCCAGAAAAAGGTCGGCGTGAATCCGTATAAATACGGCGTGGTCGGCGGAAGCGACATCCACAACGGCCTCTCGGTGTCCGATGAAAGCGGTTTCGCCAGCGAGATTTCGGGCCTCGATCCCAACACCATGCTGCCGAAGGGCGACATGGCCAAACGCGATCTCGGCATCATCAAGGTGCCCGCGCGGCTCGATTGGAATCATGTGCTCAACCACGCGCCGCCCACCATGGAGCGTCCGCTGATCTTCAGTTCCGCGGGTCTCACCGGCGTCTGGGCGGAAGAGAACACGCGCAACTCCATCTTCGCCGCGCTGAAACGCAAGGAGACGTTTGCCACCTCCGGCACGCGCATTCGCGTGCGCATGTTCGCGGGCTGGAAATACAAGCCCGGCCTGATGGCGCATTCCGATTGGGTGGTAACGGCCTATCGCGACGGCGTGCCGATGGGCGGCGATCTGCCGGCGCGCGCCAAACCCGTGGCGCCGCGCCTGCTGATCGACGCGATGAAAGATCCCGACGGCGCAAATCTCGACCGCATCCAGATCATCAAGGTCTGGCTCGACGGCAAAGATTATAAGGAGAAGCTGTTCGACGTCGCGCTTTCCGACGGCCGCAAGGACGACCCGAAAACCGGCCGCGCACCCGCCGTGGGCAACACGGTCGATCTGAAGACCGGCAAATACACCAACACCATCGGCGCCCCCACCCTGAGCGCGGAATGGAAAGACCCGGAATTCGATCCGGCGAAACCCGCCGTCTACTACGCGCGCGTGCTGGAAATCCCCACCCCGCGGTGGAGCACCTTGCTCGCCATCAAGAACGATCTGCCGATACCGGCCGAAGCACCGGCAACCCTTCAGGAACGCGCCTGGTCTTCGCCGGTCTGGTACACGCCCGCTTCCCGCAACTGATATGGAGGAATTCCGATGAAGGCATATGCGCTGGCTGCTTTGATGCTCACCGCGTCGTGGACCGCAGCGTTGGCGGGCGAAGCCTCCACACCGCCCGACGCCGTCTACAAATCCAGCGTGCCGCCGCAGGACCGTCGCGTCTTCTTCGGCGAACTGCACCTTCACACCACGGAATCCTTCGATGCGTGGATCTGGGGCACCAAGGTCACGCCGGATCAGGCTTACAAATTCGCGCGCGGCGAAACCATCATGGTGCCTGCCGGCCAATATGGCCGTCAGGATGTTATCGGGTTCGACAAGGCGGTTCCCGCCAAACGCGCCTGGCCGCTCGATTTCACCGCCGTCACCGATCATTCCGAATATATGGGCGCGCTGCACGAACTGGACGATCCGAACAGCGCGTTCTCCAAATCCGAACTCGGGGCCAAGATCCGCGGGCTCGGCAAGGGCGCTTTCCGCTTCATCGTCAATATGCAGCACAATAATCCCAAGGCGCTCGAAGGTGCTGCGAAAGAATCCGGCGTCTGGGCCATCGAACAGAAAGCCGCCAACGACAATTACGAACCCGGCAAGTTCACCACCTTCATCGGCTACGAATGGTCCGAAACGCCGGGCGAACGCCATCTCCACCGCAACGTGATCTTCAATGCCGATCACGCGCCGCAACCGTTCTCCTCGCTCGATTCCCCCCGGCCGGAAGATCTCTGGAAATATATCGACGGCGTGCACGCGCAGGGCATCGATGCCATCGCCATTCCGCACAACGCCAATCTCAGCGGCGGCTTGATGTTCGACTGGAACATGTCCAACGGCAAACCGATGGATGCCGATTACGCCCAGCAGCGCATGTTGCACGAACCGCTGACCGAGATCGTGCAGAACAAGGGCCAATCCGACACGCGCCCCGAGTTCTCGCCCAATGACGAATTCGCCAATTTCGAGGTGATCGATCATATCTATGCGGGCGAAAAGGAAGCCTCGCTTCATCACGGCGCGTCGGTGCGCGAAGCCTATGGCCGCGGGCTCATCATTCAATCGCGCGTCGGCGTCAATCCGTTCCGCATGGGCGTCGTCGGAAGCAGCGACTATCACAACGGGCTCAGCGCGAGCGACGAAAATGCCACCATGGGCGGTTTCGGTCCGATCGATCCGAAAACCATGGCGGTCAGCGATCCGGAAAAGCGCCTCAACGAACAGCCCGGTGCGATCAAGGGCGCAGGCAAGCTCGGCCAGAACAATCTCGTCACGCTCAGTTCGGCAGGCATCACCGGCGTGTGGGCGGAAGAAAACGACCGTAACTCCATCTTCGCCGCGCTGAAACGCAAGGAGACGTTTGCCACTTCCGGCACGCGCATCCGCGTGCGCATGTTTGCAAGCTGGAACTATGCCCCCGGCCTTCTGTCGAAGACCTCATGGGTGGCAACCGCCTATCGCGACGGCGTGCCGATGGGCGGCGATCTGCCCGCCAGGCCGAAAGATGCAGACGCCCCCACCTTCCTTCTCCAGGCATCGAAAGATCCCGATGGCGCCAACCTCGACCGCATCCAGGTCATCAAGGTCTGGCTCGAAGGCAACGAATACAAGGAAAAGGTTTTCGACATCGCCCTTTCGGATAACCGCAAGGACGATGCGAAAACCGGCCGCGCCCCGCTCGTCGGCAACACGGTAGATTTGAAGACCGGCAAATACACCAACACCATCGGTGCGGCCACGCTGTCCGGCGAATGGACAGATCCGGAATTCGATGCGGCGAAACCCGCGGTCTATTACGCGCGCGTGCTGGAAATCCCGACACCGCGCTGGAGCACCTTGGTGGCGCTCAAATACCATTTGCCGTTCTCGACCGAAGTGCCCACCACGATCCAGGAACGCGCCTGGGGTTCGCCCGTCTGGTACACGCCCGTCAAAGGATGATGGCGTCGATCAGCCGCCTTCGTTTTCGTCCGTCAGCGGCGCGCCCCATTCCGCATTGAGGCTTTTGGCGAGGTTCAGCACGTTCTGCTTGCCGATGCGCCGTTCCAGTTCCGCGGTCAGATATTCCATTGCGGCGCGCGCGTCCTGGCGGCGCTTTTGTCCGCCCTTGCTGATGCTCACGATCTTGGCGCGCCGGTCTTCCGGATCGGTCACAAGCTCCAGCAAATCCATCTCGATCATCTGATTGATGGTCAGGTGAATCGCCTGCCGGCTGATGCCCAGCGTGCGCGCGATCTCCGATGGTTTCACGCACCCCATCGCCACCGTGGCCATCACCATGGATTGCGGCCGTGTGACCGCGTTCCATCCCTTGGACCGTAGATAAGCCTGCAACCCTTCGTCGAACCAGATGAAGGCGCGCAGCAGCGGCACAAGAAGATAAGAGGGCTGGGCGTCGGCCATCTGCGATTCCATCGGAACGATCCAGACCTAGCAGCAAGAAACGGCAGGTTCCACGCGCAATCTGCCATTTAGTCAAGTAACTTGACAATAAGACCGGGCGGGCCTAGCCTCGATCCTGCAAAAAACTTTCAGGGTGGAAAGCCATGGCACAACTGAAAAACAAGGTGTTCGACATTCAGGGCGTCAACCATCTGGCGCTGGTCTGCAAGGACATGGCCAAGACGGTGGATTTCTATACCAACGTGCTCGGCATGCCGATGACCAAGACGATCGACCTGCCCAACGGCATGGGCCAACACTTCTTCTTCGACATCGGAAACGGCGATGGGCTTGCCTTCTTCTGGTTCCCGAATGCACCGGAAGCAACGCCCGGCGTGGCTGCGGCTGCAAACCTTCCGCGTCAGGGCTCCATCGTTTCCGGTCACGGTTCGATGAACCACGTCGCGTTCAACATCCCGGCGGAAAAGGTCGATGAATATTACGAGAAACTGATCGCCCGCGGCGTGAAGTGCACACAGGTCGTCAACCATGACGATTCCCCGCGCCAGATCAGCGAAGACATCTCGCCGTCGACCTTCGTGCGTTCGATCTATTTCTACGATCCCGATGGCATCTGCCTGGAATTCGCCGCCTGGACGCGCCCGCTCGATCCAAAGGTGGACGTGAAGCACGAACCGGTGGACGCGCAGGGCCATAAAAAGGCCGTGCGTCACCTCGAACCGGCGGAATAAGCCTTTCATGCAAAACAGGACGCGCTCCACTGTCAGGTGGCGCGCGTCTTTTGCATTTTAGAGCCGGTTCAAACGCTTCGCGCCCCTCTGCGCCGGCGGAACGCTGCAACATTGTTGCGCGATGCGGCGATCCACGGCCGCCACAAATTTATTTCGCCCCAAGGCACATAGAAACGCGCGTCGCCCGTGTCTCATTCTATGTGGTCTGAAGGCTCAGGCCCTCGATAGGCGAATGGCACGGGGGAATGGCTGAAACGCCCAAAAGCGGTCTCGAAGGCACCGGCGCGCAGCGTCTGGTGATGGATGTTGGCGTGCCTGACGCCATGGATTGGTTTCTGCGCGAGGTTTTGCCCTTGGAAGCGGTGCTCGTTCGATATTTGCGGCAGAACTGGCGCGATCAGAGCGACATCGAAGATCTGCTGCAGGACGTTTATATCCGCGTCTACGAAGCGGCCAAACGCCAGTTGCCGGAAAAGGCAAAGCCGTTCGTCTTCACCACCGCGCGCAATCTTCTGATCAACCGCATGCGCGATCACGCCGTGGTGCCCATCGAAGCGGTTGCCGATCTCGATGCGCTGGGCGTCGCCATCGACACACCGGGCCCGGATCGCACCGCTCTCGCGCGCGACGAACTGCGCCGCCTGAGCGAAGCGATCGACCGCCTGCCGCCGCATTGCCGCGACGTGATCGTGCTGCGCCGGATCGAAAACCTCTCGCGCAGCGAAATCGCCCGCCGCCTCAACATCGCCGAGACGACGGTGTCGTCCTATCTCACCGAAGCGATCTACGCGCTCTCCAATCTGTTGAACGCAGACCCCACCGATCCGCGGGTGCGCCCATGACCGACGCGCATGCGATCAACCTGCAAGCCGCCGCCTGGGTCGAACGGCAGGACCGCGCCGACTGGAACGACGCCGACCGCGCCGAACTCGAAACCTGGCTCGGCCAATCCACCGCCCATCTCATCGCCTATCACCGCATGCGCGATTCCTGGCAGCGTTCGGAAAAACTTGTAGCGCTGCGCACGCAGCATCCGCGCCCGCAATCGCCGCCATCGCGCAGCACAGGCTTCGCCATCAAGGCGGTCGCCGCCGCGATCGTCCTGGCCGTCGCGGGCGGCGGATCGCTCTTCTTTCTCCAGCGCCCGGCAGACCGTGTCTATGCAACCGCCGTCGGCGAACACCAGACGCTGCGTCTTTCCGATGGTTCGCGCATCGAACTGAACACCAACACGATGCTGCGCGTGGCGCGCAACGGCCGCGCCGTCGTGCTCGAACGCGGCGAGGCCTTCTTCCAGATCGCGCACGATGCCTCGCGCCCCTTCGTGGTCTCGGTCGGCAACCATCGCGTGGTCGATCTCGGCACCAAATTCGACGTGCGCAAGGAGCAGGACCGCCTCGAAGTCGCGTTGATCGAAGGCAAGGCGCGGGTGGACACGGCGGGCGTAAGGCCCACAACGCTGCACCCGGGGGACGTGATGATCGCAACGGCGAACGCCGTCTCGCTGAAGAAACGCACACAAAGAAAACTCGCCGACGACCTCGGCTGGCGGCGCGACGTGATCGTCTTCAACCACACCGCCCTCATCGCCGCGGCGGCCGAATTCAACCGCTACAACGGCAAGAAGATCGTCATCGCCGATCCGGCGGTCGCGCAAATGAAACTCGGCGGCACGTTTCCGGTCAACGGCACCGCGCAATGGCTCGATACCGTGCGCGATCTTTTCAACCTGCATGTGGAAGAACGCGGCGACGAAATCATCGTCTCGCGCTGACACGATTCAAACCTGAACAACACGGGGGGAACATGACAAACCGGAACAAACTGAAAGCGGCGCTCGCACTTTCCACCTGCCTTGCGGCGGTCGCCACGTTCGCGCAAGCCGCGGATTTCGCCGTCGCCCCCGGCGATCTCAAGGCCGCTCTCGATTCCTATGCGCGGCAGGCGGGCGTCGCACTCGCCTATCGCGAAGATGCGGTCGCCGGCATCCACACCAGAGGCGCCAGCGGCGACATCTCGCCGGATGCTGCGCTCAACCGCATCCTCTCCGGCACCGGCTTCGTCGCCCGCCATCACGCAAGCGGCGCCATCGCCATCGTGCGCGACGACCGCTCGTCGGATGCCGAACCCGCCGCGATCACACCCATGCAACTCGCCCAAGCCGCACCGCCGCGCGCCAGCGTCGAAACGGTCACCGTCACCTCGTCGAAACTGGGCGGTGCGGATGTGCAAAGCATCCCGATTGCCATCACCGCATTGAGCCAGGAACAACTCACCGCCACGCAAACCGCCGGCGGGCCGGACCTCGTAAAACAGGTGCCGAACCTGACCTTCACCAAGACCAATTTCAGCGGCTACAGCATCCAGATCCGCGGCATCGGCACGCAAGCGATTTCAGTTACCACAGATCCAGCCGTCGCCGTCGCGCTGAACGATATTCCGTTCATCAGAAATCACTTCTTCGAACAGGAATTCTACGACCTCAGCCAGGCCGAAGTCCTCCGTGGCCCGCAAGGCACATTGTATGGGCGCAATGCGACGGCCGGCGTGGTGAACCTCATCACTGCCAAACCGACCGATCAGTTCGAGGCGCAAGCCTCTGCCGATATTGGCAACTATAAAAATCGCCGTTTCGAAGGCATGATCAATCTTCCTCTGGTTGATGACCGCCTCGACCTGCGCATTGCGGGCGAATGGACCAAGCGCGACGGCTATACGACCAACGAGATCACAGGCAGCCCCATTGACGGCCGCGATCTGTGGTCGGGCCGCGTGAGCATCGGCTGGAAACCGGCCGAAAATCTACAAACCACTCTCGTCTGGGAACATTTCCAGGAAGACGATGACCGGATGCGTACCAGCAAGCAGCTTTGCAAAACCGATCCTACAAAGACCGAAGTCGGCGGTGTTCCTGTGCCCTATAATGGCACTCTCGCTTACGCGGGACAGCCTTATTTGAGCCAAGGCTGCGTACCGACCTCGTTGTACTCAAAGGATGCATTTGAAGTTCCGAACGGTTTGACGCTCCCCTACTACGAACCGATCGGTTTCCTGGGTGTTCCAACGATGTCGGGCAGCGCTCCCTTCGATCCCTATGCCAGCACCACACAGTCGACCAATCTTCGGGTCATCGAATCGACCATCGATCCACAGTACAAGGCCAAGAACGACACGCTCGAATTGAACGTCGATTACGCTGTTACGCCTTCGCTGAGCTTTACTTCGCAAACCGGATACAATCAGGATTTTCTGTGGTCCACGGAGGACTATAACCGGTTCAATACGAGACCGGGCGCTTTCCGGGCGGGCGGCAGGCTCGATAGCACATCGGCCCCAGATCCCGATAACGGTATTTGCGTGGAGACTGACTACGGCCTCTGTATGGGCAAATCCGCCTACGATTCATGTGCGCCTGCCCTTGGCCAAGCCACCAACGGGTGTACGCCGTTCGGAACATTCTGCGATCCGCAGTTGGGATGCAGCGACCGGCTTGTCGCGCAGGATTTAAATGACGAACGTTCGTGGCAACTCAGCCAAGAATTTCGGCTGGCTTCGAATTTCAGCGGACCGTTCAATTTCAGCATCGGAGGAAATTATCTCCACTACGAAACCGAAGAAAACTATTATGTCTTCATCAATGCGCTGACGCTCGCCTCCTATACATGGGCAAGGAATGATGGCCCTGGCATCCCCGTTCAGACGCAACCATGGAATCCGGGCGTGTCTGACAATGCGAACTGTATTATTGGCGGCTTGACCGTTTTCAATCCCAACCTGCCGAGAAGCTTCCAGACCGGGACTGACGGTGAAATCGCTTGCCAATATATCGACCCAAACCCGCTTTCCAGTCTAAATAATGAAGGCCACAATTATTTCCTGAGTCAAAACCCCTATGTTCTAAACTCCTACGCGGGATTCGGGGAGGTCTATTACAATGTCATGCAGGACCTGAAGCTTACGGGTGGCCTCCGCTGGACAGACGATCAAAAGCATTTTGTTGATATTCCAAGCGAGCTCCTCGTAGCCGGATATGGGTATCCCATTACAGGTGTTATCGATCAGGATTGGCAGGAATTTACAGGGCGTTTTGCGGCCAATTGGACGCCGAAACTCGATTTCACCGATCAGACTTTACTCTACGCCTCCTACGCGCACGGCTACAAGGCAGGCGGTGCCAATCCGCCAGGCGCGCAGCTCTTAGAGTTTGGTATCACGGGCATAGGAATCTCGACACCAATTCACCCACTGACATTCAAGCCGGAATTCATCGATGCCTATGAATTCGGCACCAAGAACACGATGCTGGATGGCGCGCTGACGTTCAACGGCAACGTCTTTTTCTACGACTATAAGGGTTATCAAATCTCTCGCATCGTGGATCGGACAGCGATCAACGACAATTTTGACGCGACGGTGAAGGGCGCCGAAGTTGAAGCAACCTACGAACCCCTTCCAGGTCTCAGGTTCAAGTTTGCAGGGGGCTACGAACATACCCGTGTCGACAACGGTCAAAGTTCCATCGATCTGATGGATCGCGCCGATGTGGCCGATCATCCCGACTGGATGGTGGTCAAGCCGTTCGTCACTCAGGCGTCGAACTGTATCCTGCCGATTTATGTGGTCGCTGCCAGTTTGGTGGCACATCCTCCGGTACTTCAAGGTACAGGCACAGCCGGCATACCGGGCCTGTGCCAGAATGCTTACCAGAAGGATTTGGACCCTGTCACAGGCGAGCCCTACAAGGCCAGTCCGGTTTTCCCAACGGATTACAACCAGAATTACGGAATTGGCGTCTACGATCCCGGTCCCTATCCCGGATTCAACCCGGATCAGCCTGGCATAAATGGTGGTGAGGGATGGGCAAAGCCACTGGGCGGCAATGAATTGCCGAACGCGCCGCCATTCACCGTCTCAATGTCCGGTGACTACACGATCCCACTGACGCCAGACTGGGCAGGCACCCTCCACGTTGACTATTACTGGCAAGACTATTCCTGGGCGCGTATCTTCAACGATAATCCTTATGACCGGTTGCGCGGATACACCAACGTCAATCTCGCGCTGATCCTGACAAGCCAGGGCGGCTGGCAGGTGATGGGATATGTGAAGAACGTATTCGACGTCACCGACATCACGGGCACATTCCTGAACAGCGACGACAGCGGCTTGACCACGAACGTGTTCCTGACCGATCCGCGCCTGTTCGGCGTGCGCGTCACGAAGAATTGGTGAGGGGGAGCTAATGAGCGAACTGATTCAATACAAAAGCTGCACCGCGATACGGTGGAAGCTGCTTGCAGGTACCTCGGCATTGGTGCTGGCTGCGCAAATGCAGTTTCCCGATATCGCGCGAGCAGAAGATGGAAACCGCCCCACAGTCTGGATCGAGCTAGGCGGTCAATTCGATCAGCGAGACGTCGATTCCCAGCCGCTGGCGCCGGCCTTCACCGCGATGCGCCCGTCGGAGTTCAGTCCATCCACGAGGTTCGAAAAGCAGCCCCGGTTTGGTTTTGACGAGTATGGTACATTATCAATTCAGCCGCACGGCTCGGAGTGGAGTGCCTCTGCATCTGTACGTTATGGCCGGTCGTCTAAAAACAGAAGCGTTCATCAGCAGAGTTACCCGGTGTCCCAAACTTATGTCGGTACACTTGAGTTCCCGAACCTCATTCAGAGTAGGTATCCGCGAGCTGCTAGGTTCGCGGACACGGTCGCAAAGAACAGCGAGCAACACCTCATTGCCGACTTTCAGGCTGGAAAGGACGTGGGCCTCGGGCTGTTCGGGCGAAACGCCTCATCCGAGGTAAGTTTGGGCGTTCGCTTCGCCCAGTTCACCGAAAAGTCGCGGATCAGCTTGAAGTCGGATCCCGATTGGCGCTTCGAATTGTATGTGCACTCGAACTACGGCTATCACTATCAGTCGTTCCGGCAGGTCTATCACTATAATTCGGCTCATCTTAACGCCAGCAGAAGTTTTCTCGGTCTGGGTCCGAAGGTGTCTTGGTCCTCTGCCGTTCCAGTA
>DATKJT010000060.1:0-49064 GCA_035543495.1 Rhizomicrobium sp. | reverse complement strand
GAAACGGTTTTTCATATCGCGCAGCCAGTCTTCCAGCCTGAGTTTCAGCCGCGGGCGCTGCAGGTCGGCCCAATACATGGGCGGGCTTTCCATGGAAAGACTGCGTTTGTATTGCATGTCGCCCGCCAGAAGATCGTAGACATGAGCATCGCCTTTCAGGTGATGTTCGATGGCGAGATAGTGCGAAACGAGGCCGGGCTTGAGCTTTGAATCGTCTTCATAGGCAAAGCCGGAAAGATAGGCGCCCACCTTTCCGCGCCAGGTGAAATTGTAGAGATAGCCGATCTCGAAATCCCCGGCCGCGATGCGCAGCAATTCCACTTCGCCCTTGGGTCCGTTGTTGAGCAGGATCTCGCGGTGAAAGGCGCTGAGGAACGGATAGCCGAAAGCGCCTTTTTCGTTGCGCGCGAGCCAGTATTTCTGGTGCAGCGCGATCATGCCGTCGAGGTGGCGGGCGAAATCGTCCCGTGTCACGGCGGAGGTAACGGTGATGGGGCCGCGTTCGCTGTAGAGCTTCAGCGCACGGCGGATCTGGTAACGCGTGTTGGAGCTGAGCTTCGAAAGATAATCCTTGCCCGATGCGCGCAAGGTTTCCAGATCGATGACGCCGCTGTGCTTGGCGGCATGGAAATGGATGTTCAGCGCGGTGGCTTCCAGCAATTTCAGATAATCGTCGCCGATGCCGCCGAAGCGCCACTCATCCCAGGGGCCGAGCAATTTGTGTGCCTCGCGCGAGGTGAGCACATGATCGATGCAGCGCGCGGGCAGTGCCGGCCCGTATGCCGCGTCGCAGAGAAACTGGTTGTGTTCGATGAACAGGATGTCGATGTCGAAATTGCCAGTCTCGTTGAGATAAAGCTTGTTGAGCTTGAGCCAGCCGTGGCGCGTTTCGCGGTTGGCGAAGAGAAGGCCGAGTGCGACGGTGCGTCCGTTGTCCGTCGCGCGCAGCACGATGGGTTTCAGGCCCGATTGCGCGAGCAAGGTGCCGATCCATCCCCATGACATATAGAAGTCGATGTCGGCGCGGTCCTGCAGCGCACGCCAGTCCTGGCCCAGCCGCTCGATGTCGGCCAGCGGTTCCATCGCGATGTCGATGCTCGTCATGTCGGCGTCTGCAACCTGCATGCTCTTTTTGCGTGTATCTCGTGGAAATATTACTTACAGTAGTGTTTAAGCGACAGATTATTGATTTTGTGGAGGTTTTTGCTTTCCGGATCCATCTTAGGGTTAACCGCTTTGTCTTTCCATTTTACACGCGCACTCCTGACAGCGCCGTAAATCCACAGCGGCACAACCCTTGCTCTGCGTTCCTTGCCGGGGACAACCAAAGGAGGCAAGGATGCGCAAAGCGCAATCGTTGTTGCTCGCCGGTGTCACCGCCGCGTGCATGGCATTTCAACTCTCTCAAGCAAACGCAACCGTCGTTTCGGGTTCGAGTTCGGCCTATGGCGAATCCGTTTCGCTGACGATCACGCCCACAATTCCACCGGGCACGAGCGTCGGCGTGACCAGCGGGCCCACGCCCACTGCATCGGGCACCGCACCCGGCGTCTACAGCAGTGCCGATTCCGTATTGTCGGCGACGCTGCTCAATCTCATCACCACGGGTATCATCAACGCATCGGCCAGTTCGAACATCGATGGTTCTGCGGGCGCGAAATATGCGACCTCCAGCGCCTCGGTGGATCAACTGGGCATCAGCATCCTCAATGCGCTGGGAATAGGCGCCACCGTGATCGAAGCCGATGCGACGGCATCGGGCGATTACGGCGCGTTGTCCGGCGTGGGCACCACGACGATCGCGGGGCTCTCGCTCAACTCGATCCCGATCCTCAACCTCACCATCCCGCCGGACTACACGCTTCTCAATCTGCTCGGCGTCACGGTGACGTTGAACGAGCAGACGGCATCGGGTGACGGCACGAGCAGCGCGGGCATCGGCGTGAACGCCATTCATATTGCGTTCGACGATGTGCCCTATCTCGGAATCATTCCGAACATTCCGGGCATTGCCGGTTTGATCAATGGCGACATCATCATCTCCCATGCGCAAGCCGCCATTTTTGCGAGCCCCACCCCGACCAACGGCGTTCCCGAACCGGGCACGCTGGCGCTTCTGGGCTCGGGCCTTGTCGGTGCGTTCGGTCTGCGCAAGCGCCGCACGGCCTGAAAAACGGGTGATTCAAGGGGAACAGCGCTTCAAAAGGGCGCTGTTCTTCCCTGCTTGCGTGAGCCCGATTGGGCGCGCCACAATACCGGTCATACGAAATTGAAAAGACCGAAGGATGTGGGCCGTGAGCGATCTGGAAATTTTCCGCGCCGAAACACGAACATGGCTGGAGGCGAATTGCCCGCCTTCCATGCGGGGAGGCACGACCATCGGCTCGGTGGAAGACGCCTCGTCGCCCATCTGGGGCGGACGCAAGGCCAAATGGACCAACCCGGAAGGAAAGCTCTGGCTCGATCGCATGGCCGCGAAGGGCTGGACCGCGCCGACCTGGCCGAAAGAATATGGCGGCGGCGGACTTTCGCCCGCCGAAGCGCGCGTGCTGACGCAGGAGATGGCGCGCATCAAGGCGAGCCCGCCGCTTCTTTCCTTCGGCATCTGGATGCTGGGGCCGGTGCTGCTGGAATATGCCAATGAAGAACAGAAGCGCGAGCACCTGCCCAGGATCGTGCGCGGCGAAATCCGCTGGTGTCAGGGTTATTCCGAACCGGGCGCGGGTTCGGATCTCGCAAGCCTTCGCACGAAATGCGAAGACAAGGGCGATCACTTTCTCATCAACGGACAGAAGATCTGGACGTCCTACGCCAATCATGCCGACTGGATATTCTGTTTGGTGCGTACCGATACGACGAAAAAGCATGAGGGCATTTCGTTCGTTCTGTTCGATATGACGACGCCCGGCGTGGAGGCGCGTCCCATCAAACTGATCTCCGGCAATTCGCCTTTCTGCGAAACATTTTTCACCGACGTGAAGGTGCCCAAGGCCAATATGGTGGGCAAGCTGAACGGCGGCTGGGAAATCGCCAAACGCCTGTTGCAATATGAACGGCAGAACATTTCCGCGGGCGGTTTCGGCGGCGGCAGCGGTTACGATCTCGAACACGCGGCCAAAGATCACGTGGGCACGGAGAACGGCAAACTGTCCGATGCCGATCTGCGCGCGCGCATCACGCAGCACAAGATGGAGGCCCGCGCCTTCGGGTTGACCGTGCGCCGCGTGGAAGAAGAATCGAAGGCGAAAAAGGGGCCAAGCCCCGCCGTCTCCATCATCAAATATGCGGCCGCCAAGGTGAACCAGGATCGCACCGAACTTCTGGTGGAAGCCCTGGGCCATCAGGGGCTCGGTTGGGAAGGCGAAGGCTTCTCCGATGAAGAGATCGCCGCCACGCGAAGCTGGCTGCGCTCCAAGGGCAATTCCATCGAAGGCGGGACGAGCGAAGTGAATTTGAATGTCGTCGCCAAACGCGTGTTGGGTTTGCTCGATCATCAATAAGACGCGCCGATCAAAGGCGCGGCTGGAGGAAACATGTCGGCTGCAGAAAAGCTCGATCCGGAGCTGGAAGCTTTCCGCGCGGATGCACGCGCCTGGCTTTCCGAAAACTTTCCGTCATCGCTGAAAGATCGCGATGTCGCGATGCTCACCATGGCGGGCATTTCGCTCACCGGCGATGCCAAACTCTGGCGCGACCGGATGGGCGAAAAGGGTTGGGGCACACCCACCTGGCCGAAGCAATATGGTGGCGGCGGGCTTTCACCCGCTCAAGCGCGCGTGCTGCAACAAGAAATGGCGCGCATCGGCGCCAGAAGTCCCATTGCCGGCATGGGCGTGATGATGTTCGGCCCGACGCTTCTGGAATATGGCAGCGAAGAACAGAAACAGCGGCATATCCCCAAGATCGTCAACGGCACGGTGCGCTGGTGCCAGGGCTATTCCGAACCGAATGCGGGCAGCGATCTTGCCGCGTTGCGCACCCAGGCCGTGGACAAGGGCGATCATTATCTCGTCAACGGCCAGAAGATCTGGACCAGCGGCGCGCAATTCGCCGATTGGTGTTTCTGTCTCGTCCGCACCGACAACACGAAGAAGCATGAAGGCATTTCCTTCCTGCTGATCGACATGAAGTCGCCGGGCATCGAAGTGAGACCGATCAAGCTGATCTCCGGCGACTCGCCGTTCTGCGAAACGTTTTTCACCGATGTGAAAGTGCCCAAGGAAAACCTGATGGGACCGCTGAACGGCGGCTGGACCATCGGCAAACGCCTGCTGCAATTCGAACGCGCCGGATTGGGCGACGGCGGCGGAAGCCAGGGCCGCGCCCTCAACGCGCGCGGCATCGAACAGCTGGCCAAGGATTATGTGGGTGTGGATGGCGACGGCCGCATCGCCGATGCCGATTTGCGCACCCGCATCGCCGAACACCAGATGAACGCGAAGGCCTTCGCGCTCACCATCGCACGCGCGCGCGCCGAGGCGAAATCCGCCAACGGGCCGAGCGCCACCACATCCATCATGAAAAATGCGGGCTCCAGGTTGCAACAGGAGCGCGCCGAACTTCTTCTGGAGATCATGGGTGCCCAAGGTTTGGGCTGGGAAGGCGAGGGCTTCTCGCGCGAGGAGATCGATTCCACCCGCGCATGGCTCGGCGGCAAGGCCGTGACCATCTACGGCGGCACCTACGAGATCCAGAACAACATTATCGCCAAGCGCATTCTTGGCCTGCTCGATCATCAATAACCATTGGGAACACGAACATGGCAGTCCTCAGCGAAGAACAGACGATGCTGCGCGATGCAGCGAAATCATGGGTCAGCGAAAAATCGCCCGTCACCGCCTTTCGCAAAGTGCGCGACAGCGGCAACACGGAGGGTTTCGACCGCGATGCCTGGCGCGAAATGGCCGAGATGGGCTGGGCTGGGATCATCATTCCGGAAGAATTCGGCGGCTCGGGCATGGGCTATCTCACGCTCGGTCTGGTGCTGGAAGAAACCGGGCGCACGCTCACAGCCTCTCCGCTTGTTTCGACCGCGCTTGCGGCGACCAGCGCACTGATCGTCGGCGGCAGCGACGCGCAGAAGCAGGCATGGCTGCCCAAAATCGCCGAAGGGAAGGCGATTGCGGCGTTGGCGGTGGATGAAGCGGCTCACCATGCGCCCGCGAAGATCGCGCTGAAGGCGACCAAGTCCGGCAGCGGTTGGACGCTTTCGGGCAAGAAGACGTTCGTGCTCGATGGCGGCGCGGCAGATGTGTTGGTGGTGGCTGCGCGTACCAGCGGCAAGAGCGGCGATGCAAACGGCATTACGCTGTTCCTTGTGCCCGGCGATGCGAAAGGCTTGACGCGGCAGAAATTGAAAAGCGTGGACAGCCGCGGTGTGGCGAACCTCGCGTTCGAAAATGTGGAAGTCGGCGCGGACGCGGTGATCGGCAGCGTCGATCAGGGATATGGCATTCTGGAATCCACGCTCGATCGCGCGCGCGCTGGATTGGCCGCCGAAATGCTGGGCATGGCCACGCAAGCCTTCGAGACCACGCTCGATTATCTCAAGACCCGCGTGCAGTTCGGACAGGTGATCGGCACGTTCCAGGCGCTGCAGCATCGCGCGGCCAAAATGTACACCGATCTGGAATTGACGCGCTCCTGCGTGGAAGCGGCACTGTCGGCCATCGACAGCAACTCCAACGAGGTGCCGCAGCTTGTCTCGCTCGCCAAAGCCAAGGCCAACGAGTTGGCGCATCTCGTCTCCAACGAAATGGTGCAGATGCATGGCGGCATCGGCATGACCGATGCGCACGATGCGGGGCTTTACCTCAAGCGGGCCCGTGCGGCCGAAGCCACGTTCGGAAGTGCGGCATTTCACCGGGATCGTTACGCCAGTTTGCTGGAATATTAACGGACCCATCTTCGCAACCACGCGTTGTTGTGCGATAGCAACGGCGGAGGTTCGCGGATGATTTCGGTTGAAACGGCTTTGGCTGACGGCGCCGCCGATGTTGCGGCGGCGGTTGCGGCATGGCGCGCGAAATTCCCCAAATTGTGGGCGAAGGACAAGTCGCTCTGGACCGGTGCCGATGAAGACAAATGGCTCGGCTGGCTCGACATCGTGGCGCGCGAGGAACGCGATCTGCCCTCGTTGCTGGCGTTTGCCGATGAGGTGAAGCGCGACGGCTGGCGCGACGTGGTGCTGATCGGCATGGGCGGATCGAGCCTCGGCTCCGAAGTGCTGGCGCAATGTTTCGGCCATCAGACGGGCGCGCCCAATTTCTATGCGCTCGATTCCACAAGCCCGGACCAGATCGACACGCTGGAAGCCAAGCTCGATCTCAAGCGCACGATTTTCATCGTCGCGTCGAAATCCGGTTCGACGCTTGAGCCCAACATCCTCAAAGACCATTTCCATGCGCGGATGACCGACGCCGGTGTCGAAGCGGGCCGTCATTTCGTGGCGATCACCGATCCCGGTTCGTCAATGGAGAAGGAAGCGAAGGAAAAAGGCTACGCACACATCTTCTATGGCGAACCCACCATCGGCGGGCGTTATTCGGTGTTGTCGCGTTTCGGCCTCGTGCCCGCCGCCGCGATGGGGCTCGACGTTGCGCGGCTGTTGAAGAGCGCGAGCGAAATAGTGGCGCGCTGCAAATCCGACGATATTGCGAACAATCCGGGCGCGATGCTGGGGCTTTCGCTCGGCGTGCTTGCGACGAAACACGGCCGCGACAAGATCACGATCTCCGCTTCGCCAAAGCTTGTCTCCGTCGGCGGCTGGCTGGAACAGTTGATCGCGGAATCGACCGGCAAGATCGGCAAGGGCTTGATCCCCGTCGATAGGGAACCGCTGGCCGATCCTTCGCTCTACGGCAAGGACCGCATCTTCATTCACAAGAGCCTATCCGGCGAGAGCGAACCGCCCGCGCTCGCGGCACTTGAAAAGGCGGGCCAGCCGGTTATCCGCATCACGCTGCAAGACGTCTATGAAATGGGCCAGCTCTTTTTCATGAGCGAGATTGCGGTCGCGGTAGCCGGTGCGGTGCTCGGCATCAATCCGTTCGATCAGCCCGACGTCGAAGCAAGCAAGGTGAAGTCGCGCGACCTGGCCAAGCAATACGAACAATCCGGCAAATTGCCGACCGGCGAACCGCTGCGCCGTTTCGACGGCATTTCGCTCTATGCCGATGCGAAGAACGCCAAGACTGTGGCAGCTTGCAACACGCTGGCCGATTGCCTGAAAGCGCATTTCGGACAGGCAAAACCGGGCGATTACATCGGGCTGCTCGCTTTCATCGAACAATCCAAAGCCCATTTCGAACCGTTGCAGACGATGCGCACGCAATTGCGCGACAAGTTGAAAGTCGCAACCTGCGCCGAATTCGGGCCGCGTTTCCTGCATTCCACCGGGCAGGCTTACAAGGGCGGGCCGAACAGCGGCATCTTCCTCACGCTGACCGCCGAACCCAAGCGCGATGTGAAACTCGCAACCGGCAAGATGAGCTTCGGCGTGGTGCAACAGGCCCAGGCCCTTGGCGATTTCGAGGTGCTGAACGAACGTGGGCGAAGGGCCATAAGGCTGCATTTCGACGATGTGGAACGCGGGCTCGCGGATTTGGGCA
The DNA here is from genome assembly GCA_035543495.1 of Rhizomicrobium sp. GTDB lineage: Bacteria > Pseudomonadota > Alphaproteobacteria > Micropepsales > Micropepsaceae > Rhizomicrobium. The sequence continues at coordinate 41,454 of DATKJT010000060.1, read as the reverse complement.
AGGCGCTGAACGCGGCCTTGGCTTGACGGAACCAATCGCGCGGGTCTCCAGTTCTCTTCCGATGATGCCCGGAGAGACCGATGGCCGCCGCCCGCCGCAAGAAAAAGAAAGCCGCTCCCAAACGCAATAGCGCCAACGACAACGCGCCCGCGCGCCGCGGCGACGGCAGGCCAGCCTGGCAAGGGCATTTGCGGCTGTCGCTGGTCTCGTGTCCCGTGGCGCTGATCAACGCCACCACACGCGTGAACGACGTTTCGTTCCACCTCATCAATCCCGACACCAACAACCGCATCCGCATGATCCCCACCGATCCCGATACGGGGCCGGTGGAACGCACCGATCTGGTGAAGGGCTATGAGGTGTCGAAAGACGAATACGTCATCGTCACCGACGAGGAATTGAACGAGGTGAAACTCGAAACCACGCGCACGCTCGACATCGAACATTTCGTAGACGCGGCGGATATAGACCGCATTTACTGGAACGATCCCTATTTCCTGGTGCCGACGGAGGATGATTCCGGCGTGGAAGCCTATGCCGTCATCCGCGATGCGATGGCGCAATCCGATCGCATCGCGTTGGGGCGCGTCGTCATGCACACCCGCGAAAGGCTTGTCGCCATCGAACCGCGCGGCAAGGGCATGGTGGCCTACACCTTGCGCATGTACGACGAAGTGCGCGATCCCGAACACATCTTCCGCGACATCCCTGCGGCCAAGCCCGACAAGAAGATGATCGACATCGCCGAAAAGATAATCGAACAGAAGGAAGGCAGTTTCGACGCCAAGAATTTCAAGGACCGTTACGAGACGGCCTTGCGCGAACTGATCCGCAAAAAAGAGAAGGGCGAAAAACTCGTCACCGCACCGGAGCCGGAAGACACCAATGTGATCGATCTGATGGCGGCATTGCAGAAAAGTTTGAAACACAAGGGCAAGACGCCTGCGCGGAACACGAAGGCGAAGAAGAAAAGGGCAGGCTGAGACTCACCTCCCCCTTGTGGGGAGGTCGATAAAATCTGAGCGCAGCGAAGATTTTTCGGGTGGGGGGCGGTGCGTGTCACGAAGAGCGGCCCCCCACCCGGATCGCTTCGCTCTCCGACCTCCCCACAAGGGGGAGGTGAGTTGCTATTTCGAATCTAACTTCTTCCGTGCCGCTTCCAGCGACACCGCACTCTTCGCGAAGTCCTTCCACGGATCGGCGCGTTTGATAAGCGTTTTGGCGTTCGCGATCGTATAGTCCTGCGGATCGAGGCCGTGCTTCACCTGTGCCCAGGAAAGCGGCAAGGCGATCGTCGCATGCGGCCTTGCGCGCGGCGACCAGGGGGCGACGGCGGTGGCGGTGCGGTCGTTGCGCAGATAGTCGAGGAAGATTTTTCCCTTGCGTTTGGCCTTCGACATGTTGGTGGTGTAGCGGTCGGGATGATCGCGCTCCAGCGATACGCAGACATCGCGGGCAAAGGATTTGGCGTCTTTCCACATCGCGGGATTTTTCGGCGTGCCCTTGATGGCGGTCACCACATGCAACCCCTTGCCGCCGGTTGTTTTCACGAAAGGCTTTAAGCCGCACGCCGAGAGCTTGTCGCGCATGTCTTTCGCCGCGTCGATCACGTCGTCGAAATCCAGGCCGACAGCGGGATCGAGGTCGAAGATCAGGATCTCCGGCGTTTCCGGATCGCCCTTCTTGCAGCCCCATGGATGAATTTCGAGACCGCCGGCCTGCGCCAGCCCGATCAAACCCTTCAGGTTCTCGATCGTGAGATAGGGCTTGGGCTCGCCCTTCACCTTGATGCCGGTGGCGCCTTGCATTCCTTCCATCACATGGCGCTGGAAGAATTTCTGTCCGTCGATGCCATCCGGCGCGCGCACCAGCGACAGCGGGCGGCCCACGAGATAGGGCAGAAGACGAGGCGCCACCAATTCGTAATAGGCGGCGAGTTCGGCCTTGGTCACCGCGTCATGGCCTTTGTCGGCGGGCCACAATTCCTTGTCGGGATGGCTGATCGTGACGCCGGCAATCGAAACGCCTTTGCTGTTTTTCGCTTTCGCGGGGCGGGGCATGTTTTGTGCTCCTTCGTGTTTGGCGGCGGGCTGGTCTTCCGGCACAACGGATTTGGCGGCCTTGTCTTCGCGCAGGCCCTTGAAACTCGCTTGCCGCAAAAGCCCCGCCGAGGTGATGGTGCTGAATTCGGTTTCGGCGACGAGTTTGGGTTCGACCCAGTTCACGTCTTTGGTGCGCGGCACCTCGGCGGAGCGCTCGAACGGTGAAGTCTTGCGGCGCAATGGGACCAATCGTTTCAGCACCTCGCCGGAATTCTCGCCGTTGAAGCCGGTGCCCACGCGGCCCAGATAGACAAGCTTGTGATCGCGATAGGCGCCGACCAGCAGCGACCGAAGGTTCTTGTTATCGCCCCACCAGCCGCCGATCACCACTTCCTGTCCGCCGCGGCATTTGGCTTTGGCCCAGTCGCCGTTGCGCCCGCCGCGATAGGGCGAAGACAGACGCTTGGAAATCACGCCCTCCAGTTTCATCCGGCATGCGGCATCGAGGATCGCACCGCCGGTCGCCGAGAAATGCGAGACATAGCGCAGCCGCGGCAATTTCTTCGCGCGCGCCTCCATGATCTGCCGCAATACTTCCTTGCGGCGCTGAAGCGGTTCGTCGGTCAGATCGCGGGTTTCAAAATTCATCACGTCGAAAAGAAAATAGACGAGGCTGCCGGTCTTCTTGTCTGAAAGGGCCGCCTGCAGCATCGCGAAATCGGCGACACCATCCTTGTCCAGCGCCACGATCTCGCCGTCATAGATGCCGTCTGGCAGCACACCGCAATCCTTGGCGATTTCGGGAAAGCGATCCGACCAGTCGAGCCTGCGGCGGGTGAAGAGGGTCGCGCGGCCATCCTCCACACGCGCCTGCATGCGGTAGCCGTCGAACTTCACCTCATGCACCCAGTCGTCGCTGCTGGGCGGATGGGGCACGATCTTGCAAAGTTCAGGTTCTATGAAGCGCGGGATGTGCGCTTTACGCCCTTGCGATTCTTTTTTTTTGCGGCGGGTTTTCGCAAGGCGGAGGTCCTTTTCGTCGTCGTCTTCGCCTTGTTGCTGTGCCAGACGCTGCGCGTCTTCTCGGCGATTTCTTCCAGCGTGCGGCCAGATTTTACCGAGGTGTCCTCGTCCAGCAAAGTGTCGGGCTCGCCGGGGCGGGCTTCCTTGTCTTTTTCCTTGATCAGCAGCCAGTTGTGGCGAACTTTGCGGCCCGGCCGCCTGGGATCGTCGCGCATCCGCACCAACGCCCAGCCTCCTTTCAGCCGCTTGCCGGAAAGTTCGATCTTGAGCTGGCCTTTTTCGAGGTCTCGCGCGGGCGGCGTGTCGGATTGGCTTTTCCACGTGCCGCGGTCCCAAAGCTGAACCGTGCCGCCGCCATATTCACCCTCGGGTATGGTGCCTTCGAAAGTGCCGTAGTCGAGCGGATGATCTTCCACTTCGACCGCGAGTCGCTTGGTGGCCGGATCGAGCGAAGGGACTTTCGTCACCGCCCAGGATTTGTAAACGCCATCGAGTTCGAGACGAAAATCGTAATGCAGCCGCGTCGCGTCGTGACGCTGGATCACGAAACGATGCGATTTCGACTTTCCGATGCGCCCGCGCGGTTCGGACGTGCGTCCGAAATCGCGCTTGGCGTGGTAATCGGAAAGCCTGGCCATTCAAGGCCCTCTCGCTAGATGCGGCCCATCAAGACGAGAATGAGGATGATCACGAGTATCAGCCCCAAACCGCCGGAGGGACCATAGCCCCAACCACGGCTGTAAGGCCATGCCGGCAGCGCGCCGAGCACCAGAACGACAATGATAATCAGAAGTAGCAGCGACATTGGAAATCCCCGGTTTTAGCCAAGACGGCAAGTTAACAGGGGACGGGCGCAAAAGGTTCCTGAAGCCGATGCCGGAACTTCCCGCTGATGCTCGCGTTCCCTCGGCGGTGAACGGATGGAGGTATCCATGTTGAGATGGGCATTGGTTTTTCTGGTGATCGGTCTGGTCGCCGGCGTGCTGGGATTCACCAGCGTTGCGGGCGCGTCCATCGCGATCGCAAAATTCCTGTTCTTTATCTTCCTGGCGATCTTTGTGGTGCTGCTGATCATGGGCCTTGCGGCCGCGCGCAGCGTCACCGGACCGTAAGGAGGTTCTTATGGCCGACAGCAAAAAGCGTTTGTCGCAAGACAAGATCCACGGCGAAGGCAACTACGCCGCCTCGCGCGATTACGACAAGCGCACGGAAAAATTCATTTCGGAAAAGAAGTCCGACATTCCGAAATATGCGAAAGACGCCGAAAAGGCCCTCGAAGGCCCGGAAGGCAAAGAGCTGAAGGACGCCGAAGAAAAGGGCAAGGCGAAAGCCCGCCACTGAATGTTTGGTAAGTGGTTGAAACGGCTGCGCGAGTTCGTTGCGCAGCCGTTTTCGCGCGGCCGGAACTATAATTGGGTCCGCACGTTGATTCGGCAATGAGACACGGGGAAAGTCATGGCCGGCACATTTAGGCTGGCATTTCGCAGGTTCACACCCTGGAAAGCGCGCATCCGCGATCAACGCTGGTCGCTCGCCGCCCTCGATAGTCACGTTCTTTGCGGAAAGATGGCCGCATCCGACGGCGCGCGATTGCCCTATCGTTTCTGGCCGGCGCGCGGTGAAGCGCGCGCCGCACTGTTGATGCTGCACGGCGCTTGCGATTATTCGGGCGCGTTCGACGAAGTGGCGCCCAAGCTGACGCGCCGCGGTTTTTCCATTCTCGCCTACGATCAACGCGGCTTCGGCGGCAACGAAAAGCGCGGCCGTTGGCGCGGCAAGAAACGCATGGCCAAGGACGTGGCCGAAGCATTGGAAATGCTGCGCCAGCGCGTGGGCGATATTCCCGTTTTCGTCGTGGGCGAAAGCATGGGCGGCGCCATGGCCGTGCAAGCCGTGGTGCGCGAGAACATCAAGGTCGATGGATTGGTCCTGGCCGCACCCGGCGCGCTCGCCTCCACCTTCTGGCGGCTGTTCGCAAGCTGGCTGGCCCGCGGCATCAATTACATCGCGCCGGAATGGGAGATCGTGATCGAACGCCTCAGCGGCAAGGATCTGACGCCCGCGGCTGCCCTTCACCTGTTGTTCGATCCGCTGATCCTGCGCGGTGTCCGCCCCGACATGTTGTTCGGCCTCGTGAAACTCGCGCGCAGCTCGGTCGAGAAAGCGGACAAGGTGAAATTGCCCGTGCTCACCATGATGGGTTCGCGCGACGACATCCTGCGGCAGGCCTGCATCTGGGCGATGCACCAGAGGCTTGCGGGAAAGAAGGAATGGGCGCTGTTCGATGGCGCGCCCCATCTTCTGTTCCACTGGCAGAACCACAACCTGGTGCTGGAGCGCATGACGCGGTGGATCGAAGCGCGCATCAGCGCGCGGCCGACGGCGCAAGTGATCGCGTTGCCGCAACAGCCGGTGGCCGAAGCGGAATGTGTGGTCAACGCGGCTTAAGCGTTCACCTGATTCGCCCAGTTTTGGAGATTGACCAGCAGTTGCCCCATGAATTTCTTCGCCGTTTCGTCGGTGAGTTTGCCGTTCGCATCGAATTTCTGCTGTGCGGCGGGGATTATCACTTCGGGCTGGTTCACGGCAAAAATGTTCAGGAACACGAACATCTGACGCAGATGATATTGCGCGCGCCCTCCGCCCAGCATGGATGGGCTGGCACTCATGATCGCGGCGGGCTTGCCGCTGAACGGTTGATCCGGCGGGCGTGAGGCCCAGTCGATGGCGTTCTTCAGCACGCCGGGAACGGAGAAATTGTATTCCGGCGTCACGAACAACAGCGCATCGGCCTTTTTGATGCGCGCCCGCAAATCCTCCACCACCGGCGGATAGCCTTTTTCGCGCACGTCTTCGTTATAGGGCGGAACGTCGGCCAGCCGGTCGTAGACGTCGAACGTCATGGTTTTGGGCGCGATTTCGACTGCCGCATGAAGGGTTTTGAGGTTGAACGATTCTTTCCTCAGGCTGCCGCAAATCGCGAAGACGTTCATATCGATGCTCCGTTTTTCTGCCGGAACCCGATGGAACCCGGCACGTTCTCGTATCGATACCCCATACGGACAACGCGTTGAAGACGAAGCTGTTCAGGACGGCCGTGGCGGCGTGCGCCTTCGCCAGCGTGCCCACCTTTGCGTTGGCCGCCACCGGCGGCACGGTGCTGGGCGGCACCGCAGAAGTGCTGTTCATCGCGCAGATCGTCGTGCTCATTCTGGTCGGGCGGCTGCTTGGCGAGTTCATGCAGCGCATCGGCCAGCCCGCCGTGGTGGGGCAGTTGCTGGCGGGCCTGATATTGGGGCCGTCTCTGTTCGGCTGGATCTGGCCGGAAGGGCAGGCTTTCCTCTTTCCCCACACCGTCGAGCAGAAAAGCATGATCGCGGCGGTGTCGCAGCTGGGCATTCTCATGCTGCTCCTGCTTACCGGTATGGAAACCGATCTGGCGCTTGCGCGAAAAGTCGGCGGCAAATCCTTCGTCATCACTGCGTTCGGCGTGGCCGTGCCGTTCGCCTGCGGTTTTGCGCTGGGCGAATTTCTTCCCGAGTCGATGTTGCCCGATCCCACGCACCGCGTGGTGGCGGCGCTGTTCCTCGGTACCGCGCTTTCCATCTCCTCGATCAAGATCGTGGCGATGGTGATCCGCGAGATGAATTTCATGCGCCGCAATCTGGGCCAGATCATCGTCGCCGCCGCGATCATGGAGGATTCGCTGGGGTGGATCATCATCGCGGTGACGCTCGGCATCGCGACTGCGGGCGGTATCGCGCTGGGCTCGCTCGCCAAAACGGTGATCGGCGTGGTGCTGTTCCTGGGCTTCAGCTTCACCGTCGGCCGCACGTTCGTCTTCAAACTGATCCGCTGGGTCAACGACACGTTCCAAAGCGAATATGCGGTGGTCAGCGCCATCCTCATCGTGATGGGCACGATGGCCGTCATCACCGATCTCATCGGGGTGCACACGGTTCTGGGCGCGTTCGTCGCCGGCGTGCTGGTGGGAGAATCGCCGATCCTCACCGAACACATCCAGCAACAGGTGCGGGGGCTGATCGTGGCGTTGTTCATGCCGGTGTTCTTCGGTCTTTCGGGATTGTCCGCCGATCTCACCATCCTGAAAGATCCCACGCTTGCGCTGTACACGCTGGGCCTCGTCGTCATCGCCAGCGTCGGCAAATTCACCGGCGCGTTCCTGGGCGCGGAACTGGCGGGGCTGAACCGCCGCGAAGCGTTCGCCATTGGTTGCGGCATGAATGCGCGCGGCGCGACCGAGGTGATCGTTGCCACCATCGGGCTTTCGATGGGCGTTCTGACGCAAAATCTCTTCACCATGATCGTCACCATGGCCGTCATCACCACCTCTGCCATGCCGCCGATGCTGCGCTGGGCGCTGCTGCGCCTGCCGCCGGAAAAAGAAGAACAGGAACGGCTCGAGAAAGAGGAGATCGACGAAAAAGGTTTCGTCAGCCGGTTCGAGCGTTTGCTGGCGGCGGTGGATGACAGCCTGAACGGAAAATTCGCCACCCATATCGCAGGCTTCGTCGCGGGCCAGCGCGGCATGCCGCTCACGCTGCTGGAGATCGACAAGAAGGAAGGCAAGGATTTCGGCCATATCGATTTCGAGCGCGTGGTGAAAACGGCCGCCAAGCAATCCAGCGAAGTTGCCGAAACCGAAAAGGGCGACGACAGGCCGAGAAAAGTGGACATCACCAAACGCGCGGCGGAAAAGCCGGAAGAAGCGGTGAGCGACGAAGCGAAGAAAGGCTACGATTTCCTCTTCGTCGGCATCGACAAGATGCGCGACGGAAAGGGTGCGTTCACGACCGATCTGAGCCGCGCCGTCTCCGGCTTCGACGGGCCGATGGGCCTTGTGATGGCGGGCGATTATGAAGATGCCGCCGAACAGCCCGGCTACAACATCCTCGTGCCCGTCAACGGCACCGAAGTTTCCCGTCGCGGGCTGGAAATGGCATTGTCCATCGCATCGGCGCAAGACACGCAGATCACAGCGCTGCTCGTTGCGGAACGCAAGGCCGAACGACGAGGGAGGAAGAACCGCACCACCGCCACGCGCAAGGCGGAAAAAGCGATATTGGAAGACGTCAAGGCGCTCGCCAAACGTCACGGTCACGCCATACGTCCGGCCATTCATCTGGAGGGGTCGCCGGAAGAAGCGATCTTCGAAGAGGCCAAGAAAATGAAAGCCAGCCTTATCGTGATCGGCGCGAGCAAACGCGTGGGCGATCTGCTCTATTACGGCAAAACAGTGGGCGCGCTCATGGAGAAGTGGAAAGGCGCGGTCATTGTTGTGGGAAGTTAGCTGCGCTTGGGCCGTTCGCGCGTGGCGAGAAACAGTGCCGGCAGCGACAGCACGAACAACGCGCCGATCATCAACCATGCTTCGTTGAACGACATCGTGATACCCGCCTTCTTCACCAACGGTTCGATCAGCGATTTGGTGAATTCGTCCACCGGCGCAAGCGTCTTCTCGTGGAAATAGCGCAATGGAAGGCCGACATACTGCGCCGTCGCGCGGTGACCGGCCTGAAGCTGTTTCACGATCGCATTCACATGGCCCTCGGTGCGTTGTTCCAGCACCGTGTCCACCAGCGCGATGCCGATTGCCCCGCCCAGATTGCGCATCAGGTTGAACAGCGCGCTCGCATCCGAAAGCTGGTCGCGCGGCCAACCATCCAGCGCCAGCCGCGTGGAAGGCAACAGGCAGAACATGATCGCCACGCCGCGCAATATTTGCGGCAGCAGGAATTCGTCGAAATCCCAGCGCGGATGTTCGAACCCGTTGACGATCAGCCCCGCCGCGAACACCGCGTAACCCGCGAACGCCAGCTTGCGCGCGTCGATGCGCGTTTCGAGAAAGGCGGCAAGCGGGGCCGCCAGAAGCTGGGCAGCACCCGCCACGATCATGATCTTGCCGATCTCGAGGGCGTCGTGCCCGCGCACGAAACCCAGGAAAACTGGCGTCATATAGGTGGCGGTGAAAAGCCCGAAGCCCAGCACGAAACTCAAGATGCAGCCGCAGGTGAACGACAAATCGCGAAAACGGCGCAGGTTGACGAACGGTTCTTTCCGCGCGAGGCATTGCTGGATTGTTGCGGCGCAGGAGATGGCGCAGATCGCGAGCAACGTCCAGACATAAGCGCCGCTCCAATGCCGCTTCGGCCCTTCCTTGAGCGCGAGTTCGAGGCTGGCAAGGAAAATCGCCGCCAAAATCACCGTCACGAAATCGATGCGTTTGAGCAATTTCCAATCCGGCGCGCCCACGCGCACGATTGCCGCAACGATGGCGGTGACGATGAGGCCGGGAACCACGTTGATCAGAAAAATCGCATGCCACGAATAGGTCTCGGTCAACCAGCCGCCCAACGCCGGCCCAAGCGTCGGCGCGATCATCGCGAAACTGCCGGCAACCGTTGTGGCCAATGCTTCGCGCTTTCCTTCGAACAGCACGAAGATCGTGGTGAAAACGGTGGGGATCAGCGCGCCACCGCAAAAACCCTGTATCGTGCGCAGCAGGATCAATTCCGCAAAATTGTCGCTCAACGCGCAACCGATGCTGGCGATCGTGAAGGCGAAGGTCGAGGCCGCAAACAGCCAGCGCACGCTGACGGCGCGGGTGAGAAAGCCGGTCAGCGGAATGGCGATGATCTCGGCGATCAGATAGCTCGTCTGGATCCAGGAAAGCTGGTCTTCTGGAATGTCGAGCGCTTCCGACATCGCGGGCAGCGAACTCGCCACCACTTGAATGTCCAGGATCGCCATGAACATGCCCACGCACATGGCGGTGAAGCCAAGCCACGTCGTGAAGGATACGGGCTCGTCGGCGGATGCGGCTTTGGTCGGCATGTCCCCCGGTTTCAAATGGCGGCCATCCTCCGGTCTGCCAGCGCCGCATTCTCCACCCGGATGCGCCAAAACAACAGCGCCGCGTTCAAAAGGGAGAAGATCGCCGATACCGCCACTTCGCCGAACACCAGCGGCAGAAGCGCCACCTCACCCACGACGATCCAGTAATTGGGATGCCGCAGGAAACGGTATGGCCCCTTCCGCACCAGCGGCGCCTTGGGCATCGAAATGACGCGCGTCGTCCAATAGGAACCGAGCGACAGCACCACCCAAATGCGCAGGATCTCGAGTGCGGCGTAGCCAATCAGCGGAAGAAGATAAATCGGTGCGCGGGGCGGCAGGAAGACGACGATGGCCAGAAGCCAGGTCGCATGCAGCACCACGAACAACGGATAATGCTTGCGGCCATATTCCATCGCGCCGCTGGCGAGCAGCCTTTTCGTATTGCGTGCCGAATAGGGAAGTTCGGCCAGCCGCTGCAGCGCCACAAGGACGATGATGATATAAGCCCAGATCATCGACCTTCCAGCATCACGAAGCCGCAGGAAAAACCAGGGCCCAGTGCTGTCATCAGACGGCGCTCTTTCGGGTTGCGTGTTTCCATGCGCTTGAGAACGAACATCGCCGTTGCCGCCGACATGTTTCCGTAATCGCGCAACACGGTGCGGCTTTCGTCCAACGCGCCGCGTTCCAGCGAGAGCGCATCTTCCAGCGCGTCCAGAACTTTCGCGCCGCCGGGATGGCAGGCAAAGGCGTCGATGTCCTTCAGGTCGATGTCGTTCTTGCGGGCGAATTCGTTGGCCACCTTGCGGAAGTCGTTGGCGACGAGACCGGGAATGGAGGTGGCGAAACGCGCCTTCAGCCCGTCTTCCTCGATCTCCCATCCCATGACGTCGAGCGAATCGGCCCAGGTGTATTCGCCGGTGGCGCCGATTTCCGGTCCGTCGCCTTTCGTGGAAAGGATCGCGCCCGCCGCCCCGTCGCCGAACAAAGCGGTCGCCACGATGTTGCTCTTGCTCGTGTCATCCTTGCGGAAGGTGAGCGCGCACAGTTCGACCACCAGAAACAACACATTCGCGCCTGGCATCGTTTTGGCGATTGCCGCCGCGCGCGCCATGCCGAGCACGCTTCCCGCGCAGCCCAGCCCGAAGATCGGCAGGCGCACGATATCGCGGCGTAATCCCATGCGCTCGACAAGCAAGGCATCGAGGCTGGGTGTCGCAATGCCGGTGGTGGAAACCGTCACGATGGCGTCGATTTCGTCGCGGCGAAGCCTTGAAGATTTCAGGCAGGCTTCGGTTATGGTCTCAAACAGCGCCAGCGAATGGTCGATGTAAAGTTGTGTGCGCTCCTTCCAGCCATGCGGTTCGGCATACCAGTCGATGGGCACGCAGGAATAGCGTTGCTCGATGCCGGTGTTTGCAAAGACCGGCATCAGCCGATCCATATCCTTGCGGTTGCGAAAAAGGTTCGCGGCACGCACGGCAACATCTTTTTGATCGAGAATATAAGGCGGTACGGCCGTTTCAAGTGCACGCAGCCGTGGGCGAACGGACATGAAGTCTCGCTTCCGTTAAAATCGCCCCGTCACAATTGCATTTGACGGTGTTTCGCGGGGAATGTCACGCGATAAAGCGTCAGTCGATCCGCTTCCACACCGTGCTGCCCACGCTGGATGCGCAGGTCACACGGTCGTGACCGTCGAACTTGTATGTCCCCGATACGGGAACGCTTCCCGACGGCGTCCGGGTCCATTTGCCGTCGGCGGCCTGCCATAAGCCGGATTCGGCGATCTGGAACCAATAGCGGTAGTGGCCGTCCGCCGTGATGTCGAGCGAGGTCTTCACCGCGCCGATGGCAGCGTTGGCGGGTGTGTCGGTGTACCAATGGCCGATCACGCGGGAGAGCGGGCTGTTGGGCGCGGCGCCGCTCGGATTGCCGACCAACACCGATTGCGCGCCGGCCGATCCCGCAAGCGCAATCGAACCATCCGTCGTCTTGCCGCCGAGCGTTGGCGCATAGGGGCCGAAAGTTGCCGCATTGCTCACGATATAAGTGAAATCCGTCGACTGGTGCGTGATGTCGGAAGTGATCTGAAAGCTGCTTGGCCCGGTTGCTCTAATCGTGCCGCGATCTTCCGCGCTCCATGCATATTTGAACTGGCCGAGATCGTCGACCTCCAGACTGCCGTCCAGCTTGTCGCCCTGAATCGCGGCGCGAAAGAATGTGCTGATGGAAAACGCGCCGAACGGGCTCGGCCCATCCATGTCGGGTGCTGCCTTCTCCATCTTCCACTTGCCGACGAAGGTGGGTGGTGTCGTTGGGCCCAGCAGAAGCCAGCCCAATCCACCAAGTATTGCAGCACCGCCAATGCCGCCACCGATCAGCACGCGCCGGTCGATACCATCGAGCGGGCCGGGCACCGGCTTGGGCGGTTCCGGTGCGGGCTGGCCGTCGAGGATGTGGCGAATGACGTCGGCCAGATAATTCAGATGTTGTTCCAGCGGCGGGGTAAACGCGTCCAGCCAGTGGGGCGTGGAGAGAAAGTATTCCAGAGATTTCGCCGGCATCACGTTTTCGATGCGCAAGGGGATGACCGGCAATCCCTTGTTCACCGCGCGCTCCACCTCGCGCTTGATCTGCGGCGAGAGATTGGCGTTCTGCGAGAACAACAACACCAGCGCTCCGCTGGAATGGATCGCCTCGACGATGGATTCGCCCCAGTCCGCGCCTGGCGTGATGTCGCGCGGCGCCATCCAGCAGCGAATTCCGCGCTGTTCGAGCACGGCGCAGGTTGCGTCCGCCGTCGGTTTGTCCTTCGACGAATAGGAAATGAAAACGTCGTGCGCCATGAATGCCCCGCCCCAACGCGTGCCACGTTAAAAGTGGCGCTGACTTTCGGCAAGCTAGGCGGAAAGCCGCGCCAACTCCGCTTCGCCGATCCAGCCTTCCACGGCACCCGCCGTGCCGCCGCCGGGGATGACCGGGGGCGGGGTGCCTTCGCGCCAGATCACGCGGATGGTGGCGCCGCATTTGTCGCGTCCCATTTGGGCTATGTCCCAGGCGGCGGCATCGCGGCCGTCGGCCAGGATCACCGCGTGTTCGCCTGGCGCCAGCGCATCGAGCTTTGCCATGGTGCCGCCGTCGGCCGTCAAGATCCGGTCGCGGCGGATAGAGTGCCCGGCCAGTTCGGCAATCGCGGGGATGCCGCGCACCATATCGCGATTTCCGGCCTTCGCGCTTTCCGGCAGTGCTTCCCAATCCACCAAGAGCGGGTGCTGGCGCAGATAATCGTTGCGCAACGTGCCGTGACGCCAGCCCGCCGCACGCTGCGCGATGGACCAGCGGTAATGCTCCATCTCCGCCAGCTTCTCGATTTCGGCTTCGGTGAAGGCAATCCGTTCGCCTTTCAACGGTACAAGCCGCATGCCCAGCGCGTTGAGCTTGGTCTGGATGTGATCGGTGAAGGCGCGGTTGGATTGCTTGAAGCGTTCCGGCAAGCGGTCCCACGCAACGCTGGATGCCTGACCGGGCGGCGCATCCTTCAGATACATTTCGTGAGCAGCGCGCGCCAACGTATCCAGCGATTGCCCGAACAGCCGGTCGGGATGGGCGAGATCGGCAAGACTGCCGAACGGCGAAAGGCGGTTGGGCAAAAGGGAATCGCTTTCGATGCGCTCCATGAACACGCCCAGCCTCTCCTGCTGACGCAGACGCACGAACACCGGCACGCCATAGCGCCCGCTGCGGTCGAGGCATTTGCGCATCTCGATGGCGGTGTGAAGCGCGGCATCGTCTTCTTTCAAGGTCACGATGGCCGCACGCAGGTTCGGATGATCCAGAACCTTTTCGATGGCGGCCGTCGCACTCGCATCGCCCGCGATAAACGAACAGGGCGTGCACGAAATCTCCAGCATCGCGGCCAGTTCGGGGAAGCGCGTCCTGAACGTCGTCAGGCTTTCTTCGCCGCGCTTGTCGAGGACGCCGATCGAAAGCCGTTGACCGGGCAATGCGTAGTTGCTGCGCGCGGCCTGCAAGAGGAATTCCGATGCCATCTGCCCGAAACCGGCAATCGCCAGATAGGGCGTCACGGGTTCGTCCGGGCGCGCGCGGAAAGCCGGTGCGCGCAGCAAAAGCCGGGCGGCATCGGCATTGAGATTGAACAGGCGGAATTCCGCCGCCTGCGAGCCAAGCGTGGCCGCGCGATGCGTCAGCACCTCGTCATAAAGCCATTCGCTGGAAAGTTCGGGCAGGATGGTGATGCTGTCGCGATTGCCCGTCAGCGTGTCGCGGAATTCGCGCGCGCGCAGCCCGATCTCGATATTCGTGCCGTCCGATCCGGTGGCGATGACAAGTGCGCGCGCGTGCGCCAGGCCCGCCAGCTTGAGCATGTTGGGCTGTACGGCGTCGCCTTTCAGCACCGCCACACCGCGCGCTTCGGCGGCCAGCGCATTGGGCCCGTCGCTGTCGAGCGTGATGGCGACCACGCGCTGCTTGTCGTTGCGCAGGCCTTCCATCACCTGCCGCCCTGTGTCGCCCAGCCCGCAGACGATCACGTGGCCGCGCTGTCGCCGCGCCAGCGCCACGCGCATGTCGCGGCGCAAATTCTGCAGCACCAGCTTCACACCGCCCGCAAGGAATGACAGCGGCACCAGGAATTGCGCGGTGACGAGCTGCCACGGATCCTTGCCGAGCGTGAAATTTCCCGTGGCCTTGATCAGGCCAAACGCCTTGAAAAATGCGCTTAGCGGCGACCCCACCTGGCATTGCGCCGCGCAGATTTCGAAACCCCAGAAACCAAGCGCCAGGCCAAAGGCGACAAGCGGGCCGATGATGAACCAGTCTCGGGAGCGGAACATGGATGCGTTCATGGGATCAGGCCGGTAGGGTGAGCGGTTTTTCGCGGAACACGAAGCGCCAGTCGGTCACGTCCGACGCCATGGCGTGCGCAGCCGCTTCGGTGAGGAAGGAGACGCGCGAAAGCGTCAGTGTGCCTTTCACCGATTCGTTTTCGAGCGTGGCGGAGATTTGCGAAAGCTGTTCGTCCATGTTGCGCGCGCGCCGCGCGATGCGGCCGAACTCGCCCTGCACGCGAATGCCGTAAACCGCCGCGCCCAACGCCGGCAGCAAGGCGGTGAAGAAGGTTTCGATCCTGGCGTTTTTGTCGATGTCCCAGCCGAAAAAGAAATAGGCCGCACAAAACGCCGCGCAGAGTGCGGCGGTGGCGCCAAACAAAGTCAGGCCCAGCCGGTCGAGCCGGTGATCGAGCTTGTGGGAAACGCCTTCCGAACCTTTGTGATAACCGATCTGCTCCGCCAGTTCCGTTTTCCGCACCAGGTCGGCCACATCACGCGCATATTGCGCGTCGGCGCGCGCTCCCACCATGCCCACCTCGCGCACGATGGCGCGATAGTACCAACCCACCCAGGCGACGCCGGAATCTCGCGCGTCCGTATCCGAATGCGTCGTCTGCCGTATTTCCAGAGTGCTCGATCCCGTCAGCATGAGCACGCGGATGTGCCGCAAAATCTCCGCCAGATGGCGATAGTCGATCCAGCGTTCATGCCAGTTGAAGAACCCGGCCGCCGAAACGATGGCGATGATCGTGCCCATGATGACGAGTTCGATCAGAACCAGCCAGCCATGCTCCATCACCTGCCACAGGCCCAGCAGCGAAACGAACACCGCACTCGCCGCCAGCAGGAAGCTGAGCACATAGGAACTGCGATAGATGCGCACGTAATAAGAAGCGAGCCCGTCCGCCCAGGCAAAAGCGGGCTCCAGAACGCCCGAAAGCTTGTCGCGCGCCGGTGCGGAAATCGGCGGCAGCAAACGCCAATAGGTCTGCCATTGCCCGGACGTTGCGGCGATGAAATCGGGCACGCGGAAATCGCTCACGCGCGGCCGGCGCACCAGCAGCACCGCCTGTAACAGCGCATAGAAGATGGTGAGCGTGAAGCTGACCTGTCTTTCGCTGCAATAATCGGCCAGCCGTTTCGAAGGCGGGCGCGAAACGCGCCGTTCGGGGTCGGGTGGCGGCAGCACCATCGTGCGCAACAGCGCATGGAAGGCATCGCCTGTCAGATCGTCCGCCGGAATCTGCGCCGGATCGCGCGACCCCATGGGATCGGTGCGCAAAAGTTTTGGCGGTACGCCCTTTTCGGAATGAATCCAGATGATGGGAATGTTGGAATCGATGGCGCGCGAAATGATCTCCGCCGTGCCGCCGCGCCCTTCCGCGGGCTTGCCGTTCCACACCGTCACCAGGATGTCGCATTGGCGAAGCGTCATCAGGCCCACGGCTTCATAGGCGCGGTTGTCGTCCACCCCGCGCACCTCTTCCAGCTCGAACACGTTGCAGGCCTTGCCGATCAGATCGTGAAAGGCTTTGCGCGAGGCTTCGGTCTTGAAATCGTGTTCGTAGAGTTCGCGCGCAAAGGGCAGGGGGCAATCGAGCGCGAAACCGGCGGCAAGGGCGGCTTCGGCGGCGATGCGGTCCGATCCTTCCGCCAAGGGCGTGATCAGGCGGCCTTGCGCATCGCCCGCGAACAACTCGCGGCGGCTCGCGCTCAAATGCTGCAAGGCCGCCTGTGCGTCGCGGAACAGCGCGACGAGGGTGGTGTGAATGCGGCTGGCGTCGGTCTCGGCCAGGGTGCGGTGGCCGCTGATGCCAAAGCGCAAGGCGGCGCGGGGCCGGGGCGGCCCTTTGCTGTCGCGCGTGTCGTCTGGTTGCATCCGGCTGCCCCTTGGCGGGCATGTAAACAGGCCAGTTGCATCCCGATCAAGCGCCCGCGCGTTCGCCTTGGGGAAGGCCGCTCGAACCGCCATATTGGAAGCATGATCAAGCCCGAAACGCTGCTCTGCCCCTCGCCCGCAGGGCTCTATTGCCCGCCGGGCGATTTCTATGTCGATCCCGTGCGGCCGGTGGCGCGCGCCGTCATCACCCACGGCCATTCCGATCACGCCCGCGCCGGCCATGGCGCGGTGCTGGCCACGGCGGAAACGCTTGCCATCATGGAAGCGCGCTATGGCGGGGGCTTTGCGGGCGAAACGCAGGCCATCGCCTATGGCACGCCGATCGAACACAAGGGTGTGGAGATCGTGCTCCATCCCGCGGGCCACATTCTGGGTTCGGCGCAGGCTGCCGTGCGGTGGAAGGATTGCAGAATCGTCGTCTCCGGCGATTACAAACGCAGGCGCGATCCCACCTGTCCCGCTTTCGTGCCGGTGCCGTGCGACGTGTTCGTGTCGGAAGCGACGTTCGGCCTGCCGGTATTTCGCCATCCCGACGACAAAGAAGAAATCGCCAAACTGCTGAAATCGGTGGCGCAGTTTCCGGGCCGCACGCATCTCGTCGGCGCGTATGCGCTGGGCAAGGCGCAACGCATCGTCTGCCTGCTGCGGGAAGCAGGATATGCCGACACCATCTATATTCACGGCGCGCTGCAAAGGTTGAACGAGCTTTATGAATCGTTCGGTATAGCGCTCGGTCCGCTCGCACCCGCAACCACCGAACGCAAGAAGGACTTCACGGGCGCCATCGTCATCGCACCGCCCAGTGCGGCGGCCGACCGCTGGTCCGCGCGGTTCCCCGATCCGCTGGCGGCGTTCGCTTCGGGCTGGATGCGCGTGCGGGCGCGCGCCCGCCAGCGCGGGGTGGAATTGCCGCTGGTGATTTCCGATCACGCCGATTGGGACGAACTCACCACCACAATAAAAGAAGTAAACCCCGGCGAGTTGTGGGTGACGCATGGCGAAGAAGAAGCGTTGTTGCGCTGGTCTCACCTCGAAGGCGTGAAGGCGCGTGCGCTGTCGCTGGTGGGTTACGACGACGAAGAAGAAGAGTGATGCGCGCCTTTGCCCGCCTTCTGGATCGCCTGTCGTTCACGCCCTCGCGCAACGCCAAGCTCGTGCTGGTGCGCGACTATCTGAAGGAAGCGCCAGATCCCGAACGCGGCTGGGCGCTGGCCGCTCTTACCGGCGCACTGTCGTTTTCGGCGGCCAAACCCGCCTTTATTCGCAAGGCGATCGAAGAACGCTGCGATCCCGAACTGTTTCGCCTTTCTTATGACTATGTGGGCGATCTGGCCGAAACCGTGGCGCTCATCTGGCCTCAGCGGCACGGCGCCAATCGCGAACCGGAATTTTCCGAGGTGATCGAGGCATTGCGCATTGTCTCGCGTTCCCAGGTGCAATCGCTTCTCGAAGGCTGGCTCGATGCGCTGGACGTGAACGAGCGCTGGGCCTTGCTCAAACTGATGACGGGTGGATTGCGTGTCGGTGTTTCGGCGCGCCTTGCCAAACAGGCCGCCGCCGATATGGGCGGCGTCGATGTGGGCGAGGTCGAGGAAGTCTGGCACACGCAATCCCCGCCTTATGAAGATCTGTTCGCATGGCTCGAGAAGCGCAGCGAAAAACCGTCTCCCGATGCGCCAGGCCGTTTCCGCCCCGTCATGCTGGCGCAAGCGGTGGATGAGGAAACGGATTTCGCCAAGTTGGAGGCGGGCGATTACGCCGCCGAGTGGAAATGGGACGGCATCCGCGTGCAGGCGGTGAACGAGCGCGGCGTCAAGCGGCTTTACACACGAACCGCCGACGACATTTCCCACACATTTCCCGATGTGTTGAACGCCATGAATTTCGAAGGCGTGATCGATGGCGAATTGCTGGTGATGCGTGATGGCCATATCGCGCCTTTCGGCGATCTGCAGCAGCGGCTCAACCGCAAGACCACCGATGTAAAGCTGATGGCAAAGTTCCCCGCCTCCATCCGCGCCTACGATCTGTTGCTCGATGGCGCGGAAGATTTGCGTCACCTGCCATTCCGCCAGCGCCGCGCGCGGCTCGAACAATTCGTGGCGAAGGCGCATTCGCCGCGCATCGACCTTTCCCCGTTGCAGCCGTTCGAAAGCTGGGAGGAATTGCGCGGGCTACGCGCCGATCCGCCGGATGGCGATGCGCAGGCCGCCGAAGGATTGATGCTCAAACGCTGGGATTCGATTTACGAAGCGGGCCGTCCGAAAGGGCCGTGGTTCAAATGGAAGCGCGATCCGTTCCTGATCGATGCCGTGCTGATGTATGCCCAGCGCGGCCACGGCAAGCGGTCGAGCTTCTATTCCGATTACACTTTCGGCGTCTGGCGCGAGGATGAAGACGGCAAGCGGATGCTGACGCCGGTGGGCAAGGCCTATTTCGGTTTCACCGACGAGGAACTTCGCCAGATCGACAAATTCGTGCGCGACAACACGGTGGAACGCTTCGGGCCTGTGCGTTCCGTGCGCGCGGACAAGGATTTCGGGCTCGTCATGGAAGTTGCTTTCGAAGGGTTGCAGCGTTCCACGCGCCACAAATCCGGCGTTGCCATGCGGTTCCCGCGCATCAGCCGGTTGCGCTGGGACAAGCCCGCACGCGAGGCCGACGAGTTGCAAACGCTGGAGAAGATGCTCGAACGCGCCTGATTTGTCGGAACAATCGCGGCCTTCAGCGGTTCTCACTGCGTAATCAAATGGGAGTGCACTTCATGCCCACACCAAGCGGACACACCCGTGCGATTCTTTCTTCCAAAGTGAAGGGAACCACGGTTTACAACACCTCCGGCGAAAAGATCGGCCATGTCGAAGACGTCGTGCTCGACAAGATGTCCAACAACATCATGTTCGCCGTGATCGGATTCGGCGGCATCCTCAGCATGGGCGAGAAATATCATCCGGTCCCCTGGTCGGTGCTCGACTACAATCCCGACAAGGACGGTTACGTTGTGCCGGTATCGCAGGCCGAATTGGAACGGGCGCCCACCAGCCGCCTAGAAGACGTGACGAAAAACGAAGGCGATCTCAGGACGCGCACCTACGATTTCTACAAGGCGCCCCACTACTGGGAGTAATGTCAGTAAAGAATGCTTTTGGAAGCCGGTGGTGCGGTGCATCACCGGCTTTCTCTCTATTCACGGCGCGACCTGTTGATTTTGCCGTCGAGCCAAGGCGAAAGTCGCGGCTCGGACATCAAAAACATCGGGTTGGGAAATGCCTTGGAATTTCGGCGACATTCTTGAAGCCATCGAAACCGTTCTGCCGCCGGACGCACCGGCCTTCATTCATGGAAAGCGCGTCATTGCGTGGGGCGAGGCGGCCAAACGCTCCAACAATCTTGCACGCGCGCTGATCAAGCGCGGCGCCAAGCCGGGCGACAAGGTCGCGTTCTACATGCGCAACCGCCCGGAATATTGCGAAACGATGGCGGCCAGCTTCAAGGCGCGGCTGACGCATGTGAACGTCAACTATCGCTACAAGCCGGACGAGGTGTTCTACATCTTCGACAATTCCGATGCGCAGACGGTGGTCTATGGCGAAGAGTTCCGTGACGTCATCGAGGAAATCCGTCCGCGCCTCACCAAAGTGCAAACCTTCGTGGAGGTGACGGACGGCGCGCCCGCGCCGTTCGCGGCACGCTTCGAAGATCTAACGCGCGAAGGCGACGGTTCGCCGTTGAAACTCAAGCGTTCGCCGGACGATGAATTCTTCATCTACACCGGCGGCACCACCGGCATGCCCAAAGGCGTGATGTGGACGCACAACGATCTGCGCGAAACCCATCTCACCTCGCTGCGCAAGCTCGGTCCCGTGCCGGAAACGCTGGACGCGCTGATGGAAGCGATCAAGCTCACGGGCCCCGGCGCGCGGCTTCTGCCCGCCTGCCCGCTGATGCACGGCACCGGCATGTTGATGGCGATGGCAACGATGCTTGCGGGCGGCTGCGTGGTCACGCTGGAAGGCGGCCATTTCGATTCCGTCGAATTGTGGGACGCGGTGGACAAGAACCGCGTCGCCACCATCGTCATTGTGGGCGATGCCTTCGCCAAGCCGATGCTGCAGGTGCTCGACGCCCATCCCGGCAAATACGATCTCTCTTGCGTCGTGAACATGGTGTCGTCGGGCGTGATGTGGAGCGTGGAGGTGAAACGCGGCCTCATCCGCCACATGCCGCAGATCGTGCTGATGGACAGTTTCGGTTCGTCGGAAAGCGTAGGCCTTGGCTCCTCGCAGATGACGAAGGACGGCGAAATCCAGACCGCGAAATTCACCATCGGCGAACGCTGCAAAGTGTTCGACGAAAGCGATCGGCCGGTCGAAGCGGGCTCCGGCAAGACCGGCATGATCGCGCAATGCCCGCCGATCCCGCTCGGCTATTACAAAGACCCGGAGAAAACCGCCAAGACCTTCCGCACCATCGACGGCGTGCGCTATTCCATGCCGGGCGATTGGTGCCGCGTGGAAGCTGACGGCACGCTGACGTTGCTTGGCCGCGGCAGCGTGTGCATCAACACCGCGGGCGAAAAGGTTTACCCGGAAGAAGTGGAAGAGGCGCTGAAAACGCACCCTGCCATCGAAGATGCGCTTGTTGTGGGCGTGCCCGACGAACGCTGGGGCCAGGCGGTGACGGCGGTGGTGCATGTAGCACCCGGCCAACCGTTCGACGAAAGCGTGCTGCGCCAGCACGTGCGCAGTCATCTCGCGGATTACAAGGCGCCCAAACGCGTCTTCGTCAGCACCATTTCTTTGCGTGCGCCCAACGGAAAAGCCGATTACAAAGCAGCCGGCGAATTCGCCAGACGCGAGCTGGGTATCGGTTGATTGCCGTTTTGTAAGACGTTTCGCACCGGCCTGTTGGGGGCAGTGTTTTCGATGCTGCCCGCGCTTGCGCGCGCCGCCAATGTGGAAACGGTGGTGGTGACAGCAGCCCCGCCCGATCCCGTCGGCAACGACGCATTCTCCAACATCACACTCGATGCGGCCGATCTTTCCGCCAGCAGCCAGCTCGACACGTCGCTTTCGCAAGTGCCGGGGCTTTCGCTGTTCCGGCGCAATTCCTCGCTGTCCGCCAATCCAACCGTGCAGGGCGTTTCGCTGCGCTCCATCGCGCCGTCGGGAGCGGGCCGCGCGCTCGTGACGTTGGATGGCGTGCCGCAGAACGATCCGTTCGGCGGCTGGGTGATCTGGAGTTCGCTGCCGCCCGAAGACATCGCGCGTGCGAATGTCGTGCGCGGCGCGGGCGCAGGGCCCTACGGCGCGGGCGCGCTCACCGGCGTGATCGCGCTCGACGAACAGACGGGCGATGGCTTCGCAGGCGATGCCTCCTGGGGCGAACGCGAAACGGGACATGCCGCAGCCGCGGGCGGTGTATCGCTCGGCCCCGTCGCTGTCTTTGCAAGCGGCGCCATCGATTCATCCGCCGGATGGATTCCCGTCGACGAAACCCAACGCGGCGCCGCCGACACACCGGTCACGCTCAACGCCCGCAGCGCCTCGTTGCGCGCGCAAA
This sequence comes from Rhizomicrobium sp., assembly GCA_035543495.1. Taxonomy (GTDB): domain Bacteria; phylum Pseudomonadota; class Alphaproteobacteria; order Micropepsales; family Micropepsaceae; genus Rhizomicrobium. The sequence goes on along the minus strand of DATKJT010000060.1, from coordinate 19,216 downwards.
CAACCGTACTGGACGACACGTTGCTCTCCGCGCGTGTGGGCGTTTATGACGAAGCCCGCCATTCCGGTCTCGGCGTGACCGCGTCGGAAGCAAGCGGCCTTTCCACCAGCCTCACACTCGCCCACCCGCAAGGTCAGGACGATCCGGGCTGGCGTTTGCAAGGCTGGTTGCGCTCCAGCGATCTGTTCAATTCGTCTGCTTCGGTTTCGGCGGATCGTTCGGTCGCCACGCCCGCCAACAACCAATACGCCACGCCCGCCATCGGCTGGGGCGTGAACGCCGCGTTGCGCGGTTCGCTCGATTGGCTCGATTGGGAAACGGGTGCGGATGCGCGTTTTGCCCGCGGCAATTCCCGCGAACAGTTTTCCTGGTCGCAGGGGTTGCAGGCTTTCACGCAAGGCCGCGTCTCCGGCGGCAAGACTTCGGTCGCAGGCATTTACGCGGAAGGCGCAAGCCATATCGGCAACTGGCTGCTCACGCTGGGCGTGCGCGCCGACAGATGGTCGAGCAGCGACGGACATCTGATCCAAACCGTGTTCGCGACGAACGCCACCACGGCGACATTGTATCCGTCGAAAAGCGGCATCGTGCCGACGGCGCGGGCCGGCGTGCGTTACGATGTGTCGGAGAATTTCTATCTGCGCAGTGCCGCCTATGCCGGTTTCCGCGCGCCCAGCCTGAACGAACTCTATCGTCCGTTCCGTGTGGGCAACGTCACCACCTCGGCCAATCCCGATCTGACGCCGGAAAAATATTACGGTGCGGAAATCGGCGCTGGCGGCGTGTGGGGCGATCTCTCATGGGATGGCGATATCTTCTTCAACCAGCTTCACGCGGCCATCGCCAACGTCACCCTCAACAACAATCCCAACACCTTGCAACGCCAGAACGCGGGCGACATCAATGCGCCCGGTATCGAGGCCAATGCGAAATACCGCCTGAGCGAAGCGCTATCCGTGCGCGCCGCCTTCGATCTCACCGATGCCCATGTCAACGGCCTGCGCCCCGCGCAGACGCCGCGTTGGACGGTGACGGCCGGTTTCGATGCGATGCCGTTGCCGCGCGTCGTGCTTTCCGCCGATCTGCGCTACGAAAGCAAACGTTTCTCCGACGACCAGAACACCTTGCCGCTTCCCGCCGCAACCACGGTGGATGCGCGGCTCACTTATCTGGTGACGGACAAGGTCTCGCTTTATCTCGCAGCCGACAATCTGTTCGATGCCGATGTCGCCACATCATCCAGTGCCGCAAATCCCGCGCCCGTCGTCACCTACGATGCACCGCGCATGGTGCGGGTGGGCGTGTCGCTCGCGCGCTGAAACTCAGGCCGAAAGCACTGTCGGCGGCGATATCAGTTCCAGCAGCTTGTCGCGCCCTACCGGCTTTCCGAACAGATAGCCCTGCAGCGAATGAACGCCCGCGATCTTCAGGAAGCGGGCGATGTTCTCCGTTTCCACGCCTTCGGCCACCACTTTCATGCCGAGCGCGCGACCGATGCTCGCCACCGCGTGGATGACGGTGGCCGATTGCACCTCCGCCGTGCAATCGGTGATGAATTCGCGGTCGATCTTGAGCTTGTCGAAGGGGAAGCGGCGCAGATGCTGCAGGCTCGAATAGCCCGCGCCGAAATCATCCAGCGCCAGCTTCACGCCCAATGCGCGCAGCTTGTGCATATTGGCTTTCACCTTGTCCTGCCGCTCAAGCAGCGCGGTTTCGGTGATCTCGATTTCGAGCTTGGCTGGATCGAAGCCGTGCTTGTCGAGCAATGCTTTCACCTTCGGCACGAAATCGTCGGTTGCGAAATCGATGGCCGATGCGTTCACGGCGACGGGGATGGGCGTGTCGCGCATTTCGATCATCATGCGTTCGATGACCCATTGTGTCACGGGGCCAATCATGCCGGCTGCTTCCACCAGCGGAATGAAGACCGATGGCACGATCGTTCCCTTGGTCGGATGCACCCAGCGGATCAACGCTTCGCAGCCGGTGACGGTGCGCGTGCCGGAATCGAATTGCGGGTGATAGGCAAGCGACAATTCGTTATTGGCCAGCGCGTGTTGCAGGTCGGTCAGCAGGATTTCCACAGGTGTCGGCACGTGCGGTGCGGCTGCGGCACCTCCGCCAAGGGCTGAAAGCGTGGCGTCGAGCGTGGCGGCAAGTTCGGCGATCTCCGCTGCTTGCGGCATTGCGCCGTCGCGCGCCGCCGTTTCCATCTCGGCGCACAGGTTCGAAACCGCTTTCGCGCCGATGTTGAAGCTCATGGATTTGAGCGCGTGCGCGGCAATTGCCGCATCCTGCGCGCTTTCTGCCGCGCGCAGCTTGTCGATGCAGCCGGGCGCATTGGCGCGATAAAGGCCGCGCACGCGTTCCACGAAATCGGCTTTTCCGTTGGCGGCAAAGGCCTGCAATTGCGCCATGGTTTCGGCATCGAACAGCGGATTGCTGGAAAGGTCTTGCATGGTTTCTGTTTGCGGTGGGGGTGAAAGGACCGGCGTCCGCGTCGGCGCGGCTTCCTTCAGGAAGCGCGCCAGAACGTCCCCCAACGCCTTCAACGTGAATGGCTTGTGCAGTACGCCGTCCATGCCCGCTTCGCGCCAGGCATCCGCGGCGTTGCCCACCACATGGGCGGTCAGCGCAATGATCGGCGTGCGTGCGGCACCCGCTTCGGATTCGCGGCTGCGAATGGCACGCGCGGCTTCGAAGCCGTCCATCTCCGGCATGCTGCCGTCCATCAACACGAGGTCGAATGGCTCGGCAAGTGCTGCCACCGCTTCGCACCCGTCATTGACGAGTTTGGCCTCGATGCCGAAACGGCTCAGCGCCTCCATCGCGACTTCGCGGTTGACCGCGCTGTCATCGGCCACCAGCACGCGCGCGCCCGCGAAATTGGGCAAAGCCTGATCGGATGCGGCTTCAACGGCATTTGCCGCCTGCAGCGGTTGCCCGGCTTCAAGCTGGCGCAGAATTTCGGTCACTTCGCGCCTGCGGACCGGCTGCACCAAAACCGCGGCCACCTTGCCGCGCCGCAAAAGCTCCTGCGGTTCGGATTCGCCATAGCTTGCCAGGCACACGATCTGTCTTGCGCTCACGCGGGCAACATTCGCTGCGTTGGCGATCGCGACATCGCCGTCATCGGCAAGCGTGTAGCCCGAATGTTCGAGATAACGGCGCAGGCTTTGCGTGGTCAGAATACCGTTATGCGCGACAATGGCACGTGCACCTGCCTGCGCCGCAGGCCACGGTTCGGCGGCTTCGATGACTGTCATGGGAAGCGAGAAGGCGAAGGTCGAGCCCTTGCCCACTTCGCTGGTCACGGTGAAGCGGCCGTCCATCGCGTCGACCAGCTTCTTGCAAATCGCAAGGCCAAGGCCCGTGCCGCCGAAGCGCCGCGTGGTGGATTGATCGGCCTGGGTGAACGCGCCGAACACGGAATCGATCTTGTCCGCCGGAATGCCGATGCCGGTGTCGCGCACGGCGATGGTCAGCGCGCCGTCCTGCGGCGCGATTTCCACCAGAACGCCCCCGGCTTCGGTGAATTTGATCGCGTTGTTGACGAGGTTGGAAATCACCTGCCGCAAGCGCACCGGATCGCCCGCCACCAGATGCGGCGTCGCGGGATCGACGAAACCGGCAAGGTCCAATCCCTTGCTCGCCGCGCGGTCCCAGAAAAGGCTCAGCACGTCTTCCACGATTTCGTTCAGGTCGACGGCCACGGTCTCAAGCTCAAGCTTGCCCGCCTCGATTTTCGAGAAATCGAGGATGTCGTTGATGATGGCGAGAAGACTTGCACCCGATTTGGCGATCACCTCGGCAAAGCGCCGCTCGCGCGAAGGCAATTGCCCTGCCGCCAGCATTTCGGCCATCACCATCACGCCGTTCATCGGCGTGCGGATTTCATGGCTCATCGTGGCAAGGAAATCCGATTTCGCCTGATTGGCGGAAACGGCCACGTCCTTCGCGATCACCAGTTCTTCGGTGCGCGCCGCCACCTCGTCTTCCAGCCCGGCCATCTGTTCGGCGATGCGCGCATCGCGGGCACGGATTTCGCCCAACATGCGGTTGAAGCCCGCGACGAGCGAGGCCGTTTCGCCATCGGCGTCCACCGAAACGGTCTGGCCGTAATCGTGTGTCTCCTGCACGCGGCGCATCGAACCGGTCAGCGCCATCAGCGGCCGCACAATGCGTTCCTGCAACCGCCACGCGATGGCAAGCCCGGCAAGGATCGCGAGCAATGCCACGCCAAGGCTGATGGCGAGGCTCGAAAGAAAGCGCTGGAACATGCCTTCGGTCTGGCCGAGCAGCACCACGCGCCCCACCTCGCGATTGCCGAATCGGATGGGTGCGGCCACTTCCGACGTCTGGCTGAACAGTTCGGTCAGGAACGATGCGTTGCCCGATGCGTGCACGTCGTCCTGGAGACGCACGCCCGCGCCCGTTTCGACCAGCAGTTTGCCGTTCGCGCCTTCGATGCGTCCGTAGACGACGTCGTTCATCTGCGCGATTGCGCGGATGGCGCGGAATGCGCCCATGCGGTCGTCATGTGCGGCGGCAGTGCTTGCGATGGAGGCCACCACGCGCGCTGCCGCATTCAATCGCGCGGTCTCGAGTGCCACCTCGCGCGCACCGTCGCGCCAGGCCGAAACGCCGGCGATGGGTGCGGCCGCCAAGCCCACGGAACAGACGACAAGCCATACAAGCTTGCGTCTCAGCGTGTTCTGCCGCTGCGATGTCCGACGCTCCGCCTGCACGCCCTGAAAGTTCCCGAAAACAGCCGCTTCCAGAGTTACCACCGATTAATGACCCTGCCCTTAACGTGCGGACCGGATTGGAGATTTGGGCATGGACGCCGGGGAGTTCTTCTATGTGCTCGACGAACCGCTGCATTTGCTGTTCGTCGATGACGATCCGATCCTGCGCGAGTTCGCCCAGGTGCATCTGGCGTCGGAAAAGGGCCGCGTTTCCGTGGCCGCCGATGGTGAAGAGGCGTTAACACATATCCGGTCGCAGGGTTGCGACCTCGTGCTGCTCGATCTGGAGATGCCGCGGCTCGACGGTTTCCAGGTGCTCGATGCGTTAAGAGGTGATGAATCAACCGCGCGCCTGCCCGTCATCGTCATCACCGGGCGCGAAGACGTGGTGGCCATCGATCGCGCCTTCGAAAAGGGCGCCTCGTCCTTCATCGTCAAGCCGATCAACTGGCGGCTATTGAATTACCAGATCCGTTTCGTCGATCGCGCCCACCGCGCCGAACGGCAATTGCTCGATCACGTGCGCGAAGTGGAAATGACCAAGCGCGAACTCGAACGCACATCCTCCGAATTGCTGCAGGCCTCGCGCGATGCCACCAAGGCCAGCGAAGCCAAATCGCAATTCCTCGCCGCCATCAATCACGAACTGCGCACGCCGCTCAACGCGATCATCGGCTTTGCCGAAATGCTCACCTCGCAGGCGCTGGGCCCCATCGGCAACGAACGCTACAGCCGCTATGCGCAGGACATCCGCGACAGCGGCGCCCATCTGCTCTCGATGATCAACGACATCCTCGAACTCTCGCGCATGGATGCCGACCGCGCGACCCTGCACGAAGAAAGCTTCGATCCCGCGGATGTCGTGGCCGAAGCGCTGCGCATGGTCGAGCCGCAGGCCGAAGGCGGCAAACTTTCGCTCGCCGTGAACATCGCCGCGCGCCTGCCGAAGCTCACGGCGGATCGCAGGCTTGTGCGTCAGGTGCTGGTGAACCTGCTCGCCAATGCCGTGCGCTTCACGCCGGAAGGCGGCGAGGTGAGCGTGCATGGTTTCCTGCGCGGCGAGGAACTGTGCTTGGAGGTGCGCGATACCGGCATAGGTATCGCCGAAGAAGACATCCCCCGCGCGCTCGAACGCTTCAGCCAGGTCGATGGCAAGCTCTCGCGCAAGCATGATGGCGCCGGATTGGGCCTTCCCATGGCGAAACAGTTCATGGAATTGCACGGCGGCGCGCTGCAACTGGCAAGCACGCCGGGCAGGGGCACGCAGGTCTGCATCGCCTTCCCCGCCGAACGCCTCGCAGCAGCGCCCGTTACTTTATCAGCCTGACGCTGGAATTGGCCGCGGACGGTCCCACGCCCATCGGCACCGGCGGTGTCGACATCGCGCCGTAATTCGCATTCACCACCAGATCGGCCCCGCCGCCGATGTTGATCGCCTTGGCCACGATCACGGTCCACGCGGAATCCTCTGCGACCTGATTGTTGCCGGTGATGTTGAGCAATCCGTTCGGGATATAAACGACGCCCAGAAGCTTGTGCGCGGAGGTGGTGGAGATCGTGAAGGTCTTGGTGTTGCCCTTGGTGGTGGCGATCACAAAGCCCGCGAAAGCGCCCGTCTTGCGCCCCTCCAGTTCGATGTCGGATTGATCGGTAAAGGCAAACAGCGACAGCGTGTCGAAGATCAGCGCCACATCCGTGCCGCGCAAGGTCGCGTTGTTGGAGAGCAAAAGCGTGGCGGCGAAAAAATAGTGCTCTCCCGGCGCCAGCACCAGCGTCGCGTTGTTCAGCACGGTGATGACGCCGCAATGCACGCCGGGCTGCAACGTCGTGGTGCCCACCGACAGCCGCACGTTCAGATCGGTGCAGAGCGAGGGCACGTTGGTGTTCAGCGATGCGAACGGATCCTTGATCTCGGCTGCTCCCGTCATCGGTTCGGGCGAAATCGTGCCCGAAGCATCGCCCACCGATTGCACGGCCTGCGCCTTGAGCGCCGCGCCGTTCTTCACGTCGATGGCGTTGTTGGATTGCACGAGGCAGGTATCGGCGCTCAGCTTGGCGGTGTTCTTGAGCGTGATGACGTCGCTGGAAGCCCCAAGCCCCAATCCCAGCAGGCCGCCATTGTTCTTGCCCGAACCCAGAACGCAAAGCGGTGTCAGCCCCTCGATCACCGCGGTGGACGCGGCGCGCGCCGTCCAGCCGCCCTTGGGCAGAAGGTCGTGGAAATAGGAGGGCCGCTTGCCCACCACCGTCACCTCTACGGCCTTGCCGTCCTGCACCACTTGCGCGTCGATGCTGAGCGACCAGCGCTTGGCGACATCGGCAAGTTCGCTTTCGGCTTCGTTCTTGGCGCGCAGCGCGGTCGCGTTGGAGGTGTCGAGCGCAAGCTGCTTGGCGGCATTGAGCGCGGAGAAATCGGCAACCGCCTGCATCTTCACGCGGTCGTTGATGACGGAGGAAAGATCGACCGCGCCCAACGCGCCCAGAAGCAGCGTGGGTAACGCAATCGCCGCTATCATCACGAAATTGCCGCGCTCGTCGTCGGCGAATTTCCTGAAGACCGGCAGGATGTGATGGCGCCAACCCGGCATGGCCCGCCCCCTTGCAGGTTCCTTATTGCGGTGCGGCCACCTTCAAATTCGTAAAGGAATGTCAGAGTCGAAGTTGCAAGGAGGCGCGATTTTCCTTCGTTAATCGCGATACGGTTAGCGGATTGGGTTAACGCCTCAATGAAAGTCGCGCGATTTCGGCAGGACGCGCACGTTGCGCGGATGGCGCGGCACGTAAGGTTCGATGGGTGTGGGGTTCGGGCCTTCGTCCGCCAGAAGATGCAGGTCGTCGCTGCGGTCAACCAATCGCTCCGCCACAAGATGCACAACGTTTTCCGGGCTTTTCTGGATGCGTCCCTCGATGAGAAGCACGCGCGCGCCCATCACCTCCTTGCGGTACTTTTCGAACACCGAAAGCCAGATCACCGCGTTCAAAATGCCGGTCTCGTCGCTCAAGGTTACGAACACCGCATTGCCTTCCCCCGGCCTCTGCCGCACCAGAACGATGCCCGCCGCACGCACATACTTTCCGTCGGAAACATTCCCGGCCTCAGCGCAACTCAGGATTTTCTCGGCGTCGTATTTCACTCGCAGGAATTGCATCGGATAGGCTTTGAGCGAAAGCCTCAGCGTCTGGTAATCGGCTAGAACATGCTCGCTCAGCGGCATGGCGGGCAGGGGCGCGCGCACTTCTTTCGTCTGTTCGGGCGCGTGCGCCGCTGCGAACAAAGGCAGCGGCTTCACCTCGCTCACGCGGCGCACCGCCCACAACGCCTCGCGCCGATCCATGCCCAGCGAACGGAACGCATCGGCTTCGGCAAGCGTCACAAGCGTGCGTTTGAAAATTTCCGTGCGCCGCACCAACTGATCGAGCGAGCCATAACCATAGCCGCGCCCATTCACAATCTCGGCCGCTTGCGCTTCGCCCATCCCGTCGATCTGGCGAAAACCCAAACGCAATGCAATCACGCCGCAGGTGTTGCGTTCCAGCGTGTTGTCCCACTGGCTGAAATTGATGTCGGGAGGCAGCACATCCACCCCATGCTCGCGGGCATCGCGCACGATCTCGGCGGGCGCATAAAACCCCATCGGCTGTGCATTGAGCAACGCACACGCAAACACCGCCGGATGATGGCATTTGATCCAGGCCGAGATGTAGACAAGATGCGAAAAACTCGCCGCATGGCTTTCGGGAAAACCGTAACTGCCGAACCCTTCGATCTGTTTGAAACAGCGTTCGGCAAAATCCTGTTCATAGCCGCGGCGCACCATGCCGCCCACCATCTTCTCGCGGAACTGATCGATGGTACCGACATGGCGGAACGTCGCCATGGCGCGGCGCAATCCGTTGGCTTCCTCCGGCGTGAATTCGGCCGCCACGATGGCAAGCTTCATCGCCTGCTCCTGAAACAGCGGCACCCCCATGGTCTTGCCGAGCACCTGTTTCAATTCGTCCGGCGGCCCGAATTTCGGATCTGGCGCAGGAAAAGCAACTTTCTCCTGCCCGCTCCTGCGCCGCAGATAAGGGTGCACCATGTCGCCCTGTATCGGCCCCGGCCGCACGATCGCCACTTCAATGACAAGATCGTAGAATTTTCGCGGCTTCAGGCGCGGCAGCATGTTCATCTGCGCACGGCTTTCCACCTGGAACACGCCGATCGCGTCGGCCTTGCACAGCATGTCGTACACTTCGGGCTGTTCGCGCGGAATCGTGGCAAGCGAGAAATCTCGGTTCTCGTGCTGCCGGAACAGATCGAACGCCTTCCTGATGCAGGTGAGCATCCCCAGCGCCAGCACGTCGACCTTCATCAGGCCCAGACGATCAAGATCGTCCTTGTCCCATTCGATGAAGTAACGGTCGTCCATCGCGGCAGGCCCGATGGGCACGATCTCGTCCAGCCGGTCGCGGGTCAGCACAAAGCCTCCCACATGCTGTGAAAGATGGCGCGGAAATCCCATCAACTGATTGGCCAGCATCACCGCGCGCGCGATCACCAGATTGCGTGGGTCGAAATTTCCCTGCCGCACCTCGCGCTCTTTGAGCAGCGAACCCCAGCTTCCCCAAACCCCGCTCGCCAGCGCCGCCGTCACGTCTTCGGTCAAGCCGAACACTTTTCCCACTTCGCGGATGGCGCTGCGCGGGCGATAGCAGATCACGGTTGCGGTCAGTGCCGCGCGTGCGTGGCCGTAATGCTTGTAGATATGCTGGATCACTTCCTCGCGCCGCTCATGCTCGAAATCCACATCGATATCGGGCGGTTCGGCGCGTTTCTCCGAAACGAAGCGCTCGAACAGCAGATCGATCTGCAACGGGTCGACCGCCGTGATGCCCAGCACATAGCAAACGGCGGAATTCGCGGCCGATCCGCGGCCCTGGCAGAGAATTTTCTTCTCGTTGGCGTAACGAACGATGTCGTGAACGGTGAGGAAGTAATGCGCATAAGCGCGGTTCTCGATCAGCCGCAACTCCTTGCGCAGGGTTGCACGCACAGTATCGGGAATGCCGTCCGGATATCGCCGTTCCGCTCCTTCCCAGGTCAGGTCCTCCAGATGCTGTTGCGCGGTCTTGCCCGGCGGCACGGGCTCGTCGGGATAATTGTATTTGAGCTGGTCCAGCGTGAAGGAAATCCGATCCGCAAAACGCAGCGTTTCGGCAATGGCTCGCGGATGTTCGCGGAACAGCCGCTCCATTTCTTCCGGCGATTTCAGGTGACGTTCGGCATTGACCTCCAGCTTCTTGCCCGCCTCGTCCAGCGTCACATGCTCGCGAATGCAGGTGACCACGTCCTGCAATTCGCGCCGTTCCGGGGAATGATAAAGCACGTCGTTCACCGCGATCAGCGGCACGCGCCAGTCATCGGCCATGTTCTGCAATTCGCGCATCCGCTTGCGGTCGTTGCCGCGATGCAGGCGTGCTGCCGCCAGCCACACCCGTCTGGGTGCGATCTGGGCCAGGAGTTCGAGCGTCGATTTCGTTTCGGCGCCGAGTTTTTCCGGCGGCATGACGATGAAGAGAAGCCCTTCCTGCCAGTCGAAAAGATCGCCGAAATCGAGATCGCATTCGCCCTTTTTGGTGCGCAGCTTGCCGAGCGACAGGAGGCGGCAAAGCCGCCCATACGCTTTCCGGTCGGCGGGATAGGCCAATATGTCCGGCGTGCCGTCGCGGAAGACGAGGCGCGCACCCACCAGCAAGCGCGGCTTGTCCTTCGGCAATTTCGGATTTTCAAATCCGTCATAAGCGCGCACCACGCCGGCCAGCGTATTCCTGTCGGCAATGCCGATGGCGTGGTGTTTCTGCAAGGTGGCCGCGACCGCAAACTCCTCCGGTTTCGAGGCGCCTCTCAGGAACGAATAGTTGGTGGTGATCGCAAGCTCGGCATAGGTCACGCAAACACTCCATGGACGTACCATTTGGGTTCGCGCGTTTCGGCATAGATGCCTTCGCGATAGAGCCAGAACCTCCTTCCTTCTTCGTCTTCCACGCGGAAATAATCGCGCGTCGGCATGTGTTCCTGATGCCGCCACCATTCCATGGCGATGCGTTCCGGCCCGTCGGCATGCAGGATCTTGTGCTGCACATGCCGCCATTTGAATCGCCGGGGCGGCGAATCCGGGGCAAGCGCCATCACGTCTTCAATGGGTTCGGGCCGTGCCAGCATCCGCAACGGACGGCGCGGCGCTTCGCCGGCGCTCCGTTTCATCTGCCACGCCGTTTTCGTTTGCGCCGCATATTGCGCCGGCACTGCCACGGAAGCGGCTTCGGGGATATGCGTGTCCTGCGGCTGGAAGCGTTGCACGCGTTGTGCGCCGAAGCGCGCGGCAAGCCGGTCCACCAGATAGGTCACCTCGCGCGCGGCCCGCGCATCGGCTTCGAAACTCGGCATCTCGTCGCTCTGGCGTTCGGCGCAGCTGGCTTCGAGCCGGATGAGATCGAACCCGAAACCGGGATCGAGCGGATCGGCAAGCGAATCGATGCGTTCGCGAAACAGCCGCGTGATGATCTTCGCATCGCGCGTGGGGGCGCCCGTTTGCACGCAAAGCCGCCTGACAGCGCCATCGGCACGGAAGAACACCGCGGTCATTTCGCGCGCGCCCTGTCCGCTTTTTTCCAGGATATTGCCCAGCGTTGCCGCGAGATTTTCCAGGCAGGACAGGATCACCTCCTGCACCGTGATGGGATCGGCGAAACGATGTTCGGCCATGAAATCGGGCAGGGGCCGCAAGGGCGAAACCGGACGCTCGCTTTTGCCGAGTGCCTGATCGAGTTCGGCCATCATCTGTTTGCCGAACCGCGCGGTCAGTTCGGGCCGCGTGCGCGCCGCCACCTGTCCGATGGTTTTGAGGCCTGCACGTTTCAATCCGTGAACAATGGCGTCGTCCAATTGCAGTGCGGCCACCGGCAGGCCGGCAATCGCTTCGTCTTCCTTGCCCGGCGCTGCAATCGTTCCCGGCGCATAATGGGAAAGCGCACGCGCCGCGGCGGCAGTTCCTGCCAGCGCGCATTGCACGATGAAGCCTTGGGCGGCGAGTTTCATGTGCACGCTCTCACAAAGGCCGCGCTCGCTGCCGAACAGATGATCCACCCCCGTCACGTCGAGCAGCAATCCGTTCGGCGGATCGAGCGCCACCAGGGGCGTGAAGCGGTCGCACCATTCGGCGATGTTTTCGAGCAGCGCGCGGTCGGCGGGAAGATCGGCTTCCACCACGTCGAGCACGGGGATCATTGCGCGCGCATCGGCAATTGCCATGCCGGTTTTCAGGCCAAGGCGCGCGGCCTTGCGGTCGGCGGCATAAATCCTCAGCGCGTTGTCGGTCTTGATTGCAACGACCAGCGGCTTATCCGGCGCGCTTCCAGCCTTGCGTATCAGCCGATCCGTCGGAAGCCTCGGCAGCCACACCGAAAGTATCCGCCGCTTGTTCGTGAAAAGATCCATCGTCGCCGTTCCATTCCATGATCCATCGCCCTGTGGCGCCATGCCGATTGCGCGCCAGCGTCGCGTCGAAACGCGGCAAACCGAAATCTTCCGCAGACGCAGATGGTGCGGGCCGCACGATCCAGCGCGTTTCCGCAGCACTCGCATCGGCCTCCACACCCAGCCGCAACAGCACCGCGCTCACCCCATGGCGTGCCGCCGCCAGCGTAAGTCTGCGTGTGGCCGTGAGATCGAGCACCTTGTGTTCGCCATAGATCTCGATCACCACCGCGCCCAATCCGCTGCAGGTGAGCGCATCGCCCGCCGCCCGCAGCGCATCCTTGGCGTGATCGACGCGCAGCAGAATGAGTTTTGCGGGATCGATGCCCATCTCCAGCAAACCGCTGCCGTCGATCTCGCCATGTTCGAGCGCGGAAAACTCCTGCCGTATCCAGAGAATGGTGCGGCCTTCGCAAAGCCTCTGCGCCAGCGCAATCGCAAAACCCGATGCCGCCGCACTGTCACCGGCAAGCGCTGCATAGACCTCATGCAGCGCCTCGCGCCGCAATCCCAAGCCATCCACCGCGCCATGCCCCAGCACCGCGCGCGTGCCCTCCGGCTCGAACGCACGGTGCAGCGAGGCAAGAAGTTGGGCAGGCTGGCTCATCGCATTTGTTCCTGTTTCGTTCCAGTATGGATTTGCCCCCGCCCCGGAGTCAATGTTTGGGCCTAACCTTTTGTTCTCGAAAGAATATTTCAGAATTCGGGAAGGCGGCCCTTCTCCGGCGCACATATATAAGGAAGCGCCTCCCCGTTCTTATGGGGAGTCCGCCTACCTCGCGTGTTCTACCCAGTGTGAGACATGCGTCCTTCCCTTTGCGAGCGGAAAGCTTTTGGGCGATGGCGGAAACGTTCGAAACTGGTCGTGAAAGCGCATCGATGCGCCTGGCCGGGGCCGACATGACCGCTACCCCAGAGGTCAACGACTGGTTCGTGCGCGAGGTGCTGCCCCTGGAAGCGGCGCTGATGCAATTCCTGCGTCACAGCCTTCGCAATCGGAACGAGGCCGAAGATCTGTGCCAGGACGTCTATGTGCGCGTCTATCAGGCGGCGCTCAAAAAGATTCCAGATCCCGCCAAACCGTTTCTCTTCACCGTCGCGCGCAATCTTCTGCTCAACCGCGTGCGCCATGAAGCCATCGTCTCCATCGAAGCGGTGGCCGATCTCGAAGCGCTCAACATCGCCAAGGACGAACCCGGCGCCGACCGCTGGGTGATCGCGCGCGAGGAATTGCGCCTGCTCGAAGATGCGCTCTCCCGTTTGCCGCGCCGCTGCCGCCAGGCCGTGACCTTGCGCAAGATCGAAGGGCTGTCGCACCGCGAGATCGCGCTGCGCATGAACATCTCGGAAAAAACCGTCGACCGCCACATCAGCGATGGCGTGGCCGCACTCGCCGACGCCCTGTTCGGCGAAAGGAGACCCAGATGAGCGAACCCGCACAGCACATCCGCGCGGACGCCGCGAACTGGATCTCGCGCCGCGATGGCGACGGCTGGAACGAATCCGCCCAGGCAGAACTCGATGCCTGGCTCGCGGCATCTCCCTCCCATGTCGTGGCGTTTCTGCGCGCCGAAGCCGCGTGGACGCGCGCCGACAAACTCGTGGCGCTGAAGCCGCAACCGACCCGCCGCTTCGCCGAAACCATCAAGGACGTTCTGCCCAACACGATGCGCGCGGTCGCGGCCGCTGCCATCATCGCCGTGGTGGGCGTGGCCGCGAACACTTACTTCACTACCGCCACCAACGAGAAAACCTATTCCACGCCGGTGGGCGGGCGCGAAACCATCACGCTGGTCGACGGTTCGCAAATCGCGCTCAACACCGACACCACCTTGCGCATGGATCTGAGCGGCGCGGACCGCAGGATCTGGCTCGACAAGGGCGAGGCCTATTTCCACGTCACGCACAATGCGGCGCGGCCCTTCCGCGTCATCGCCGGCAACCGCACCGTCACCGATCTCGGCACGCGCTTCACCGTCCGCCGTGACACCGAACGTTTCGAAGTCGCGGTGATGGAAGGCAAGGTCGCCTTCGAACCGGGCAAGGCCGACGAAAAACCGATCGATCTTCTGCCCGGCGACGTGGCGGTTGCCACCGCCACCAACGTCTCCGTCACCAAGAAGCCGTCGCGCGCGCTTGCGGAATCGCTGGGCTGGCAGCGCGGCCTTCTCATCTTCGACAACACCACGCTTGCCGACGCAGCCGCCGAGTTCAACCGCTACAACAGCGAAAAACTCGTCATCGCCAAATCCGCCGCCCGCCTGCCGGTGGTCGGCACCTTCCGCGCCAACGACGCCGAAGCGTTTGCCCGCGTCACGGGCCAGGTCTTCGGCCTGCATTCTGAAAAACGCGGGCAGGACATCGTCATCACGCACTGAGTTCAGGGGATTTCGGGAAAGCATTTTCCCGGCAAAGCACAGAGGGGGAATAAAATGATCAAAACCGCCAGATTAAAAGCCGCCATGCTGACAAGCGCGTGCGTCGCCGCGATCACCTCGGCCCACGCAGAAGAATTCAACATCGCAGGCGGCGATCTCAAATCGGCGCTCACGATCTACGCCCGGCAAACCGGCGTCTCGGTGATCGTGTCGGGCGATGCGGTGAAAGGCGTCCATACGCGCGGCGCGCAAGGCAACCTCTCTGCCGACGACGCTCTCACCCGCATCCTCTCCGGCACAGGATTCACGGTCCGCCGCGATCCGTCAGGCGCGATGGCGATTGTGCGCGGCCAATCCGCCGAACTCGCGCCGGAAGTGAGCAACATCCAGATCGCCCAAGCCGCACCCGCACGCGCAAGCGTAGAAACCGTCACGGTCACCTCGTCGAAACTCGGTGGCGCCGATGTGCAATCGATCCCGATTGCCATCACGGCGCTGAGCCAGGAACAGCTCACCTCCACCCAAACCGCTGGCGGACCGGATCTGGTGAAACAGGTTCCCAACCTGACTTTCACGAAAACAAATTTCACCGGCTACAGCATTCAAATCCGCGGCATCGGCACGCAGGCGATTTCCGTGGCCACCGATCCTGCAGTCGCGGTCGCGTTCAACGATACGCCGTTCATTCGCAATCACTTCTTCGAACAGGAATTTTACGATCTTAGCCAGGCCGAAGTCCTGCGCGGCCCGCAAGGCACGCTTTACGGCCGAAACGCCACCGCAGGCGTGGTGAACATCACATCCGCCAAGCCGACCGACCAATTCGAAGCGATGGCCAGCGCCGACATCGGCAACTACAAGAACCGCCGCTTCGAAGGCATGATCAACATCCCCTTCGTGAGCGACAAGCTCGATCTTCGCATTGCCGGCGAATGGACCAAACGGGACGGATATACCTACAACGAAACCACCGGCGAACAGACCGACGGCCGCGACCTGTGGTCTACTCGTGCCACTCTCGGTTGGAAGCCGGTGTCGTCCGTCCAGTCTTATTTGATTTGGGAACACTTCAGCGAAGATGACAACCGACTGCGCAGCGGAAAGCAGCTTTGCAAGACAGATCCCGGCATCGGCCAATTTTCGACTCCAAATGGTCTCGTTAACGTGGACTCGCCCCGACAAAGCGTGTTCGACATAACCAGCGCTACGTTCAGCCAAGGCTGCTTGCCAAGCTCGCTTTACGCACCGGAAGCATTTGGCGTGCCCAATGGTTTCTCGCTCCCATTCATTTCTGGCGCCGCATTCGAAGGGCTCATAAACGGTCAAGTCGATCCTTATACCGACACGAAGCAGTCCACCGATTTGCATGACATCCAATCCGCGCTTCAGCCCCGCTATTTGGCGAAGAACGATACGGTGGAATGGAACACAAGCTGGAACGTCTCGCCCACGCTGACGTTCTATTCCGACACCGGGTACAATCGGGATTTCTTGTGGTCCACGGAAGATTACAATCGGTTCAATACGTCTCCGGGCATTTTCCTTCCCAGCAATGGCGGACACGGTCTTATAGATTCCAACGGTGTATTCTGCGATCCGCAGCTCGGCTGCAGCGATCGTCTCGTTGTGCAGGATCTCGCTACGGAAACGTCCTGGCAGCTCAATCAGGAATTCCGGCTCGCGTCGAATTTCACGGGGCCGCTCAATTTCAGCGCCGGCGGCAACTACATGCACTATGAGACGGACGAAAAGTATTACGTCTTCTCAAATACTTTCACGATGATTTCGGTCGATAATATATGTCTCAATCCGCGCGGCGGCAGTGTGGACACGACGTTCTATTGCCTAGCCAATGGGGAGACCTATTTCGATCCACACAACGGGGGTGGCATCCCAACGGAATCTCCGCAATATGTGGATACCAACCCGATTACCGAACTTGATGATCAAGGCCACAATTATTTTCTCAGCAACAATCCTTATGTACTGAATTCGTATGCTCTCTTTGGAGAAGCTTATTACAACATCACCAATGATCTGAAATTGACGGGCGGCCTGCGCTGGACGGATGACAGGAAGCATTTTACCGAGATACCCAGCCAGTTGTTGACCGTTGGTTATGGCTACCCGTCAACTGGTAGCGTCGATCAATCTTGGAGCAAGTTCACTGGCCGGGCGGTGGCCAACTGGACGCCCAAACTGTCCTTCACGGATCAGAGCCTGTTCTATGCTTCATATGCCCATGGCTACAAGGCGGGCGGTGCCAATCCACCGGGGGCTGTGCTGCTGCAATATACAGATACGATTGCCTTCCCGGTGCATCCCCTCACATTCAAGCCCGAATATGTCGACGCCTTCGAAGCCGGCACGAAGAACACGTTGCTTGATGGCGCGCTGACATTAAACGGCGATGCATTCTTTTACGATTATAGAGGATATCAGATTTCGCAGATCGTGGATCGTAGCGCCATCAATCTGAATTTCGACGCCACAATAAAAGGCGCTGAATTGGAAGCAACCTGGGAACCGGTTCCCGGCTTGAAGTTCACCTTCGCTGGCGGCTACGAGACCACACGCATCAACAATGGCCAGCAGGCCATTGATTTGATCGATCGTACGGCGGGCCATCCGGGATGGGTGGTGATGAAACCATTCGTCGGCCAATCTTCGAATTGCATATTCCCGGACTACGTCGCTGCTGCGCTGGTGGTCCGATACGAAGGCAATGAAGAGGGTAATGCGGGCCCTCAGGCTTGCGGCATTGCATACAATGCGGGGCTCGATCCGGTAACGCAAGATACCTATCAAAACGGCGTCGCCAACAACGTCTATCCACTCACGCTCAGCCGGCCCGGCTATCCAACTATCGCCTATAGTGGTTTTGATCCCGCAACCGCCCCCAACGACGGCGAAGGGTTCACCAAAGATCTTGGCGGCAACGAGCTTCCCAATGCACCGCACTATACTGTGTCGCTTGGTGCCGATTACACCCTGCCTCTGTCGCCGGATTGGGCCGCAACCCTGCATGGCGATTTCTACTGGCAGGCAGCGTCCTGGGCCCGTGTCTTTAATGACGATCCTTATGACCGTATCCGTGGTTACACCAACGTGAACTTTGCCTTGATTTTGACGGATACGTCAGGCTGGCAGGTCATGGGTTACGTAAAAAATGCATTCGACACGACAGCAATCACCGGCGACTTCCTCAACAGCGATGACTCCGGTCTCACGACAAACATCTTCTTGACCGATCCGCGTCTCTTTGGCGTTCGTGTCACCAAACACTTTGATGGCAGCCCTTCCTCGCCGGGTTACGGGCTTGATTTCTTTGGTGATGCCGATGGCCGGTCACCTCAAATTTGGTTCCAGCTCGGCGGCAACTTCACGATACTGGATGCCGATACCCAGCCATATCAATCGATGTTCGCAGCAGGCACGCCCTCATTGCGCACCGATCTGCCGTCCATCGCAGACGTTGAAAAGGCGCCCGGCGGAGTATTCGATTGGCAAGGCAGCGCCACGCTTCAACCCGCAGGTACGGACTGGGTATTGAAAGCCGGTGTGCGTTACGGACGTTCATCCGTCACTAAGCACTATCACGAGAGTCTGCCGGCACAGACAAAGGCGAGCAGGCAATTCTTCCCTGGCGGGCCCGCCATACCCTGTTCAATTGACAATCCCCCATTTCAGTACAGCGGCGCTTGCCACGCCATATTCAAGACATTCTCGGACGCTCAGGGCGTTGCACGGGAAGACCACATGATGCTCGACTTCACGCTCGGCAAGGATGTGGGGCTGGGATCGTTCGGCGACCATGGAAAGAGCACCATCGCCGCCGGCGTGCGCATGGTCCGTTTCGATACCGACATCAAGTCGGCCTTCAACTCCGATCCGCTCTACGCTTTCGATAAGGCTTACTTCGCCAAATATCACTATCTCGACACGGCGACGAACGAGGAGCATCACAGCTTCAATGGCATCGGCCCCGAAGTGACTTGGGATGGGTCTGCACCGATCCTTGGCAATGAGGAAGATGGTGAAATCACGCTCGACTATGGCGTGAATGCCGCGGTGCTGTTCGGGCGCAAGAAAGCATCCGGCAGCGGCGAGGTGCAGACGACCTACTGCGGCTACGGCACGCTCTCGAGCTGCGAAAACGTCCATCAGACGCCGCATTCGTTCTCGCGCTCAAAGAACGTCGCTGTGCCAAATCTTGGCGGCTATCTCGGCGCGTCTGCGGTCTATCGCAATTCCAAGATCAGCTTCGGCTATCGCGCCGACACGTTCTTCGGCGCAATGGATGGCGGTCAGGACACGGAAAAAAGCTACAACCGCGGCTTCTATGGCCCCTATCTGAACATCACTCTGGGATTGGGCGGATAGCGCCGACCTCCGACATTCCACCAAGGGCGGCGGAGCAATCCGCCGCTTTTTTCTTGGCCTTCGGCCTAAGCCTTTGAGTCAGATAGAAGAAAAAAATCAACATTAGGCCTTGAAACCTGAGATTGGATGTTCTATATTCGTTCTCAGATGCTTCTTGAGGACTTTGCTCACGCAACCATTCGCCGCCC